>NZ_JAVDDW010000001.1:0-969481 GCF_030848585.1 Halobellus sp. H-GB7 | reverse complement strand
GCAATCGTCTCGAACGTCGTCTCCGTAATTCATCGGCAAAACACGCTCGCACATCCGTCCTCACAAACTGTTAATTCGGTTAAATCGGGCTAAATCGGGTGGAAGACGGCCTGAGCGAGTTCCCGCTTTATCCAAGAGGGGTCACAAGGGTCGAGTGCAATGACCCGCAGCAAATCACTCACGATCGCCGTGGTCGTCGCCCTCGTTGGGATGGCCGCAATCCCGATGGCCGCGAGCGCGGCGACGGGACTCTCGGTCGACGTCGATCAGCGTCCCGAGACGGGCGACGCGGTCGTGACAGTAACAGAGAACGACACCGCCGTCGAGAACGCGACGGTCGAAGTGACCTCGAGTACACCGTACGCCGGAAACGGGACGTACGAAACGGACGCGAACGGAACAATCGTCCTGCCGAATCCGAACGAGACGGTCTCGGTCCAGATCGACGCGAGCGCCAACGGGACGAACGCGAGTAGCGACGTCGAAATCGTCCCGCTCGCCGATTCGCTCGACGTGACCGCGACGCAGGCCGCCGACGGCACTGCGACGGTGACCGTCACGCAGTACGGCGACGCGATCGAGAACGCAACAGTCAACGTCTCGTCCGAGACGGCGTACGACGGAAACGGCACGTACACGACGGACGCCGATGGGGCCGTCACGCTCCCGAATCCGAACGAGACGGTCTCAGTCCAGATCGACACCCGCACGAACGGCGTAACGGCTGCGACGGAGATCGAACTCACGCCGGTCGAGGAGTCCTTAGACGTCACGATCGAGCAGGCGTCTGACGGCGCGGCGACCGTGACCGTCACGCAGTACGACGATCCAGTCGCAAACGCGACCGTGGACGTCGACGCCGAGCGCAACTACTCGGGGACGGGCACGTACACGACTGACGCGAACGGGACCGTGGTGCTTGACCAGCCCGAAGACACGCAGAACGTGACCGTCACTGCGACGGCGGACAATCTGAGTGCCGAAGCGACCACTGAACTCACCGGCTACGCGCAACTGGAAGTCGCCGCCGAGCAGAACGACGACGGCGTCCTCGTGACCGTCACGGACGGTGACGACGCCGTCTCGAACGCAACTGTCGCGATCGAGGCAGACGGCGATTACTCGGGGACCGGCACGTACACGACCGACGACGCCGGCGAGGTCGCCCTCCCCCTCCCGCAGGAGAACGTCACGATCGCCGTGACTGCCAGCGCCGATAACGAGACTGCCACGACGACGACTCAACTAACGGTCGAATTCGTCGAGCAGGGTCCGTTCGGCCAGGCAGTCGCCCAGTTCGTCGGTGCGCTCCAGTCGGCCGGCTTCGACGGCCCGCCGGGGCAGGCCATCTCCGACTTCGTGACGCAGAACAACCCGGGCAACGCTGACGACGCACCCGGGAACAGCGGCGAAGCACCGGGGAACAGTGATGACGACGCAGACGACGAAAACGAAACCGCAGATGACGAAGGCGACGACGACGCCCCGGGTCGCTCTGGTGACGCCCAGAGCAATTCGGAGGCGCGGGGGAACAACGCAGAGGACGGGCCAGGCCGTTCCGACGAGGCTCCCGGTCAGTCTGGGGACGCCCCCGGTCGGTCTGAGGACGACGAGAACGAGACCGACGACGAGAACGAATCGGCCCCACGCGGTAACCCCGGAAACGGTAACGCAGCGGACGACCGCGACGAGGCTGACGACGACGCCGAGGAAGACGATAGCGACGGGGCTAACGAAACCGACGACGAAACCGAGGCGGATGACGCCGAAGAAGCCGACGACGACGCAGGAGAAGACGACAGCGACGATAGCGATGACGACGCTGAAGACGACGACGGAGAAGAAGACGACAGCGCACCCGGCAACTCCGGAAACGCTCCCGGTCGGAACTGACGGGTCGTTCTGAACTCTGTCGGCACGCTCTTTTTCTGAGGCGGATCGCAAAAACAGCGATAGCTGTGTACCGGAGACGGCGATTGCGGCACGTCTTCACGCAGTCGATCGCCCGACAGGGTGCAATCAGGTCTGTGATCAGTTGCAGACGCTCTCGCACCGCCAGTTGCAGAACGCTCCTCTCGCTGCACTCAGTTCGTCAGTCGTCGACGACCGAACCACCGCGTCAAGAACGATCTGTCGGTTGTGTCGTGCGGTACCGTGCCAGTGCCCGTCTGGAGACGCCCGAACGCGCTGCAACGACTTCGATATCGACGTCGAATCGTCGGGCGGCGGCAGCAGCGCCGATGCGGACGAACTCCGCGTGTGTCGCGTCGGTACCGGGTGACCACGCGCCGACGTCGATTCCGTCCGCGCGCGTGGCTTCGAGGGCACGGATGGCGACGGTGCTCACCAAGGCTGCATCGAGCGGATTCTCGTACTGCGACGTATCCCCGCGCGGTTTCGTCTCGTCTGGTGAGTCGCCGTCGCCGCCGTCGTCGGTCTCGTCGCGCCCGTGGGCGCGTTCGAGGACACCGGCGAGCGCGAAATACCGGCGGGCATCCGCCTCGTCGACGAGCGCGCGTTCGAGCGCGGCATCGACGACAGCGTCGAGTGCGTCGCTCACGTCTCGACGACGGACTCCCGGAACGCGGCGTCGACGACGGTTCCGTCGGGGCGAAGCGTCACGCGCCCGAGCGTGACCGTCTCGCCCGTCTCGGCGTCCGCCGCGAGTCGGCGCAGCGTCGCCTCCCGGTCGAGTCGCTCCCAGACGGCCTTCTCGACGAGTCGCTGGAACTCCTCGGGGTCCGTCCAGCCCGAATCGATGTCCGACGGCACGTGGACGACGAACTGAAACTCCGCCTCCGTGACGTGGATCCCGACGCCGAAGGTGTCGCCGTCGTCCTCCGTCTCGCTCATACCACGTGTCGGGGCGCGCGAGTCAAATACTCCCCGGTGAACGCTGTCGGAGTGGATATGTGCAAACCGCAACTGAGACGTGTCATCACACCCCGCTGACAGCGACGGATAGGACGGCTTTTGACCGACGAGACACTGCCGAAATCCAATGAGCTACAAGATCGGACTCGTCGGCAAACCGTCCGTCGGCAAGTCCTCTTTTTTCAATGCGGCGACGATGAACGACGTTCCGGAGGGCGCCTATCCCTTCACGACGATCGACCCTTCGGTCGGCGAGGCGTACGTTCGCGTCGAGTGCGCCGCCCCCGAATTCGACGAGAGCTGCACTCCCTCGGTCGGTTTCTGTGAGGAGGGGACGCGATTCGTCCCGGTAAAGCTCGTCGACGTCGCGGGGCTCATCCCCGGCGCTCACGAGGGGAAGGGCCTCGGCAATCAGTTCCTGACTGACCTGAACGAGGCGGACGTGCTCGTGCACGTCGTCGACTTCTCCGGTGAGACCGACCTCGAAGGCGAGCCGACCGAGGGCCACGACCCGCGAGACGACATCGACTTCCTCGAAAACGAGCTCGATATGTGGTATCTCGACATCCTAGAGAAGGGGCTCGAACGGTACCGCTCGGGATATCACGGCGAGGAGAAGAACGTCGAAGAGGACCTCGCAGAGCAGATGTCGGCGTTCAAGACGAACAAAGACGAGATCAAACAGGTCCTGTTGGCGACAGATGCGGGTCTCGATCCCGACGAGTGGGACGAGGCGACGAAAGAGCGGGTCGCCCGCGAGATCCGCAAGCGGACGAAGCCGATCGTCATCGCAGCGAACAAGATGGACAAGCCCGCTGCACAGGAACATTTCGACGACGTGACCGCCGACCCCGACTACGACCACCTCACGTTCGTTCCCACGAGCGCGCACGCGGAGAAGGCGCTCAAGCAGGCCGAAGAGGCGGGCGTGGTCGACTATCAGCCCGGGGCGTCGAGTTTCGAGATCGTCGGCGACCCCTCCGAGGAGCAGGCGGCCGGCCTCGAACAGATCCGCGAGTACGTCGAGGCGTTCGGCGGCACGGGCGTCCAGGACGTCCTCGAATCGGCGCTGTTCGACGTGATGGGCGCGATCGCGATCTTCCCCGGCAGCGCGAACGGCCGTGCCGACTCACAGGGCGTCTTCCGGGATTGCTTCATCCTCCCCGAAGATTCGACGACCGAGGACTTCGCGTACCACCTCCACTCGGACATCGGTGACGGCCTCCTGCACGGGATCGACTGCCGATCGAACCGGCAGGTCGGCTCCGATCACGAACTCGAACACCGCGACGTGGTCGAAATCGTCACGACGAACTAGCCGCCGTCTGCGGGGTTCGGCGCTCCCGATCAGCGTCGCCCACTGACGAACGCTGTCCTGGCGTGTTGTTTTGCGCGACACAGACACCACGCGCAGCTACATCCTCCCAACACTCAACCGACCCCGGAGCGAAATCGCCGACGATGCCGTCGCCAACCGAACAGTCGCTCAGTTCGTTCCTCGACGAGGTCGCGTCCGAGCGAGTCGCACCCGCCGGTGGCACCGCGATCGCGGCGACCGGAGCGATGGGGGCTGCACTCTGTGAGATGGTCTGTATACACACGCTCGCTGCTCGCGACGCCGGCGCGGACACGTCGTCGCTGCCCGCACTCCGTTCGGACCTCGAACGGCAGCGCCGCTCGCTGCTCGCACTCGCCGCGCAGGACGCTGCGGTGGTCGACGAACTGTTCGGCGGGGACGGCGAGGGACCGTCCGAACGCCTCTCGAAGCGTGCCGTGGGGATCCCGCTTGCCGTCGCGGAGTCCTGCTTGCGCGTCCTGGAAGTCGCAGAGCGGGTGACCGAACTGGGAAGCGGTGGCGTCGTCGCCGACGCTCGGATCGGCGCGTCGCTCGCTGCTGCGGCGCTCCAAGCAGCGCTGTGGATGGTCCGCGGCAACCTCGACGCACTCTCGGCTCCGTCGTTCGCAGCCGACATCGCGGACCGCGCCGACGCAATCGAACGCGCCGCGGCGGACGTCGCAGACCCGTTCGACACGTAGCGCGACTGATGGGCGAGGACACGCGCACAACTAAGAGGATCGGGTCCGGAATGTCCACCTATGGCCGCTCCGACTCGGGTCCTTCACGTGGACGACGACCCGCAGTTTGCCGACCTCACTGCGACCTTTCTCGAACGTCAGAACTCCTCTCTCGCCGTTCTGACAGAGTCGACTGCGGCGGCCGCACTTTAGCGACTCCGCGCAGACGACGTCGATTGTATCGTCTCCGATCACGACCTCGCGGACACGACCGGCATCGACTTTCTCGAATCCGTTCGGGAGGAGCATCCCGACTTACCGTTCATTCTTTTCACCGGCAAGGGGTCCGAGGAAGTGGCGAGTCGGGCGATCTCGGCTGGCGTCACCGACTACTTGCAGAAAGAGGTCGGGACCGATCAGTACGCCATCCTCGCGAATCGGATCGAGAACGCCGTCGAGCGGTCCCGATCGGTGCGGGCGGCGAGGCGCCGCAAGCGACGGCTCGAAACCCTCGTCAGCAACCTTCCGGGGATCGTCTACCGAACGCGAAACGAACCCGGGTGGCCGATGGAGTCCGTCGACGGCGAGTGCGAGTCACTCGTCGGGTACGCCGCCGAGGAACTCGAATCCGGAGATGTAGCGTGGGGCGAAGACGTGCTCCACCCCGCAGACCGAGAGGAGACTTGGGCCGTCGTTCAGCGAGCGATCGAGCGCGAGGAACCGTTCGAGTGCACCTATCGCGTCGTCACCGCAGACGGGACCGTCAAATGGGTATGGGAGCGGGGACGCGTCGTCGATGTCGGCAAGGAACAGTCGACGGATTCTGACGAAGACGATTCGACGACATCCCGCGTTCTCGAAGGGTTCATCACTGACGTTACCGAGTCACAAGCACGCGAGCAGGAGCTAGAACGCAACGAGCGCCGATTCGAGGCAGTGTTCAACGATCCGAATCTCCTCGTCGGGCTTCTCGATCCCGATGGGACCGTCCTGGACGTCAATCAGACGGCACTGCAGTACGTCGATTTGACCCGAAGCGAGAGTATCGGCGAGGCGTTCGAATCGACACCGTGGTGGGCCGACGGACTGCAGGACGACGTCGAACGCTGGGTCGACGCGGCCGCCGCCGGGGAGTACGTCGAATACGAGGCCACGCATCCGACGGGCGACGGAGAGCCGACCGCCGTCGAAGGCGTGTTCCGCCCCGTTAGAGACGAGGCGGGGGCCGTGACCGCGCTCGTCGTCTCCGCCCGGGACGTCACCGAGCGGCGGAAACGCGAACGCGAACTGCAACGGCAGAACGACCGGCTCGGCGAGTTCGCGGGGTTCGTCTCACACGACTTTCAGAGCCCGCTCTCGACGGCCCGTGGGCGACTGGAACTGGCGCTCGAAACCGGCGATCTCGACCACGTCGAGACGGCTCTCGACGCCGTCGAACGTATCGACGAACTGCGAACGGACCTCGCGAGCACGCTCCGAAGCGGCGAGATAATCGCCGAACGGGAGCGTATCGCCGTCGGCGACGTCATCGAACGGGTGTGGGCGACGGCCGACCCGGGATCGGAGGCGTCGTTCTCCGTCGCTGGATCGACGCACATCGAAGCCGACCTGGACGCGTTTCACCGACTGATCGAGAACCTCGTCCGCAACTCCGTCGAACACGGCGGCCCGAATGCCGAGGTCCGCGTCGGACGCCTCGACGGTGAGGACGGATTCTACTACGAGGACGACGGACCGGGGCTCGACCCGACAGTCCGCGAGAAGATCTTCCTCCCCGGATTCTCGACGAAAGCGTCCCGAGACGGCACCGGAATGGGGATGGCGAGCGTCCGACAGATCGTCCTGGCTCACGGCTGGGAGATCGACGTCGGCGACGCCGAGACGCTCGACGGGGCCCGATTCGAGATTCGAACTGGGTGAGGAGACCGTCGGGATCCCCAATCAATCTCCGCGAGAGCCCCGGCAGTCGTCACCTCGTTTAATTTTCAGGCCCCGTCGTCGACGAACCGGAGCCGATAGTCGTAGTAGACGTCGTCGTACCGCAGGATCTGTCGTCCCGAATTGTCGACGCCGGCGTCTTTGCTGATGTTTCCATCCAGATAGGCCCGTTTGTGCATCGCGCGCAGTACGTTCCGATACGCATCCGAGTAGGGGTGCGATTCGCCATATTCGCCCTGTCGTGCGGTTTCGAGTACGTCGCGTGCGGCAGCCGACAGATCGTCTCGGGCGAATCGGGCGTCGACGAATCTGGCGCGCAGGATCGCTTCCATCTCCTCTGGTGACTCGGCGACCGGTTCGACGGTCGCCCGATAGACGGGCTCGTAGAACTGCTCGCGAGAGACGTCGATCCGGTACCGGCGATCCCGATAGCGGACGTGTGTCGGTGCGTCCGACCCCAACAGCGCGCTTGCTCTGCGCTGGTCGTCGTCGCGGTAGACGTAGCCGCCGCGCTGGAGTAGTCCCCACGGAGCCCCGCCGGCATTCCCCCGGGCCCGTGCACCCATCTGTGCGACACGGACCGCTTTGGCGTCGACGTCGGGTAGCTCGGACGCCGTCACCGTCGAATCGGCGTCGGTCTCGCTCTGTGTCTCCGTTTCGCCACTGGCTTCCGAGAGTCGGAGCACAGGGTGGGTCGTCTCGACCTCGTCAACGACGACGGAGTCGAGCCGGTAGTACGTCCCGCCGCGTTCGGTGTAGACGGGGGTCTCGGGAGTCGACGCGAACGGTTTCCGATACTGCGCCGTGTACGATCCCCCGTCGAGAACGGTCCGGAACGCCGCGTCGTCGCGGTCGGATCTCGTCTCCGAGAGGTCGGCCACGAATACCTCGCGGAGTGAACCGCCGACGCGAGAGAGCGTGAGCCTGAGCGTTCGCTTCTGGTCGTCGCTGGAGCGATCGAGTGCGCTGAGACAGCCGGCGGTGCCGACGAGCGTCGATGCTGCGACCGTCCCGAGAAACTGACGTCTGGAGGGCTGGAAGGCGGTCATCGGGAATACCTGTCATTCAGTCCCGACGATAAAAAAATCCCGGCGAAACGGCGGTGCGGTGGTGAATCTACAGTTATCGCCCGGGTTCGACCGGCGTCTTGACTACTGTGACCGGCATTTCGGCGAGTCTGAGAACGCGGTCGGTGACGCTTCCGAGGAGGCTCCGGTACTCGTCGGGCCGGCGGCGCGTTCCCATCACGACGACGTCGACGCCGGCGTCGCGGGCGAACTCGACGATTGTTTCCGGTGGCTGCCCGTGCTGGACGTGCCCTTCGGCGTCGACGCCTCGGGAGTCCGCTTTTTCGACGACTGCGGCGACGGCGTCTTTGCCGACCTCTTCGAGGCCGTGCTCCGGTCCCTCACTTTCGTCGACGTACTCGTCGCCGCTATAGGCGTCGTACACGTCGCTATCGACGACGAACAGCACGTGTAGTGTCGCGCCGTGCTGTGCCGCCAGGTCAATCGCGTGCTCGACCGCTCGATCCGACGCCACTTCGCCACCTGTCGCCAGCAGTATCTGCTCGTACATACTCACGGAGTACGTCACCCGACGTAAAAAATGTCGAGGGTGGAACGAATTTCACGGGAACTGATATACGACGCCTGTGTTGATTGTGCACATCTACTAATGTAAACGAAATGAGAGTATAAGAAACTAATTTAAGTTTATATTATGAGGTTTTCACCGCTCAGGATTTGAGATATCCTGTTAATGGGTTTTGATGCCGATACTCACGGAATACAATCTATATTTCTATTAGTATCAAACTATATAGCGATTTGTTTTAACGTTAAACCTAATTATCTTCTGTTTTTAATGCCGGCTCGGGAACAGTACGGAAACCGTACTGAGCCGGCACACGATGCGTCGGAAGGAAGGTTTTTGTACGATGGTGACGCTATCGACATCGTGTTACGTGGTAAGCAGTAACGGTCATAATCATTCGACCGTGTCACGTGTTCAAACTCCGTGCGGAACTCCACCGAGGTGGTCTCGGTGACGTCCTCGCTTTGCGGCTGCCGGAAACGTATCACGGGACACGCTGCGGTAACAGATGACGTAAATGATCAAAAATGAACGCGGCGACGGCGAACGAGCGGCGGCGGACCGAACGGTCTCCCGCGCGCACGACGAGGTGAATCTATAATGGATGGACGAGTCACCATATCTGGACTAGAGAAAGTATACGGCCAAGGCGCAGAGCGAACGAAAGCGATCGAAGACCTCAACTTCGAGGTCGACGGCGGCGAATTCGTCAGCGTCGTCGGACCGAGCGGTTGCGGAAAGAGTACCCTCCTGTATCTCATCGCTGGCTTTCTGGACGCTACCGAGGGAACGATTTCGGTCGACGGCGACCCGATCAACGGACCGGGCACGGACCGCGGCGTCGTGTTCCAGGACTACGCGCTATTCCCCTGGCGGACCGTCTACGAGAACGTCACGTACGGACTCGAAGAAGACGGCGTTCCGAAGGACGAACGCCAGAACATCGCCCAGAAGTACATCGATATGGTCGACCTCGACGGGTTCGAGGACAAGTATCCCAAAGAGCTTTCTGGTGGGATGAAACAGCGCGTCGGCATCGCCCGTACGCTGGCGTACGAGCCGAAGATCCTCCTGATGGACGAGCCGTTCGGCGCGCTCGACCAGCCGCTTCGGGAATCGCTGCAGGACCAGTTGCTGGACATCTGGAGCGACCTCGGGAAGACCGCCCTGTTCATCACTCACGACGTCGAGGAGGCGGTGTACCTCTCCGAGCGTGTGCTGATTATGACGCGACACCCGGGGACGAAAAAGACCGTCGCCGAGATCGATCTGGACCGCTCGGGATCGCGTGAGGAGATCGTCACGTCGGACGACTTCGCTCACTTCAAGAACGACGTCTGGAAGTCGCTCCACGAGGAGACGCAAACAGAGGTGACACTGTAACCGTGCGATACGCGACGTCGCGAAGCATCGAGGTGCTTCCGACCCCGGTTCAGGGCGTCGTCAACACGATTGTCGACTGGATCCCGCTCGGCATCGTGGTCCTCGTCTGGGAGCTGGTGAGTGGCGGGATCGTTGCGACCGACGTCCTCCCCGCCCCAGCGACCGTCGGAGCCGAAATCGTGGACCTCTTCGTCTCCGGCGAGGTGTTCTCTCACCTGTTTATTTCGCTGTTCCGCGTCGGCGTCGGACTCGGATTGAGCATCCTCGTCGGGGTCCTCCTCGGTGTCGGGATGGCCAGGTCCGATCCAGTCGAGAACTTCTTCGACATCTTCCTCTCGATGACGTATCCGATCCCCAAGACCGCTCTCGTCCCCCTCGCCATCCTTTGGCTCGGCGTCGGGACGAAGACGGCGATCCTCATCGTCTTCCTCGCGTGTCTGCTTCCGATCGTGCTGAACGCCAACAACGCCGCAGAGAACGTCGATCAGAACCTCGTCTGGGCGGCCCAGATGATGGGGACCGACGAACGGTCGATCCTCTATAAGATCGTCTTTCCCGCAACGATCCCCGAGATTATGACCGGAGTCCGTCAGGCGGTGCCGATCGCTTTCATCGCGCTCGTGAGCGCTGAACTCATCGCCTCGAACGCAGGGATGGGCTATCTGATCCTCACCTCCGGACAGATCGGGAACTACCCGACGATGTTCGCGAACATCGTCATCATCTCGGCGGTCGCGTTCGTGGCCGTCCGTGCCTTCGAGGAGGCGCGTGGGAGGTTGTTAGTATGGACGTAACCGCCGACGCCTCCCGTGGGCTGGATCTCTCCCGACTCGTCGAGTTCGGTAAGTCAGTGTACTCGCTCGTGATCTTACTCGTGCTCTGGGAGGTCGTCGGGCAACTCGGCTTGATCCACTATTACTTCCTCCCGCCGCTGTCTGACATCCTCATCCGATTCGCCGAACTCACGCTGAGCGGCGAGATGCTGTTCAACGCGTACCTGACGCTACAGCGAGCGCTCATCGGCCTCGCCATCGCCTCGGTGCTCGGCGTGATCGTCGGCGTCCTCTCGGCGCGGAACGACATCGTCGATTGGTTCTTCGACCCGATCATCAAGATCGGCTACCCAGTGCCGATCATCTCGCTCATCCCGGTGTTTATGCTCTGGTTCGGCATCGGCGACATCTCGAAGATCATTATGGTCGCCGTCGGGACGTTCTGGCCCGTCGCCGTCAACGCCCGCGAGAGCACCCGACAGGTCGAGACCAACCTCATCTGGTCGGCGCAAATGATGGGCACGAGCGATCGGCGACTCCTCTGGCGCGTCGTGATGCCCGCAGCGCTGCCGGGTATCCTGACCGGGTTCCAGATCGCGATGCCGCTCTCGCTGATCATCACGTTCGTCTTCGAGATGGTGGCCGGCGGTGGCGGCCTCGGAGCCTTAGAGATCGAGGGCGTCCGCTCCTTCGAGTCCACGCAGGTGTACGCGGCGATCATCGCGATTATGCTCATCGGCATCGGTCTCGACCGTATCCTTCGCTTCGTCCGCGGCCGACTGCTTCACTGGACCTGAACTTCGGCACCGTTTTCTTCGATCCCGTTTCGTCCGTTTGAACTCGCTACTAGACAGTTCGCGGCTGTTTGGCTTCGCGCTAGCGTAAAAATCTAAATGGTTGTCCATCAAAGATTCTCTAATATGTCAGAGACAACCACACACGGTCACGCTGCGGCGGGCAGACGCTCGGCGGGGCGGGCCACTGTACTCATAGGGGTTATCGTAAGTCTCCATAGATTTCTCACCGGACGGTACGGCGAGAATCTCCGAACAGTTACGATAACCCCTATCAGTATCGCTCACGCGGAGGGAATACGATGATCGACGCGGCACGAGAGCGGATCATCGACTGCGATTGGCACTATCAGGACTCCTTCAAAGAAGTCGCGGCGTATATGCCCGAGCCGTGGCGCACGAAGTACAAACACAGCAACTGGGACGACGCGGGCGTGAAGCAGAACCTCAGTTCGTTCTTCCCGACGTCGACGGGCGACAGGCAGAACTACGGGAAAGTCGTCCGCGAGCACTCGAACTACCCCGACGAACCCGAAGAGCCCGAACGCGTCAGGGAGGGGATGGACTTCCTCGACATCGACGTGTCGCTACAGATCTCACACCTCATCCTCGCGATGGGCGGCGTCAACGCCGACGACAAGCGCGTCCAGGCGTTCACGAAGGGTTACGTCGAGTATATGCTCGAAGAAGTGCTCGACCCCGACGACGGCGTTTACGGACTCGCACCGATGCCGTACGGCGACGTTGAGGCCTCTCTCGACATTCTCGACCGAATCGAGGACGAGGAGGCCTACGTGGGTGCGTGCTTCGTCACCGCGGGTGCGAGCCCACCGCTCGGGAGCCGCAAGTACGACCCGATCTACGAGCGGTGTGAGGATCTCGACCTCCCGGTCGTGTATCACACCGGCGGCTCCGGACTCGACGAGTACGTCCGCGCGGGATACCAGGAGATGATCGAGACCCACACGCTCGGGTTCCTCGAATCCAATATGTCTCAGATCGTCAGTGTCGCCTGTCAAGGTATCCCCGAGAAGTACCCCGACCTCGACATCGTGTTTATGGAGTCCGGCGTGACGTACATTCCGGGCCTCATCAGCCGTCTCGACGAGGAGTACCTCAAGCGCCCCGAGGAAGCGCCGCTGCTCGATACGCGCCCCAGCGAGTACATCACGGACTTCTATTTCGGCACGCAACCGCTCGAAATCTCCGCACGGAACGAACTCCTCGAACTCTGCTTCGATATGATCGGGACCGACCGACTCCTGTACGCCTCCGATTACCCCCACTGGGACTTCGATAGCCCGTCCATCATCAACGATCTGCCGATGCTCGACGACGACGACCGACGCGCGATTCTGGCGGGCAACGCCGAGGGGGTGTTCGGACTATGAGCGACGGCCTCGTCGAGGTCGGTCCTGCGACCGAGTTCGAGGACGGCGACCACGCCATCGTCGAAGTCGGCCGCGCGGAAGTCGGCGTCGTCCGCGCCGACGGGGAGTTCTACGCGCTCAGAAACCAGTGTCCACACGACGGCGGCCCCGTCTGTAAGGGCACTGTCCAGCGCGAACTCCTCGGCGAATTTACTGGCACGGGCGAACGCGTCGAGCAGTACTACGGCGAGGAGTGCATCATCTCCTGCCCCTGGCACGGCTGGTCGTTCGAGTTGGAGACGGGTACACATATCGGCGACGAACGCATCCAACTGCCGATGTACGACGTCGTCGTCGAGGACGGGATCGTCTACGTCGACACCGGCGAATGAACCGCACGGGGCAATCTACTTGTGTCTCAGCGGTGAGGTGATCGTATGCACGTCGCGATCATCGGCGGCGCGAGCACCATCGGATCGACGGTCGCCTACACGCTCGCCGGGCTGGCACCGACCGTCGACGTCTCGCTCGTCGACATCGACGAAGGGGCGGCCTGGGCGCACGCGACCGACGTCTCCCACGCGGGCTATCACTTCGCGAACGCCCCGGGTGCCTCCGAGAGGTACGACCCGGACTCCGTAGGGACGATCGACTCTGCGACGCCCGAGGAGTTGCCCGCGCTCGATCCCGACCTCCTGATCTTCAACGCCGCCGCCCCCCAGCCGGAAGACGCCACCGACCGCGGTGCGCGCGAGGCCGAACTGGAACGCAACCGCGAGATCGTCGAGGACGTCGCGGGGAACCTCACTGCGCTGGATCCGACGCCGCTCCTCGTCGTCACGAACCCGATCGACCGCCTCGTCTATCACTTCTACTCGCTCCTCGAGTGGCCTCGGCGCTGCTTCCTCGGCTACTCGCTCTCGGAGACGGCGCGGGTCGCGGACGCTCTCGCCGACGGACTCGGCGTCCACCGAAACGACGTCTACTGTCCGATAATGGGCGAGCACGGGGAGAACGTGGTGCCCGTCTTCTCGCGGGCCCGCGTCGATGGTGAACCGGTCGAGATATCCGCCGACGAGCGCGCGGACGTCCGCGAGTTCGTGCGCGACGTGCCATTCGAGATCGCGAAGAAGCGCGGCGTCGACGAGACCTCTCGCTGGGTCACGAGCGCAGGCGTCACCCGCGTGGTTCGTACGATGCTGGCCGCAGACGAACAGGCTACGCTCGATAGCGACGGGACCGGCCCGTTCTGTCTGTCGACACCGCTCGCGGGCGAGTACGGGTTCGAGAACGTCGCGCTCAGCGTCCCCGTCGACATCGACGCCGGCGGCGTTGCGGCGATCCACGAGTGGGAGCTCACCGACGAGGAAACCGAACAGCTCACCGACGCGTACGACGCCGTCAGTGCGGATATCGCGTAGGATTCTCTTCAGGACCGCTCTCTCGCTATGAAAAAGAGAACCCGACAACCTGCGGGCCGATCACGCAGTCGTCGTCGGTCGGCGCGCTGCTGACCGCCGAGATGGCGTGACCGAGCGAAACGTCGTCCGGTCGATGGCGTCGACCGCGGCTGGGGTGCTGTGGTCGCGAGGCGATAGTGCGTTCGCTGTGTGGATCTGGTGGGGTATCGGCGTCGCTAGGCCGCTGGGTGCCTCTGTCGGTGGTGCCTCTCGAGCGTCCCGCGAGCACGTGCCACGAGTGCCTCTGACCTCCGGTTTCGTGGATCCCCGTGCCACCCTTCTGTCCCATATTACAAAACGTTTGTCCTGGTGTCGTTCTGCTAATCGGAACGGACGTCTCTGGAGTTGCGTTAGTTCGACGGGACGAACTCGTTGGTCGCGTACTCGCCCACGTCGAAGCTCTCTTCGACGAAGCCGAGGTCGACCAGTTCGTCGATCGCGAACTGGAGCCGTTCGATGTCGATCCCGATGTCCTGTCGGTAGTAGTCCTGGTTCGTGAGGAAGAACCCGTCGACCAGCGACTCGGGCAGCTCGAAGTGTTCGGCCGCCAGCGAGACGACTTCCGAGCGGTTGTCGTAGCAGTAGTTGACGAGTTCGTCGAGGTCTTCGCCCCACGCGCTGATCGCGTCGGACTTCTGGTCGATGGCGTTGTTCGACGCGACCGTGTACGCGAACGGGTACGCTTCGTCCCAGAGATCCTGACTGCGGTAGACCTCGGTGAAGCCTTCAGCGCGGGCCGACACCGCGAACAGGGCGGGGAAGATACCCGCGTCGATCCGGCCGTCGTTGATCGCCGAGACGAACGTCGGGAACGGCAGTTCGACGATCTGCGCGTCGCTCCCGAAGCTCAGATCTGCCTGCCGGATCCCCTTCTCGAGAATCGCGTGCGTCCCCGTCCCCTGTGCGTTGACGCCGACGTTCTTCCCTTCGAGATCGGCGATCTCGGTGATGTCGGAGTCCGGGCCCGAGAAGATGGTGAACCCGTACCACTCGGGGTGGGCGTCCCAGAAGTCAGTCGAGATCATCGTGATGTTGCCCGGAACGGCTTCCTGGCGGACTGCGGAGGCGTAACTCACCGTAGTCAAGAGAGCCATATCCACTTCGCCGGCCGCCATCGAGTTCAGTGAGTCGGGCGTACTCTCGTTACGCGTCACGCTGAGTTCGTATTCGGAACCCAGATTCGTGAGCTGATCTTGGATCTCCGGAATCGCGAAGAGCGAACCCAAGTTCTCGACCGGGACGGTAAAGGCGAGTCCCAGCTCGGGGGTGCCGCCGCCGCCCGTGATGCCGGAACAGCCAGCGAGACCCGCTAATCCAATTGTACCAGCCGCCGCACCGGACTTCAGGAACGACCGGCGCCGAATGTTATCGAATGCCATCATCGAATGGGATAGATACGGGAGTATATAAAATCACCTGTCTCCCTGGAGGGATGCAATCGTCATACTGCGGCCAGACGCACTGCTCTTTTCGGCGCCAGCGTACAGCTCTGCTGACAATCGCTCGCCGTCCCGTAAACTCGAACGAGACTGTCCCAGTACGTCGAGATGTCCCGCCACCGCGAACAAGGGGGTAGCCTCTGTTCACCTCACTCCTGGGACATCACCGTCACGACGGGGCGGTCCGCCTCCAAGAGGATCGACTGCGTCTTGCTCCCGAAGACAGCCTTGCCGACCGGGGTGCGCTGTCGCCCGCCGATGACGAGATACTTCGCGTTTCGTCTGTCGGCCTCAGCCAGGATTTCCTCGACTGGTTCGCCCACGCGCCCTTTCAGGACCGTATTGGACGGGTCGTCGAGTGTGCCACGGACGACGTCGCGTGCGACACCGGTGGCGTGGCGTTCGCCGTCGTCGACGGTGTACTCCTCGGTCTCCTCGTGGGGGTGCTGGTCGGCGCCGCCGTACGAGGCCGGCGTCGTGATCGTCCGCGACGAGCCGCCGCCGGCGGCGCTCCGGAACTCCTCGAAGACGTCCTGCGGCATTACGTGCAGTACCACGTGCTCGACGTCGAACGCCTCGGCCAACTCAGCACCGCGTTCGACGGCGTGGCTGGGGATCGCCTCGCCGTCGACCGCTGTGAGTATCGTCATACACGATACTCTAAGTGGGAGATAATAAATCGTGGTGCCGATTCTACACCTCTCGGCCTGTCGCAATCGGGCGGTTGCTCGCACTCTGAGGGACATTCGGCACCAAGGCGTCGAGAATCGCCACCTCGTCACGCCCGATAGAATCACCGAACGTCACCACCCGCGATTTTATTACCGGGCCCACGAAACACATCGCTCGTCGAATGAGCGATAGAGAGTCAGACATACGTGCATCTCCAGCTGTCGGCGACGACGGCGGTGGCGAGGTGCGGTATCTCTCCCAGCGAAATCTGGAGGTACCCACCCATCAGATCGTCTCCCCGGACGGTTCCTACGACGAGGGGGCGATCCCGGACCTCGACGACGAGGAGTTGTGCGACCTGTACCGGTGGATGGTAACTGATCGGGTGTTCTCACGGCGGATGGTGAACATCCAGCGGCGTGGCGAACTCGGAACCTTCGGGTCGACCCGCGGTCAAGAAGCGAGTATCATCGGTAGCGCGTTCACGCTTCAGCCCCAAGACTGGCTGTACGTCGGGCGCGCGTGGACGCCGATGTTTATGCGCGGCGCGTCGATGAAGGATATGATCCTGTTCTGGCGCGGCATCGAGGAGGGCCAACAGGCCTTCGCGCGTCAGAACTCCCAGATCGCGATCTCGATCGGCTCACACCTCCCGCTCGTCGCGGGCATCGCGTGGGGAATGCAACTCGACGACGCCGACGCGGTCTCGACCGCCTATCTCGGCGACGGCGCGACCAGTACCGGCGCGGCCCACGAGGGCATCAACCTCGCGGGCTCGCTCGGACTGCCGGCGCTGTTCTTCTGTCAGAACAACCAGTACGCCATCTCGATGCCCTTCGAGCAACAGAGCGGTGCGAACACCATCGCGCAGAAGGCGCTCGCGTACGGCATCGACGCCATTCGCGTCGACGGCCAAGACGTGCTCGCGGTGTACGACGCGGTCCAGAGCGCGCGCGAACGCGTCAAGAACGGCGATCCGGTGTTCGTCGAATCGGTCACGTACCGTCTCGACGCGCACACGACGAGCGACGATCCCACCCGGTATCGCGACGACGAGGAAGTCCAGCAGTGGGAAGAAAACGATCCGATCGAGCGCTACCGGACGTTCCTGAAGTCCGAGGGCCTCTGGTCCGAAATCGACCACGACGCCATCGTCGAGGACATCGAAGCCGAGTTCGACGAGGCGCTCGCTGCCGCGAACGAGTTCGAAGAGCGCGGCGTCGCAGAGATGTTCGCGTACGTCTGCGACGACCTGCCGCCCGAACTCGCGCGCCAACTGGACGAATTCGAGGAACTGCTCGAACGCCGACCCGAGATGTACGACTACATCGAACAGCGACCCAAGGGATGACTATGCAGGCTACTATCGTACAGGCGGTCAACGACGCACTACACACGGAGATGGAACGCGACGACCGAGTCGTCGTCTTCGGCGAGGACGTCGCCGAGAGCGGGGGCGTCTTCCGCGCCACCGACGAACTCCTCGAGGAGTTCGGAAGCGACCGCGTCGTCGATACGCCGCTCTCGGAGATCGCGATTGTCGGCGGCGCGGCGGGAATGGCGATGTACGGCTACCGTCCCGTCGCCGAGATTCAGTTCTCGGGCTTTCTCCCCCCGGCGTTCGACCAACTGGTCACGAACGCGAGTCGGATCCGCTGGCGCACGCGCGGCGAACTGAGCGCGCCGATGGTCGTCCGGATGCCTTACGGCGCCGGCGTCCGCGCGCTCGAACACCACTCCGAGAGTCTCGAAGGAGCCTACGGTCACATTCCCGGCCTCAAGGTCGCGGTGCCGAGCACGCCCGCGGACACGAAGGGACTGCTTACCGCGGCGATCCGGGACCCCGATCCGGTGCTGTTTATGGAACCGAAGCGGATCTACCGCTCCATCCGCGACGAGGTGCCCGAGGGCGAGCACGAAGTTCCGCTCGGCGAAGCGGCCGTCCGTCGTGAGGGCTCGGAGTTGACGGTCGTCGCCTGGGGCGCGATGATGCCGGCGACGCTCGAGGCGGTCGAGCAGAGCGGCGTCGACGCCGAGGTGATCGACCTCCGCACCATCTCGCCGATGGACGCCGAGACGATCGTCGAATCGGTCAAGAAGACCGGCCGCTGCTGTGTCGTCCACGAAGGACCGCGAACGCTCGGCGTCGGCAGCGAGATCATCGCCCGGATCAACGACGAGGCGCTGATGTACCTCGAAGCCCCGGTCGAGCGCGTGACCGGATTCGACACGCCCGTCCCGCTGCTGTCGATGGAAGACTTCTACTTCCCGCACCCACCGCGGATCGTCGAAGGCATCGAGCGCGCGCTGTCTGTCTGACAACGCCGTCACAATCTAAATCCGGACTCCTCGGCTCGAATCATCCTGCGGTCCGGATTCGACGTATCGACCACAGCGTTTTTATTTTCGTTTCGCCGGAGTCCGAAACCCGTGATCGCAGGGAAATACTGAAAGGGTAGTGCGTCGACCGAAGCGTATGGTTGAGCGAACTTTCGAGCTGCCGGACCTCGGGGAGGGTATCGCCGAGGGCGAACTCGTCTCGTGGCTCGTCGCAGCGGGCGATACTGTGGAAGAAGATCAGGTCATCGCCGAGGTAGAGACCGACAAAGCGCTCGTCGAGATTCCGAGCCCCTACGACGGGAGCGTCACCCGACTTCACCACGACGAGGGCGAGATCGTTCCGGTCGACGCCGTCATCGCCACGTTCGAGGTCGAGGGCGACGAAGAAGCGGCGACCGAGCGCGACTCGTCGAGCTCCAGTGCCGACGCCGAAGGGAGTCCCGGAGAGACAGCCGCCGACGCAGCCGACACCGACGCGGCGGCCGCAGGCACACCCGCCGACGCGGCCGCAGACGCTAGCCCGGGCGAGTCACCCGTCC
The DNA here is from genome assembly GCF_030848585.1 of Halobellus sp. H-GB7. Taxonomy (NCBI): domain Archaea; kingdom Methanobacteriati; phylum Methanobacteriota; class Halobacteria; order Halobacteriales; family Haloferacaceae; genus Halobellus; species Halobellus sp. H-GB7. The sequence continues at coordinate 950,287 of NZ_JAVDDW010000001.1, read as the reverse complement.
CGTCGGGTCGCGTGTTCGCGTCGCCGAGCACCAGAGCGCTCGCGCGGGAACTCGGCGTCGACATCGGCGCTGTCGAGGGCAGCGGTCCGGGCGGCCGCGTGGCCGGCGCTGACGTCCGCGCCCACGCACAGGGTGCCGGAACTCCCGCCGGCGAGGAACCCGCTGCTGGGGCAGCGACCGCAAGTGCCGCAGCCGCCGAAACTGCGGCGACGACGACTGCCGACTCCGAAGCGGTGGCCGCAGTCGGAAACGGCACGGCCGAGGCCGTCGAGCAGCGAGAGAGTGGCGTCGGCGCCGCTGCTGCCGAGCGGGATCGCACGCTCGCGATGCCGGCGACGCGACAACTCGCGGCGGACCTCGGCGTCGATCTGAACGCCGTCCCCGCGAGCGAGGAGCGGGAGGGGGAACCGTTCGTGACGCCGGACGACGTTCGAGCGTTCGCGGCGGAGGGTAGTGACGGGGCCAGCGGTGTCGCGTCCGGCGTCGCCGGTGCGACGACCACCGAGGAGGCGAAGTCGGCCACTGAACCGGTGACGACGGCAGACGAGCGGTCCGCGGCCGAAACGCCTGGCGAGGGCGCAGCAGCCGGCGATCTCGCCGACAGACCGGGCGAGCGGGTCCCGTACCGCGGCGTTCGGCGCACGATCGGGGAACAGATGGCGGAGTCGAAGTACACCGCCCCGCACGTCTCCCACCACGACGAGTTCGACGCGACCGAACTGGTCGAGTTGCAGGAGGAACTGGCGGCCGTCGCCGAGACAGAGGGCGTGAAACTGACCTATCTCCCGTTCGTCGTGAAAGCGATCACGACCGCGCTCGCGGAGTTCCCGTACCTGAACGCGAGCCTCGACGAGTCGGCCGGGGAAATCGTCCTCCACGACGAGTACAACGTCGGGATCGCCGTTGCGACCGACGCGGGACTGATGGTGCCGGTCGTCAAGAACGCCGACGAGAAGGGGCTGAAGCAACTGGCCGAGGAGATCCGCGATCTGGCCGAGCGGGCGCGGAACCGACAGATCAAGCCCGAAGAGATGCAGGGCGGCACGTTCACCATCACGAACATCGGGGTCATCGGCGGTGAGTTCTCCTCGCCGATCATCAACCACCCCGAGGCCGCCATCTTCGCGATGGGGCCGATCAAGAAGCGCCCGTGGGTCCTCGACGACGAGGTCGTCGCCCGAAACACGATGCGCTTCTCGATGTCGGTCGACCACCGCCTCGTCGACGGCGCAGACGCCGCACGGTTCTCGAACCGCGTGAAGGAACTGCTCGCAGAACCCTCGCGACTCCTCCTGGAGTAACGCACAATCTCGGTTCCATCTGCGGATTCGTCCCGCGACGCGGACGGATGACTTTTTGACTGGGGAGCGAGACGGGAGGTGTATGGTAATGGGCGATATCGCGACGGCGACGGATCTTCTCGTGATCGGTGCGGGGCCTGGGGGCTACGTCGCTGCGATCAGAGGCGCACAGTTGGGATTGGACACGACGCTCGTCGAGAAAGACGCCTACGGCGGCGCCTGTCTGAACCGCGGCTGTATCCCATCGAAAGCCTTCATCCACGGCGCCGACGTCGCCCACGAGGCGGGCAACGCCGAGGAGATGGGGATCCACGCCGATCCGGCGATCGATATGCTGCAGATGCAGGAGTGGAAGTCCGACGTCGTCGACCAGCTCACGAGCGGCGTCGAGAAGCTCTGTAAGGCCAACGGCGTCTCGCTGCTCGAAGGGACGGCCGCGTTCGAGGACGAACACACCGCCCGCATCGCCCACGGCGGGGAGGGACAGGGGATGGAGACCGTCGAGTTCGAGCACGCGGTGATCGCGACAGGCTCGCGACCGATTCAGATTCCCGGGTTCGACTTCGCGGACGACCCCGTGCTCTCCTCCTCTCAGCTCCTCCGGATGGAGTCCGTCCCGGATCGACTCGTCGTCGTCGGCGCGGGCTACATCGGGATGGAACTCTCGACGATGCTCACGAAACTCGGCACCGAGGTGACCGTCGTCGAAATGCTCGACGACGTGCTCCCGGCGTACGAGGCCGACGTCAAGCGAATCGTCCGCAAGCGCGCCGAGGAACTCGGCATCGACTTCCACTTCGGTGAGGGCGCGACCGGCTGGGAGGAGACGGCCGACGGCGTGCTCGTCTCGACCGAAACCGAAGCCGGAGACGTGTCACAGTACGAGGGCGACGCTGTCCTCGTCGCAGTCGGGCGACAGCCTGTCACCGACACGATGGAACTTGACGCGATCGGCCTCGAACCGAACGACGCCGGATTCATCGAGACGGACGACCGTGCGCGAACGGACGTCGAGAACGTCTTCGCAGTCGGGGACGTCGCGGGCGAACCGATGCTCGCGCACAAAGCGAGCGCCGAGGGAATCGTCGCCGCCGAAGTCGCCGCCGGCGAACCGGCCGCGCTCGACCAGCAGGCGATCCCCGCCGCGGTGTTCACCGATCCTGAAATCGCCACGGTGGGTCTGACCGAGGACGATGCCGCAGACGCCGGCTTCGACCCCGTCGTCGGGAAGATGCCGCTCCGGGCTAGCGGGCGCGCCCTCTCGATGGGCGAGTCCGACGGGTTCGTCCGCATCGTCGCCGACGAGGCGAGCGAAATAATCCTCGGTGGGCAGATTGTCGGCCCGAACGCCTCCGAAATCGTCGCCGAGGTCGCACTCGCAGTCGAGATGAGCGCGACGCTCGAAGACGTCGCCGGAACGGTGCACACGCATCCGACGCTCGCTGAGGCCGTGATGGAAGCCGCCGAAAACGCGCAGGGACAGGCGATTCACACGCTGAACCGCTGATCTGAGGGCATTCACCGCTCGCGTCACGCTGCAATCAATTCGGTTTCACCCAAGGAACTATCCCTCCGCAGTCGGTGGATCGGGTATGCCGAACGATCGAGCGATCCAGCGCGTCGGTATCCACGAGTGGGGAACGCATCCGGTTCCACCCGCACATCTCCGCGACCTTCTGCGGGAGATGGACGGACTCGACTGCGAGTTCGCGGTGTGTGACACCGACGACGTGAGCGACTTCGACGGCGTCGTCACCCTCTTTCATCACGACGAGTTCGTCGGGGCTGTCGAGTGGGTGCACAACATCCGATCGGGGTACAACGATTTCCCACTCGACGACTACCGCGAGGCCGGCGTGACGATGACCAACAGCACCGGCGTCGCGGGCGACCTCGTCGCCGAGACGGTCACCGGTTTGGTCCTGACGCTCGCGAAGGGACTCCACCGCTTCCGCGACCGACAGAACGACGGCGAGTGGGAGCGACTCCCCTGGCAGCGGCCCTTCGAGATAAGCGGTGCGAACGCCTGCGTCGTCGGTCTCGGCGAACTCGGGGGCAGCGTCGCGACCCGACTCGGCGTGCTTGGAATGAACGTCGAGGGCGTCGACATCCGTCCGGTCTCGGGCCTCGGACTCGACCGCGTCCACGACGTGTCGCGCATCGAGGACGCCGTCGCCGATGCTCGTTTCGTCGTCCTCACGACGCCACTGACGGACGCGACCCGCGGACTCGTCGATGGAGACGTCCTCGACGCGATGCGCGAGGACGCATATCTGATCAACGTCAGCCGCGGACCGATCGTCGAGCAACACGCGCTCGTCGACGCCCTCGAAAACGACGACATCGCGGGTGCAGCACTCGACGTCTTCGATCCCGAACCGCTTCCCCGAGACTCTCCGCTCTGGGAGATGGACGAAGTCGTCGTGACGCCGCACGCCGCCGCCCAAGCGAACACCTACGGCGATCGGATCGCCGACCTCGTCGAAACGAACATCGGCCGACTCAACGACGGCGCGACGCCGTGGAACGAGATCGTGTGAGTCGAAGCGCGCGCGGACGTCTTTCCACTCCCTCGCTCGTCGCTTCCGATCCGGGTCATCGGAACCGTTCATAGATTCTCGCCGGACGATACGACGTGAAATTCACGAGACTGACGACAATCTCTACGAGTGGCTGGACAACTTTCGCCTACGGCGTAGTCCCGTTCTGATCTCGCGAAATCTGCTAGCCAAGAGAGGATCCCACGATCCGGACTCCTCACACTTCGTGTACGTTATCACCCAATTGACGATTCTCTCCGTGGTTCGACCGGGAAAATTCTCACAGAGTCGTTCTTCTCTTACGAACAACTATTCGCATCTAGTTTGGACCGAGTAGTCTCTCGGTGCAAATGGGTTCGTCCCAAGGCGTGGTCCGACGCGATCCAGATGCCGACGCGCGTCACTGCTCGATACGTTCCGCCAACAAAAGCGGCCGACGGGGACTACGAATGTGTCTGGTTGAGTTCGATGATGTTCGCGGCCCGCCGAAGTTCCGGGAGGATTTCCTCGTCGATTCGCTCTTGATCCATTCGACTGACGGGGCCCGACACGCTCAGCGCGCCGGTGATGTCGCCGTCGCTCAGGATCGGCACGGCCACGCAGTTGAGTCCCTTGATCCGTTCTTCGCGGTCGTACGCGCACTCGCGCTGTCTGATCTCGGTCAGCGCCTCGAACAGTTCCGCCCGGTCGGTGATCGTTCGGTCGGTTTTCGCCGGGAGGCCGTGGCGCTCGATGATCGCGTCGACGCGGTCGCGCGGGAGATACGCGAGAACCGTCTTTCCGAGCGCGGTCGTGTGCAGTCGGACGGACTGTCCCGTGTACGAGTCGAGGCTGACGGCGTTCTCTCCGCGCTCGCGGGCCAGAAACACCCCGAGGCCGTGCTCTTCGACCAGCAGGTTGGCGTACTCGCCGGTGGCCGCCGCGAGGCGCTCCATCTCCGGGGTGGCAACCGTGTAGAGGCGCTCTCTGGACCGTGCGTAGCCGCCGAGGTCGAGGAACTGAAGCCCGACCTCGTACTGTTGGCCGTGCTGAACGACGTAGCCTTCGTGTTCGAGGGTCCGGAGGTAGTTGTGGGCGCTGCTCTTCGGGATGTCGAGATGAGTCGCGAGTTCGGTGACGGTCGCGCCGTCGTGGGACTTGAGCGCCTCGACGATCCGAAACGTCGTCTGCGCTGTCTTCACGGGCGTTTTCGGCTCCCCGTTCGTTCCATCCATACGATGTGCATCATCGTTCAGAATATAATAGTTATCGTTCGTTTCTCGTGTACGCCCGTTCGAAGATCGGCGTATCGCCCTATGATTGCTCCCCACGCCGAGCACCACCCAGGGTGTCCCACACACTGGGACGCCGACCGCCGTGTCTCGAATCGGGCTAGCGGACCCGGTAGACGGCCAGTCGCACGCCGTTCGGCTGGCGAGTCCCGGCGGCGACGAAGACGCTCTCGGTGAGCCACTCCAGATCGGGGGCGGCCGTCTCGAACTCCGGGACGGACGCGAAGTAGACGTCGTCGGGTTCGACCGGGAGTCCGTCGCGCAATCGCTGGCTCGTCTCCGGATCGGCGAGTCGCATCCCGCGGTTCTCGACGTACACTCGCTCGCCGTCGGTCGTCTCGAACGCGTACTTGGCGACGAGTTCCGTCGGTCGCCGCTCCCGGTAGAGTTGGTAGTCCGCACCCGCTTCGAGAACAGTCCCTTCGATACGCCCCGACACAGTCCCGCCCAGGATGGGGATGATCCGTCGTTGTCCGTCGCCGGTTTGACCGATCTCGATCGGCGACTCGACGTCGATCTCCAGTTCCATCACGCGTTCGAGGCCCAGTTCCAAGTTCGGATCGTCGGTCTGCCAGGTATCGTCTGCCATATTCTCCCTGTACCTCCAATATACATAATCGTTGCGCGTGAAACTCGATCCGCCGTCCGTCAATCCATCTCCGACGGCGGGTATAACATATGTACCAGTGTTATCTTAATGTACTTTCGCCGCCAAGTGAAATCCAAACATTACGGTACAAGTGGTATATAATCTATATTTTAAATCTCTATTAGAACATTTGTAAATTTACTTAATGACCTTGAATAACCGAGTTCTAACTGATATAGAGAGACTGAATTTGTTATATGGTATATGGTATAACACCGTAAATAACACTGAACAGATTGTACTCGGATGCAAAAGCCCCGATCAGTCTCGTCGACTCACTAGCTCCGACTCGAACGGAACGACGGCGTTCGGATCGGCGGGCCGACCCCCGTCAGGCCCGTAACTCCGCTTCGACGAGCTCGACGGCATCCCGCACGGCGCCGACCGAGCCCAGGTGTCCCGCACCGACGGCCGTCTTCATCGCTTTCGCTGCCGCGCCGGTCACGACCTCCGGACCGAGTTGAGCTACCGTCCCTTCACCGACTGTCACGATCCAGCCCGGGACCTCGAAGCGGTAGGGATCGAGCCTGGGCGCGAAATCGTCACCGTTGGCACTCTCGTAGTCGACGAGGCGGGCGATGTTTGCAGCGACCGTTCGCGCCTCACGGAGCGCGGCGGACGCAGAGGCGGGCACGGGCTCGCCGTCGGCGTCGACGGCGCGGGCGGCGTCGCCGACAACGAACGTGTGCGTGTCGAGCCGCAGGTCCTTGCGAACGATCGGGCGGTCCCCAGCCATCGCGTCCGTGCCTCGGATTCCGCCGGTCCAGACGAACACGTCGGCGTCGAACCTTCCGCGGTCGGTCTCGACAGCGTCCGCCGTCGCGCGCTCTACCGTCGTTCCGGTCGAGATCGACACCCCACGGGGTTGGAGTTCCTCGCGAACCGCCTCCCGGAAGTTCGGCGGGAAGTTCGGCGCGACGTCGTCCAGTTGTTCGAGAAGCGTGACCTCGGCGTCGACGCCTTCCTCGCGTGCCAGCGCGGCCAGTTCGCCCGCGGTCTGGACGCCCGACAGGCCTGCGCCACCGACCACGACGTGCACCGCCTCACTTCCGCCATCGGCCGAATCTGCTCCGAGCGCGTCGAAGAAGGCCTCCCGGATCGCGAGCGCGTCGTCGACGGACGTCAGGGGGAGTCCGTGTTCTGCGACGCCCGGGATACCGTAGTCGGCGGTCGTCGATCCGAGACAGACGGCCGCGTAGTCGTACGCAAGCACATCGCCGCTGGCGAGGTGGACCCTCCGTTCGTCGCGATCCACTTCGGTTACGTGGTCGGTTCGGACTGTCGCCCGATCGAAAAGCTCCGACAGCGGGACCTGAATCGCGTCGGCGACGCTCGGGCGTCGGATGACGCGGTGGACTTCGTGTTTGACCAGGTGCGTGTCTGATTCGTCGACGACGACGAGGTCGACCGATGGCGGGAGTGTCGATTCGAGACGGCGCGCCAGCGTCACGCCGGCGTAGCCGGCTCCGAGGATCACGACTCGCATAGCCTGTCGTTCGGACCGGAGGGCAAAAGGGCGAACGGCCGTTTCGCGGCGACGACGAGAAACGCGGGTCGAGACGGGGCGACGTACGAGGGGCAGAGACGACGCGAGCGGCTGTGACGGCGCGAGCGCGGTCAGAACAGGGCGTCGGACTCCGGGAGGATCTGTGCGGGGCCGCCGACCTCCCAGACGTCGGTGTCGACGCCGACCGCTGCGATCCGGCTCTCGACGGTATCGACGTGCTCGGCGGTCGTGTTGACGTAGACGCTCGCGCCCGTGTCGGTCGAGAAGAAGACCGGGACATCCTCGTCCTCGCGCAGCTCGCGGACGGCGTTGAACACGGCGATCGTGTCCGGCTGCCAGTAGACCCAGCCCGCGGGTCCGGTCATCGTCGTCGCCGTCAGCGACAGCGAGTCGTGTTCGGCCAACTCGAACGCGCGGTCGAAGTCGGCGTCGTAGAGTGCGTCGCGCATCTCGTCGATCTGGTGGTGGACGTGCGCCATCCGCGCCTGGAACATATGGCTCTCGGCGGCCTCGCGGTGGGCCTGCTCGGTCTCCTTGTAGGCGGGGACGTGCGCGGCGACGATCCGAAGATCGTCTTCGAGGTCCGTCTCGATCCGTTCGGACCGGCAGTCCCGATCGTTCATCCCCGAGTAGAGGTGCGAGAACGCGCCGGTGACGGCGCGGGCAGCCGACGACGAGCCGCGGCGTGCGATCGTCGAGACCTCGGGGCGAGTCATATCGAGGCCGGCGGCTTCCGCGAGGGCCATCGCGGCCGCGGCAAAGCCCGAGGACGAGGAGCCGAAGCCGATGTTCGAGGGGAAGGAGTTCTCGGATTCGAGTCGAACCGGGTGCTCGATATCGGCGAGGTCGCGGACGTGCTCGACGACGGCGTCGATGCGCTCGGATCCGCGGCCCTCGACGCGGTCGCCGCCGATCAGGTAGACGTCCTCGTCGGCGTCCGGCTGAAATTCGACCGTCGTCCTCGTGCCGCTCGGTGCGGTGCAGACGCTGATGCTGTCGTGATACGGGAGGCGAAGCTCCTCGTCGCGCATCCCGTGATACTTGATCAGTCCCTGGATCGGATGCGCCTTAGCGGTCGCCTTCATACCCCTACGCGGGAGGGACGGCGGGTTAAACGTCCCGATGACTCGATCGGGTGGGCAGAAACGGTCCGTTCAGCGAGTACTTACAGCCCGATACCGACCGCGTACGGCCACGGGGCCCCGGAGAGCGCGAGAAAGACGAGCGCGCCGCCGAGAAGCGCGACGTTCTTCAGGAAGTTCGTCATCCCCGACTGCTGCTGCTCTTGAGGCACGGCCCAGAAGTCGTGCATCGCCGGGGTCGAGACGAGCAGGAACAGCGCGACTGCGCCCGCAGCCAGCGCCGGGAACGCGCCGATCGCGATTCCGAGGCCGCCGAAGAGCAACATCCCGCCGCTGAAGACGACAGCCAGGCGCCCGGCCGGGATGCCCTTCGACTCGGCGTACCCGGCCATCTGGTCGACTCCCTGGAAGTGATTCAGTCCCATAAACGCCAGTACGACGCCGAATAGAACGCGTGCCAGGAGGAACGCGATTCCTTCGGAACCGGCATTCAGTTGCAATACCATCGGTGAGATATCAGGTATCATCACAGTATGTAGTTCGTAGACGAACCGATATATAATTTTCCTGACTTTAATGATACCAGGTGACGTCACTGTAACGTGCTGTAACGGCCAACGCTTTCTTGTTCTGACGGCGAGAAGTGGGATGGGAAACAGCCACTACGGGCCCGAGAGAGCACTTTCGCGCTCCGACGCCGAGAACACGAACACTGTTTGTAGAAATTTACAATACCTTATATAGCAGGCGGTCGATAGTGTGGTATCGACCGTAATTCGCGTCGACAGTCGGTGGACTGTAGTGGTAGCACGCCGACTACGCCGGCGACGCGAACGGGTCCCCACCTATGACACGCAAGGCACTGGCAGTCCTGATCGTCGCATCGCTCCTCGTAAGTACGGTTCCTGCCGCTGCGCTCACATCCAATCCGAACATCCAGACAATCACGCCCGATCCCTCGCTCCAACCCGGCGGCGTGAACGAACTCTCCTTCCAGTTGGTGAACGACGGCGAGGGTGCCGAAGACGAAACTCGCTCGGCGCACAACGTCCACATCCGTCCGCGTGACGTCGGCCGGATCGACGTCGAGACCAGACACCTCTACGTCGAACAACTGCCCGACGGCACGCCCGCCGGTCTCTCGCTGAAACTGAACGTCCCTTCAGACATCGAGAGCGGCACCTACCGGATTCCCCTCCGACTCTCGTATGAGTACGACAGCGGCGCGGGCAACGACGTCGAACGGAAGACCACCATCTACCTCCCCGTTCGCGTCGAGTCCGGCCCCCGATTCGACGTCGTCGACACCAGTTCGACGGCGACCGTGAGCGGACAGGGAACCCTCGAAGTGACGGTCAAGAACGTCGGCGACTCCGCGGCGTACGACTCGACGTTCACGCTCTCGTCGTCGGCCCCGGACGTGCAACTCGGTGCCAGCCAATCGAGCACGCGCTTCGTCGACACCTGGGAACGCGGCGCGAACCGGACGTTCGAGTTCGAAACGACGCTCGGTGACAGCGCAACCGTCGGCAACTACTCGCTCGGCGCGCAGATCGACTTCGAGAAGCCCAGCGGCACGACCGGATCGACCCCCTCCCTGACCGTGCCGTTGCGGGCACTCCCCGAGATGACGTTCTCGGTGGCCGACGTGAGTAGTTCGCTCCGCGTCGGTGAGACCGGAACGCTCTCCGGGACGGTCACCAACACGGGTCCGAAGGCCGCAAACAACGCGGTCGTTACGTTCCCCGATCCGGGTCCGACAGTCACGCCGATCGAAACGTCGGTCGCCGTCGGGTCGCTCGAACCGGGTGAGTCCGCGCCGTTCGAGTTCGACGTGGAAGTGACGAGCAGTGGGTCCGCAGGCCCGCGACAGTTCGATCTCGCCGTCGACTACCGCGATCAGGACGGCTCCTCGCGACAGTCCGACGACATTCCCACGCGCGTCGAGGTCGGTCCCCAGACGCCCGAGTTCGACGTCGAACCGGTCAACGGGACGCTCAGCGCGGGCTCCGACGGTGAGTTCGAGGTGACTGTGACGAACACCCGCGACTACGCGGTCTCGGACGTCTCCGCGAAGATCTATATGGACTCGCCGCTGTCGTCGGACGACGACGAGGCGTTCGTCGACCGCCTCGAACCCGGCGAGTCGGAGACGATCGTCTTCCAACTCAGCGCCGGCGGCGGCGCGACGGCGAAGACCTACCCGGTCAAGATGGACTTCCAGTACGACGACGAGGACGGTGACACGATCATCTCCGACACGTACCAGATCCCCGTCGACGTGACCGCTAGCTCCGGCGGCGGGCTTCCGATCGTCCCGATCCTCGTCGTGGTGGCGCTCGTCGTCGTCGCCGGCGGGTACCTCTACTACCGCCGGCAGGGCTGACCGATGCGGCTCGACTACCAGCGGTTCGTCGACTGGGCCGACGACAAGATCGTCAACTACTCCACGCGGGTGATTCTGACGTTCTTGCTCGTCACGGCGGTCTTCGCGGTCGGTCTGGGTGGCGTTTCGACCGAGGCGGGGACCCAGCAGTTCGCCGAAGACATCCCGGCAGCGAACGCGCTCGAACGGATCGAAAACGAGTTCCTGCCGGTGTTCTCGCCGAGTCCCGGTAGCACACAGCTCGTCCAGAAGGACGCCAACGTCCTCTCGAAGCGGTCGTTGCTCGCGATGCTCAGGGCACAGGAGGCGCTCGAAGATCGAAACGATATGTACGTCTCCGAGACCTCCTCGGCGGCGTCTGTCGTCGCCCAGACGATCGACCCGTCGGCGACGACGCTCGAAGAGCAGATCATCGCGCTGGAACGAGCGACCCAGACCGACGTCCGCCGGGCCGTGCGTGAGAACGCGGACAACCCCGGCTTCACGGGCACACTGAGCAACGACTTCAACCGGAAGGCGGCGTCGGCATCGTCGACGATCGGCGTCGTCACGCACGATCTGCCGCAGGACGTCGGCGGCGGTGGGTCCGGACAGTCGGGCGATAGCCCGATGACTCCGATCCAGAACCAGGCCCAGCGGATCATCGACGCCGAACTGGACGCCGACATCACCGTCTTCGGGAGCGGGATCATCGCCGACGAGTTCGGGACTGTCGTTACCGATTCACTGCTCATCGTCACGCCCGCGGCCGTCCTCCTCATCGTCGGCTTCCTCGTCGTCGCCTACCGCGACCTGCTAGACCTGCTGTTGGGCGTCATTTCGCTCGGGATGGCCGTAATCTGGACGTTCGGCTTCCTCGGGCTTGCGGGCATCCCGTTCAACCAGATTATGATCTCGGTCCCGCCGTTGCTTCTGGCGGTCGGGATCGACTTCGGAATCCACGCGATCAACCGCTATCGGGAGGACAGAGCGACCGGCCTCGACGTCGAGGAGGCGATGACCGTCGCGACCGATCAGTTGCTCGTCGCTTTCTTCATCGTCACCGGCACCACCGTCATCGGTTTCCTCTCGAATCTCGCCTCGGACCTGCCGCCGATCCGCGACTTCGGGATCGTCGCCGGCGTCGGCATCATCTTCACGTTCCTGATCTTCGGCATCTTCCTCCCCGCCGCCAAGGTGTGGCTCGACCGCCGCCGCTACGACTGGCCCATCCCGACGTTCAGCCAGAGTCCGATCGGTGAGGAGGGGTCGGCGCTCGGCGAGACCCTCTCGGTCGGCGTCACGCTCGCGCGGTACGTGCCGATCGTCGTCCTCGTGCTCGCGCTGGTCTTCAGTGCCGGCGCCGGCGCGTATGCCACCGGCGTCGACACCTCGTTCACCCAGGAGGATTTCCTCCCGCCGGAGGAGGTCTCGCCGCTTTTGAAGTCGCTTCCAGAACCGTTTGCACCCAGCGACTACGGCGTCGTCGGGACGCTGAACTTCCTCGAAGACAAATTCACGAGGACGCAGGGGGGGTCAGTGACCATATACGTCGAGACGCGGATGGAGAACGACGCCGCGCTCGAACGGATCTATCGCGCCGGACAAGATCCGCCCGAGGAGTTCGTCAGCGCGGACGACCGGCGCGCCGAGGCCACGAGCATCGTCACCATCATCCAGGACTACGCGGAGCAGAACCCCGAGTTCGCCGCGCTGGTCGAGCGGAACGACCGCAACGACAACGGCGTTCCCGACGACAACCTCCCGACGATCTACCGGGAACTAGAGACCTCACCGGTCGGCGACCGCGCGTCCGAGTACCTCTCTGAGGATCGCCGGAGCGCGCGAATCGTCTACTCGGTCTCCGCTGACGTGTCCGACGACGAAGCGACCGTGGCCGCGAGAGAGGTCGCAGAGCGGTTCCGCGGGGACGCGACGGCGACGGGTAACACCATCGTCTTCCAGGAGGTCTCCGATCTCATCTTCGAGTCCGCGGTGACGAGTCTCGGACTCGCACTCGGGGCCACGGTAATCTTCCTCGTGGTCATCTACTGGGTGCTCGAAGGGCTCCCATCGCTCGGCGTCGCGAACCTGGCCCCAATCGTCGTCTCCGTCGCGGCCGTCGCCGGGACGATGCGAGCGCTCGGCATCTCGTTCAACGCGTTCACGGCGACGATCCTCTCGCTCACGATCGGGCTGGGGATCGACTACTCGGTGCACGTCGTCCACCGGTTCATCGACGAGCGTCGCGAGCGGGCGCTCATCCCGGCTCTCAGACGGACCGTCATCGGGACCGGTGGCGCACTCCTGAGTAGTATGGCGACCACGGCCTTCGGAATCGGCGTCCTCGTTCTCGCCGTCCTCTCGGTGCTCGGGCAGTTCGGCGTGTTGACGGCGATTTCGATCATTTACTCGTTCCTCACGTCCCTGCTCGTGCTCCCCTCGGCGCTCGTCGTGTGGGATCGGATCGTCAACGACGACCCCGACGTGCCGATGGGGCATCCAACGGGCGAAACGCCCGAGGAAACCGTCGCCGAGCCATCGCTCGACGAATCCAACGGCATCGACGGAGGCCCGTTATGAACGCTGGACCCGGCTCCGATACGAACCAGAATCTCTCCGAGCACGAGGCGGTTTCGTCGCTCGAACGCCTCGGCCTGTCGAACTACGCCGCGCGGGTGTTCATCGCGCTGCAGCGACTCGGCGTCGGCACGGCCAAGCAGATTCACGAGGAGACGGACGTCCCGCGCTCGCAGGTGTACGGTGCGGCCGAGGAACTCGCGGATCTCGGCCTCGTGGAACTCCAGCAGTCCACGCCGAAACGCTACCGTCCGGTGAGCCTCGACACGGCGCGGCGGCAACTCGCCGAGTCGTTGAAACGGGAAGCCGATCGCGCTTTCGCCTTTTTAGAAGCCCAGCGCGCGGCCCGAACCGAGGAGGAGACGCGCGACGACGTCTGGACGGTCCGCGGTCGAGAGCCGGTGAACAGGCGGGTCGTCGAACTGGCCCGGCAGGCCACCGAGACCCTGTTGTTCGGCGCCCCAGCCCCCGAGTTCGTCCCCGAGGACTTCGTCGAGATCGTCGAAGAGCGTCGTGACGCCGGCGTCGCTGTCCGGGTCGTCAGTGAGAGTCCGACTGTCCGAGAGATGTTCGCGGAGGTCGAAGGGATCGAAGTGGATACGCCCGTCCAAACGGAGGGGATGAATCACATCGGCCGCGTCCTCCGAATCGACGAACGCGCCGTTCTTCTCTCGGCCGTCTCTGCGGACGATTCTTCGGAGGAAACAGCGATCTGGTCGGCCGACACCGCGATGGCCGAGATCCTCGCCGGCGCGATCGCGGGGAGTATCGATTCGCTCGTTCGCGGTTCTAGATGAGGCCGAGGGCCGCCACACCGTGCGTCAGGGCGGCGGCGATCGGGATCAAGAGCGCGGTCCGGAGCACCAGGATGAGGGTGAGATCACGGAACCGCATCGGGACGTCGTCGAACATATCGACCATCATCGGAGCCGACGCGGCGAAGAAGATCGCCTGCGCGCTCGTGATGATCACGACGAACACCTTCGTAGCGATGTCCGTCCCGACGGCGAGCGTCGCGCCGATGAAGTACTCGGCCGCGCCGCCGATGATGGCCGTCGCGGCCATCTGCGGATCCGGAATCGCGAGCGCCGACATCACGGGCACGAGCGGGGCCGCGAGGTACTCGAAGACCGGCGTGTGGGCTTCGAGCAGGAGCACGGTCGTCGCGATCGTCAGGACCGTTCCGAGAATCATCGCGGTGAGCTTCGTCCCGTCGACGAAGCCGTCGATCGCGGCGCGGTGGATCGGATCACCATCTTCGGCCGTCTGCATCGCCTGATTGAGGGCGAACGTGAAGTACTCACCGACCGTCCCGGTGAAGGCCGGCTCGGGGTTGGGTTCGGCGATGTACTCCTGTGGGACGTTCGAGAGCGGCGGCACGCGGACGAGGATCGCGGCGACGATGAGCGTCGCGATCATATAGAGCGCGACGAGCAGCGGGAAGATGTGGAGGAGTTCCAGCACGGCGGCGACCGCACCGACCGTCCCGAGGTTCGCCGTCGCGAAGCAAGTACAGATCACGAACACCTCGCGCTTGTCGTAGCCGCCCCGATCGAAGACGTTCCGCGTGAGGTAGTACCCGACGCTGAACGATCCGAGCCAGGAGGCAGCACTGTCGAGGGCTGCCCGCCCGGGCAGATTGAACAGCGGTTTCATAATCGGCTGTGCGAGCGTCCCGATGAACTGGAGCCCGCCGAGTTCAGCGAGCAAGTTGACGAAGATCCCGCCCAGCGGGATCACGAGGACGATCGTGATCATCAGGACGTCCCAGACGATCCCGGCGATCCCGTCGGCGAGGATCAGTTCGGGACCGAACCCGAAGAACATCGGTACGCCGAGGAAGATCGCGATGACGCGGAACGCCCAGAACGGCTTCGACGTCTTCCAGTAGCCGATCTGGAGCAGCCGTTGCGTCCGGTCGTTCAGCGAGATCGTACCCTGATAATGCAGCATCGAGATCGTCGTCAGGATCCCGCCGGCGAACAGGATCAAGAGCACGAAGACCTCGACCGCGAAGAAAGAGAAGTCCGTGATGAACGACATCAGGATGTCGAGCGGGATCGTCGTCTGTCCCTCCCACTGGACCGGGAAGAGGAAGAAGAACCCGCCCGTGATGAACGAAATGAGGAATTTCAGTAGCGGTCGCGTCCGCCATTCGATCGTTACGTCGTCTATGGACTTCTGTTCGGGTTGAACTGACTCGCCCGAGATGTGGTCGCTGTTTTCCCAGCTCTGGCCACCTATCATAGGTTGCCAAAAAATAATGCTATAAAAAAAATACTCCGATCTTCTGTGAGCAACGACTACATTATTTATGAACAATACGGGTGAATTGTGTTACAATACGTAACAATACCTTATTCACCCAGTATTTTGTCCCGCATCCCGGGACACCGTTCAGTGGCGTTGGCGCCGGCGTCACTCAGCCGTACTGAGGATCACCGGGCGGTCGGATTTGAGGCTGACGTCCTGGGTGACGCTCCCGAAGAGCGCTTTGCCGGCAGGCGACCGCTTTCGCCCGGCGAGACAGAGCATCGCGGCGTCGACTTCCTCTGCCTTCTCTATGATGTGCTGGACGGCGTCGCCGCTGGATTGACTCACTTCCACGGGGAACCCGGCCGCTTCGAGACTCTCGGTGGCAGCTTGCACCGATTTGAGGTCTTCGGCGTTCGCCCCCTCGTCGTCGGTCCGGAAGACGTGATAGATCACGACCCGGACCTGCTCGGTATCCATCGGCAGCGCGGTGATCGCTGAAACCTGTTCGTTCGCCCGTTCGACGTCCGTGTCGATGCAGAGTAGTATCGTTTTCATCGTGGGTCAGTCGTGTGATTGCGGGTGGCGCGCACGGTCGGTGTCGGAAACCGACGGTCGCACTCCGCCGTGTTCGGAGTATCCTCTCGGTCTCCCATTAATGCCTATCGTTACCGCGGTCCCGGTCGTCGAAGCCGCGGTTCCGGCCATCCCTGGCCGTTGCGTGCCGCGTTCTCACCAGCGGACCTGGAAGCCTGACTCACCCGCTGGTGCTTCGTACTCGACCTCGACGTCGTCGACTGAAGCGGCCGAACTGCCGGTGTGGCACCAATCGATCATCTCTTCGACCGTGGACTCGGGACCCTCGAAGACGGCCTCGACGCGGCCATCGTCGAGATTCTTGACCCATCCGTCGACGTCGCGCTCGCGGGCCGCATCGCGTGTCGACGCGCGGTAGTAGACGCCCTGGACGGTTCCGCTGACGAAGACGTGCGCTCTGGTTCGGTCGTCGCTCATCCCGCTCGACGATTGCGGCGGCGGACAAAAAGAGGCTGTCGTCAGGTGGCCAGTCGGACCCGCCTCGAAGGCGCAGATGCGGGCCCCTCGCTCGAACTCACGGCTGAGCGGCTGTCCCGAGTGGGTCTCGCCGGCGTACGGGTCCGACCCGACGGTCGTCATCCTCGGCGTGCTCCTCACGCTCGCGCTCGGCGGTCTGTCTCAGCTATGCGACGGCATCTGCTCCTGTGTGACCCGGATCAGCACCCACACCGAGAACCACGCGAAGATGAACAGGAAGACGAGCGCGGTGGTCGACAGCACTCCGAGAGGGTTCGCCAACTCGACCAGGATCGGCATCGCGAACAGAAAGACGACCGCGACCGTAGCCCCACCTGCGAGGAATTCGAGGTACGTCGAAAGCGTGATGCAGTCCGCACTGGGCTCTGGCTCCCGGCGACTATGGTGCTCCGCTTCCGTGGTGTCTGGTGTGAGCATACATACCACTGTTTGAAATTACAGGTTCGATTGTGATAAATATATCTCGTCGCCGATCGTACGTGTGACGACGTGCTCTAGGTGGGAACCGGTGTTACCCGAGTAGATATCGCGCCCAGGGGTACCGTTCGACGAGCGTCTCTCCTCCGAGATCGTACTGTTCGATGTACTGACCCAGGCCCAGAATTCGACCGGCACCGAACGCCGCGACCGAGAGGAACACGAGCATATACGCGAAGTCGCCGTTGATGTACCCGTGGGAGACGCTCCAGTTCCCGAGATAGAACAGGAGCATCAGGAACGCGCCGAAGAACGCTGCGAGGCGGGTCAGGACGCCGAAGAGGAGCCCGAGCCCGATGAGCACCTCGCCCCACGGGACGGCGACGTTCACGAAGTCGACGAACCAGGGCGTCTGCCCCATCGAGACGAACAGTCCTGCTACGGGGCTGCCGTTCGCCGGCGGTGCGTTCTGGAGGTAGCCCGCCGCGCCGAAACTCCCCGAGAGCACCTTGTCGAAGCCGCTCTGGAAGAACGCCAAGCCCATCATCAGCCTGAGCGCGAGGATGAACCAGACGCTCAACGAGTGGAGTTTGCCTTCCGCTGTGAACCCTGCAAGCGTACTCCGGAGTTGAACTTCTTGTACAGACATCGTTGAAGCATCTCGAAGACGGTTATTAAATGTATGTGCCCAAATTGGATCTAATCCCGGAATATGACGTAAATCCTCGCACTATATTCCCAATATTGTACAATATATAAAACATAGGGTGGTTCGTTTCGGACCGCGGCCGACGCCTCCGGACCACCGTAAATGCGGACCAAGCCCGTCGCGATTCGGAACGCAAGCGTGAGTTTATAGGCGATCGGCGGGCCAGATAGCGTATGGAACTTTTCGGGACCGCCGGGATTCGCGGATCGGCCACAGAGCGGGTGACGCCTGAACTCGCACTCGACGTGGGTCGGGCGGTCGGCGCCGACGCCGTCGAATCTGCGGGCCCACCGACCGTCGTCGTCGGTCGCGACGGACGGACGACCGGCCCGGCGCTTGCGGCGGCCGTCGAGGCGGGACTCGAATCAGCCGGTGCGGACGTCAGACTGGTCGGTGTCCTCCCGACGCCGGCACTCGCATATGCCTCACAGGGACGACACGGCGTGATGCTGACGGCGTCGCACAACCCACCGACCGACAACGGAATCAAACTGTTCGTCGACGGCGAGGAGTACGATCAGACGCTCGAACAGACGATCGAAGCGCGGGTCGCGAGCGATCACCCGCCCACCGCGTGGGACGAGTGGGGGGCGTCCGAGGATCTCGCTGTCCTCGAAGACTACCGACAGGCGGTCGTCGAGTACGCCCGCGACTACGGCGCGGCCGCCGACGGTCTCGACGTCGCGGTGGACTGCGGGAACGGAATGGCCGCGCTCGGAACGCCGCAGGTCCTCCGGGAACTCGGCGCTCGCGTCGTCACGCTGAACGGACAGGTCGACGGCCACTTCCCCGGTCGGGAGTCGAAGCCGACGCCGGAGTCGCTCGCCGACCTCCGGGAGTTCGTCCGCGAGGGCGCGTTCGACTTCGGAATCGGGCACGACGGCGACGCCGACCGGATCGTGATCGTCGGTGCCGACGGGGAGGTCGTCCACGAGGATACGATCGTGGCGATTCTGGCCGCACACTTCGTTCGCGCCAGCGACGCGGCCGACCCGGTCGTCGTGACGACGCCGAACGCCTCCGGTCGGATCGACGAGCGGGTGCGTGACGCCGGCGGGCGCGTCGAACGCGTCCGGCTCGGGGCGCTCCACGAGGGCATCGCTGCGGCCCGCGCCGAGGGCGGCGACGTGGTCTTCGCCGCCGAGCCGTGGAAGCACATCCACCCGCTACACGGCGGCTGGATCGACGGCGTCGCCTCCGCGGCCATCTTGACGCGCCTCGTCGCGTCCGAAGGCCTCGACGGCCTCCGCGCACCCGTGACGGAACGGCCCTACCGGAAAGTGAGCGTCGACTGCCCCGACGACCTGAAATCGACTGTGATGGAGCGACTCGAGACGGCGCTTCCGGAGGCGTTCCCCGACGCCGGTGTCGACACCGAATACGGCGTCCGACTGGAGTTCCCCGACGCGTCGTGGACGCTCGTGCGACCCTCGGGGACGGAGCCATACGTCCGTGTGTACGCGGAAGCCGACGACGTGGACGCGCTCGTCAGCGAGGTGACTGACGTCGTCGCGGCCGCCGTCGACCGGGCGGACGCCTGATCTGCGTCTTCCGGGCTGTTCGACACGCACTTGCTGGCCGACGCACACCTCGCTACTCGACGCATACCTCGGCTCCGCGAACTCTCGGATGCGTGTCCAGTTTTTCGTCCACACAGAGACGTGTGCAGACGCGGAAACGACGAATTTATGCACATCTCGCTGCCCAGTGTTCAATAGGAGTCCATAATATGGATAGACGTACGTTTGTCAAGGCCACTGGTGTCGCGGGAATCGCTGGACTAGCCGGCTGTAGCGGCGGTCCCTCTGGGGGATCCACGGCCGAACCGACGACCGGGTCGGGCGGTTCTGACAGCGGCGGCGAGGGCGGCGAGACGACCGAGAGCGACGTGGCGGCCAACGTCGGGATGGTCTACGCCACTGGCGGCCTCGGCGACGGGTCGTTCAACGATCAGGCCCAGCAGGGCGCGCTCCAGGCCGAAGAGGAGCTCAGCATCTCGTTCAACGAGGCACAGCCCGACGAGGTGGCCCAGTTCAAGACGTTCCAGCAGCAGTTCGCACAGTCGACGGATCCGAACTACGACCTGATCTGTGCGATCGGGTTCCTGCAGGCTGACGCGCTCTCGCAGACGTCCGAGAGCTATCCGGACCAGAACTTTATGCTGGTCGACAGCGTCGTCGACGCGCCGAACGTCGCGAGCTACACGTTCAAGGAACACGAGGGCTCGTACCTCGCGGGCCTGATGGCGAGTCTCCTCACCACGCGAGACTTCTCGGCCGGCGCGGGATCGACCGCCGGCGACTCGACGAGCGTCGGCTTCGTCGGCGGCGTCGAGTCCGACCTGATCAAGAAGTTCCAGGCCGGATTCGAGGCGGGCGTGAACGCCGGCAGCGGCGACGTCGACGTCCTGACGAACTACGTCGGCGGCTTCAACGACGTGGCCGGTGGCAAAGAGGCCGCGACGGCGATGTACAACAGCGGTGCCGATATCGTCTATCACGCGGCGGGGAACACCGGAACGGGCGTCTTCCAGGCCGCCCAAGAGCAGGGCAAGTTCGCGATCGGCGTCGACCGCGACCAGTCGATCACGAAGCCCTCCTACGCCGACGTCATCCTCGGGAGTATGGTCAAGCGGGTCGACACCGCCGTGTACAACGCGATCGAGTCGGTCGTGAACGACAACTTCCAGGGCGGTAGCGTCGTCTCCCTCGGCCTCGAACAGGACGGCGTCGCGCTGATCGAAGGCGACCAGCTCGGCTCGGAGCTCCCGCAGGACGTCACAGACGAGGTCGCCAGCGCACGTGAGAGCATCATCGCGGGCGACATCTCGGTCCCCTCGACCCCGCAGTAGGCCGACACAGCGACGTTCGAGCCACTACACATCCAAACCTATTCGTTTATCACCGAACCACGGAGAAACAGATCTATGGCCACAGCCGTCCACCTCGACGGAATCACGAAGCGGTTCCCCGGGGTCGTGGCGAACGACGACGTGGACCTCGCCGTCGAGCGCGGGACCGTACACGCACTCTTAGGAGAGAACGGGGCCGGGAAGACGACGCTTATGAACGTCCTCTACGGACTCTACGAACCCACCTCGGGCCGCGTGCTCGTCGACGAGGAGGTCCGCTCGTTCGACTCGCCGAGAGACGCGATCGACGCCGGCGTCGGGATGATCCACCAGCACTTCATGCTCGTGGATCCGATGACGGTCACCGAGAACATCACCCTCGGCAACGAGCCGCGGAAGTGGGGCGGCCTCGCTGTCGACCGCGCGGCCGCCCGCGAAGCGGTCGTCGAACTCTCGGATCGCTACGGTTTCGACGTCGATCCCGACGCCCGAGTCGAGGACATCTCGGTCGGCGAGCAACAGCGCGTCGAGATCCTCAAAGCACTGTATCGCGGCGCCGACGTACTCATTCTCGACGAACCGACGGCCGTCCTGACGCCGCAGGAAGTCGAGGAACTGTTCGGCGTCCTCGAAGAACTGACCGCTCAGGGCAAGACGATTATCTTCATCACGCACAAACTGGGCGAAGCGATGCGCGCAGCCGACGACATCACCGTCCTCCGGGACGGCCGCAACGTCGGCAGCGTCAAAGCCGACGAGACGACCCGCGAGGACCTCGCGGAGTTGATGGTCGGCCGCGAGGTCTTACTCGACGTCGATCGCCCACCCGCGGAGACGGGCGACGTCGTCGCCTCCGTCTCGAACGTCGTCGTCGACGACGACCGGGGCGTTCGCGCCGTCGACGACGTCTCGTTCGACGTTCGGGCGGGCGAAGTGTTCGGAATCGCCGGGGTGGACGGCAACGGACAGTCCGAACTCGTCGAGGCGCTGACGGGGCTTCGACGCCCCCAACACGGCCGGATCGAATTTCTGGGCGACGACGTCACCGCCGACTCCCGCCGACAGCGAATCGAGGAGGGGATGGCATACATCCCCGAAGACAGACAGGAACGCGGCCTCGTGATGGACTTCGACCTCACCGAGAACGCGCTGTTGGGGAGTCAGCATAGCAAAGAGTTCGGTCCGAACGGCCGCATCGACTGGCCGGCGACCAGAACCCACGCCGAGGCGATCATCGACGAGTACGACGTTCGACCGCCGGACGCCGACGCAATCTCGGAGTCGCTGTCGGGCGGGAACCAACAGAAGTTCATCGTCGGCCGCGAGTTCGAGCGCGACCCCGAACTCGTCGTCGCCTCGCATCCCACTCGCGGCGTCGACGTCGGCTCGATCGAGTTCATTCACGAGCGGCTCTTGGAACTCCGCCAGCAGGGCGTCGCGGTCCTGCTCGTCTCCTCGAAGTTAGAGGAGGTACAGGGGCTCTCGGACCGACTCGGCGTGATTTACGAGGGCGAGTTCATCGACGTGGTCGACCCCGACGAGACGACAGAAGAGGAGCTCGGATTACTGATGGCCGGAGAGCACCCGGACGAAGACGACGCGGACGTATCGACCGACGCGACAGAGAGCGGTTCGGCCGAGGCAGCCACGGGCGGTGACCGCCCGTGAGCGTCGGCGACCGCGCCCGCGACGTGCTCGCCCGCCTGGCCAACGCCTCGGCGACCGAGCGGATCCTCATCAGCACGGCGGCGCTCCTGCTCTCGATCCTCGTCGGTGCCGTCCTGGTGCTCGTCGCCGGTCGGATGACGGCGTGTACGCCGAACGAGGCGGTCTACTACTTCGGCACCGGCTTCTGTTACGACCCGATCCTCGTCTTCGATCGGCTCTTCCTCGGCGCACTGGGTGACCCCCTCAGCGGTGGCTGGTCGCCCGACGGGCAGTTCTCGGTCACGCTCCGCGAGACGACGCTCCTGATCTTCGCTGGGCTGTCGGTCGCGCTCGCGTTCCGCGCCGGCATCTTCAACATCGGGACGCAGGGCCAGATGGTCGTCGGCGCGCTGGCGACGGCGGTCGCCGTCCTCTGGGGCGCGACGCTCGTCTCGGGCGTCCTCGGAACCGTCGTGTTGGTCCCGTTCGGGATCCTCGTCGGCGCGGTCTTCGGCGGCCTCTACGGTGCCATCCCCGGGTTCCTGAAGGCGTACGCCGACGCCAACGAGGTCATCACCACGATTATGCTCAACTTCATCGCGACCGGAGTGACGCTGTATCTGGTCAGCGGTGTGTTCAAAGACCCCGAGAGCGCGGCGAATCAGACCGTCCCGTTGCCGGAGTACGCGCAGTTCCCGACGGTGCTCTTCGGCGGTCGCCAGGACTTCTCGCTCGTGGCGCTGTTCTTCGGACTTCTCGCGATCGCCGGGCTGTACTACCTCCTCGAGCACACGGCGTTCGGATACGACGTCCGCACCAGCGGGATTCAGCCCGAGGCCGCCGAGTACAGCGGCGTCGACGCCCCGCGGACGGTCGTCGCGAGTCTGACGCTGTCGGGTGCACTCGGCGGCGTCGCCGGGGCGATGTACGTGATGATGATTCTCGGGACGTTCCAGACGGGCGTGCCCTCCTACGGATTCGACGGCATCACGGTCTCGATCCTCGCCGGCAACAACCCGCTCGGGGTCGGTATCGCCGCGCTCCTCTTCGGCGTGCTCAAGAGCGGGACGACCGTCGTGCAGTTCGCGACCGACGTCCCGCCGCAGTTGGTCGGCGTGCTCCGCGGGCTCATCATCCTCTTCGTCGCGATGCCGGAGTTCTTCCGGCTCGTCGGCAAGCGCATCACAGACACCGGATCTCGCGCGGTCGCAACCGACGGCGGACGCCCGGAGCCGGCCGCCGGAAGTTCTGGCACGTCCGGCGACGACGGGGGTGAATCCGATGAGTGATGCGACGGGCAGCGCCTCGGAGGAGCCCCGACGCGACGAATCGGACGGCCTGCTCGATACGCACTCGCCGCGGAAGATCGTGGCGTGGGCCACGGTCGGCGGACTGGCCGTCCTGCTCGCGGTCGGCGCGCTCTTTCCGGACTCGCTCGCCGGCACGCTCTCGGACGTCATCACCAGCCGCAACACGCTCGCGTCGGCGCTGCGGCTCTCGGTTCCGATCGCCTTTGCCGCGCTCGGCGGCATCTTCGCCGAGAAGTCCGGTGTGATCAACATCGGACTCGAAGGCCTGCTCATCATCTCGGCGTTCACCGCCGTCTACGTGACCGACGTCACGGGCGGCGTCTGGCTCGGCTTCGGTGGCGGAATCATCGCCAGCACGCTTCTCGCGGCGCTCTTTGCGGTCGTCACGATCCGATTCCGGGCCGATCAGATCATCGCCGGGCTGGCGGTGTGGCTGATCGCGCTCGGTCTCGCGCCGTTCGCCTCGCAGGTCATCTACGGCGGGCCGAACACGTCGACCGTTCCGACGATCGGCGCCATTTCGGTACCGGTCCTCTCAGAGATCCCGTTCTTCGGAGCGCTCTTTTCGGCGTCGCCGTCGGTGTATCTGCTCTTTCTGGCGGTCGCACTCTCGTGGTACGTCTTCGAGCGCACGTCGTTCGGTCGGTGGATCCGCGCCAGCGGCGAGAACCCGAAGGCGCTCGACACCGCCGGGGTGAACGTCGCACACGTCCGCTACGCCGCGGTGCTTCTCTCCGGCGTGCTCTCGGGGATGGGTGGCGCGGCGCTGTCGCTCGACCTCGGGCAGTTCACCGGAAACGGCCCGACGATGGTCAACGGCAAGGGATTCATCGCCATCGTCGCGTACCTGTTCGGCAACTACAATCCGATCGGCGCGTTCCTCTCGACGATGCTGTTTGCGGGCCTGGACGCGATGCAGACTGCACTCCAACTGCAGGGCATCGGCGTCCCCCGACAGCTCATCCGGATCACGCCGTTCGTGGTCGTGATCGTCATCCTCGCGCTGGTCGGTCGGACGCGGACGCCCGAGGCGGCCGGCGAGTACTACGAATCCGGCGAGGAGTGAGGCTGCGACCGGCCCACTCGGGCCGTCGCACAGATAAAGAGTTTTCCGCTCGCACGCGAGAGACGGAACGATGAGTACCTCCCACGAGTACGACGTCGTGGTCGTCGGTGCGGGGACGGCTGGCTGCTACGCGGCGGCCACCGTCGCCAGAGAGGGCCTCGACGTCGCCATCGTCGAGCGGAAGACAGCCGAGGAAGCCGGACACATCGCGTGCGGTGACGCGCTGAAGGGCGCGGACGCGTTCCCGGAGGCGATTCCGAAGTCCCAGATCGAGGGCGCCTTCACGAACACGGGCGTCGACCACGGGCGCTTCGAGATCCCACAGGAAGACACCGTTCTCGAGATCCCCGTTCCGGGTGAACTCGCGGTCATCGACCGCTGGGAGTACGGTCGTCTGCTCATCGAGGGCGCAGAGTCCGCCGGCGTCGACTTCCACTACGACACGGTGGTTCAGGACGTCGTCCAGGACGACGACGGAACTGTCACCGGAATCCGCGGGACGCACAAAGGCGACGTCGTCACCTACGACGCCGACGTCGTCGTCGACGGTGCGGGCTCGCTGTCGCTCCTGCAGGACAAGACCGACTTCTCGAACGCCACCTTCGATACGAACGTCTCGTACTCGCAGTTCTGCTCTGCGTATCGGGAGATCGTCGAAGTCCCCGAACCCGTCGAGTGGGACGACGCGCTCGTGTTCAAGCCCACCGAGCGCGCCGCAGGCTACCTCTGGTACTTCCCGCGCACCGAAACCACGATTAACGCGGGATTGGGCTTCCAGATGAACGAAGAGCCGATGAAGCTCGTCGACGACTTGCGCCGCGACCTCCAGCACCGCCCCGAGTTCGAGGGTGCGACGGTCACGGACAAACTCGGCGCGGCGCTGCCGACGCGCCGCCCCTACGACTCCGCGGTCGCCCCCGGCTTCCTCGCCGCTGGCGACTCGGCGGGCCACGTCAACCCCACGACCGGCGGCGGCATCGCCGGCGCGGCTTACGCGGGCACCTACGCCGGCGAGCAGGCGGTCAAAGCGATCTCCGAGGGCGACGTCGGCGAGGAGAACCTCTGGCGCTACAACGAGCGCGTGATGGACCACTTCGGCGCGCGCTACGCCGGCCTCGACGTCTACAACATCCTCTCTACTGCGGTCGACGTCGACGACCTGATGGGCCTTCTCGCGTCGCTCCCCGGTGAAAAGCTCGCCGAGGCGCTGTACTCCGGCACGACCTCTTTCGGCCCGACGCTACTCGCGAAGACCGTCAAGGATTCGTACGGCTACTGGGGGCAGATCCTGCACTTCTACAAGACGAAGAACCTCGCAGACGACCTGATGCAGCACTACGGCCGGTACCCGGGTCGCCCGGAGGCGCTCGACGTCTGGCAGGCAGAGCGCGACCGCCTGATGGACGACATCTACGCGGTCACCGGCGCGGAACCGAAGTACTGACCCGCCGAACAGAGTACCGTCTACGCGCCCTCTCTCACCCGATCGTACGCTGCCGGCCGCGACGGGGGCTGACGCACCGAAGACACTTACACCGCACCGGAATACGTGCAGGGGTATGGACCGACGAGCCCTCCTTGCGAAATCTGGTGCCGCCCTCCTAACCGCCCTCGCCGGGTGCGGGACCGACCGCTCGCCCGAGACCGCCGATCGAACGCCGTTGACGACGACGGACCCGCCTCCGTCCTCGACAGCTACCGATACGCCGGAACCGACGATTCCGATCCAGACGCCGGCGGAGGGCAACTGCGATCCGGCTGACCGACTCCGTCCGATGCCTGATTCTCCCCGAGCGAGAGGGTATCCGACGCATCCGGGCAGCATCGACACACCGACCGTTCGATCGTTCGCGACCGGGTACGAGCGCGCCTATCGGTACAACTCCAGACTGCCCGAATTCGAGAGTGTGCAGGTCGACGTCGATTCCCCCGAGTGGGCCGTCGCCGACGCACAGAACGGACTCGCCGTTGGTCTCGACGGACGCGTCCAATTCGACGATCCGTCGACGTCGTCTGCGACGGCCACGCCGCTTCCGTCTGGGTTCTTCGAGTTTGCCGTTTGGTACTACCTCACTGAGCGGTTCGCGCTGCGGACTGAGGCACGCACTGGGCCTCTCGAAGAAGGAGACGAGCCAGATCTTCGGAGTGGAACCATCGTCGCGTGTGGATCGCCGGACGGCTGACTCGCGTCGTATTCACCGCTTGAGCGACGCGACGGTGTCGCCGTCACGACGTTCGACCCCCACCAACCCGTCCTCTGCCAAGTCCTCGAGAAGCCCTCGGAGCCACTCTCTCCCGTACGTTCCGCCGGGCGCGTAGTCGACTCGCACTCGCGGCCCCAACTCGTCCAGCGCGAGTTCGTCGTACTCTTTGAGCGTCGAGACGACCCGCCCGCGCATCTGTCGACGGCTTCCCTCGAACTCGGGTTGTGTGGGCACGTCGGGGGCGGTGAAATCGCCCGTCTCGTAGGCGTGACACCACTCGCGCCACGGGCAGCCGGCCTCGTCGCACTTTGGCACCTTCTCGCAGGCGACGCCGCCGAGTTCCATTATCGCGTTGTTCCAGACGCGAGATCGGCCGTCGGGCATCAGTCGTTCGGCCCCGCGTTCGAACGCCGCGTCGTCGTCGGGGAGGTCGAAGGCGCGGTACAGCACTCGCTTGACGTTCGTGTCGACGACGGCGTCGCCGTTGTTGAACGCGAACGACGCGACCGCGTTCGCCGTGTACGGGCCGACGCCCATCAGTTCGGAGAGTTCGTCGGGCGTCCGCGGGAACGATCCGTCGTACTCGTCTCTGACCTGCTGTGCCGCCTCGTGGAGGTACTTCGCACGGTTGTTGTAGCCGAGCGAGTGATCGCTCCAGAATGCGACGACGTCGGCGCGGTCGGCGGCCGCGAGGTCGGCCGCGGTCGGCCACCGGTCGAGGAAATCGTCCCAGGCGTCGACGACGCGGTCGAGTTGCGTCTGCTGGCTCATCACCTCCGAGACGAGAATCTCGTAGGGGTCGTCGGTCTCGCGCCAGGGGAACGCGCGGTGGTCGGCCTCGTACCACGACACGAGCGCCTCGCGGACGCTCGATAGGGTTTCTTCGTCGATCCGGAGCGCCTCGCCGTCGGTCATCGTCGGAGTCTGGGACCGGCGGGGCTTGTGGATTCTGATCGGCGCGCGCGAACCCCATCGAGAGCGCACCGAGACGAAAGCCGTTTGGCCGCGCCACCCGAGAACCTGGGGTATGAGTCTCGACGAACTCACCGCGGATGTGGAGTCGGCCTACGGCGACCTCGACGAGGAGCAGTCCGTCTCGCTGGACCGGGAGACGCGCCACGAACTCGCGATGCTCGCGGCGGCGTTCGGCACCGAGGAGACAGACGAACTGCTCCGGCGCGCGGTCCATCTGCTCTTTCAGACGACCGTCGACCGCGGGACGCTCGATTTCCATCTCCGACAGGACTACGACGTGACCTACGACGAGTACCTCTCCGGAATGACGTTCGAGGAGATGACCGGGCAGAACCAGTACCCGCAGCGCGACGACGAACGCCGCTATCAGATGTAGCGTCCGCCGTCGGCAGGCGGCGCTGTCGAAGCGGAGAACTTTATCCCGACTCGCCGACGAAACCCGGTATGGACACCGACGAAGTCGAACGACGGATCGAAGCGGGGATCGAAGACGCGGACGCACAGGTCACGCTCCCGCGCGTCCCCGACGAGGACCACGAGGACGCGCACTTCGCCGCCGTCGTCGTCTCGCCCGCGTTCGAGGGGAAGTCGCTCGTCGAACAGCACCAGATGGTCTACGACGCGCTCGGCGAGGCGATGACGACCGAGATCCACGCACTGGAGATGAAGACCTACACGCCCGCGGAGTACGAGGAGTTCGCGGGCGACGCGGCCTGACCGCCAGGCGATCGCGAATCGGCTCTCACGTTTGTCTCGACAGCGTCAGCCGCTGAACTGCCGCTCGAACCGCGTGATGGCGTCGTCGGTGCCGGCGACGACGACCTCGTCGTCGGCCCGGAAGGTGAACTCGACCGGCTCGAACTCGGTGATCGTCGCTTCGTCTCTGATGATCGCGACGACTGTACTTCCGGTTTCGGCTCTGACGTCCGCCTCGACGAGCGTCTCACCGGTGAGGTCCGCTGCCGGCATCCGGACGACGCTGATCTGTTTGTCGTACGCGAGCACCTCCTCGTCCTCGAACGCGGTCGACGCCAGCATCCGACCGCTGACGGTGGCGAGCGATTGAACGTAGTCTGCGCCCGCGCGGTACAGTTTCTGGACGTCTTCTTCCTCGTTGGCTCTGACGACGATCTGGAGGTCGGGATTCAGTTCGCGGGCGATGAGTGTCGTGAAAATCGCGGTCGTGTCGTCGGCGACAGTGAGGACCAGTGCCGACGCGTCTTCGATGCCCGCTTCTCGCAACACGTCCGGGTCGCGCGCGTCACCGATCACGTCGACGTTCTTCGCGGCCTCGATGTCGAGGACAGTCAGCCGAGAGCTGGTTCGTGCCAGTGCCTCGTAGGCCGCTTTCCCGGAGTCTCCGTAGCCGGCGAGGACGATGTCCTGTGAGGAGAACCGCCGGACGGCCGAGGTCGTCGCCTCGCGAAGTTCCTCCACCTGCGAGTACTCCCCGGCCACCAGCAATCGCGTGCCGTCCTCCAGCACGTCCCCGGGCTCGATCGGCGTCTCGAACTGGCCGTCGAACCAGACGCCGATGACGTTCACGCCGAAGCGTTCGCGCAGTCGCGCTTCGGCGAATGTCTGGTCCGCGAGGTCGCTGTCGGCTGCGACCGTCACCTCGATTACCTCGAAGTCCTCGTCGATGGCGACGCCTGCGTCGAGGTTCGTCCTGACGGTCGTCGGCACCTCCTCGGCCAGGCTCTCGCCGAGCAACTGCCGCGGCGAGAGGACGCTCTCGGCGCCGGCGACGCGGTGGTACTGCGCGAGATCTGTGTCTTGGATGAGCGTGATGATTCGTACTTCGGGAGCGGCATCGCGCGCCGCAAGCGCGATGCTCGCGTTGGTGTCGTCGGCGACGTCGGCGACGACGGCGACCGCCGACTGTACCTGCGCGTTTTCGAGCGTCTGCGTCGACTCCGGGTCGCCGTGGATGACCTGATAGTCGTCTTCGTGTAACTCCCGCGCCGTGTCGGCGTCGGCTTCCACGAGGACGTACTCGCGGTCGCGGGCGTCCAGTTCCGTGATGAACGTGTCCGTGTGTGGCGTGTGTCCGCAGATGACGACGTGGTCTCGAAGATCCGCCATCGACTCGGGCGCGGAGGGGGTGAGCACGTCGCGGAGCCACGGCACGGCGAGCACGTCGACTGCAGTGAGGATGAGACCGATGCCGGTGAGTTGCATCACGATCGCTAAGGCGTTCATCCGGAACGTCTGCCAGGGGGCGTCCTCGCCGTAGCCCGTCGTCGTGAAGGTCTGGATGACGACTTCGAGCGACCGATACAGCGGCTGTGGCCGGTTCTCCCAGTGAGCCATCCCGGCGTTGTACACGGCGGTGAAGACGAGCGTCGTCAGGACGACCAGCGCGAGGTAGTAGACCCCCCGACGGGTACGGAACGCCATATCTGCGCGTACAGGGCACCGATAGTTATACTGTCGGACGCGAGCCGGGACGGCGACGCGTCGGGAGGATCAGAAACGTCGGGAGCGCCGGGGAGCGTCTGGTACATCGGGTACGTCGGGCGCGTCGGTACGACCCTGTCGGGACACAGGAGAATAGAACCGACGGGTTTTACGCGCCGGCCGGTCGTCGCTCCGAGTATGTCCGACGACGAGTATCGCATCGAGCGGGACAGCCTCGGAGAGATGCAAGTGCCGGCGGACGCCTACTGGGGCGCACAGACCCAGCGGGCGGTCGAGAACTTCCCGATCTCGGGGATCGGCTTCGGCCGGCGCTTCGTCCGGGCGCTCGGCGTCGTCAAGAAGGCCGCCGCGCAGGCGAACCGCGACCTCGGCCTCCTCGAAGCGGAGACTGCCGACGCCATCGTCGAGGCGGCCGACGAGGTCATCGCCGGCGAGCACGACGAACAGTTCCCCGTCGACGTCTTCCAGACGGGGTCGGGAACGTCCTCGAATATGAACGCCAACGAGGTCATCGCCAACCGCGCCGCGGAACTCCGCGGTGAGTCCATCGGCGACCGCGTGGTCCACCCGAACGACCACGTCAACTACGGGCAGTCCTCGAACGACGTAATTCCGACGGCGATGCACGTCGCCGCGCTCGAAGCGGTCCAGAAGGACTTGGTGCCGGCGCTAGAGACGCTCGCGGAGGCACTCGAAGCGAAAGAAGCGGAGTTCGACGGCGTCGTCAAGACCGGCCGCACGCACCTCCAGGACGCGACGCCGATCCGACTCGGCCAGGAGTTCGCCGGCTACCGGACGCAGGTCGAGAAGGGAATCACGCGCGCTGAGAACGTCAGCGACCATCTCGGTGAACTCGCGCTCGGCGGCACCGCCGTCGGGACTGGCCTCAACACCCATCCGGAGTTCCCCGAGCGCGCCGCGGAGTACATCTCCGAGGAGACCGGTCTCGAGTTCCGCCCGGCCGACAGCCACTTCGAGGCGCAGGCCGCCCACGACGCGATGAACGAGGCCCACGGCGCGCTGCGGACGGTCGCAGGCTCGCTCAACAAGATCGCGAACGACCTCCGACTGCTGGCGTCGGGTCCGCGCAACGGCCTCGGCGAGGTCGAACAGCCGGAGAATCAGCCCGGCAGTTCGATTATGCCCGGCAAGATCAACCCCGTCGTCGCCGAAGCGGTGAATCAGGTCCACAAACAGGTCGTCGGCAACGACGCCGCCGTCTCGGCCGGGGCCGCCGAGGGTCAGATCGATCTGAACCTCTACAAGCCGGTCATCGCCCACAACTTCCTGCAGTCGAGCGAACTCCTCTCGAACGCCTCGGAGGTCTTCGCCGAGCGCTTCGTCGCCAAATTGGAAGCCAACGAGGAGGTCTGTGAGGAGCAGGTCGAGCGCTCGATGGCGCTGGCGACGGCGCTGAATCCGACGATCGGCTACGACAAGGCCAGCGAGGTCGCAAAGACCGCGCTGAAAGAGGACAAGACCGTCCGCGAAGTCGTGATCGAGAAGGGCTATCTCACGGAAGACGAGGCCGACGAGGTGCTCGACCCCGAGACGATGACGCACCGCGGAATCCTCGGCGACGACTGAGCCGTCGATCGGAATCGACGATTTCGATTCACGCGCCGTTTTCCGCCCCGACCACGTCCAGAATTTTTACGCTCGCCGTCGTATCGGGCGCTATGGCGGGCCCACCTCCCCAGGAATTGCGCCGCGTCGTCGAGCAGTTCCCGACGCCGCCCGACTCTGAGCAGTTCGACCGCGCCGACGACCTCCTCGACGGCGTCTACAGCGCGATGGCGCGGTCGTGGTACCCCGAGTTGGAGCGCCGCGTCGACGCCTACGCAGACGGCGACGTCCTCCGGGAGACGGTGCTCGAACACGTCGAGTCGGTGCCGTCGTTCCGGCTGTCCGACGGAGCGACGCCGCTGTGTGACCGTCGGGACGCGCTCAGGCGGGCGGCCGACGCCCTCGACGAGATCGCGGCGGTGTCGGCGTGGTACGCGGATCTGCGGGCGATGCTTTCGGACCGACCCGAGGAGTTGACGCGCATCGAACGCCTCCTCCACGACTTCGGGTACGCCCTGGCGCACGGGCTGTTTCTGGGCGCGTCGTCGCCCGAACAGGTAGTGCGGCGGCTCCGCGTGGCCTACCGCTCGGTCGGCGTCCGAATCGACGAAACCGGCTCCGACGCCGGGTGCGAGCGGACGACGTTCACCTGCCCGTATCGAAACGTCGCGGCCGGTCGCTACGGCGCGCGGTGGGTGTGTCACGAGAAACTGGACCGCGTCGACGACGGCTACGTGACGTACCTGCGAGAGCGCGGGATCGACTACCAGCGGCCGCGAGGCTGTCCCGACTCCGAGCAGTGCTACTCGACGGTCGCGAGAGACGGTCCGCGGCAGTGGTGGCCGCGTACGTCGCCCGCGGCGGTAAGGGAAAACGCCGACCTGTGACCCGACGGGACCGCCCCCGCGACGGCGCCGGATTCGATCTGGAGAGCGTTCGGCGCATCCAGCGCAGCTATGGGACCTGGGCACCGCTCTACGACTGGTTCGCGCGAGCGACGTCCTCGATCGGCGGCGTCCGCGCCGGGTGCGTGGCGGCGCTCGATCTCGACCCCGGAGACACAGTCGTCGAGTTCGGCTGTGGTCCCGGTGTCAACCTCCCCGCGCTGCGTGAGGCCGTCGGCCCCACTGGGCACGTCGTCGGCGTCGACATCACGGGGCCGATGCTCGACCGAGCCCGGTCGCGCGTGGCCCGACACGGTTGGGAGAACGTCTCGCTCGTGCGGGGCGACGCCACTACGCCGCCGATCAGCGCGGTCGACGGCGTCCTCGCGACGTTCGTGACGTCGCTGTTCGATGATCCCTACGCGGTCGTGAGTCGGTGGTGCGGCCTCGCCGACAGCGTCGTCGTGGCGAACTTCGTCCCCCGGGGAAGCCGACCCGCAAACGCGGCACTCGATCTGTTTGTTCGGCTCAACGGCCGACTGTTCGACGTCGGGAGCGCGGACGCGCTTTCCCTCCTCGACGAGCGGACGGCCGACTCGCGACGCGCGCTCGTCGACTGTATGGACGAGGTCGCATCCGAGGAGTACGTTTTCGGGACCATCGCGGTGAACGCCGGCCGCAGAAGCCCCGAACACAGCGCCCGAGAGTAGCCTGTCGCGAACGCGACACCGACGCGGTACCGCACCAGTTCGTATCGCGGCATACCGTTTCTCGTCCCCGCGAAAAGATCGATACGTTGATACCAGAACCCGTCGATTTTCAGGTATGCAGGGTCTCCAGTACAGTCGCGACAGCGGTCGGGATCTCCTCGAATGCCGACACTGCGGCGCGACGTTCCCGGAGGGAAAGGCGACGACTGACGGCTGGCACTACGCCTGTCCCGAGTGCGAGGAAGGACGCGGCATCGGCGACGGACTGCGCCGGCTGTAGTCGACGCCGACCGATCGCCCGTTGCGGTGTGGGTGCGCTACCAATAAACGCGCCACCCGTGAACGCGAGCCCCGCCGTACCCGCCGGCGCGGACTGAATCATTTTTTACGCCGGGGGTTCGCACTCATTCGTAATGACCGCGTACGACTACGACGATCTCGGCCTCGTCGCGGGCCTGGAGATCCACCAGCAACTCGATACCGCGACGAAGCTGTTCTGTGGGTGCCCGACCGAGGAGCGCGACCCGGACGCGGCGACGCGCTCGTTCACGCGCTACCTGCACCCGACGAAGAGCGAACTCGGCGAACTCGACGAGGCGGCGCTCGAAGAGAGCCGCGTCGAACGGGAGTTCGAGTACCTCGCCTACGACACGACCTGTCTCGTCGAGGAAGACGAGGAGCCGCCGCACCGACTCGACGACGAAGCACGAGACGTGGTGCTGCAGATCGCCGAACTCCTCGATATGGAACCGGTCGATCAGGCCCACGTGATGCGAAAGCTCGTCATCGACGGCTCGAACACCTCGGGCTTCCAGCGGACGTCGCTCATCGCTCAGGACGGCGCGATCGAGACGAGCGACGGCCCCGTCGGCGTCGAAGACCTGATGCTCGAAGAGGAGTCCGCCCAGCGCGTCGAAGAGCGCGGCGACGACGTCACGTTCTCGCTTGATCGCCTCGGCGTTCCGCTCGTCGAGATCGGGACGCGCCCCGACATCGACTCGCCGGAGCAGGCCCAAGAGGCCGCCGAGACGATCGGGATGCTCCTCCGCTCGACCGGCGCGGTCAAGCGCGGCCTCGGGACGATCCGCCAGGACGTGAACGTCTCGATCGCGGAGGGTGCCCGCGTCGAAATCAAAGGCGTGCAGGCGCTCGACCAGATCGACGAGATCGTCCGCCAGGAGGTCGGCCGCCAGGTCGAACTGCTGGACATCCGCGAGCAACTGCGCGAGCGCGACGCGTCCGTCAGCGACGTAACCGACGTCTCTGACGTGTTCGCCGACACCGACTCGGGCGTGATCGGCGGGGCGCTCTCGGACGGCGGCTCCGTGATGGCCGTCCCACTGTACGGCTTCGACGGACTCGTCGGGCGCCAGATCCAGCCCGACCGCCGGCTCGGAACCGAACTCTCCGATCACGCCAAGCGGCACGGCGCGGGTGGCATCTTCCACACCGACGAACTGCCCGCCTACGGCGTGACCGAAGACGAAGTCGACGCGCTGCGGGCGGCGGTCGACGCCGGCGACGACGACGCGGTCGCTATCGTCGCGGCCGACACCCAAACCGCCGAACTCGCCATCGAAGCGGCCGCCGAGCGCGCGGAAACGGCCATCGAGGGCGTGCCCGAGGAGACGCGCGGCGCCAACGACGACGGGACGACGCGCTACCTCCGGCCGCTCCCCGGCGCGGCGCGGATGTACCCCGAGACGGACGTGCCGCCGGTCGAACTCAACCCCTCGGAGGTCGAGACGCCGGAACTCCTCACCGAGAAGGTCGAGCGCTACCAGTCCGAGTTCGACCTCGACGCGGGACTCGCCGAGCAGGTCGCCTACGGCCGGCGGATGCCGCTGTTCGAGCAGGCGGTCGAGGAGGGCATCGACGCGACGTTCGCGGCCGGACTCTTGGAGTCGACGCTGACCGAACTCCGCCGCGACGACGTCGCCGTCGCGGAACTGACCGACGAGCACCTCCTCGCCGTGATGCACCTCGTCGAGGACGGCGACCTCGCGAAAGAGGGCGTCCAGGACGTCCTCGCGACGCTGGCCGAGAACCCCTCGCTCTCGGCCGAGGAAGCCGTCGAGGAAGCCGGCCTCTCCGGCGTCTCCGAGGACGAAGTCCGCGAGGCCGTCTCGGAGGTCGTCGACCGCAACGCAGACCAGGTGGAAGCCGAGGGAATGGGCGCGTTCTCGGCGTTGATGGGCGAAGCGATGGGCGCGCTCCGCGGGAAGGCCGACGGCGAGATCGTCAGCGACGTGCTGCGCGAGGAGATCCAAAAGCGGGCCTGAACGCCGACGCGACCGAATACATCTGCGTACCGTTTTCACCGACTGCTCGGTGCGCAATCAGTTGCAAACGCTACTATATCCGTGCTACCAATCCCCAATACCAGATGTGATATCTGGTGGCAACTCTTTTCACCGTGGTGATATCTGACGGAATATGGCGGATACCACGAACGAATGGGAAAATACTGCGGGGAGCGGGGACGGACACGAGGGGATTTTCGAAAAACTCACCAAGTACACCCCGAGCGGTCATTCGATTCCGGAAGACACCTGGCGCGGTCGGCACAGAAATATCGTCCTGCTGTTACTTGCGCACATCCCGTTTCTGTTCGCGCTCGGGATGTACGAGGGGACCGAATCGATCAGTGGGGCGACGTTCCCGGCGTACTCGCTGCCAGAAATCTTTCTGCGGCTGGGCGTCCTGTTCGGGTTCGCCCTACTCGCGAGTTGGCCTCGGCTCGGCCGCCGCATCCGGACGTCGCTGGCGACGATCGGGCTGGCGACGGGATCTGCCGTCCTCGTGTACTTCTCTGGCGGCCTGATCGAGGCGCACTTTCACTTCTTCGTCGTGATGGGCGTCGTCGCCGTCTACGAGGACTGGCTGCCGTTCCTCGTCGGTATCGTCTACGTTGCGATCCAACACGGCTACTTCGGGATGACGGCACCGGAGGCCGTCTACAATCACACCGCGGCGATTGCAAATCCGTTCGTGTGGGCGTTCATCCACGCGGCGTTCGTGCTGGCGCTCGCGGCCGCGCTGATGACGAACTGGTACTCGATCGAACGCTCCCGAGAGCAGGCCAGACAGCGGTTAGCCGAGACGGAAGCGGCCGAGGAAGCCAAAGCCGAGGTCGAGGCGAAACAGCGGGAGGTCGAACGCCTGAACGAACATCTCGAAGCCAAGGCAGATGCCTACAGCGCGACGATGGCCCGCGCCGCTGACGGCGACCTCGGCGCTCGACTCGACGCCGAAAGCGAGAGCGAGGCGATGGTTCAGATCGCCGAGGGCTACAACGAGATGATGGACGAGATGGAGACGGCGGTCCAAGACATCCAGGCGTTCGCACAGGAGGTGACAGCCGCGAGCGAGGAAGCCTACGTCGGCGCCGAGGAAGTCAAACAGGCGAGCGCGGACGTGAGCGAGTCGGTTCAGACGATTTCGGAGGGGACCGACGAACAGCGTGAGATGCTCGAAGAGGTGTACGCGGAGATGACCGACCTCTCGGCGACCGTCCAGGAAGTGGCGTCGTCTGCCGAAGGGGTCGCAGAAACCTCACACGAGACGGCGACCATCGCCGACGCCGGCGAGGAGACCGCACGACAGGCGATCGACGACGCGCAGGGCGCCCAGTCGTCGATCGACTCGACTGTCGAGCACGTCGAACGCCTCGAACGCCAGATGGCCGAGATCGGCGAGATCGTCGAACTCATCAGCGACATCGCAGAACAGACGAATATGCTGGCGCTGAACGCGAACATCGAAGCCGCGCGCTTCAGCGGCGGGAGTGGCTCCGGCAGCGGGGACGGCTTTGCGGTCGTCGCCGACGAGGTCAAGCAGTTGGCCGAAGAGACCCAGGAGTCGGCGAACGACATCGAGCAACTCATCGAGGAGACGCAAGCGCAGACCGAGCGCACGGTCACGGAGGCTCGCGCGGCCGACCAGCAGATGCAGGAGGGCGTCGAGGCCGTCCAAGACGTGCTCGACGCGTTCAGTCAGGTGGCGACGAACACCGAGGAGACCGACAGCGGCATCCAGGAGATCAGCGAAGCCACCGACGACCAGGCCGTCAGCGCCGAGGAGGCGGTCGCGATGGTCGAGGAGGTCTCCGAGATCAGTCAGACGACCGCCGAGGAGTCCGCAGACGTCTCCGCGGCCGCAGAAGAGCAGGCCTCCTCGATCACCCAGGTCAGCGCCAACGTCGAGTCGCTCACCGAGCAGGCCGAGCAACTCCAGGCGCTGCTGGCGAAGTTCGAGGTCTCCGCGGCGCCGTCACCGGTCGAGACCCCGAGCCCGACGTCGCGAGCGGGGTCGGACGTCGCGCTGGGCGACGGCGGCCGCTGATTCGGCCCACAGTCGCCGTTTTCTGATTCCCCGCCGCTCTCATTCGATCGGGACCCGTACCGCCGATTCCGCCGCGCGTTCCCGGAGCCGCGCGATGCGGTCCTCGATCCGTGGATGCGTCGAGAAGTACTCGCGCAGTCGACGTTCCTCCTCGGAAGGTACCTCGCCGTGCGTCCACAGCGGCGAAACCGAGCCGAAATCGGGCCTCGTGGCTCGGTCGAGTTTCTGGAGTGCGCTCGCGAGCGCGAGCGGTCGACCCGTCACCTCTGCGGCGCGCTCGTCGGCCGCGAACTCCCGTCGGCGCGCGTGCGCTCTGAGGAACAGCGTCGCCGTCACACCGAGAAGTGCGATCCCCATCTCGATCCGTGCTCTGAGTCGCCCCGGAACCGTCTCGGCCCACGACCGAGGCTCGCCGCGGAGCCACGCGATGCCGAGCGCGGCCCCCGTCACGAGGAACACGAGCGGTGAGAGGAGCAACTCCAGCGTGATGACGACGAACTGAGTGAGGCTGAGCGCCGTGGTCTGGACGAGACTGTCGTGCCGTTCGAGGTGGGCGAGTTCGTGGGCCAAAAGCGCCTCGAACTCCGCGGCGTCGAGCAGGCGAAACAGCGAGGCGTCGACGACGAGCGTGCCACGGCCGGGCGTCGGGAGCGCGAGCGCGTTTGGCATCCCGAGACGTGCGACCAACAGCCGGGGTTGCTCGACAGCCATCTCGTCTGCGACCGCCGCGAGCAGATCGTAGACGACCGGCGCACGCGAGGCCGGCAGTTCCCACGCGTCGACGGTAGCGAGGATCTGCCGCGTTCCCAGACGCAGGCTCAGAAACGCGACGACGAGCGTCCCGACGACGACGCCGAGGACGAGTACGACCGGACTGGGACGGAGCTGCCAGATCGCCGTGAGAACGACGATGCTCCCCAGCGCCAAGAGTCCGTAAAACGACAGCGCTGCGACCCCGACGGCCGTTCGCTGGAGGCGACTCGGTCGGGGTGAATCTCCCTGGTGCTGACTTCCAGGCGGGGGTGCTGACATCTGTTTCGTTACCGTTCCGTTAGGCCGCTCGTTCAGTCGGTGTGGACGCTGTCCGCTGCTGTCCGGTCCTCGTGCTCAGAGTCGGCAGCGTCGGCGTCGACGAGGTCGGTTTGGCCGTTGTCGGGGTCGTCTGCGGCGTCACCGTCCGTGTGATCGCCGAAGGTACGGTCGCCGAGCAGGTCGTTCGCTCGCCGGAAGATGCCGGTGAGCGTGGTGATCTCCCGCTCGGTCGGGTGCGCGCGGCCGAGCAGCCGTCGCATCATCACCCGCGTCTTCTCGCGTTTGTGCTCGCGGCTCTCGATGGAGCGGTGGAACTCCTCGAAGAAGTCGTAAAAGCGGTCGATGTCGGATTCGTCGGCGCGTTCGCGCTCGACGTCCGGCAGTTGCGTCTCCTCGACGGTCAGCGACCGGAGTTCGTACAGGAGGATCGTGGCCGCCTGCCCGAGGTTCAACACGGGGTAGTCGCCGCTGGCGGGGATCGAACAGACTTCGTCCAGTCGGGTCAACTCGTCGTTGTCGAGACCGGTCCCCTCGCGCCCGAAGACGAGCGCGGTCTGTGTGTCGACCGTTTCCAGGCTCTCGCGGACCTCGACGGGCGTTTTGAACGGGAACCGCTCGTGCTTTCGGCTGTCCTCGTTCGTGATCGCCGTGGTCCCGATCGTGTGGTAGTTCTCGACGATCTCCTCGAAGGTGACCTCGTCGGCGTTCGGGAGGACGTCCTCGCGAGCGTGCCCGGCGAAGCCGTACGCCTCGCCGTCCTCGCTGAGTTCCGGGGGATCGACGAGCTTCAGGTCCGTGAGCCCGAAGTTCTTCATCGCGCGGGCGATCGTGCCAACGTTCCCGGGCGTCTTCGGTTCGACGACGACGACGACGGGGTCGTGACTGCGTCCCGTCATCTACTTCGTCGGGTACTCCCGACCCAGATCGACGTCGTCGAGCGGTTCGCCGTCCGCATCGTCGTCGACAGTCGTAATCTCGCCCGTCCGCAGGTCGATACGCTTGCGCTCGCCCTCGTACTCTTCGTTCAGGCGGCGGTTGAGCTCCGCCGGGTCCGGCGGCGTCGGCAGTTCGTCGGGGTCGGTGTCGACGTGTTCGAGGCCGCCGTAGCCCTCGGGAGCGCGGTTGCCGGCGACGAACCACTCGTGGAACTCGTCGCGGAACGTCTCCGTGCCGGCGGCGTCTTTCCCGCCCGCCTCGCGGAACCAGTAGAGGAAGTCGGCCTCGTGCTCCGAACAGAGGAGCACTTCCTCCATCGGCTCGCCGTAGACGATCTCGGCCTGGTTGCAGCGCTTTTTGTTCTCCTCGCCGTGGACGAGATAGCAGGCGTCGCAGGGTTTGCCCTGCAGGTACGTCAGACGGATGAGTCGCTTTCGCGTGTCCTCCGGTACGTCGTCGAGCGACCGGAACTCGCCGTCGTCGGTAAACACCTCCTCCTCGTCGAAACGCCAGCCGCGGAGGCCGATGCTGACTTTGGCCATCGACGAACGGTAGCGTGCGATCGGATAAAAAGAGCGTGCCTCGGGGGTCGGCCGTGACGTTCCAGCAGAAGACTCCGGGGGAAGTATCAAGACGCATCGTCGGAAACGCCCTTCTATGCCTGCGGACGAGCCCTCGTCGTCATCACCTTCGTCGTCGCCTTCACGGTCCGGCACCGAGCAGTCCTCGTATCCCGACACGTCGCCGCTGTCGCCGCGGATGGAGGCGCTGCTCCTCGGCCGCGACCCCGACACGGCGGTTCGCCTGTCGGCCGTCGCGGGCACGCTCTTCGCCGTCACGTTCGTCCTGCACCTCCCGCCGCGGCTCGTCGGCTGGCTCTCGTTCCCGTTCGGACTCTTTCTGCCGCTTCTCGTCGGCACAGCATTCCTCGCGGCCGCGGTCGGTGCGTATCGCAACGACGGCTTCTTCGTCGCGCTCTCGCTCGCCGGCGGCCCGAGTTTCGGCTTTTATTTCCCCCTCGGGCTCTTCGAGTTGACGTATCCCAGTGCAACGGTCCTCGAAGGACTGACGATCGGCGCGACGGTCACCGTCGCCGCCGGCACAGCCGGATTCCTCGTCGGCGCGGGCGGGCGGCGAGCGATCCGCCGAATCCGCGACTGACGACGGAACTCGGTCGCCGATTCTCCGATGCGCGAATCGCTTCACCGTCGGCGCTCGGAGCGTGCGCCTTTTCCTTCCCCCGCGAGAACGCAGGGGTATGGACCCGAAGCGGGAGCTCACGAGCGTCGACCTGGCCGCCCTCGTCACCGAACTGAACCGGTACGAGGGAGCGAAGGTCGACAAGGCCTACCTCTACGGCGACGACCTGCTCCGCTTCCGGATGCGCGATTTCGACCGCGGCCGGGTGGAACTCATCCTCGAAGTCGGCGACGTCAAGCGGGCACACGTCGCAGACCCCGAACGCGTCCCCGACGCACCCGGACGACCGCCGAACTTCGCGATGATGCTGCGGAACCGACTGTCGGGCGCCGACTTCGCGGGCGTCGAGCAGTTCGAGTTCGACCGCATCCTCGTCTTCGAGTTCGAGCGCGGCGACGAGAACACGCGCATCGTCGTCGAACTGTTCGGCCAGGGCAACGTCGCCGTCCTCGACGAGACGGGCGAAGTCGTCCAGAGCCTCGAGACGGTCAGGCTCAAATCACGCACGGTCGCCCCCGGCTCGCAGTACGAGTTCCCCTCCTCGCGTCTCAATCCGCTCACGGTCAGTTACGACGCGCTCGCCCGGCGAATGGAGGACTCCGATACCGACGTGGTGCGGACGCTCGCGACGCAGTTGAACCTCGGCGGCCTCTACGCCGAGGAACTCTGTACCCGCGCGGGCGTCGAAAAGACGATCCCGATCGAGGAGGCCGGTGACGACGAGTACCGCGCGCTCCACGACGCGATAGAGGACCTCCGGACGCGACTCCGCTCGGGCGACTTCGACCCCCGCGTCTACACGGATGACGACGGCGCGGTCGTCGACGCGACGCCGTTCCCGCTCGAGGAACACGAGCGCAAGGGCCTCGACAGCGAGGCGTACGACACCTTCAACGACGCGCTCGACGAGTACTTCTACCGGCTCGAACTGGAGGGCGACGAGCCGGAGGAGACGGGTCGCGAGCGCCCGGACTTCGAGGCGGAGATCGAGAAGAAAAAGCGGATCATCGACCAGCAGGAGGGCGCGATCGAGGGGTTCGAAGAGCAGGCCGACGCCGAGCGCCGTCGCGCCGAGTTGCTGTATGCGAACTACGACCTCGTCGACGAGGTGCTCTCGACCGTCCGTGAGGCTCGCGAGAACAGCGTCCCCTGGGACGAGATCCGCGAGACGCTCGCGGCGGGGGCCGAGCAGGGAATCCCCGCGGCCGAAGCGGTCGTCGACGTCGATGGCGCCGAGGGAACGGTCACGATCGAACTCGACGACACCGAGGTAGAGGTCAACGTAGACACCGGCGTCGAGAAGAACGCCGACCGGCTCTACACCGAAGCCAAGCGCGTCGAAGAGAAGAAAGAGGGCGCACTCGCCGCGATCGAGAACACCCGCGAGGAACTCGAAGCCGTGAAACAACGGCGCGAGGAGTGGGAAGCCGACGACCAGGACGAAGACGAAGCCGAGGAGGAAACCGAACCCGAAGACCGCGACTGGCTCGAGATGGAGTCGATCCCGATCCGCACCTCCGAGCAGTGGTACGAGCGCTTCCGGTGGTTCCACACCTCCGACGGCTTTCTCGTCATCGGCGGCCGCAACGCCGACCAGAACGAGGAGATCGTTACGAAGTATCTGAACAAACACGACCTGTTCTTCCACACGCAGGCCCACGGTGGCCCGGTGACGGTCGTGAAGGCGACCGGGCCCTCGGAGCCATCCGAGGCGGTCGAGTTCCCAGAATCGACGAAACAGGAGGCCGCCCAGTTCGCGGTCTCGTACTCGTCGATCTGGAAGGAGGGCCGCTACGCCGGTGAGGCGTATATGGTCACGCCCGATCAGGTCTCGAAGACGCCCGAGTCCGGCGAGTACATCGAGAAGGGCTCGTTCGTCATCCGCGGCGACCGGACGTACTTCAGAGACGTCGCTGCCGAGGTCGCGATCGGCATCCAGTGTGAGGGCGTCACCCAGGTCCTCGGCGGCCCGCCGTCGGCGATCGAAGAGCAGGTCGAGACGTCGATTCGCGTCCAGCCCGGTCGCTACGCCCAGAACGACGCCGCGAAGATGCTCTACCGGGAGTTCCGCGAACGCTTCACCGACCAGAAGTTCCTCCGAAAGGTCGCGACCCCGGACAAGATCCAGGAGTTCCTGCCGCCCGGCGGGAGCGAACTCGTCGAGTAGCGCGATTTTCGTACGGCAGGCAGTCCCGATTTTGACTGAGACTGCTGTTATCACCAATCTCGGGGGTAAGCCGCGCGTACTGTCCGTACGTGGTCTATATTTATCTTTGATGACATCGTACTGTACGCTTGGAGCAAATCGGCTGTTCTGCGTCACAGCCGCGACGGGACGCCCGTCGACGGTCACGGCGCAGCATACAGCCACGCTCGGTGATCATTATGATACAAGACT
Organism: Halobellus sp. H-GB7; assembly: GCF_030848585.1. Lineage (NCBI taxonomy): Archaea > Methanobacteriati > Methanobacteriota > Halobacteria > Halobacteriales > Haloferacaceae > Halobellus > Halobellus sp. H-GB7. The sequence continues at coordinate 906,995 of NZ_JAVDDW010000001.1, read as the reverse complement.
CACTGCAGTACCTCAGAAACGACGAGAATTGGGTTACGACTGTCCTCATCGGGGGGATACTCAGTCTGCTGGGCGTCCTGATCGTCCCGACGCTTCTGGTCCTCGGATATCTGGTACGGGTCGTCCGCGGGACGATGCACGGCGAGGAACAGCCGCCAGTGTTCGACGAATGGGGTGACCTGTTCACTGACGGGCTCAAGGCGTTCGTCGTCGTCTTCGTCTACGGGCTGATCCCCGGGATCATCGCAGCGGTCGTCGTCGGCGGCGGGATCTTCTCGTTCGTCGTGGGCGGCGGATCCGACTCTGCGGGCCTCGTCGGCCTCGGAATGGCAGGGATTCTCCTGGGAAGCCTACTCGCGCTCGTGTTGAGCCTGCTGGCGGCGTACGTCGTCCCGGCGGCGATCTCGAACCTCGCGCAGACCGATCAACTCGGGTCCGCGTTCTCGATCAGTGAACTCCGTCCCGTGCTGACCTCGGGCACGTACGCGACCGCGTGGGTGTACGGCTTCGCGCTCATCATCGCGGCCAGCCTCGTCGCTGGCGCGCTGAACGTGATTCCGCTACTCGGGCTTCTCGCGGGCGGATTCCTCGGGTTCTACGCCGCGGTCTCTGCGTACTACCTCATCGGCCAGGCGTGGGGCGAGATCCGCGACGTCGAGATGCGCGAGAGCGACTCCCTCGACGAGCAAGCGGCCGTCTGAGAGCCGGAACTTCGACACCCAACGTCGGCTCTCACACCGCGTTCTGACTTTCGCTACGGATCTGCTCTTGAAACCCGCAGCCGGCGGTCGTTTTCGGGAGTGCTGCAGTATCTTGGGTGCGAACTTCTTCCGCCCCGTCGGACCGGCTCAGGCTCCCCCGACTAGTTGTGATTGTCCAATCAATCACGATAAATTAGTTTATTTTAATATACTCTCTGAGATACCAACCCTCGTTGCTTTACCACTTGAATGATTAATAATAAACATTATGAGAGGGCGTCAATCAGAGTCACGGCGACGGTTTTTACAGCTGGCAGGAAGCTCAGCGATTGTTGGTGCCGCCGGCTGTGCGGGCACGCCCGAACAAGAGTCATCTCCAACCGAACCGGCAGATGACGAGGACGGGGATCGGGAGACTGATACGGACGAAGAGCTCCCCGAGGGCGTCTCGGCGGACGAGTTCGAGCACGGCCCGGTGCCTCAGGAGTATCGGACGGCGGACTCGATCGGCGGTGAAACGCGCACTCCGGACGAACTCCAGATCAAGGCCGACGTCCAGTTCTCGGAGTACGACGAGGCGCTAGAGAACGCGGCCCACCAACCCGGACGGTGCTGCGCGAATTGCAGTGAGTATATCGCTGACAGGAACGGCGACGGGTTCGGTGCCTGTGCCGCGGTCGAGGGCTATATCGGTGGCGCTGATTGGTGTACCATCTGGGAGGAGCTACCGGAACCCGAGGTTCCCGAAGGGATGAGCGAGGACGAACTCGCGACGGCCGAGGTCCCTACCGAATACCGGACGGCGATCTCCCAGGCCGGAGAAGAGCGCGACCCAGACGAACTCCTCGCCCAGGCGAACGTGAGCTTTGGCGAGTCCGTCGAGAAAATCGCCGACGGCGTAGCCCAGCCTGGGATGTCCTGTGGTAACTGTGCGGAGTTCATTCCTGACAAGAACGGCGACGGATGGGGCGCGTGCGCAGCGGTTGAAGGGTACATCGCTGTCGAGGACTGGTGTGCGGCCTGGGAAGCTGTCAGCGAAGAACTGGAATAGAGCCATCCAGAGTGAAGAACTCCACTCGGCCTATCGGGTCCTGACAGAAAGCACTGAATCGGTCTGGGCTCACGGCGCTAGCGTGGGGGTCTGGTCACGCTCTGAAAGTCTCGACGAGGCCGACGATTCCCTAAACTTACCTTTCTCCACTGATTCCTCCGAGTCGATGCTGTCGGATGCCCTCCACTATCCGCTCGATAGCGACGATTGGCTTCGCACGATACTCATCGGGGGACTGTTGAGCGTCCTCTCGGTGCTCGTTCTCCCGATTCCGCTCCTTCAGGGGTACTACGTTCGCGTGTTGCGCGGCACGACCCGCGGAGACGCCACCCCGCCGGCCTTCGACGAGTGGGGCGACCTGTTCGTCGACGGCCTGAAACTGATCGGCGTCAACATCGCCGTCTCGCTCGTCGTCGTCGTGGCGATGTTCGTCGTCGGGATCGTCACGGGATTCGGCTCCGCGATCGGGTCCGGCGCCGGCCCCGTGGTCGGAACCGGATCGAACGGCGGTCTCAGCGGTCTCGGCGGACTCGGCGGGCTCTTGACCGTCGTCGCGTTCTTCGCCTTCGTCGCGTTCGCGCTGCTGCTCGGCTACGTCGCGCCGGCGATGTTCGCGAACTTCGCTCGCGAGGACTCGATGGCGGCCGCCTTCGATGTCTCGACGGTGCTCGCGGCGGCGACGACCTCCGAATACCTGATCGCGTGGGTGCTCGCCGTCGTCGTCGGGCTCGTGCTCGGGACTATCGCGAGCCTGTTGGGTATCGTCGTCGTCGGGATTTTCGCCCTCTTCTACGTGCAGGTCGTGACGTACTACCTGTTCGGTCGCGGGTTCGCCGACGGCCTGGCGGACGCCCAGCGCGGGTCGCTATAGCAGGATCTTTCTCCCCGCGTCCGAAATCGGGGATATGCGAATTTCGAGCCGCGGCCGCGGCGAGGAGGGGCGCGAGCGGATGACGCTCGTCCCCGAGAACGTCGACGACCTGTGGCACCTCTCGCACGTCCTCGAATCCGGCGATCTCGTCTCCGGCGACACCACGCGCCGTATTCAGCGCGACGACGAGAACCTCCGGGACACGGGCGGCCAGCGCGAGCATCTGTTCGTGACGATCGAAGTCGACGACGTCGAGTTCGCGCGCTTCGCGAACCGTCTTCGAGTCGGCGGCGAGATCGTCGACTGCTCGCGCGAGGACCAGCTCGGGCACCACCACACGCTCAACGTCGAGGAACACGACGAGATCACGATCGAGAAGCACTTCAAGCCGGACCAGGTCGAACGGATCGAGGAGGCCGAAGAGGCCGCCGAGAACGCCGACGTCGCCATCGCGACCGTCGAGGAAGGCGAAGCACACATTCACACGGTCGCACAGTACGGCACCGAAGAGCGCTTCTCGTTCACCGCGCCGACCGGCAAGGGCGAGTACGCCCGCCCGCGCTCGGAGCTGTTCGCCGAGCTGGGGAAGGCGCTCTCGCGGATGGACGTCGACGCGATCATCCTCGCCGGTCCGGGCTTCACGAAGCAGGACGCACGGGATTACATCGAGGAGAACCACCCCGACGTCGCCGACCTGCTCACCGTCGTCGACACGGCGGGCGTCGGCGACCGCGGCGTCCACGAGGTGCTGAAACGCGGCGCCGTCGACGAAGTCCAGACGCAGACCCGGATCTCGAAGGAGGCCGAACTCCTCGACGATCTGATGGAGGGCATCGCGACCGGCGAGAAAGTCGCCTACGGGATCGACGAGGTCGCCGAGGCCGCAGAGTTCGGCGCCGTCGAAGAACTGCTCGTCGTCGACGACCGCCTCCGACAGGAACGGCAGGGCGACGGCGACTGGGACGTCGACGTCAACGACGTCATCCAGTCGGTCGAACGGCAGGGCGGCGAGGTCACCGTCTTCTCCGGCGAGTTCGACCCCGGACAGCAACTCCGGAATCTGGGCGGCATCGCGGCGCTGCTGCGCTATCGGCTGCAGTAACGGGTCTGTCGCTTCGCCTCCGACTTATTCGCCAGTGAGCGCCTGGCTGCCGGGCGCGAAGTCGATCGTCTCTCCCAGGCCGGCCTCCGTCGCCTTCTCGTAGAGCAGGTACGCGCCGGCGACCGTCTCGATACCGGTTCCGCCGCTGTCGAAGACGGTGATCTCCTCGTCGGACTCCCGACCGGGGGCGTTGCCGGCGACGACGTCGCCCAGCTCGGCGTGGACGTGGTCCTCGTCGACGACGCCTTCCTCGAGTGCGTGGAGGAACGAGCCGGCGTCCTGGAACGCGCGGTCGCGGAGGTCGGGCACGTACTTCGCGCGCTCGATGGTCGCGGCGTCGAGTTCGCGCTTCTCGGGGTTGTACTGACCCATCGCAGTGACGTGGGTCCCCTCTTCGAGCGCGTCGCCGTCGAAGACCGGTTCGCTGGCGTTCGTCGCAGTCACCACGATGTCGGCGCCCTCGACGGCCGCGGCGGCCGAGGCGACGGCGGCGACGCTGCCGTCGAGTCGGCGGTCCATCTCGCCGGCGAAGGCTTCGCGGTGCTCTTTCGTCGGCGAGTAGACCCAGACGGTCTCCAGATCGCGGACCGTCGCCAGCGCACGGAGTTGGCCGCGCGCCTGTGCGCCGCTGCCGATGATCGCTGCGGAGCGCGCATCCTCGCGTGCCAGTTCGTCGGCCGCGACGGCGCCTGTCGCACCGGTCTTGAAGGGATTCATACTCGCGCCGTCGAGCAGCGCGAGCGGTTCGCCGGACTCCGGATCGAAGATCGGCGTCGTGAACCACGCGTCCTCGGCTCCGAAGCCGGCGGTGTACATATAGCCGCCCATCGCGCCGGTGTCCGGGAGGATCGCCGCATACGTCGTGAGAAAGCCCGGTGGATCGGCGTTGCCGAGTTTCGTTCGCGGTTCGGCAGGAGCCCCCTCGCCGCGCTGTCGGTACGCGTCGCGGACGGCGTCGACGAACTCCGCGGGCGTCGCGAGACCGTCGACGTCCGAACTTTCCAGAAACAGCGTCTCAGTCATACGACCGCGTTCGACGGCCAGCGGTAAGAACGTGCGGGAAACTGTGAGGTGCGGGATTCAGAAACGAATACGCGGGACGTATCGTACAAGAAACAGCGATGCGACAGGGAACTGGGAGGGAGTATCGCAAGTCCTCGTGGATTTCTCGCCGGACGCCAAGGCGAGTATATCCAGACAGTTACGAGAATCCCTATGAACGTTCAGTCGGCGTTCTGTAGCCGAACGTTCTTTCGGGTGTCGGTCCCGTCGAAACTGGATCGGGCACTGGTGGAAACCGGCGCGCGGACGAAGAGTGCGTGTCCGATGATTCCTGCCGCGACGGCGGCCGCGATGGGCACTGCTTGGGTGAGAGAGAGGCTGGTCTGCACAAGGCCGCCGGTCAGGCCGAACAGTGCGAGTGGAATGAGTCCGAGAACGTAGTCGTAGTACCCTGTCATAATACAATATATACTACGGGAGTAGGGAATATAATTGTTTCCCATCTCTAACTGATATATTTGCCGTCGCTGTTTAGGTGGTTTCTCATAAGTTATGAGAACAGCTCACGACGCAGAGCCACTCAGACCCGAAATAATGGGGGTGCCGAATTGTACTATTCGTACGTTTTTGCTTGTGTCTTAGTGTGACACAGCAACACACTAACCGATGCAGCGTGTCCCACACCGGAGCGTTGAACTAACCGGTCCCCGGAACGTACGACGTGAACTCGAACGATCGGTCGATCGTCGCGTTGGTGATGCTCGCCCACGGGATGGTCCACACCTACGAGCTTTCGATCCCGATCTTCGTCTCGATCTGGCTCACGGAGTTCGACGTGCTCTCGCTCGGCGTCGCCGAGTTCGAGGTGACGGCGGCCACGCTGGGACTGGTCGTGACCGCGGGATACGGTCTCTTCGGCGTGGGCGCGCTTCCGGGGGGCGTGCTCGTCGATCGAATCGGCTCGCGGCGACTCATCACGCTCTGTCTGTTCGGGATGGCTGGCTCGTTCGTCCTCCTCGGCGTCGCGCCGAACCTCCTCGTGGTCACGCTCGCGCTGCTCCTGTGGGGCGCGGCCGCGAGCGTCTACCACCCGGCGGGCCTGACGCTCCTCTCGAAAGGCGTCGAAGAACGCGGTACGGGCTTCGCCTACCACGGAATCGCCGGGAACGTCGGAACCGGCTTGGGACCATTGCTGACGGCGATTCTCCTCCTGTTCGTGGACTGGACGATCGTCGCCGTCGTTCTCGCCGTGCCGGCGCTCGTCGCCGGCGCGTACGCGATCCGCGCACGGTTCGACGAGACTGCGGCCGTCGCATCTGATACCACGGCCCCCGACGGTGGAGGGGGATCCGACGGCGACAGCAGAACCGAAGGCGGCGTCGCCTCGTTCACGGAGTTCGCCTCCGAGACGCGGCGGCTCTTCGCAGGGGCGTTCGCGCTCGTCTTCGTCGTCGTGATGGCGTCGGGACTCTACTACCGCGGCGTCCTCACCTTCCTCCCGAACCTTCTCGAATCCTTCCCGGCGTTCGCACCAATTCCTCTGACGTCGCTACTCCCGCCGTTCCTCACCGACGCCCTGGGCATTCCCCCCGGATCGGGACGCTCACTCAATCCTGAGCGGTACTTCTACTCTGGACTGCTGATCGTCGGCGTCTTCGGCCAGTATCTCGGCGGCAAACTCACCGATCGGATGCCGGTCGAATACGGATTGGCGGGCGGTTTCGGCTTGCTAGCCGTCCTCGCGGTCGTGTTTCTTCCCGCCGCGAACGCGGGGCTCGCACCACTCTTGGCCGTCGGTGCGATCCTCGGCTGTGCGCTCTTTCTCGTCCAGCCGTTCTACCAGGCGACCGTTGCGGAGTACTCGCCGGCCGGCACGCGCGGCCTCTCGTACGGCTTCACGTACCTCGGCGTGTTCGGCGTCGGCGCGCTCGGCGGTACTGTCGCCGGCGCGATTCTGACCTATGCGACCCCGACAGCGCTGTTTGCGACGCTCGCAGGATTCGCTGCCGTCGGCTCGGGAATCGGCGTCGTGCTCGCCCGGCGCGGCCGATAACAGCGACGTGGCGACGTTCGGCGAGGTTCAGCGACGTGGCGACGACGTTCGACGAAAAGAACTTCCGGCAATTACCGGAGTAGGGCGAAGAACAGCCAGCGACCCGCGATCAGTGCGACGCCGCCGACGAGGAGCACGACGACGCCGAACGAGACCTGGAAGCCGCCCGAAAACAGCGGCGAGGCGCGGAGCACGAAGCCGATGACCGCTGCCGGAATCCACGCCCGGATCGCGAGCGGGATCGCTGCTTTCGCCGACTCGGCTGCGCCGGCGGAGTACGCGCCGATGAGCGGGCTCGCGACCGCCCAGCCGACGAGGAACGGGACGAGCGTCAACAGCCACGCGACGGGGGCCGTCGAGAGATACTCGACGCCGTTGTGGTTGATCACGCCGATCGTGAGGACGGCCGAGAGCGCCAACACGTCGACGACTGCGAGGGGAAAGGCCTCGGCGTCGATGCGTCGTGCGAGGAACGACTCCTCGGATGATGCCATACTCGTCGATTTGGACGCTCCCTAATGGCTCTCTCGGATTCCATCTCGTGGCAGATCCAGTCGAATCCCGACTGTCGTCCCGAATTACTCCCGGGGGACGCGGCCGACGACGACGTATCCGAACCCCTCGCGGACGATCCGCGCCTCGAATCCCGATTCCGACAGCGCCTCGCAGAGTTCCTCGGGCGTCCAGAACGTCGGATCGAAGCCGACGAGTTCCTCGGCGGCGACGAGCGCACGGCCGCGGACCCCTCGCGGATGGAACTCCTGGACGACGAGCACGCCGCCGGGACGGATGACGCGCGCTGCTTCGGCGAGCCCTGCCATCGGGTCCGGGAGATGATGTAGCGCGTCCACGACGACCGCGGCGTCGACCGCGTCGTCGGCGATCGGTAGGTCGCCGGCGTCGCCGCGGACGGCCTCGTGGCCCGCGGCCCGAGCGCGCGCGAGCATCCCGGCGGAGACGTCGACGACGACCGGATCGATCCCCACGCTAGCGAGCCCCCGCGAGGCCCGGCCGGTCCCGCCCGCCAGGTCGATCACGCGGTCGATCGGCCGGTCGGCGAAGGCGAAGGCGTCGCGCAACCGACCCACCCGCGCCGGCGGCATCGCGACGTCGTAGAGTCGAGCGACACGGTCGAAAAATCGGACGTCGCCGGGGCCGAAACGAGAGGACATAGACTCGCTACGGCAGCGGCGGGAAAGGAACTGTCGGACCGCCGCACTCTTTTCTGTGCCCTCCGTCTCCCTCCACGATGGAGTACGTCGTGCTGGGCTGGCCGTCTGACGGGCCGACGCTCAGGCTCGATTACAGACGGTTCGCCTACGCCGGGAAGTTCGTGATGTCGAACACGGGCAAGGCGGTCGTCCGGGATGGAAGCAGTGACAGCGAGGAGTTCGACACCGACGTACTGGCCGCGCTCGCGTTCAACGCCGACCGGACCGAGTCGGACACGCTCTGGTACCGCTACGTCACCGTCCGCTCGGACGCGAAGGGCGAGGGCCTCGGCCCCCGACTCGCGGTCTTCGTCGCCCCACGCGCTGCCGAACGGGGGTACGAGCGACTGCGGATCGCCGTCAACAACCCATTCGCTTACGAGGCGATGTACAAAGCCGGGTTCGAGTGGACCGGCCGGGAAACGGGCCTCGCCGAACTCGTTCTCGAACGGCCGGCCGACGCGTCCGAAGACGTGCTCGCGACGGCGGATACGGGTACGTACCAGGACGGACTCGACCGATACCGCGAGCGCGACCTCGGGGAGCCGGAGGCGTCGTTTCTGGCCGATCGCGTCGGTGCCGACCCACCCGCCGTCGTCACCGCGCCTCGCCAGCCCTGACGATCCATCGGAGCCGGCTCGGACCCGGACGATTAAACTGCCGTGCGGTCGAATCTCGAACAATGGGTAACGCAGATCTGCGGAGTCTGGCGGTGCTTTCGGAGGTCGACTTCGACGAGGTGGCCGGGAGCGTCGTCGCCGTCGACGCGCACAACTGGCTGTATCGGTATCTGACGACGACGGTCAAGTTCACGCGCGAGGAGGCGTACACCACAGACGCGGGCGAGGAGGTGGCGAACCTGATCGGCCTCGTGCAGGGATTGCCGAAGTTCTTCGAACACGACCTCGTGCCGGTGTTCGTCTTCGACGGCGGGGTGACGGAACTGAAAGACGACGAAGTCGCCGAGCGACGCGCCGCTCGCGAGAAAGCCGAGGAACAGAAGGCGGCGGCCGAAGAGCGCGGCGACGACGTGGCCGCCGCCCGCCTCGAAGCGCGGACCCAGCGCCTCACGGACGTCATCCACGAGACGACGCGTGAACTCCTCGAACTCTTGGACGTTCCGGTCGTCGAGGCACCCGCGGAGGGGGAGGCTCAGGCGTCGCATATGGCACTCCGCGGCGACGCCGACTACGTCGGCAGCGAGGACTACGACACGCTGCTGTTCGGCGCGCCGTACACACTCCGACAACTTACCTCGAAGGGAAATCCGGAACTGATGGACCTCGAAGCGACGCTTTCCAAACACGAGATCACCCGCGAACAACTCGTCGACGTCGCGATCCTCTGTGGCACGGACTTCAACGAGGGCATCTCCGGCGTCGGGCCGAAGACGGCGCTGTCGGACATCCGCGAGCACGGCGACCTCTGGGCGGTGCTCGATGCCCGCGAGGCGTACATCGAGAACGCCGACCGCGTCAGAGACCTCTTTCTCGACCCGCCCGTCACGGACGATTACGCGTTCGATACCGACCTCTCGCCCGATATCGAGGCTGCACGCGCGTACGTCACCGAGGAGTGGGAGGTCGCCGCCGACGAGGTCGCACGCGGCTTCGAGCGCATCGAGTCCTCGCTCGTCCAGACCGGCCTCGACGAGTGGACCTGATCGGCGAGCGTGTCGGGAGCGTGAACCGGACGGCAATGAATCGGGAGCGTAAACCGGGAGACAGCGGATCTGTGACGGCCCGTCCCCACCGCTAGCCGGTAACTCAAACGAGCGTTCCACCTATCCCAACTGGTATGATACCGTCAATCATCTGTAGTGACAATGCGTCGCCGCCGCCTCCTCTCGCTCGCCTCCACCCTCGCGTTCGGCTGTCTGTCGGGGTGTCTCTCTCCGACGGGATCCGACCCCGCCACGAGGTCGCAGACGCCCGAATCGCTGCCTCCGAGTGGCTACGGAACCATCTCGGAGTTCGACGCTGGCGACCCGTTTGAGACCCGTCGCGTCGGTGACCCCTCCGAGGACCACCACCACCGCGTCGTGGTCTGGAACGACGACTCCGAGCGCCGGTCGATCGGCATCCGCCTCCGGGACGTCGACGCCGACGCGTCCGTTCTCGATGCCGCGCCCACGTTCCCGGCCTACGGCTCGCTGCTCGTCGAGGTGTATCGCCCGACCGACTACGTCCTCGACGTGGCGCCGCCGACGGATACCGACCGCACGCTCGGCATTCGCCGAGACTTCGTCGACTGCAACGACTCGGCGACGCACGTCGCCGTCCGTCCCGACAGCAGCATCCGCGCACGCGTCGTCTCGACGGCGCTCGCCTGCAACGTCGGATCGACAGCGGCAGGCGCAGCCGAGGCGACGCCCGCTTCGACCGCGAATACGACCGGAGACCGAGCGTGATTCTCGTCCGCTCGCGCCGCGTCCTGTCGCGTTCGCACGTCTTCGGGCACTCGATCGCACGACGCCGTCGATTTGCGCGGTAGCTTTTTGTCCCGTCGCGGTCCCTCGTTCGGTATGTCCGTTCTCGAGATGGGTCGTTCGCGACTCTCGTGGTGGGTGGTGGGACTCGCCCTCGGAGCGGCGCTCGCGTACATCGTCTACTCCTTTATCGGGACGTTCGTCTTCGGCCTCTTCCTCTATTACGCCACTCGGCCGATCTACCGGCGGATCAAAAAGCGGATCCGACCGCCCAGCCTCGCGGCCGCGATCGCGCTCTTCGTGTTGGCGTTGCCCGCGCTCGCGCTCATCACGTACACGGGAGCAGTCGCCGTCAGCGAACTGGTTCGACTCACGAACCAGGGCGTCTTCGACCTCTCGCGGTATCCGATCTCGGCCGATCAGCTCGAACGGTTGACGGACTTCGAGCGGCTCCTCACCTTCGATCCAGCGTCGCTGACGTTCGCGCAGGTCCAGCAGGTCGTCTCCTCAGTCGGTTCTGCGAGCAACGTTCTCGCGTTCGTCGGCGTCGGCCTCGTGCATCTGTTCGCGATGATCGCACTGGCGTTCTACCTGCTCAGAGACGACGCGAAGCTCTCGCGCTGGCTCAACTCGCGGATCGCCGACGACCGCGGTGTGATGGAGGCGTTCCTCGGCGGCGCCGACCGCGACTTCACGAACATCTTCTTCGGAAACATCCTCAACGCCGTTCTCACGGGGACGATCGGCGTCATCGCGTACTCGATCCTGAATCTCGTGGCTCCGTCGGGCGTCGCAATTCCCGCGGCGGCCCTCATCGGCCTGCTCGCTGGCATCGCGAGTCTCATCCCCGTCGTCGGAATGAAACTCGTCTACGCCCCCGTCGCGATCTATCTCGGCGTTACGTCGTATCTCTTCGATCCGACGACGCTGTGGTTCACGGCCGTCTTCGTCGCCGTCTCGTTCGTCATCGTCGATACGATCCCGGATCTCGTGCTTCGTCCGTACGTCTCCGGCCGCAATCTCCACGTCGGTGCGGTGATGATCGCCTACACGCTCGGCCCGTTGCTGTTCGGCTGGTACGGCATCTTCCTGGGGCCGATCGTGCTCGTGCTCATCGTGAACTTCGCCCGTCACGTGCTGCCGGTGCTGATCGCCCGGGAGCCGCTCGTTCCGTACACGGTCGATCCGGGTGTGGTGACGCCGCGGGGATCGACACAGGTACCAGCGGCGAATCCCGACGTCGTCGCCGACGGGCCGAAAGCAGAATCCGACGACTCAACCGACGAGCCGGCAGATGACTCCCCGGAGACGGACGGTGGCACGGAGACGGCAGGCGGCTCCTCACGCGGCGACCGGGACGGCGGCGACGCTACTGGCGAGTTCGAGTTCGGAGCGGAACTGGCAGAATCACGAGACGAAGAACCGACCACAGAGTGAGGTACCATCCTGGGCGCGAGGTGGCTCACTGCCCGGATCGACGATTACGGGCCGACGACGCAGCAGCCACCTCGCGGCGTTTCATACTGTCGGACAGAACGATGTGGAGCGTAACGACACCCCGTGGGTGCGAACGTGATTCACGGACTGCCGTCCGACAGTATCAGTCGTCGATGCCTTCGAAGGAGACGTTGATGTACGTGCTCTCCCAGTCTTTGCGTGCCGCGATCTCGCGGCGGCCGCGGCGGGTGAGCGTGTAGTAGTTCGTACGGCGATCACGCTGCCCTTTGTCGACGAGTCCTTTCTCGACGAGCGTGTCGAGGTTCGGATAGAGCCGGCCGTGATGGATCTCCTTCTCGTAGTACTCTTCGAGTTCTTCTTTGATCGCGAGCCCGTGGGGTTCGTCGAGTCCGGCGATCACGTACAGCAGGTCGCGCTGAAATCCTGTCAGGTCGTACATCGGTGGATTCTACTTGTATATTAGTGTTCTCCAAAATAAACATATCGACCCACTGTGCGCTTGGGAGTGCCGATCACGGGCCGAAAACTCGATACGTATCGATGAGCTTTCCTAAACATATCGTTACGCTTACCACTACCTGATCAGGGTCCTAATATGTCTGATTAATTATTATCACACGCCCGGTAGCGGACTCCATTCGCGGCCCGATCGCGTCCGACCACCGTTACAGATATCTTACGATTCCATCCACCACGGATTTCGCTCGTCGTCGACGCCCGACCACAGGAGGCGACACTGCTCGCTGCGTGATCAACCTCTATACAGGCGAGTGACAGAGGCGTCTCTCTTCGATACTGGTCGGAAAAGGAAGCAAGCCGCGTGAAAAGCACGCGGATGCTTGCCGCCCTGAATTGGTCCCCGCTGACGCTTCGGCCCTCCAGACGAAGCGTCACCCGATTGTAACCGACTGCTGCACATAAATATGTCGGCTACGACGAGGATTCGTTCCCCCTCGCGCTCGTCGAGAGCCGACGTATCCCGGCCGCTCACAGCTGACATCGCCGTTTTACCGATTGTGTTTCGGCGTCGCATCCCGCGCCTGTGCTGCGGTTTTGCTTCGTGAATCTGTCACAGCGCGGAGTCGGCATCGCCATCGCGACGCGCTTTTCTCGCTCGCCGGAGAAAGGCCGGTATGCGAATCCGTGGCCGCCGCCGCTGCAAAGACTGCGGGCGGGAGTGGTCGTACTTCGATACGGGCCAGGTGAACTGCCCGGACTGTGGGAGTATGCGGAGCGTCGGGACCGGTGACCGAGAGCGACACACTGACAGCGCGGTGGAGTTGGACCTCTCCGCGCCCCGCGCCGAACTCGACGACGCGACCGATATCGACGATATCGCCTCGGAGTTGAAAACGACTCTCCGTGATTACGTCCGTCAGCGCGGCTTCGTCCGCGCCGGCGAGCTCCAGTCGGTCGACGACACGGTCCTCGGCGCCGCGGAACTGCTCCACGCGGTCGACGTCTTCGGACGGACCCGGGACCCGGACGACGAGATGCAGTGGTACGTCCTCGAACTCCTCCGTGGCGCCGACGACGGCCAGCGTCCCGATCCGTCGTCGGTTCCGGCGTCGATGACCGACGCGCGCGGCCTCGCGTACGCCGAGGTACTCGACGCCTTCTGTTCGGACCTCGGGACGTGGCTCGACGACAATCCGGACCCGGCCGCACGACAGGTCCGAGAGACGCTCGCGACGCACGTCAAGCGCGTCGACGCGGTCTACGGCGACGTCCCAGCCGAGGAGTCCGAACTCCTCGTTCGAGCGGCGCGCGACCTCGTCTCGTATCTCGTCGACGACGACGAGATGGCGCTGACGACGGCTCAGGACCGCCTCTCTCGACTCGGCTGAAGAGGGGCTCACGCAACACCGACCGCACGACCTCGACCGCGCGACGGCAACGACTTTATCGCCCGCAGGCACTTCTCCCGCTGATGGCTGATCGCTTCGACCAGCACGCCGTCCGGCATCGAATGAAACTCCTCCGAGAGGACGGCGACGTGACGCTGTACGAAAATCGGGACGGCGTGGAGTGCCCGGCCTGCGGGGTGCCCTTCACGCGACTGCTGCTGACCGAACGCCGAACGCACTCGTTCGGCCTCGACGGCTCCGAACGGCTGTGCGTCGCCCGCGAAGACGACCGGCTCGTCGTCTGCACACACAGCGAGTAGTGCCGCGACACCGACCACTCCCGGCTCGCGCGAGGCTTTTTATACGATACCGGGGCCAGCACCCGCGTGGTCTGAACGCAGACCGTGACGGTCACGGCGGGTGTGTGGCGCGCCGTCGCGGGGTCGTAGTCGTCGGAGGCGCCACCTGCTCGCCCTCTCGCCACACAGAGCGCCTGCTGGTCCCGTGGGAAATCAGCCCTTGATGTTACAGACCGGGAACGTCCGTGCGACCTTGTCGCCGATGCCGAGTTCGTCCGAGACGCGAACCACCTCGTCGACGTCCTTGTAGACGCCCGGGGCTTCCTCGGCGACAGTCGCGCCCGACTGCGCTTTCACGTAGATCTTCTGCTGGTCGCGCAGTTCCTCCTGGACAGTCTCGCCCCAGAATTCGCTTTTCGCCTGCGTTCGGCTCATCGTCCGCCCAGCGCCGTGTGCGGTCGACCCGAACGAGAGCTCCATCGAGTGCTCGCCGCCGCGGAGGACGTACGATCCTGAACCCATACTCCCGGGGATGATGATCGGCTGGCCGACGTCACGGTACGCCGACGGGATCTCGGGCCGCCCGGCCGGGAACGCGCGAGTCGCGCCTTTCCGGTGGACGTAGAGCTCACGCTCGGCCCGGTCGACCGCGTCCTCGGGGTTGGTTGGATGGCCGTCGGCGTCGACGGCGACCTCGTGGACCTCCTTCTTGCCGATGTTGTGGGCGACGTCGTAGAGGAGTTCCATCTCCATCTCCTCCCAGTCGCGGTCGAAAATGCGTTCGAAGACGCGTCGCGTCCGGTGCATTATCAGTTGTCGGTTCACCCACGCGAAGTTGATGGCCGCACACATCGCGCCGTAGTACTCCTCGGCGAGGTCTGAGCCTGCGGGCGCCGCTGCCAGCTCTTTGTCCGGGAGCTCTGCGAGCAGGTCGCCGTGTTCCTGTTCGATCTTCCGGAGGTAGTCCGAACAGATCTGGTGACCGAGTCCCCGAGAGCCACAGTGGATGAGGACGACCACCTGGTCCTCCTCGAGGCCGAACTCCGCGGCGACGTCCGATCGATAGACGTCGGTCACGCGTTGGACTTCGAGGAAGTGATTTCCTGAGCCGAGGCTCCCGATCTGGTTTTTGCCGCGGTCTTTGGCCTTCTGTGAGACGGCGCTCGGATCGGCGTCGGGGCGCATCCCCTCGTCTTCGCAGTGGGTGAGATCGTCTTCGACGGCGTAGCCGTGTTCGAGCGCCCAGTCGACGCCACGGTCGAGAATCTGCTCCATCGTCTCTATATCAGATTCGACGACGCCGCCGCCACCGAGTCCAGAGGGGATGTTCGAAAAGAGGGCGTTGACGAGTTCCTCCTCGTGCCCGCGGAGGTCGTCGTACGTCAGGTTCGTGCGCATCATCCTGACGCCGCAGTTGATGTCGTAGCCGATCGACCCCGGTGAGATACAACCGGTTTCGACGTCGGTCGCGCCAACGCCGCCGACGGGGAAACCGTAGCCCTGGTGCCCATCGGGCATACAGACGGCCCGTTCGGCGATACCCGGCAAGTGCGTCGCGTTGCGGAGTTGCTGGAGCGTCTTGTCGTCGCTGATCTGTTCGAGCAACGCTTCACTCGCGAGCACCCGCGCCGGAACGCGCATCTCGCCTTCCCGCGGAATCTCCCATACGTGTTCGCGGACGCGTTCGAGGCGAATCCCGTCGAACTCGCGAACGTCGTCGCTATCCTCGGTCATACTCCAACCAACGATAGCCTGTGAGGAAAGCGTTCTCCTCGATGCCCGCTTCGACTACCAACGACCGCACCGACCGCTTGACCGCCTACTCCAGGTACGCGTTTCGCACCTGCTCCCACTTGTTCTTCGACTCCAAGTGCTTCTGGAGCGCGTCCGCGTAGGCCTGCGTCAGCCGCTCGGCGGCATCGACTCGTTCTTGGTCGGTCCCGCTACTGCCGTTGCCGAGACCGAGCGCGCCCTTGAGAGAGTCCATTAGGCCGCCGCTGCTGGACTTCTCCTCACCCGGGGCGCCACCCATTTGCGCCATCTGGGAACGGACGTTCTCCAGTTCGGGCATAATCTGCGGAAGCTTCTCCGTGTCGGCGACGATCCGTGCCCGGTCGGGATCGTCGGCGTGCTCGATGTCGAACTCGGTCGCCGTCATAATGAGGCCCCACTCCTGGCTCGTAAACCGCGAACTCTCGACCCGATCGTTGAACTCCCTGTCGACAGTCATCCGATCGCCGACGATGCTGTCGGTCCAGTCTGCCATACCCCGGTGTACGGCGGTCGCTGGTTTGAGCGTTTCCCTCACCGGAACGACTGGTTGTGGACCCGCCTCGAACTCGATTTGGCTCCGGTTACCGCCTCGGCAGGTGTGCTTTTACCATCGGAGGACGGGGACTACGTATGGACCGGTACGATCTCCTCTATCGACTCTACCAGGAGTACGAGACGGATACGCTCCGCGATCTCCAGAATTTCGTCGATCTCTTTCCACCCGTCGACTCCCGCGTCGCCCTCGAATACTGGCAGGATGCGAGCGACGACCTGGAGGCGCGCAAACGCGAGATTTCCGAGTCGTTCGCCGCCGGTGAGACGCTCGCCGACATCGCGGCGCGAGCCACGCGCGAACAGACGTTCACGGCGCTGGACCTCTACTCGAAGTACGGTCGCCCGGTCAACGCGCTCGTACTCGACGTCGACGAGACGCTCCGTTCGGCCGGCCGCACGGACAACGAGATCCCCCGCGAGACGCTTCATCTCCTCACCGAACTCCACGAGACGGGACTCCCGATAATCATCTGCACGGGACAGACGCTCGAAAACGTCAAGGGATTTATGATTCAGGGGCTCGGAACCGAGTTGGTTCACTCGGGGTCGTTCAGCATCGTCTACGAGGCGGGCACCGGCGTGTTCACGCCCGGTCACGGCTCGGACACGAAGCGACTCCTCTACGAGACGCTCGAAGAAGAGGTGCGTGAGGTCTTCTCGCTCGTGCGCTCGCGCGTGTTGACGGCCGCCCCGGAAGAACTCCGCCGCTCGGTCCACCTCCAGGGCAACGAGTTCAACGTGACGCTGAAGCCGAACTTCGACGTCGGCAGCGACGCCGCCGAAGCCGTCATCGACGAAGGCCTCGTCTATCTTGTCGACCTGCTCGGACGGGCAGTCGTCGAGGCCGTCGAGGGCATCAGCGACGTCGGCATCGAGTCGCGGACGGGCGACAGCGAGGGACCGGGGCGCTCTGCGGACTGGGCACGGGCGTACTACGCCGCCTCCGACCCCGAGATCGCCGACGTCCTCGACAGCGAGGACGCGACGCCGACACGCGAGGTCGACGACATCCCCGCGGACGTGCAGGCTCGCTTCGATCGGATCGACGTCGCCTACTACCACGCCGACGCGGCCGAGATCGGCTCGCTCGACCTCGACAAACCGACCGGCGTTCGCGGTGCGCTGGACGTCCTCGGCATCGACGACCCGTTCGTGTTGATGATGGGCGACAGCAAGTCCGACCTGCGGGTGATGGAGTGGGCCGCAGACGCCGACGCCGGGATCGCAGCGGCCCCGAGACACGCCTCCGAATCGGTACTCGATCACGTCCGCTCGACGGACGAACTGGTCTACGACCCCGGCGACGCGGGCTCCGTGCTGCGAATCGTCTCGGTACTGAACCGCCTGGACGAGTGGTGATGGCGTCCGACGCGATGAAGCGCTTACGCGGTGCGCGAAAGTACCTCGCGCCCGACGGCGGCCTGGCCGAGTCGTCCAACTTCGTTCGCCTGTGGGTGCTCGCGCTCGCGACCTACGGTGTCGGCGACATCGTCACCACGATCGCGATCATCGAACACAGCCCGGACCTTCGCGAGGCCAACGCGTTGGTCAGACTCAGCGTCGACGCGTTCGGCATCTACGGACTCGCGCTGTTGAAGTACGCCGTGTTCGGCATCACGCTCGCCATCTCGCTGATCGCGGCGGCCGACGGCGACGAGTTCTTCGCGTACCTCCCACCGGTGGTTCTCTCGCTCGTCGGCACGTTCACGATGGTCTACAACGTCCGACTGTTGATCGGGTGAGTGGAGCACTCGCCGCAGGCAGCGGCGGCGCCCACCGCGACTCCCTCTATGCAATCGCTGCGAGGAGCGTCGTCGACGGCTCGAAGGTACAGTGGACCGAAAGCGTCGTGCGGTCCGATTGGATCTCGTTGCCGACCGCGGCGTCGACTCGCCACTCGACCACGACGCTGACAGTCTCGTTCGGGTCGAGTTCGAGCGACCGGGTCGTCTCCGCAGCGTCGGCCAGCGACACGTACCCGTCGGTACTGCCCACGAGGAACGAACGACCGCCGCTTTCGCGCGTGATCGCGATCCGGACTGCGAGGTGATCAGAAAGCTCGCCCTGCGTCGCTGTGTCGTCGACGGTGGCTTCGGGCTCTGTCAGCCCGTTCTCGTCGTCGACCGCTCCGCCGACGGCGAACGTCGCGGTCACGGACTCGCCCCTCGGATTCGATAGCTGAGCCGCGCTCGTGCCGCGACTGCCCGGGAGCACGTCCTGCGCTCCGAACAGCGCCGTGGTTCGGTTCGCCTCGGCACCGTCTTCGGTCTCCGATCCGCCGTCGGATCCACCGGCCCCGCCACCGGCGCTCCCGGTCGAATCGCTCCGGGTTTCCGCTTGGTCGTTCGGTGTCGAGGCGCCGTCACCCGAGGCGGTGACTGTGTTCTCGTTCGGTCCCCCAACCGTCCGTCCGGCGGGTCGATCGACGACGAACGCGTACCCGTCGGTGTCGGTCACGGTCGCAACTCTCTGACCGTCGGCGTAGAGGCGCGCCGTCACGGCGACGGCGCCGTCACGGCGTGCTGTCGATCCGGGCGTCGCCACGTCGAATCCGTCCGACTGCGTCTGACCGAGGTACGTCGTATTCGGTCCTCCGACGACCGTCGCGAGGTCGATGGCGTCCGTCCCCGACTGGATCGATTCGACTGACGCGCGGTCGACGACGACCCACGTTCCGTTCGGGAGTCGACTCCGCACGACGAAGTCAACCCGACTCACGTCGCGTTCGAGATCGAGCCTCCCGCCGAGCGCTCCGGCGACGACGCCCGCGTCACCTGCCTCGTTGCGCACGTTGGACGGATCTGTCGCTGTCACGGTGATCCCGGCGACCTCGGACGCGGAGTCACCGCCGAGCGGAGCGGGAGACGGCTGAGTGGTGGCGTCGAATATGTCGGTGGATACGAAGCCAGCTCCCACGCCGCCGAGAACGGTCGCGAGCACGACGACGGCGAGGAGCTTCGTCCAGGAGATTCCGACGGGCACGTCGATGGTGCTCATCTATGCGTCCTGCGACGACGGTGTCGCGGTCGTCTCCCCGTCTTCTGTCGCCGTGGGCGTACTCGCGGGTTCGGTACTTTCGGAGTCTGTACCCGCGGACTCAGTGCTTTCAGTTTCGGTTGTCTCGGGCTTGGGCGTCCCTGTTTCGGCTGTGTCAGTTGTTTCGGGGTCGGAAGCCGCAGATTCGGTCGTCTCCGCCTCGGCCTCGCCGTCGGTGGTGGTCTCGTCGTCGTCGGAACCGCTCTCTGTGCCGTTGCTGTCAGCGCCGTTACTGGGTGCGGTCCCGTTCTGCGTCGCGTCGTCGTCCGGCGTGGTCTCGTTCTGTGACGCGCCGTCGCGGTCAGACGACGGTTGCGCCGGCGTCGAGGCGTTCTCGGTCTTTCCGTCCGTTTGGTTTCCGGTGCTCGCGTCGTCGCCGGCAGTTTCGTTCGTCGGGGCGCTCCCATTGGCCGGCACGCTCTCGTTTCCGTCGCTCTGCTCCGGTGCGTCGCTGACTTGGGTACCGCCGACACTCCCGTTTCTCTCGGTGTCGTTGCCGGCCACCGTCCGGTTGCCGCCGACACTCTCGTTTTCGGTCTCGTTCACGTCCGCGTCGCTGTCGAGCGCCGTCGCGGCGTCCCCTGCGTTCGATTCCGCCGGTGACGCTCGCGACTCGTTCGGCACGAACAGCCCGAACGGACTGAAGCCGGTCGTGGTCGCGGTCAGTTCGTACCAGCCGTGTCTCTGTTCGCCGACGGCAGTTTCTAAGAAGACCCATCCGCTCGAATCTTTGTGGCCTATGACGACGTCGTCGACGTCTTCTCCAGTCCGATCGAGCCACGACTCCGAGACCCACACCGAGAGCTTCGCACAGCCGTCGCCTTCGACATCGAATTTCGCCGCGGCTCGGAGGTCACGTTGGTTCGCCGTGGCATTGTCGACCGTGCAGGTGTCGAGCGGTTCGACGTCGAATCCGGAGACGCTGCCGGTGTCGGTGTTGGCGTTCGAGGCCGTGAGCCCGACCGCTATCGACTCGCTGTCAGACAGCAGTGCGACGGTCGCACTGCCGGATATGGACGCGACGACGACCAGCGCGAGCACGAGTGCGAAGACCCGCCGGGCGTCGATCGAGAGATTACTGCTCATTCGCCGCCTCCCGTGGGCTCGTCCGTTCCGGTCGCCCACTCGGCGTCCTCGAAATTGTACTTTACCCAGTACGTGCCGGGGCACGGATTGTTGGTCGCACGCGGCGGATCACCGCTCTCGGGGAACTCGCTGCCGTCCTGCTCGTAAGTCGCTACCAGAGTGAGGTCGGAGTTCTCGCCGCCGCTGTTGATGCTGAACGGCGTCGATTCCCCGTCGTACGCGAAGACGTCCAGTTTCGTCCCGTACTTGAGCAGGACGTGATCGACGTGCGACGGGATCGTCGCCACTTCGAGCGTCGCCGCCCGGTCGGTGTCGCCACAGGTCGTCCGGGTGAATTCGACGTCGCTCTGTGTGACTGACTTCTCGCTACAGAACGCGGCGAAACTGATCCCCTTGCCACACGCGACGTCCCCGTCGCCATCGCCGTTGCCGCCGTCGGTGCCGTCGTCGCAGCCGTCACACTCTGGGAGCCCGAGATCGTAGGCCTGCGGATCGTCGAGGTATCGCCCTTGCACGGCCCGGAACTCGAACCCGAATTCGACCCCGACGTCGCCGTCGACGACCTCGGTCAACTCCCACGTGAACGAGACGGTCCAGGTCTCGCCGCCGTCTGGAAGCGCCTCCGTCGAGAGGGCGCCGCCCGAGTCGTACGCGGTGCGGAACTCCCGGAGGGATCCCTCGAACAGCGCCGTCGAACTGCCGGCGTGGTTCGTCAACTCGACCGTCACGTCGATCTTCTCCTCGATCGGTGCACACGTCGGGCAGGGAGCGACGAGCCAGACGTACGCTGGATTGTCGTCGACGGCAAGTTCGAACGATGCGGTCTCGGGTTGGTAGAGCCCGAGCGATGCGGTGTACGAGCCGTTCTGCCAACTCGTCGGGGACAGCACGTCGACGTCGAGATCGAACGACCCGGTGGTGAATTGCGCCTTGGTTGTCTCGGTGTCTGTGAGCACCGCGGCGACGCCGCTGCCGGATCCGGCCGCCGCGCCGGCCGCGGCGAGGCCGTACAGGAGTTTCCGTCGTGACAGTCCGCCCGTCTCGTCAGTCACTGTCCGTTCCCCCGTCAGTTTCTACGGTGGTGGTCTCGCCGACGGCCGCAGCCGCGGATTCGCCGTCGGGATTGTCTGGAGGGCCGCCGTCGCTGTCAGCAGGGGTAGAGTCATCTTCGGCGGTGCTCGCGTACAGGCCGACGACGAACAGGAAGCCGATTCCCGTCGCAACGGCTCCTGTGATCGCCCAGGCCTCGGTGATCTTGTAAGCCGCGTACGCGGTATAGGGGAAGTACAGCGCGAACACGACCGCGAGGAGCTGGAGGCTCGATCGGGTCAGCGTGATCGCCGAGCCCTCGCCGTCGACTTCGGCGGCACCTTGGCTACCGACGCTCCCGGCGGCTCCGCTATTTCCGTCGTTCGCGGTCGCGTGGCCGCCCGCAGTTTCCGGTCCGCTGTCGTCGTCTGTATCCACGTCGTCGTCGACCGAGCGCAGGAGCGCCCACAGCTCGGAGCCGACGAAAAGCGCCAGTGGCACGACGACGGCCGCGACGAATCCGAGCGGCGTGTTGACGGCGTTGACGACGTACCCGATCAGCGGGATGACGAACAGCACCTCGCCGATCACCCGATCGTGCGGTACGGTTCCGCTGTCGGGATCTTCGTTGGCGTCGCCTTTCGTCACGTAGGCCTCGCCGCTCTCGCGCTCGACCACGTCGACGACGCGGTGGGTCGTCGGCGTCTCGCTGTCGGTTTGGAAGGTGATGATGTCGCGTTCGGTGATCTCGTCGGGTGACGCCTCGCGGACGATCACGGCGTCGCCGGGGCTCATCGCGGGTTCCATACTGCCGGAGAGGACGACGAATCCGTGATCCGCGCCGACGACCTGGGGGACTCCGTACACCACGAACGGCGCGACGACGCCGATCAGGAGGACCACGCCGACGACGTGCGTGGCGGTCTGGAGTCGTTCGTCTTCAGTCACACCCATCGTAACTCACCTCGCGTAGCTCCCAGGAGACTGTCCGGTGTCGGTGTTTCGTCGCGATGCAGGTGCTTGTCGTGGTCTCGTGACCATCTGCCAGCGAGAGAGGCGCCAGCGAGTGGTCTCCTCCCCTCCATTCGCGCGATGTTCCCCGTGCACACGACAGGAATGCGGAGTGTCGGGCTTAGCTATCGACCGATTAGCGGCGTTCGGCGACCGCGTAACCCGGTGTCTAACGACGGTACCGGCTCTCGGGCCATTCGAGCAGGTAGCCGCCGACGCCTGTAACGAGCCGTTAAACGCTCTACTGCTGGCCGCCCCCGTCTTCTCAGTCATTCCCACACGCCTCCACAGTGACGCCGACGACGAACTGGGCCGAGTCGCCCTGAATCACGTTCCCCGCGCGCTCCGGAATCGACCACCGGAAGGTGACGTAGACTGCATCGCCGACAGACAGACACGACTCGCCGCTCCGACTGAGCGGATAGCCGTCGTCGAAGACAGGATCGGCGTCGACTTCCGCGAGCGTGCCCGAAGCGATCATCTCGTCGCCGTCGGTCACGAACGGGATATTCTCGTTTGCGCCGTTCCCGGTGCCAAGGCCCATATCGCGCCAGAGTTCGATCGTCGCGAAGTCCTGGAGTTCGCCCGTCTCTGCAGTTTCGTCACCGGCGGCACGCTCGGGTTCGTTGCGCCCGTTCTCGGCGGTGTCTGTGAGCGCAAAGTGGAGGGAGACCGCAGCCGATTGAGCGGCGTTTGCGCCTGGCGTGCCGTCGGCGAGGCTGGCCCGGAGCGTGACGGCTCCCGTATCACCTGGGAGAACCGCTTCGTCGACGACGAGGCCGACGTCGCCGGTGTGTCCGGTCGAGCCCGTCGACAGGTCAGTGTCCTCCGTGACGACGCCGTTGACGGTCTCGCGCCAGTCGAGCGCGACCGTCGGCAGCGACTCACCGGTCTGGATCTGCGTCGACTGATTCGGCTCGACGGGGTCGAGACCGGCGGCGCTCCGCGCGGGCGCTGCCCCGAACGCGAGCAGCGCAGTGCCGGAGACTGCACCGAGTACCTGGCGGCGTGTTGGATTTTCCATCGTCGGTTCGGTACCTGATCGCTACTCCGCGTTCGACTGGTCGTTGTGACGGCACTGCTCGGTGTAGAGGCCGAGGTCGAAGCCGACGGAATCGGACTGGATCTCGTTGCCGACGTCGGTCGGGAGCCACCAGGCGAGGCCGATGTAGTGGTCCGTCGACGGCTCGAAGCAGCAGTCCTCGCCGTTCGGCTCCTCGCCGTTGCCGTCTCCGGTCGAGGCGGCGAGACAGAAGTCGACGTGGCTGATGTCCTGACCTGTGGGGGTCTGTAGTTGAGTATCTAGGTCGCTCTCGGCGCCGATCGCCCCGTCGTCCTCGGTGAAGTCATCGTCGTCGCCCGCGTTGTCGTAGCTGTAGACGTTTGCCCCTTCATTGCCGCCTTTGACGATGACCTTCGCGACGCAGTAGCCCTCGTCGCTGCTGATCGACCAGTCGGTGACGGTCTGATCCCCGTCGACGAGAGCGGTCGTCACCGTGATCGTGCCATAGGGCGTGTCGTATTCTTTCTCACCGCTTTCGGGGAGCGGTCCCTCGGGCGCCTCGTCCGTCTTGAGACCCTGGATCAGCCCGAAGTCCGCGCATTTGGGGTTGAATCCGATCGTGGTCTCGGTCGAGCCATCAGTCAGCGGCGTGTCGACAGTGACGGTATCCTCAGTCACGTGCACACTGTCGTAGTCCTTCTCGTCCGGACAGTCTCCCGCCGGCGGTTCGACGACCGGTCCGCCGGTGTCGTCGGGGCAGAGCTGAACGCCGTTTCCGCTTTCGAGGAACAACAAGAGTTCGCCGAGCGAGAGCGTCGGCGTCAGGTAGCCCGCGTCGTCACCGCCGTCGCCGACCTCGGCGACGTTGTCGCCGTCGTCGTACCACAGGCGGGTCTGGATCGCGTCGAGGAGTTCGCCGTCCGATCCCGGATTCTCGACGGTCCCGTCCTCTGCGGCGGACTCGCCTTCGGGCTCTGTCACGCCGCCTTCAGCGTTCGATCGGAGCGCCCCGCGGAGCCAGACGTACCCCGGATTCCCGCAGAGGTGATAACTCAGCGTGAGCTCGCCGAAGTCGCCGGGTTTGACGTCGTCAAGACTGACGAGCGGTTTGGGTTCCTCTTTCTCGGCGTCCCAGGTGTCGGCGTTGTTCGTCCGGAGCGCACCCTCGGCCTTCGGATCGAGGTCTTCGTCCATATCGGCGCCGTCTTCGCAGATGTAGCCGACGTCTTCTTCCGTGGTGGTTCCGGATTCAGACGCGAACGCCTCCTGGATCCGATCGCCGTCCCGATCCGGATACGCTTCGATCGACGTCGCGTCCATATAGTCATCGAGGTCGCCCTCAGCGACCCAGACCATCGGATTCTCCGGGTCGGGGAGCGGGACGTATCCCGAGGTATCTGCAGGCTCGGATCGGGTGACGTTGAGGCCGCTCGTCGGGTCGGCGAATCCGTACGCCTGCGGGAACGAGTAGTGCTCTTCCCAGTCGACTTTGAGGTCGAGTTCGCCCGCCGTGAGCGTGTTGTTCTCGAACGATTCGGTGTCGTTGAAGTACGCACTCGTGCCGAGGCCAGCGCCGGCTGACGCCGCGCCGATGGCGCCGAGTGCGCCCAGCACTTTCCGTCGTGAGAGATCGAATTTCTCGTCTGTCATCGGTGTCACTTCCCACTACGGGAAAAGACCCACGGGCGGAATCGAACCGCCCGACGCGACCGCCGCGCCGCACCAGCGTGAGGGTAGGAGTTGGTTGGAAGCGCGTCGATCAGCTTTCGACTTCAGGGCCCGATCCGTCGTTGTGGCGGCACTGCTCGGTGTAGAAGCCGAGATCGAAGCTCACGGAATCGCCCTGAATTTCGTTGCCAACGCTTGTGGGAATCTCCCAATCGAAGCCGACGCAGAATCCCTCTTCGGCGGGGAAGCACTGCCGACCCTCCGTTTCTGTATCACTGTCAAGCGGATGCTTTGCCCCCTCGCTGGTCGCCGCATCCCCGTCGAATGTACCGAGCATATCGGCTAGCGTCCCATCGAAAATCGTTGTCTCAGCTTCCTCGAATTCGTTATCACAGTCCTCGTCGTACCAGACTGTAACTTGCATTTCACTCGCGAGTTTGCCGAGATCATCTTCCGTAGTCACATCCCCGACGTCGCTGATATCCGAGTTCGATTCGTTGATCTTGACTGCCTCGGGTTCAGTGAGGACATTACCGTCTTGAGTGAAGTTTGCTGCAGTCAGCCAGACGTAGGCTGGATTATCGCAGAGGTGCACTGAAAAAGTGACCTCGCCTGAATCTCCAGGCTTGACATCGCCAAGCTGGATAAGACTATCCTGCTTGGGGTAGTGTGCACTGCTGAAAACTCCCTCTGGCAACTGGGATCCACTCTCGATGCCACAGGCACTGTGTATCGTGACCGGGCCGATCTCGTTATTTTCTGCTTCACCTATCTCCGCTTCCAAGGTGATCTCCTCGGATCCGCTGTCAGGTCCAGATCCTCCACTCAGGAGGACGAACTCTTCTATTTGGCCACTCCCTCGAGCAGGACTGTCGTACAATTCTGCAGCCGCGTTGAGACTGGCAGATAACCGTAATGCGAAGTCGTCGGCGAGCGAACCAATGGCACCACCATCCGTTCGATTGTTGGTCCAGACCCAATCCGCTTCAGCAATCTGGTACTGATCGAAGCCAGCGTCGGTATCGCCCTCTGTATCATCTTTCACGACCCAGTTGTCATCGCCATTTCCATCGTTTACGAGCCATCCGGTGTCCCCAGGCGCTCCTTCGATGGTGAACGAAGCGGCGCTTCCTCCCTCAGTATTCTCTCGGTCATCGTTGACGATGACGAGGCTTAGACCCTCGCTACCTTCGTAAAGGAAAACAAACGTCGTGTTCTCACGCTGGATCTCATCATTCAACGAGGAGTAGACTCCAGAGGTGTCGTCATAGTCATAGAAATCCTCGATAGATGTACTCCCGTCACCAAGAGGTTCGATACAGTAACTCTCACCACCGTACGTGACGTAATACTCGTCGTCAGCACAGTCACAGCACGCTGGAATGTCAGCAGCATCGAAAACCGGGTCAATTTCTCCTGCCCCGGAATATCTGACTCCGTTGAGGTCCTGTATCCCATCACCAGAAGAGTCTGGGTAGGCGTTCACTGGATGGTCACCGACCTCACCGCCGCTGTCGGGAATCGGTCCATTGTACGTCTGCTGCCAGTCGACTTTGAGGTCGAGTTCGCCCGCCGTGAGCGTGTTGCCCTCGAACGATTCGGTGTCGTTGAAGTACGCGGTGGTGCCGAGGCCAGCGCCGGCCGATGCCGCGCCGACCGCACCGAGCGCCCCAAGCACTTTCCGTCGCGAGAGGTCGAATTCGTATTCTGTCATTGGTTGTCTCCTTTGTGTGGCCGCCCTCGTGGCGTCCGAATCCCCACGTGGGGGAAACCCACCGGCGGAGTCGAACCGCCGCGAAGCGCCTGTGTGGGTCAGCTCCGGCTAATTGCTATTGCTATCAGACACTATCCGGGATCTTCGTTGGAAGGAAGTACTCCGTTGAAGTCCAATTCTTCGCGCTTGACCAGGAGTTAGCAGGATCTGATGAGATGTTGGCGTGGGTTGACCCACCGTAGCTTGCGTTTCCAACTATACCGTAGATATCGCCTGGATCGTAGGGGAAATTGGCACCCACAGTGGAGCTAATCGTGATACTTGTGCCGTTTTTCTCGCCACTGATACCGCTAGGAAGCTCCTGCCAATTGCTCCAGCTCGGGTTATTGCCTTGGTTCGTAACCACTTTGTAATGGAACCCGTCCGAACTACTCCAGCCGATTTGGTAGTCTCCAATAGGGTCAAGCGGGAGGCTATTTCCGTCCCCATCCTGAGTACCACAGAAACCGAGAGCCATATTGGCATTGGGCTCAGTTGGGTCAGACCACGGCTCCTCAAGTTCAACGTTGTATGTAACCTTTTCTAGTTCGCCACCAGATGATTCGTAATCTATACAGAGTTCAAACACTTGTTCCGTACTAAGGTTCGCGGTGGGGTTCTCTGGGGAAGAGTAGCAGATATCTTGACTGACATACCCAGAGTTGTGTCGCGCTTGCTCAGCGTACAATGCGATAGCGAAGTTCAGTTTGTCGGTCTGAACTTCGTTCCCGACGCTGGTTGGAAGTTCCCAATCGACAGTAAGACAGTGATCTAGCTCCCCATCTCCTGCTGGCTCAACGGATCCTGTGAACTCACCTAGTAATTGCCAAGATGAGAAGTGACCATCAAATAAGTCACCGAATACCTCTTTGTCCGCAGCAACCTGCTCTCCATCACCATCTTTGTCGAGGAATAGAGTTGAGTTTAACGCCCCTGCAAGCTCACCATTACCAGTGCCTGTAGTATTGTCAACGACCGCTTCTGGTTCAGACTGGCCGTTCTCGTCGTTTGCTGTGACGACACCTTGTGCCCAGACCCATGCTGGATTGTCGACGACATCAAAGCAAATAGTCGCTGTTCCAGAGTCACCTGGTTTCACGTCACCAAGGTCATAGAACCCTGCAGGAAGTTCTGACCCATCTGTACGACCGATATCAGAGGCGCTATTGGTCGCATCCCCACCGTTGTACGTGCTACTGGCGGAGACCCATAGGTCAACCTCCCCTGCAGTGATTGAATTCCCCTCGAACGACTCCGTATCGTTGAAGTACGCGCTCGTGCCGACTCCCGCGCCGCCCGCTGCGACGCCGATGGTTCCGAGCGCGGCCAGTGCCTTTCGCCGTGAGATCTCGAATCGCTCTGTCATAGTGCTCTCTCCCCCTGCGGGGGAAACCCACCGGCGGAGTCGAACCGCCGCCGCAGCCGTCGTCGAGGCGCCGACTGCGGACCCAGTGTGGGTGAGTCCACACTCCACCCCACAGGAGACACCCCATTAGCTAATCGCGAGTTTGTGCAGCTAACACCCCGATTGTAGGATTATCGCCGTATTTTCGGGACAAAGAACGGCTGAAACGGTGGCAGCAACCACTTGCCACGACGAAGACTCGGAACTGAGTGTAGCACCTACCTACTCACGACAGCCGCGAAAAATAGCGTATTATCGACCCGGAGTGGGGCCGTAACAGTGATTCAACTCTCTGCGGTATCGTTGAACCCGTGAAAACCCGATTAACGACTCGTTGAGGGTTCTTGCACGACGTTAATCGGGTTGATTACTATATGCTTACCTCGTTGATACGCGGGTAGACCTGTCATATGAGTATCCGATCGACGCAGACGGGCCAGGGGCTTTCGGAGACGGACATCCACGATCTACTTCGGAACGACCGGCGGCGACACACGATCAAGTGCTTGCAGGAACACGGGCGCGAGGTGATGCTTCGTGATCTCGCCGAAGACATCGCCGAACTGGAGACTGAGGAGTCGCCGCCGCCGCGGAACATCCGCGACAGCGTCTACATCTCGCTGCACCAGAATCACCTCCCGAAGCTCGACGACGCCGGCGTCGTCGACTACGACCGGGACCGAAAGACGATCCGGCTCAAAGACAGCGCCCGCGCGGTCGACGTGTATATGGAAGTCGTGACGAAGTACGGCGTCACGTGGGCGACATACTATCGGGCGCTCGGCACGGTTTCGCTCTTTCTCGTCGTCCTGTCGCTCACCGAGGTACCACTCGTCTCCGCGGTCGATCCGCTCATTTTCGCCAGCGTGTTTCTCGCGATCATCGCCGGTTCGACGCTCTATCAACTGTGGTCGCGTCGCTGGCTGTATCTGAATCAGCTCTCGTGAGCGCTCCTTGCGGATCGACGATCACGAGAGGATACGAGACGTTCAGATAGTCGCCTCCTCGGTATCAAAATGCGCCGGAGAAGCGTCCCGTTCTCGTGTCGGTGCCGGGTCCGAGCCCGTCAGTTCAGAGAGCGTTCGGTGACAGTTGCGCCTCGAACAGGCGCGTCCCGCAGTCGTCACACGTCGCGGCGACGACCTCGAAGGAGCGACAACACGACTCGACCGTCTCCTCGTCCAGGGTGACTGCGCCATCGCAGTCGGGACACTGACCGAGCCACAGTCGGAGCGCGCCGAGCACTTCCAGTCGGGTTTCGTAGTCGAGTTCTTCCCACGCTGCCGACCGCGCGTGGAGCACGGCGTCGGCTGCGACGTCCGCGCAGTAGGCGGATTCGGACTCCCACCGCCCGATCGTCACCGAATCGGCGACCGCGACGAACGCGTTCGGCTGCCGCTTCGTCTCTATCTCCTCCCGGTCGACGCCGAGGCCCTCGAACAGCAACTGATCGCCGAGTGCGCTATCGTCAGCCGGCCGGCGTTCCATCTGCGTGTCCCACGACCTCCGGAACTCCGGCGTCAGGCACAGATCTTCGCCCCCCTGGCACCGTTCGAGGACGTCGAGATCGACCAGAAACCGCTCGATGTCGGCCGGGTCCTGTTCCCCTGCGCCGAGCGGAACCGGAGCCTCGTGGGCGTCGAACAGTCCCAGCACCGAATCTGGGAGATAGCGCTTGGTCAGCGTCGGCGTTCCGGGGATCAGATACCCGCGGAAGTAGATCGCTGCGACCCCGACGACGAGCAGCGCGATGCCGAGCGAGAGGCGGACCGAGGCGAGTCCGATCGCCAGAATACCCGTGATTGCTACATTGACCACTGTGCACGGGAGACACCGGTTCGCCCCGGTGTACTCCGGCTGCCGCCACCTGAACTGAGTCTCTCCGATCGCTTTCATCGGTCGTCTGGTGACCTCCTGTCATCATAGCTAATCGTCGCTTAACCGACGCAGTGCGTCTGTTCAAGACGGCTCCGACGTGAAGCGGTAGTGGATCGAAGCCGTGGTGCTGTCTGATTGAATCTCGTTCCCGACAGTGGCGTCGATCCGCCACTCGACGACCAGCGAGACGCGCTCGTTCGGCTCGATCGCCAGCGACTCTGTCGCGCCGGCAGCCGTCGCCAGTGGGACGAATGCGTCTGCACTGCCGACGACGTACTGTCGATCACCGGACTCTCGAACGAGGACGATCCTGACGTCCACCTTCGACGAGAGTTCGCCATCTTCGGGCGTCTCGTCGACCACCGATTCGGGCTCCGTCACGCCGTTTTCGGCGTCGACCGCGGCCCCGACAGTGACCTCTAGCGTAGTCATCTCCGCCGACGTCGGCTCCAAGACCGCCGCCGACTTGCCGGCACTCCCCGGGACCACGTCCCCGGTCCCGAAGAACGCCGTCGTCGGAGTGGTGCTGTCTGTCGTCTCGCCCGCGTCGCTTGCGCCGGCTCCACTACTTGATTCGTGACCGCCGTCCGATCCCGACCCGATCTGAGTGATCGAGCGCCTGGTCGTGTCGGTCGGATCGCTGGCTCCGGTGGAACCGCTGTTTTCCTCCGTCGCCGACTCGTCCACCGGCGCGAACGACACCGTCGCCGGTGCTGGCCGATCGACGGTGAGCTCGTAGCCGTCGACGTCCGTGACTGTCGCAATTACTTCGTCGCCGACGAACAGTCGCGCCGTGACCGCGATCGCGCCGCGGCGGACCGCGACGGTCCCAGGTTCTTGGACGTCGAAGCCCGCAGACTGAGCGGCATCCAGGTAGATCGTGTCTGGCCCGCCGACGCCCGGTTCCAGGTTCAACTGACCGGCCGGAACCCCCGTCGCGGTCCCGGACGCTGCGACCGCCCACGTTCCGTTCGGCAGTCGCGTCTGGACGACGAACTCCACTCGGTCGACTCCCTCGGCGAGCGTGAGCGTCCCGCCGAGCGTCCCGCTGACGACGCCTACATCACCGGTGTCGTTCCGGATGTCGGTGGGGTCGGACGCCGTGACCTCGATCGTTGCGAGGGATACCGCAGCGTCACCGGCCTCGGCCGGGGCGGGGCCTCGCGAAAGCGTGAAGCCGTCCGAGAGAACACCGACGCCCGCTCCCGTGAGTGCCATCGCGATCACCACGACCGCCAGGAGGTGTTTCCGCGAGAGCGTCGCCGGGACGCCCGATGGGGTCATCACTCCGCGCCCGTGCCCGAGTCAGCTCCGCTCGCTGCGTCGCCCGTGTCAGAGCTGTTAGACGCCGACTCGCTGTCTTCGTTCTCGGCCTTCTCGTCGTCTCCGCTGCTGCTCTCTCCGGTAGCCGTATCGGACGTACTCTCTGGTTCGTCGCCGGGTTCACTCTCCCCCGGGTTCTCGGACGAGGAACCGTCGACTGGCGCCTCGGTGGACTCGTCGGCGCCCGGATCGCCGTCGCTCGATTGCTCGACGCTGGCGTCCCCCTCTGTCTCGTCGTTCCCATCGCCACCCGCCGCGGCGTCACCGTCGCCGCTCTCTGTCTCGTCGCCAGCGGCGTCGTCGCCGCTCGCTCCGTCAGTGTCGGCTATGTCGTCACCAGATCCGTCCGCGTCGGTTTCGGTGTCGTTCGGCTCCGACGGCGATTCGTCGGGCGAGTCGATCGCCGCGGGCGTGTCGTCGCCTGACGGCTCGGACCCTTCGACAGTCTCACCCGACTCCGAAGTCGACGCGTCCGTGGTCGCGTTCGCTTCCGCCTCTGGCGCTGCGCCCGGCTCGCCGGACTCGTCGTTCGCGCCGTTCCCGGACTGCGTTGCGTTTCCGACGATCCCGCCTCCGGCCGTCGCGTTCCCGGTGGTCTCGTCTTTGACCGGGTCTGCGGCCACTTCACCGACGGTTTCGTTGGCTGGGTCGCTCCCCGTCACATTGTCCGAGACGTTCAGGTCACCGCGGTCACCGGGCACGCCGGGAGCGGCGGCTTCGTCCGGCCCGCTCGCTCCGTTGGCTGCCGCGCCTGCGGCGGTGTCCACGAACGTTTCGTTGGGAACGAACAGGCCGAAGGGGCTGAATCCGTCCGTGACTGCGGCCAGTTCGTACCAGCCGGCCTGCTCGCGCACGACCGTCGTCTCGAAGTACGCCCATCCGCTCGCGTTCTCGTGACCGATGACGACGTCGCCGACGTCCGTGCCGACGCGGTCGAGCCAGGACTCCGAGACCCAAACCGAGATCTGGGCGCATCCGTCGCCCTCGACGTCGAACCGCTCTGTGAGTTGCAGCGTCGCGGCGTCGTGCTCGACCGTTTCGACCGGACAGGTCGCGATCGATTCGACGTGGAACTGGGAGACGCCGCCGTGATCGTCGACGGTCAAGCCGACGTCGATCGACTCGCGGTCCGACAGCAGTGCCGTCGTCGCACTGCCTGATACGGAGGCGACGACAACGAGCGCCAAGGCGACTGCGAGCAGCCGTCTGCCTCCGTCGTACCACCAGCTATCGAACGTCATCGCGCCACCGCCAGTGTCGTCTGATTTCTCATTACTCGTCACCGCCGCTCGAATCGCTCTGTCCGTGATCGATTTGGTCGTCGCCGTTCGAGGCTCCGAACTCGTGTTTAAGCGAGTACGTGCCCGGGCACGGGTCGCTGTTGCTCCGCGGCGGCGTCCCGCTCCCGGGGTACTCGTTGCCGTCCTGCTCGTAGGTCGCCACCATCACGAGATCGGACTGGCCACCGCCGGTGGTGATGCGGAACGGCATCGCCTCGCCGTCGTAGGCGAAGACGTCCAAGTTCGTCCCGTGTTTGAGCAGGACGCGGTCGACGTGCGCCGGCAGGGCGGTGAGTTCGAGCGTCGCGTATCGATCGGTATCACCGCACAGATGGCGCGCGAAGGCGACGTCCGCGGGGCCGATCGGCTCGTCGCTACAGAACGCGACGTAGCTGATGTCTTTCCCGCAGTCGCCGGTCTCGTCGCACGGTGCACACGCCGGGAGGCCGAGATCGTACGCGCGCGGGTCGCCGAGGTGTCGCTGCTGGACGGCCCGGAACTCGAATCCGAACGCTACGTCTGTGTCTGCGACCGGCTCGGTCAGCGTCCAGGTGAACGAGACGGTCCACGTCTCGCCGTCGCTTGCGAGCGCCTGCGTCGAGAGCAACGCCCCCGATCCGTACGCCGCGCGGAACGCACCGAGCGTTCCGTCGAAGAGCGTCACCGTGCCCGCTCCTGAAACCGTCAGGTCGAGCCGCACGTCGAGTTTCGATTCGATCGGCTCACACGACGGGCAGGGGGCGACGAGCCAGACGTACGCCGGGTTGCTGTCGACCGACAGCTCGAAGACGGCCGTCTCCGACTCGTTGATCCCGAGCGACCCGGTGTAAGCGCCGTGCTGCCAACTCGACGGCGAGCGCACGTCGACGTCGAGGTCGAGCGTGCCGACCGTGAACTGTGAGCCGACGCGTTCCGTGTCGGTGAGCATCGCGGCGACGCCGCTGCCCGAGCCGGCCGCCGCGCCGGTCGCAGCGACCGCGTACAGGAGCTGTCGCCGCGACAACCCGAAACCGATCCGTCCCTGCCCTCGATCGTTTTCACCTCGCTGTTCGTCGGTTCCGCGCTCTCGTGTCACATCTATCGTCTCCGCTGTGTT
Organism: Halobellus sp. H-GB7; assembly: GCF_030848585.1. Taxonomy (NCBI): domain Archaea; kingdom Methanobacteriati; phylum Methanobacteriota; class Halobacteria; order Halobacteriales; family Haloferacaceae; genus Halobellus; species Halobellus sp. H-GB7. The sequence continues at coordinate 873,076 of NZ_JAVDDW010000001.1, read as the reverse complement.
CGATGGCCGTTCCGGGAGAGATTGCCTCTCTGCGCCGGCAGGCGCAGATTTTCCGGTGGACAGATCACTCCCGCTCTGTTCTGTCTCGAAGTCACGCATCGTCGTCTCGCCCCCTGACTTCGCTGCCGCCGTCGGCAGCGGTCGATCGGTCGGGATAGACGGCGTCGGCGCCGTCTTCACCGGCCGGCGGCATCGGAACTTCACTCGGCACGTCGCTGTCGTCCTCCTCAGTGGAGCTCTCCACGCTGCCATCCGCGTCGCTGTCGGCCTCCTCAGTGGAACTCTCCATGCTGCCGTCCGCGTCGCTGTCGGCCTCCCCGTTTGCGTTCTCGTCGCCGCGGGTACCGACGTACAGGCCGACGACGAACAGGAGCCCGATCGCGGTCGCGATCGCGACCGCGATCGTCCACGCTGCGATCGTGGTGTAGGCGACGTACGCGCTGTACGGGAGGTAGAACGCGAACACCAGGCCCAGGAGTTGGAGGCTCGACCGCGTCAGGGTGAACGACGCAGTCGCCGACGTCGACCCCGATTCGGCTGGCGTCGATTCGGTGGACACTGGCTCGGCCGACGCCGGCGTGTCGTCTCTCTCCTCGGCTTCTGCTCCCTGCGGCGACGTACCGCCGCTCGCCGCCGCGTCTGTCTCGCTGTCTACTGATTCGCTGCCTGCCGATTCGCTGTCTGCCGATTCGCTGTCTACTGATTCGCTGTCTGCCGATTCGCTGCCTGCCGATCCGCTGCCTGCCGATCCGCTGCCTGCCGATCCGCTGCCTGCCGATCCGCTGTCGGTCGACTCGCTGTCGACCAGCACGCCGTCGACCGATCTGACGAGCGTCCAGACCTCCGAGATGACGAAGGCGACCAACGGCCCGACGACGACCACGGCGAAGCCGACGGGGGTGTTGACGAATCGGACGACGTAGCCGAGCAGCGGGAGCGTCACCAGCACCTCGCCGAGCACCTGCTCGTGAGAGACGGTTCCGCTGTCTGGGTCCTCGTTGGCGTCGCCTTTCGTCACGTAGGCGACGCTCCCGTCCCGTTCGATGACGTCGATGACGCGGTGGGTCGTCGGCGTCTCGCTGTCGGTCCGGAAGGTGATGACGTCCCGTTCGGTGATCTCACCCGGCGGGGCCTCACGGACGACGATCGCGTCGCCGGGGCTCATCGCGGGTTCCATACTGCCGGAGAGGACGACGAAACTGTAGTCTGCGCCGGCCACCTGCGGCACGCCGTAGACGACGAACGGAGCGACGAGACCGACGAGCAAGAGCACGCCGAGTACGTTCGCGACCGTTCGTATCGTGCTGCGCTCACTCGTCATCGTCGCGGCCCTCCAATCTCGCCAGCAGGTGAATCATCACTGGAGGAGAGATGGACGCTAGCGGGCATAGCTATCGCCGCGTTAGGGGGGGTCCCCGTTTCGGCATCGTCGTCTTGACCGCCCGGAACGGTCGTCGATCCGATGGCGCGGGAGTGCATTTCCGGACGTAACGAGGCGTTAAACGCGCTGAAACGCGATCGAATGGCGTTGGTGTGCGATACAGCTCGGACGACGGTCATTCGCGACACCTCCGAGCGGCGAACCCGACGGTGAACCGCGCACTGTCGCTCTGGATGACGTTGTCTGCGTCGGTCGGAATCGCCCAGCGGAACGAGACGTAGACCGCTTCCCCGATCGTGAGACACGATTCGCCGTCTCGGGTGAGTCCGTATCCGCCATCGGCGAACGCAGGGTCGTCAGCGACCGCCGCGAGCGTGCCCGAAGCGATCACGTCGTCGCCGTCGGTCAGAAACGGGATGTCCTCGTTGCTGCCGTTCCCGGTCCCGATGCCCATATCGTTCCAGATCTCGATCTCGGCGGCGTCCTGTAGTTCGCCGACTGTGGGCGTCGTGTCGTTCGCCTCTCGTTCGGGCTCTGTGAGGCCGTTCTCAGCGGTTTCTGTCAACGAGAAGAGGAGGGTTAGCTCGGCAGATCCGACCGTCTCGCCCTCTCCGCCCTCGACGAGCGTCGCCCGGAGCGTGACAGCCCCAGTATCGCCCGGCAGGACCGCTTCGTCGACGACGAGGCCGACGTTGCCCGTACTCTCGGTTGGGACGGCTGCCAGACCCGTGTCCTCCGTGACGACGCCGTTGACAGTCTCGCGCCAGTCGAGCGCGACCGCCGGTAACGAGTCGCCGGCCTGGATCTGCGCCGATTGATTCAGTTCGACCGGCGCGAGTCCGCTAGCCGCTCGCACCGGCCCCGCGCCGACCGCAACGAGGCTCGAGCCAGCGACCGCCGCGAGTATCTGTCGTCGTGTGGGTGTCTTCATTTTGAATCCGTTTCGAGGAATTACGCGCCAGACAGCGAGCGGGTCGACTGCCGCATCCGTGCGGCAGCGATCCGGCGTCCCAGCCGTACGGCCCGTCTCGTGGGCCTATGCCGTCTGCTCGACGCCGTCGTTGTGGCGGCACTGCTCGGTGTAGAACGACAGGTCGAACGCGACCGAGTCGCCCTGGAGTTCGTTCCCGGCTTCGAGGGGCAGAGACCACGCAAATCCGATGCAGTGGCCGACCTCGGGCTCGAAGCACTCGATCGTCTCGGGCGTCGTGCGGTCCCCGTCGAGGTGGATGCCGTCGCCGTCGAGCGCACCCAGCGCCTCCGCGAGCGTCCCCTCGAAGAAGACGATTTCGCTGGTGAACAGGTCCGCCAGCGTCTGGAACGTCGACACGAGGTTCGTCGGGTCCGGGACGTCCCGGAAGTATGCGGGGTCGTCGCCGGCGCTACCCGCCGCGCCGGCCATCTCGGAGAGGATGGCGTCGTTCGCGTCGGCACCGACACCGATGGTGTAGACGTTCGTCTCGGGTGCGGGCGAGGACGCGCGAGCGTCGTCTGCGGCACTCGTCGGGGAGGCGTACGGCGTGCCGTCACCACCCTGGAAGGAGTTTCCGTCCGAGAGAACGACGTTGATCGGCGTCGTGTCGACTCTGCCGTTGTTTGCGATCTCTGCTTGCGCTTCGAGGACGCCCTCGCCGATGTAGGTCCCGGTGCTGATGCCGGCGCCGCCCGAGGGGTCCGTCGTGCTCGCGCCGACGATGTCGGCGAGGACCTGACGGAGCCCGTTGAGCGCGCCGCCGGGCGCGATGAGACCCGCGAGATCTGACGTCAGCGGCGACCCGAGTTCGATGTGGGGATCGCCGCCGGAGGAGCCGTTGAAGTAGACGACGCCGACACGCGCGTCCGCGTCGGTGTCGATGAGTTCCTGCACGAGAGCCGCCGCACCGACCTCGACGAGGTCGATCTTGGTCGTCTCGTCGTAGCCGAGAATCGGGTCGTCGTTGACGACGCCGCCGTACTGGCTGTACAGCATCGACCCGGAGACGTCGATCGTGAGCATAATGTCCGCACTGTTGAGGCGGTTGTCGCAGTTCTGATCGTACCACATCCGCACGTCGACGTTCTCCGCGAGGTTCGCCTCGTTCGCGTCGCCGCCTTCGGCGACCCGTTCGGGCTCGGTGTTCACGCCGCCGCTCTCGACGATGTCGGCAGCACGCATCCAGATGTACCCCGGGTTGTCACAGAGGTGCAGGCTGAACGTGACCTCGCCTTTGTCGCCGGGCTTCACGTCGTCGAGTTCGATCAGGTGCTCTTGGCCGTTGTAGCTCGCCGCGTAGTTCTGATCGAAGTTCGAACAGGTGAGGTAATCGACGAGATTCCGGCTCTCGTCGCCGTAGGCGTACGTTTCGCCGCCGATCTCGATCGACTGCTCGCCGTCGCCGTCGTGGTCTGGGTGCGCGTTGACGTACTCCCAGGACTCCGTCGGCCCGTAGTAGGACTGCTGCCAGTCGATCTTGAGATCAAGCGTCCCGGCAGTCAGTGTGTTGTTCTCGAACGATTCGGTGTCGTTGAAGTACGCGGTGGTGCCGAGGCCGGCGCCCGCCGAAGCGATGCCGACCGCACCGAGGGCTCCGAGCACTTTGCGTCGCGAGAGTGCGTACGTCTGATCGTTGTCTGTCATAGGTGAGTTCCCCTGCGGGGGACACCCCGTCGCGGAGTCGAACCGCGTCGCGGCCGTGGCCGCTCGCAACCGAGGTTGCGAAGCACCGGCACGAGGTTGAACGTCGCCAGCACCCGTGCTACGGCGACGTGGTGTTCGTCTCGTTCATCCCGCCAGCGACCCCGGGGCTGTCGCCCATCTCGTTGTGGCGCGACTGGACGGCGTTGAAGCCGACGTCGAAGGAGAGGCTGTCCGTCTGGACGTCGTTGCCGACCTCGATGGGGAGTTCCCACTCGAATCCGACGCACTGGGTGGTCTGGCCGGGGTACGGCTGTCGACCCTCGGCGGAGCGGTCGCCGTCGAGCTCGACGCCCTCTTCCAGGAGCGCCATCACGTCCGCGAGTGATCCTTCGGCAATCAGCAGTTCGCCCGCGAGGACGACCTGCGCGATCTCCGCGTAGACGGTGTCGAGATCGGCGGGGTTGGGCGCGATGAACGCGTCGTCGGGCGAGGTCGCGATGTCTTCGAGGAGGCCGGTGGCCGCGTTGCCGAGCGCGATCGTGAAGATGCGGATGCCCGCGTCCTTGGCGTCGTCGGCCTCACTGAGTGCAGCCGATGCGTTGGACTGACCATCGCTCAGCAGGATCATCACTTTCGACGCGCCAGCGGTGGCGTTCGTGCCGTTGAGCAGTTCGTCAGCTCCCTCGGCGATACCTGCGGCGATCGAGGTCCCGCCGCCCGCGGAGTAACTGTTGATGGCGTTCTTGACCGCCTGGTAGTTCGTCGTCAGTTCCTGGTCGGTCGTCGCAGTGGTCGAAAACGAGATGGCGGCGGCCTCGTCCGGGCTGGAGAGGTTGTCGACGAACCCGTTCGCGGCGGTCTTCAGAGCCGAGAGCGGCGAGCCGCCCATCGACCCGGAGACGTCGCTGACGAGCGCGACCTCCAGTTCCTGCTGTTCACCGGTGCCGGTCGGCTCGTAGACGTTGTCGCAGTCTTCGTCGTACCAGACTCGCACCTGCATTCGGTCGGCGAGTTCGCCGATCTCGTCCGCGTTGAGGTCGTCGACGCCCATCTCGGGCTCGGTCATACCCATCTCTGCGTTCGAGCGAAGGCCACCGACCATCTCCAGCCAGCCGGGGTTGTCACAGATGTGAATGCTGATCGTCACCTCGCCGTAGTCGCCCGGCTTGACGTCTTCGAGGGTGAACACTGGGATGCCGTCGCCGTTGACGAGGAACTCGTCGGCCTCCGGCGAACAGAACTGGAACTCCTCGCCCGTCACGAGGTCTTCCCACGCCTGCATATCCGCCGGGGAGGGAGCCTGATCGAGGAGGTAGACGCCGTCGCCGAGGTCCTCGGCGTCCGGGTAGCCCATCGCTTTGATCGCGTCGAGCCGACCGGGGCCGCCCCTGTACGTCGATTTGTAGTCGAGCTTGAGGTCGAGGCTCCCCGCCGTCAGCTGATTATTTTCGAACGTTTCGTCGTCCGTGAACAGCGCGCTCGTGCCGAGGCCGGCGCCGGCCGAGGCCACGCCGACCGCACCGAGTGCACCGAGGACTTTCCGCCGCGAGAGGTCGAATTCGTGTTCTGTCATTGGTCTGTGTTCGTCGTCCGGCCGCGGACGCTCCCCGTTCGGGGAAGACCCACCGACGGAGTCGAACCGTCACGACCCGCCGTCGGGTCGGTCCACCGGGGTGGGGGAAGCTCGGTGCAGGAATCGCCGGCTCAGATGACGTAGAGCGGGCCCTGCCACGGCTTGTCGTCGCCGGGCGTCGCGACCGCCTGCGTGGTGCTCGCGTTGCCGTCGACGATGTTCGCGATGACGCCGACGGAGCCGAATCCGGCCGTGTCCATCCGGATCACGTCGCCGTCGAGCATCGGGCTGAAGTCTCCGATCGATGCCCCAGCGTTGTTGTTCGCGAGGACGAACGTGCCGTCGGCCTCGAGTTTCACTTCGACCTGGTAGTTCCCGCCTGCATCGCCGAGGAAGACGCCGACGTTGTCGCTGCCGGCGGTGTCAGCGGGGAAGGACTCCGCGAGGCCGGAGAGGTCGACTTCGACGACGTTCTCGTTCGCGCGGAGGGTGAAGGAGCCGGGGTAGCCGGCCTGTGCGTCAGCGGGCTGGGTGACGACCGTGCTCGACGCGTCGACGTCGACGAAGGGACTCGTCGGCGAGCCGTTGTGCCGCGACTGCTCGGCGACGAAGGTGAAGTCGAAGTCGAGGGCGTCGGTCTGGATCTCGTTACCGACCTCGATCGGGAGCTCCCACTCGATGCAGAGACACGGGCCGGTCTGCGTCTCGACGTCGGGCGAGCCGGGGTACGGCTGCGGGCCTGCTTCGCCGCGCTCGACGTCCATCAGGAAGCCGAAGAGGAGTTCATCGCTGAGGTCCGCGAGGGTGTAGTCCTCGGGATTGTTCAGCGCTACCGGGTCGACGCACTCGAAGCCGACGAGGTCTCCGTCCTCTTCGATGGGGGTGATGCCTTCCGCGTACGAGATCGTGACCTGGATGGACTCGCTCAGTTCGCCGAACCCCGCGCCGTTGTTTGGTGAGCCGATCGAGCCGCCGCCACTCGCGTCGGCGTCCATCTCGGGTTCCGTCTGGCCGTTCTCGTAGTCGACGACGCCGCCCGAACCCAGCCAGAGCCAGGCGGGATTGTCGACGATCTTCGGGCAGAACGCCAGCGCACCGCTGTCGCCTGGCTTGACGTCGGAGAGTTCGTACGCGTACGTGGCGCCTCTTTCGCCGTCCACCTGTCCGCTGCTGACACTGCTTCCGTAGCTGCCCTGGTTCGACGACGTCCAGTAGTCGACGAACAGGTCGAGGGAACCAGCCACGAGGTTGTTATTCTCGAACGACTCCTCGTCCGTGAACAGCGCGCTCGTACCGAGTCCTGCGCCCGCAGACGCGACGCCGATCGTTCCAAGAGCCGCCAGTGCCTTCCGTCGTGAGATTTCGAACCGTTCTGTCATGGTTTGTGTTCCCCCGTTGGGGGATGCCCACCGGCGGAGTCGAACCGCCGTCGCGAGGACCGATCGTCGCTGGTCCGCCGCGGCGCCCTGAGTGGGTGTTTCCACACTCTACCCCCACCCCTCATACCCCCATAGCTAATTGCGAGTTTTCCTGGCTAACGGCACTCACGGGCGCTTAACGCCACGTTTCGGAGGCTCGTGGACTGCAGAAACAACGGAATCGACTTCGGCGATCGACGGATCCGAGGCGAGCGGGGAATGGCCACATTGAACGGCAATTCAGAGTGGAAAGACGATCCTGCTGCCGCCGAGTGATACTGTCGGACAGAACTCTGTGAAGCGTATCGGCACCCCGTGGATGCCAACATCGTTCACGAACTGCTGTCCGAAAGTATGAGATACCAAGAGGATCGATCCGCGGTTAACGATACGTTCAGCGTTTCTGCTCTGTTTTCTTGAAGATGATTACTATATACTTGTGTGAGCAATGAATAATTACCCGAGGGCAGGTATGAGTTATAGATCACAATCTACGAGACAAAGAATCTCAGAAACGGATATTCACGACTTACTTCGCAACGATAGACGTCGGTACGCGATCAAGTACCTCCAGGATCGCGGGCGCGAGGTGATGCTTCGGGACCTCGCCGAGGAGATCGCCGAAATCGAGACGGGGGAATCACCGGCGCCGCGGAACATCCGCGATAGTGTCTACATCTCGCTGCACCAGAGTCATCTGCCTCGACTGGATTCGGCCGGCGTCGTCGACTACGATCGTAATCGAAAGACGATCAGACTCCGCAAGGAGGCACGCACGGTCGACGTGTATATGGAGGTCGTGACGAAGTACGGCGTCACCTGGGCGACGTACTACCGGACGCTAGGAACGCTCGCGCTGTTTCTCATCGTGCTCTCGCTCACCGGCGTGCCGTTGTTCGCTGCGGTCGACCCGCTCGTCTTCGCGAGCGCGTTCCTCGCGATCATCGCCGGCTCGGCGCTCTATCAGATCTGGTCACATCGGTGGTTCTACCTCTCCCGATTGTCCTGATACTGTCGGACAGAACGATGTGAAAAGTATCGGCACCCCGTGGGTGCCAACATAGTTCACGAACTGCTGTCCGACAGTATGAACGCTCGCTCACTGCCCGCGCTATTGTCCCACTGCCCGAACCGCCGACCGACTCCGTCGGTAGCCAGAACCGATTCGACAGAGAAATACGATCGATCGCTGCTTTGACCGAGCCGCGCTACTGTCTCGTAACGTCACTCTACCCGGATTTCATCCGGCGGGAGCCGCGCCTCGAACACCCGCGTCCCACACTCGTTACACGTCGCGGCGACGACCTCGAAGGACCGACAACACGACTCGACCGTCTCCCCGTCGAGCGAAATCACTCCACCGCAGGCGGGGCAGCGATCGAGCCACAGTCGAAGCGCGCCGAGCACCTCCAAACGTGCCTCGTCGGTGAACCTCCGCCAGGCCGCAGTGCGGTCACGAAGCACTGCGTCCGCGGCGCAGTCAGCGAGGAACGCGGCTTCTGACTCCCACTTGCCGACCGTCACCGAATCGGCCATCGCGACGAACGCGTGCGATCGCCGCGCTGTCGAAACGGGCTGGTCGCCGACGGTGCCCTCGAAGAGCAATTCGACCGCGTCATCCGGGTTTACCCGGTCGATCTGCTCGAACCACGCATCTCGAAACCTCGGCGAGAGACACAGGTCCCCGCCACCTCGGCACGATTCGAGAGCGCCGACGTCGCCCAGAAACCGCTCGATATCGACGACCGCGGACGGTCCCGCGCCGAACGTGACCCCCGGTGTGTGCCCGTCGAACAGTTGGAGCACCGAATCGGGGAGGTACCGCTTGGTCAGCGTCGGCGTCCCCGGCACGAGGTACCCGCGGAAATAGATCGCCGCGAGTCCGACCACGCCGACCGCGACGCCGAACGGAACGCTGACGAAACTGATGCCGACAGCCAGAACTCCGGTTAGTGCGACGTTGACGGCAGTACACGCGAGACATCTGTTCGGTCCGGTGTACTCCGGCCGCCGCCACTGTATCCTCCGCTCGCCGGCGATCCTCATCACGCGAATGCTTCGTAGAGTGGCGGCATAGCTAATCACTACATAAGTGACGGACCCGGTATTCTCGTGTTACTTGACGTGATGCTTCCGTAACACGAAGGGAGATACTTATGCTGTCGAAAGATAATGTCCGTTACGTGAAACCTTCTGGCGTTAGTGTGCGGCCCGCGACACTCGACCCAGAACCCGACGGGTCGGTAGAGTCCCTCTCCGAGGAGGAACTCTTCGAGGTGCTCGCGAATCACCGGCGGCGGTACGTGTTGCGGGTTCTTTCGGGGTCGGACGCCCACGACATCGGGTCGCTGGCGGAGACAGTCGCCGCCTGGGAGAAGGGAACGACCGTCGAGCGAGTCGCTCGCGAGGATCGAAAGTCGGTCTATACGGCACTCCAACAGCTTCACCTGCCGAAACTTCACAACGCCGGGCTCGTCGTCTACGACAAAGACCGCGGAACGGTTCGGCCGACAGCCGCCAAAGAGGAGGTCAATATTTATCTAGACGTCGTGCGGGGCAACGACCTCCCCTGGCACGAGTACTATCTGGCGCTGTCAGCCGTCAGCGCCGCCCTCCTGCTCGTCGCGTGGCTCGATTTCTTCCCGTTCGGGCTGCTCCCCGACGCCGGCTGGGCGGGACTCGTCGTACTCAGTTTCTTCGTCTCCGCCGTGTTTCATTACCGGTCGCACGAGCAGGCGCGAATCGGCGTTCGCAACCGTCCGCCGTCGGAGTGAGAGGGATTATCGTAAGTCTCCATAGATGTCTCGCCGGACGGTACGGCGAGAATCTCTGAACAGTTACGATAATCCCTATGAGATCGACTGCCGGCCGACGACCAAAGACTTTCACTGTACCGAGTAAATCGACTGCTATGGGAACGGATTACTCCGAGCTGCACGACCCGAACGCGGAGTACACGATGCGAGAGCTCTCCGCGGAGACGATGGGCGTGACGGCGAAACGCGGTGGCGGCCGCGACGTCGAGATCACCGACGTGCAGACGACGATGGTCGACGGGAACTTCCCGTGGACGCTCGTGCGCGTCTACACCGACGCCGGCATCGTCGGGACCGGCGAAGCCTACTGGGGGGCCGGCGTGCCGGAACTCATCCAGCGGATGAAGCCGATGATCGTCGGCGAGAACCCCCTCGACATCGACCGATTGTACGAACACCTGATCCAGAAGATGTCCGGCGAGGGCTCCGTCGAGGGCGTCACCGTCACGGCCATCTCGGGCATCGAAGTCGCCCTGCACGACCTCGCGGGGAAGATTCTCGAACTCCCGGCGTACCAACTGCTCGGCGGCAAGTACCGCGACGAGATGCGTGTCTACTGTGACTGCCACACCGAAGACGAGGCCGATCCGGAGGCCTGCGCCGACGAGGCCGAGCGCGTCGTCGAGGAACTCGGCTACGACGCGCTGAAGTTCGACCTCGACGTGCCCTCGGGTCTGGAGAAAGACCGCGCGAACCGGCATCTCCGTCCCGGAGAGATCCGACACAAAGCCGAGATCGTCGAGCAAGTCACAGAGCGCGTGAAGGACCGCGCCGACGTCGCCTTCGATTGCCACTGGACGTTCTCGGGTGGGTCCGCAAAGCGCCTCGCGACCGCGATCGAAGACTTCGACGTCTGGTGGCTCGAAGACCCCGTCCCGCCGGAGAACCTCGACGTCCAAGAGGAGGTCACGAAGTCGACGACGACGCCAATCACCGTCGGTGAGAACCGCTACCGCGTGACGGAGGTGCGCCGACTGATCGAAAATCAGGCGGTCGACATCGTCGCCCCCGACCTGCCGAAAGTCGGTGGGATGCGCGAGACGCGGAAGATCGCCGACGTCGCGAACCAGTATTACGTTCCCGTCGCGATGCACAACGTCGCCTCGCCCGTCGCCACGATGGCGGCTGCCCACGTCGGCGCGGCGATTCCGAACGCGCTGGCCGTCGAGTATCACTCCTACGAACTCGGCTGGTGGGACGAACTCGTCGAGGAGACGGTTATCGAGAACGGCTCGATCGAGGTCCCCGAAACGCCCGGTCTCGGCGTGACGCTCGATATGGACGCCGTCGCGGAGCGAATGGTCGACGGCGAGGAACTATTCGACGAGGCGTAGGGGCGGCCGGTTCGCACTGCCCGCTCTCACCGGAATGTCGGCCGGCCGACTCCGACCACAGGACGACCGCTCTCACCCGCTGTTCGACACTGCCGGGTCGGTACCTATAGTAGCGTTTGCAAGTCGTCACTCACCTAATCGCACGCAGTCGTGCGATTGGCTGTGTAATCAGTTGCAAACGCTACTGTTGTCCCCGAAGCGCGTCGGCCGTGTCGTCGCCGGCCAACCGGATCGTGTACGTCGCGACGAGCCTGGCGGTCTCCCACGCCGAATCGCTCGCACACCGCGTTTCGAGCAGTGAGATGCCGTCGTCGAGGACGGCTGCCGTCTCCGCGCGGAGGTCTCGAAAGAGACCCGCGCGCCGGTCGTCGCCGCGGGCGGTGAAGAAGGATACGAGCCTCTCGTGGGTCCGGAGCGTGACCAGTGGACGGCCGACCATCCCGCCGGCGATGCGCTCGACAGTCGCGTCACGGCCGCGGAGATACGCGTGCATCGGCCCTGGGGGCCCGCTCTCGGGGCTCCAGCCGTCCAGTTCGCTCGCGACCCGGCTGCGGTGTTCCGTCTCCTGTTCGACGACCGACTCGAAAGCAGCGCGGGCGTCGTCGTCTCCCTCGTCTTCGGTCCACTGTCGGAACGTCTCCCGCGCCGCGTGTTCGCTCGCTGCGGCGGCAACGAGCAGCGCCTCGGGAATCGGATCCCCCCCGGCGGCCGCATAGAGAAACTGTTCGGACCCGAGCAGCGCCAGCGACGAAGCTTCCGCTGATTCGACTTTCTCACGGAGCCAGTCTCCGTCGCGTGCTTCGCGGCTCATATCGAAGCCGAGCGGCCGCAGCACCTAACGGTTTCTGCCGCCGTTGCGACAGTGCGTCGCACTCGCCGCACCGTCGTCGGCGGAGGAGTATCAGACCTGATACCGGGGAGCGAACAATCTTATGTCGAGATGTTGGTCCCCTATATATGAACGACCGAGGCGTCGTAGTAACCGACGACACGAGGGGCCTCGTCGACGGCGACGAGCTAATCGACGCATTGGGAATCGACGAGTCAGAACGGGAGTGGCGCAAGTCCTTCGTTCGCCTCACGGAGGCGGACAAAGAGCGGATGCGTGCGCTCGAACCGACGTTCGACGAAATAGCCGATGAGATCGTCGACGAGTTTTACGACCACCTGACGAGCGATCCTCGGGCCACTGAGGTCCTCGGTCGGTCGAGCAAGGGCGTCGATCAACTGAAAAAGACCCAATCACAGTATCTGCGCTCGCTCGCCAGCGGCGAGTACGGCCAGGACTACTTCGCCCAGCGCGCTCGCATCGGCAAGATCCACAATATGTTGGATATGGGGCCGAAGTTCTATCTCGGCGCGTACAGCATCTACTACGACGGTCTGATGTCGGCTATCGGGGATGCGGTCAAAGAGGAGTTCGGTGGGTCCGCTCAGAGCGACACGGCTCAATCTGCTTCCACGACGCAGTCCGGTGGGGACGACCCCGACGACGCAAACGACGGTCTGTTCTCACGGATTGTCGGCGGCGCGAACGGACGCGAGGACGAGGACGGAGCGGGCGGTGCCGACGCTGCTGCCGACGCCGACACGAACGGCGACGTCGACGCCGCAGTCGACGCCGTGGTCGACCGGGCCAGTTCTCTCCTCAAAGTGCTCGCGATCGATCAGCAGATCGCGATGGACACCTACATTCACGCCTACAGCGAGGAGGCGCGCCGCGAGGCGGAACACCGCGAGGAGTTGGCCCGCGAGGTCAAACAGGACCTCAAAGACCCGATCGAAGACGTCTCCTCGGCCTCGTCGGTCGTCGCCGAACGCTCCGCGACGATCCGCGACATCGCAAACGACCAGGCGGACGATATGGAGGAGGTCGCCGCGGAGGTCTCACAGATGAGTGCGACCGTCGAGGAGATCGCTGCGACCGCCGAGGACGTCGAAAACACGAGCGACGAGGCGGTCTCGCGCGCGCGATCCGGCGAGACCGCCGCCGACGAGGCGATCGACGTGATGGAGGAAGTCGCAGACGCCGCGAACCAGGCCTCGGCCGATCTCGAACGACTCCAGGCGCAGATCGACGAGGTCGACGAAGTCATCGAAGCGATCGACGAGATCGCAGAGCAGACGAATCTGCTCGCGCTGAACGCCTCGATCGAGGCGGCGCGGGCGGGCGAGGCCGGCGACGGATTCGCCGTCGTCGCCGACGAGGTGAAACAACTCGCCGAGGAGTCCCGACAGCGCGCAAGCGACGTCGAGGAGACTGTCGGTCGCGTCCAGACCGACGCCGCCGAGACGATCGAGAGCCTCTCGGAGACGACCGACAAACTGCACGAGGGTATCGACCGCGGCGAGGACGCGATGGACAGCCTCGACGAGATCGTCGACGCAGTCGAGCGAACGACCGAAGGAATCGCCGAGGTCGCGACCGCGACCGACGAGCAGGCGGTCAGCGCCGAGGAGGTGACGGCGATGGTCGAGACGACGCGCGAGCGCTCCGAGGAGATCGCAGACCGCGTCGACGACGTCGCGGAAGCCAGCCGCGAACAGACCCAGCGGATGGACACGATTCAGGACGCCGCAGATCGCCTCGTTACGGCCGATGGCGACACCGAGTCGACGGACTCCGGAGGGGGTGGGATGCCCTCTGACCTCGATTTCGACGCCGAACCGCCGGCTGGAATCGACACGTCGGACGCGGATGGCCCACCGCGTGACGTCCTCTCGAACGGCAGCTCGATGGAGAACGGCGAGGACTCTGAATCCGACGAGTCGTTCGCGTTCGTGGGAACCGATGGCGGCGTCTCTGTTAGCGGGCCCGGAGACGAGACGGACCGATCCGACAAATAGCGCTCTCTCGCTCTTCTACCCGCCAGGGAACCGACCTCAGTCGTCGTCCGCTGCAGCAGCGGCGTCGGCTGCGTCCTGCTCGATGCTCGGTGGGTAGACGCCGCGCTTCAGCTTCAGGTCGCTCTGCGGGCGGGCCATACACGTCAGCGCGTAGTCTTCGCGCTCCTCGTCGGTGAGCCCACGTGCGGCGGGTTGGGTGACCTCGCCCTCGACGATCTCCGCCGAACAGGCGAGACACATCCCGACGCGACAGGAGTACTCCTGAGCGATGCCCGCTTCGAGACAGGCCTTGAGGATCGTCTGCTTGTCCGACACGTCGACGGTCTCGCCGGTGCCGACGAACTCGACGGTGTACTCGGTCATACCTCGCCGTTCGGTGGACCGTTTCAAAACTCTTTGCGAAGCGGTCGCGTCCCGGTCGTGTCGGCGTGTCGACCGGATTATGCCTCGTCGACTGCGGGGCCGCCGTCGGCTTCTGCCTCTTTGTCCCCCGAGCGGACCGTCATCACCGGCGCGTCGGCGGTGCGGACGACCTTCTCGGCAACGCTCCCGAGGAGGAAGCGACCGACGCCGGTTCGGCCGTGCGTCCCCATCACGACGAGGTCGATTCCTTCCTCGGCCACGTAGTCGACGATGACGCGGTGTGCGATACCCGTCTCGACAGTCGTGACGACGTCCACGCCGGCCTCTTCGCCGCGCTCTTCGACCTCCTCGACCGCGGTGTTGCCTTCCTCTTGAAGGGCCTCGATGACGATATCCGAGCCCATCTCCAGTGAGGAGTACGCACCCGTGTCGACGACGTACAGTGCGTGTACCGTCGCGTCGTACTGTTTCGCGAGTTCGATGGCGTGTTCGACTGCGCCCTCGGTCGCGGCGCTTCCGTCAGTCGGAACGAGAATCTTGTCGTACATCGTCTCACCCGGCCCTACGTCGCGAAGGTTTTAGAAGGTACGCTCGATTGTCATTCGGTTTCGCCGGCCGTCTCTCCGTCCTCGTCGACAGCTACTCGTCCTCGGCTCCGGTAGCCTCGTCGGCCCCGGCCGACTGGTCGACCTGCGGCTCGTACGTTCCCGGTGCGTTCTCGGCGGTCATCGCCTCAGGGTCGTCGCCGCGGAATCGAAGGATGGCCGCCTCGCAGGCCTGCAAGCCGTCGACGCGCTCGACGCCTTCACCGAGGCTGACGGTCTCGACGACGGTCCACGACTCCGCGTCGGCGTCGAAGGCGAGGCCTTTCACCCACTCTCCGGTGGCGACGAGCACGCCGGAGGCGCGGCCCTCGTCCTCGATCGGGACGGCCAGTTCGAGCGCCTCGGCGTCGTTCAGTTGGAGCAGTTCCTGGGGTTCTAGCGGCCGCGGCGGCAGCGCGTCGACGACGGTCATACCCGCGCTGGGTCGGGACGCCGTTTGTGCGTTGCGGATCGGGTCGGTGACCGTGGTCGTTGACGATGGGCACACGGTCGGTGTCGGCGGCCTCTGGATCACAAAGTTTCTACCCTCCGGGCCGCGAGGGACCGCTATGTCTCGCGAGGGCGACGCCGCGCCCGGAGGTTCCGATCGAACGCCGGTGTCGGCGTCGCTCGCCGGCCTCTCGTTCCGACGTGACCGCGTTCTCGGCGTCGTCGTCGCCCTCGCGTTCGCTGGTCTCCTCGTCCGACTCGTCGGTCTCGGCGCGCGCCCGTTTCACTGGGACGAGGCGCGCGTCGGCTACTGGACGCTCCGCTATCTCGACACCGGCGCCTACCAGTACCGTCCGATCGCCGGCGGCCCGCTGCTCCCGCTCGTCGGCCGCACGCTGTTCGCCCTCGTCGGCGTCTCAGAGTGGGTCGCCCGACTCCCTATCGCCGTCCTCGGGGCGGCGCTCCCGCTCGTCGCACTGCTCTTTCGCGACCGTCTCGACGACGCCGAAACGGTCCTGTTCGCCGCTCTCCTCGCGTTTCAGCCACTCGTCCTCTACTACTCGCGTTTCCTCCGCGGCGACGTGCCGCTTGCGCTGTTCGGCTTCGCGTTCGTCGGCTTCGCCCTGCGGGCGTGGGATCGCGACAGCCGACGCGACGCGTACGCTGCTGCGGTCGCGCTGTCGCTCGCGGCGTCCGCTTCGGGGTTCGTCGCCGGCTATCTCTGCTGTTGGCTCGCAGCGTGGGTCCTCGTCGTCGAGCAGCACAGCGTCGCCGCCGACGGCGGAGCGAGCGCCCGGGCGGCGGCGGCAGCGCTCCGAGCGCGACTCGCTGGGACGACGACGGAGGCCGCCCGCGCCGCGCTGCTTTTCGTCGGCACGACGGTCTTTCTGTTCGCGCCCCGCGCAGGTCCCGGCGTCGACGTCGGACTCTACGATCCGACGGAGTTCCACCTCGCGATCTACGAGGGGACGGTCGGCGCGCTCTGGCGCTTCGTCGGCGTCCGCGTCGTCAACCGCTATCCCGACGGCACGCACTCGCTGCTCCCGTACCTCGGCGACGCGGCCGGGACCCTGACTGCGGTCGCGCTCCCGGTCGTCGCGGTCGGCGTCGGAACCACGCTCTGGGTGCGCTACGCGTCGGCCCGCCGGCCGCTGATCGAGGGCGTCGGCTACTGGGGGCTTCTGGCGGTCGTCCTGTTCCCGACGATCGCGGAGGTCTCCGCCCCGTGGACGCTCGTGCACGTCGTCGTCCCGCTGTCGCTCCCCGCAGCGGTCGGCTTCGCCGCGTTCCTCCGCCGCGGGGCCGCTGCCGCATCCGGCCCCGACGTCGATACCGGAACCGTCGTCGCGGTCGCCCTCGTCGTCCTTTCGGTCGTCGCGCAGGTGGGTACCGTCACCGCCGGAACCGTCTACGGGCCCTCCGACCGCGACAACCGACTCGCGCAGTTCGCCCAGCCGAGCGACGACCTCGAACCGATCGAAGCGGCGGCACGCGCTGCTGCCGACGGCGACTCGTCGACGGCCGAGGTTCTCTACGTCGGTGCGGCGTACCACGTCCCGCCTGACCGGACGACCCGGTTCCCGCCGGTGGGCGACGCCTGGGGGAACCGACTGCCGCTGCCGTGGTACGTCGAAGCGGCGGGCGCGGACGCGACGAGTACGGCGAACGTCTCGACGTTCGATTCGGCGTACGCGAACGCGTCGGCGCCGCCGGTCGTGATCGCTGCGCCCACACATCACACCGAACTCGCGGAGCGACTCGGCTCTGACTACGAGGCGACGACGTACCGCCTTGGTCTGTGGAACCGCGAGGTCGTCGTGTTCACGGCCCCAGAGAAACGATGACCCATCCGTCGGAATCAAACTGCCCCATTTATACCAACAGTAGCCAAAGTCCACTTGGTATGACTGGCGGGATACGGGTGTTGCACGTCGACGACGACCCCCACTTCTTAGACCTCACGTCGACGGTGCTCGCTCGGCAGGACGACCGCCTAGAAGTCGTCACTGAATCTGTCGCGGCCGGCGGTCTCGAACGGCTCACGGACGGCGCGGCGTCGTTCGACTGCGTCGTCTCGGACTATCAGATGCCCGAAATGAACGGGCTCGAACTGCTGGAGGCGGTCCGCGAGCAGGATCCCGACCTCCCGTTCATCCTCTTCACTGGCGAGGGGAGCGAGTCGCTCGCGAGCGACGCCATCACACGCGGCGCGACGGACTACCTCCGGAAGGGAACACAAAGCGAGCAGTACGAACTCCTCGCCAACCGGATCACGAACGCCGTCGAACGGTACCGTAACGCCCAGCGTGCGGCCGAGCTCGAACGTATCCGTCGCGTGCGCAGCGAGATCAATCGGGCCGTCGTACACGCTGACACCCGAACGGAGATCGAACGCCAAACGTGCCGGCTCATCAGCGAGGCCGATCCCTATCGCTTCGCGTGGATCGGCAGGCACGACGCGGACGCGAACGCCGTCGAACCCGTCGCCGCCGCGGGCGTCGATCAGGGCTATCTAGATGCCATCGAGATCACGACCGACAGCGGTCTAGAAGAGCCCGGTCCCACCGCGAACGCCGTCCTGACGCGGGAATTCTCGGTCGTACAGAACATCCCGGAAGACGCGAGGTACGAACCGTGGCGCGCCCCCGCGCTCGACCGCGGCTATCGGTCCAGCGCGGCCATTCCGATGGTGTACGACGACGGCCTCTACGGCGTTCTCAACGTCTATGCGGACCGAACGAACGCCTTCGACGCGCAGGAACGCGACCTCCTCACGGAACTGGGCGAGGACGTCGCACACGCACTCCACCGCGTCGATGCCGACGCCCACCGCGAGCGCTACGCGCGATTACTCGATGCGTCCTCGGCCGGCATCTTCCGAGCGCCCCCCGATCCGAACGGCCAGATCGTCGAGGCGAATTCGACGCTCGCGACGTTACTCGGCGCTGACACTCCCGAAGGAGTCGCGGGGCACGCCGTCGAGGACTTCGTTCGGGAGGCAGCAGACCTGGCCGAACTACGTCGTCGACTCGACCGCGACGGAGTCGTGCAGAACTACGACGTGCCGATTCGGACGCTGACGGGCGAACACCGCTGGGGATCTCTCACCCTTCTGAAGACCGAAGAATCCGACGGCACGTACGTCGATGGAATCGTCCGAGACGTCACAGAACGCAAAGACCGCGACCGCTCGCTTCGGCTCTTTCGGGAGGCCATCGAAGCGTCGGGGCACTCGGTGTACTTCACGAAGCGAGACGGCACGATCGTCTACGTGAACCCGGCGTTCGAACAGACTACGGGATACGACGCCGACCAAGTACTCGGACAGAACCCGCGGATCCTGAAGTCCAACGAGCACGATCGGGAGTTCTACGAGGAGTTGTGGGGGACGATTCTGGACGGCGACGTCTGGCGAAGCGAGATCGTCAACAAGACGAAATCCGGCGATCGATACGTCGTCGATCAGACTATCGCCCCGGTCGAAAGCGAGGGCGGCGATATCGAGCGCTTCGTCGCGGTCAACGCCGATATCTCCGAACAGAAGGAGCGCCAACAGGAACTCGAACGGAGCAGAGAACGGCTCCGGGCGCTCTTTGAGGAGTCGCCGGACGCGATCACCGTCCACGATGCCGAGGGGAACGTCGTCGACGTCAACCGACAGAACGTCGAGAACCTCGGCTACTCACGGGAGGCGCTGCTCTCGATGAACGTCGCCGAAATCGAGGCGGACCACTCCGCCGACGAACTCCGGACCGTCTGGGACGACGCCGCCATCGGAGAGCGGATAAAGCTTCAGGGTCGGCACCGGCGACGCGACGGCACGACCTTCCCCGTCGAGGTCTGGATCACGAAGATCAGATTTCACGGCAACGAGCGGTTCATCGCGTTCAGCCGCGACGTCTCCGAGCGTCACGAGTACGAACAGGAACTCGAACGGCAGATCGACCGCCTCGAACAGTTCGCCACGGTCGTCAGCCACGACCTGCGCAATCCGCTGAACGTGGCCGAAGGGCGGATCGATCTGGTCCAGTCCGAACGTGCGGGTGACCGCCCGAGCGCGGGGGCCGGAGCGGAGCATCTGGACGTCGCCGCGGAGGCGCTCAAACGGATGGAGGAACTGATCGAAGACCTGCTCGTGCTGGCGCGCGAAGGGGGTCGCGCGAACGCTACCGACGCCGTCGCACTCGGCAACCTGATGGACGAGTGCTGGCGAACCGTCTCGACGGCGGAGGCGTCGCTCGTGATCGACACGGACCGCACGATAATCGCGGATCCGGCGCGGCTCCGGCAACTGTTCGAGAACCTCCTCCGCAACGCCATCGAACACGCGGGCGAAGACGTGACGATCACGATCGGCGACGTCGACGGCGGCTTCTACGTCGCCGACGACGGCCCCGGAATCCCCGCCGAGGAGCGCGAGGACGTGTTCGCGACCGGCTACTCGACGGCGGACGACGGGCCCGGGCTCGGGCTCAATATCGTCGATCAGATCGCCGAAGCACACGGCTGGACCGTCACCGTCACCGATAGCGAAACCGGCGGGGCGCGATTCGAGATCACGGGCGTCGAAATCCAGGAGTGAGAGCGGTTCGGGCCTGCGAGGAGAGGAGACCGTTCAGCGGAAGCCCATCGCTTCGATCTGCTCTTGGTAGCGATTCCGGATGGTGACTTCCGTCACCTGCGCGACGTCGGCGACCTCGCGCTGGGTCTTCTTCTCGTTGCAGAGCAGTGACGCTGCATAGATCGCCGCGGCCGCGAACCCCGTCGGCGACTTCCCCGAGAGGAGGCCCTGTTCCGCGGAGACGTCGATGATCTCGGTCGCCTTCGATTGGACCTCCTCGCTCAGCCCGAGCGACGAGGCGAAGCGGGGGACGAACTGCTTTGGGTCGACCGGCTTCAGTTCGAGGCCGAGTTCCTGGGAGATGTAGCGATACGTCCGACCGATCTCCTTCTGGGGAACGCGCGAGACCTCCGCGACTTCGTCGAGCGAGCGCGGAATGCCTTCCTGCCGGCAGGCGGCGTAGAGCGCGGAGGTGGCGACGCCTTCGATGGACCGGCCGCGGATGAGGTCCTCGTTGAGCGCGCGGCGATAGATGACAGACGCGACCTCCCGTACCGATCGTGGGACGCCCAGCGCCGACGCCATCCGGTCGATCTCCGAGAGCGCGAACTGGAGGTTGCGCTCGCCTGCGTCCTTCGTCCGGATGCGCTCTTGCCACTTGCGCAATCGGTGCATCTGCGAGCGCTTCTCCGAGGAGAGCGAGCGCCCGTAGGCGTCTTTGTCCTTCCAGTCGATCGTCGTCGTCAGCCCCCGGTCGTGCATCGTCTCTGTGATCGGCGCGCCCACGCGGGACTTCGACTGCCGCTCGGAGTGGTTGAACGCCCGCCACTCGGGCCCGCGGTCGATCTGTTGTTCGTCCAAAACTAAGCCGCAGTCGTCACACACCAACTCCCCCTGATCGGCGTCCGTGACGATGTCCGACGACTCGCACTCCGGGCAGACGAGTCGCTCGTCGTCTGTCTGTTCGGTCTCCTGCTCTCGCTGGCGCTGACGACGCGAACGTTCCATTATAAGGTTTGTGGTGAAGGGCCTATTTAAGCCTTTGTGACAGAATCTCTAGACTACTCTGCGAACGCGACCCCCAAGCGGTATATTCCCCGGCCACTCGATGGCAGGTATGCGCGCTGTAACCCTCGTCGTCCTGCTTCTCGTGGTCGCCTCCGGCTGTCTCGGCGGGACGCCGGGATCGGGTACCGGCCCGGCGGAATCGGCGGCCACCGCGACGCCGACGACTGGCAGCACGGCCACCGCGGCGCCGGTCGAGGGCGACGACGTCACGGTCACGGAGGTCGTCGACGGCGACACGATAAAAGTCGCGTATCCGAACGGGACGCGCGAGACTGTCCGGTTGCTGGGCGTCGACACGCCCGAGGTGTACGGCGAGAACACCCCTGACGAGTTCGAGGGTATCCCCGAGACGACCGCCGGGGCGGCGTGTCTCGGCCGGGCCGGCGAGGACGCCTCGGCGTACGCGAAAGACCGACTCGCGGGCGAATCCGTGACGCTCGTCTTCGACGAGCAGTCGGACCGACGGGGCTACTACGGGCGGTTGCTCGCGTACGTCTACGTCGACGGCGAGTCGTTCAACTACGCCCTGCTCAGAGAGGGTCACGCTCGCGTGTACGACAGTACCTTTACCGAACGTGAACGATACGAGGACATGGAAGTGACGGCGCGCGAGTCCCGTCGTGGGCTGTGGTCCTGTATCGAGGGTGACGTGACGGCGACCGCGAGCGAAACTACCCCGCTCGCCGACGGTGGTGAAGGACCGCTCGCGATCGATACGATTCACGCCGACGCGGAGGGCAACGACAACGAGAATCTGAACGACGAGTACGTCGTCTTCCGTAACGCTGGCGAGGAACGTCTCGACCTCTCGGGGTGGACCGTCACCGACGACGCAGACCACACCTACACCGTCCCCGAGGGCACCACGCTCGATCCCGGCGCGACGCTGACGCTCCGGACCGGCTCCGGAACGGACAGCGATTCGACGCTCTACTGGGGCGCCAGCGGTGCGATCTGGAACAACGACGGGGACGTGGTCACCGTCCGCGATGCGAGCGGATCGACCGTCGTTCGGCGCTCGTACTGACGCGCGACGGCAACGCCGCGTGCTCCCCGCCAGCCGAATAACTCCCCGTTTTCGAGAAGCCTTTTTGTATTATCGGAGGGTATTTCATCGCAATGAGACCGAACTTCGCGCCACACTGTCTCGCGAGCGGGAGCCTCCGCAGCGCCTCACGGAGGTGGGTCTGATGGCGACGAAGTCGGCACTGGAGACGCAACTGGCGGTCGTCGCGGGCTTCGAGGACCCGCGTGCGGACCTCGAACAGTATCCGACGCCCCCGGAGTTAGCCGCCCACGTCGTCCACGTCGCCGACCTGAACGGCGACATCGAGGACCGACTCGTCGTCGACCTCGGGACCGGAACGGGAATGTTAGCGCTCGGTGCCGCGCTCCGCGGCCCGTCCCGGGTGGTCGGCGTCGACGTCGACCGCACAGCGTTGACGACGGCCACGGCGAACCGACGACGCGTCGGGACGAAGACCTCGATCGACTGGGTGCTCGCCGACGCGACGCGCGCACCGCTTTGTCCCGCAGAACCGACGACCGTGTTGATGAATCCGCCCTTCGGCGCCCAGCGCGGCAACGAACACGCCGATCGGGCGTTCCTCGAAACCGCCGCTCGGCTCGCCGACGTGTCGTATTCGGTCCACAACGGCGGTTCACAGGAGTTCATCGAAGCGTTCGCCGCCGACCACGGCGGCGCGGTGACGCACGCCTTCCGCGCGACGCTCTCGCTCGATCGGCAGTTCGAGTTCCACGACGCGGACTCCGAAGACATCGACGCCGAGGTGTACCGGATCGAGTGGTCCGACGGCGACGAGTAAGGCGCCCCCGCTACTCGTAGGTCTCTTTCGAGAGGAGTTGCAGTCTCGTCTCGTCGTAGGAAACGAACACGCGCGAGCGGTTCCGTGTGAACGTCAGGCCGTCGACGGTAACCGACTCGTTCTTCGCGGGTAGACCCGCACTGAGTGAGTCGTTCCCCTCGGTGACCCGAAGATAGTACTGGCTCTCGTTGGGGACGACCGTCACGTTCCGCCCGGCGAGTACCGGCCCGGCAGTGACCGGATCGGACGTGTACACGACGCGCGCGGAGTCGGTGTTGCCGAGCGCGACGCGGTAGGCTGTCCGGTTGCCGAGGACGTTCCAGCCGTCGCGCTGTGCGTAGACGGTCTCGCGCCAGCCGACGCCGCCGAGACGGACGGCGACCTGGCCGTCGAACGTCAACCGGCCTTTCGGGACCGCCGTGCTCCAGATACCGCGCTGCTCGCTGCGGACGATGACGCCCGAGGTGTTGACGGCTGTCGTCTCGCCGAACGCCTCGATGTCGACCGCCGCAACGAGACCGTTCTCGACGTTCTCCGCGTAGGTCACCTCGTAGTCGCGGACGGTCAGCTCGTCGCCCGGGAGGTCGCCCGAGGTTGCCGTGTACAGATTCGCGGGCACGGCCGGCCCGGCGATGGCGGCCGTCGAGAGCAGGAGGACGCCGACGGCGACCTGCCAGTTCCGGACGACGCCGCTGTCGCCGGCGAGTTCCCAGCGAAAGAGCTCGTCGTCGCGGGCGACGACGGCGGAGGCGACGACCAGCGCCAGCAGTGCGACCAAGACGACTCCCGCGGCCCGGTAGAGGACGTACGTCTCACCGCCACGAAACCAGTAGACGGCCCACAGCGACTGTTCGGTGGCGAAGAGGAGCGTCCCGAGCCAGAGTCGCCGGGCGCTGGGACGATCGGCCCGACGTCGGGCACGGACGACGACGAGACCTACGAGGACGCCGAGCAGGAGCCCGAGTGCGTGGCCCTGAATGGCGATGTCGGCCCACCACGGCGAGATGTAGGCCGGGCGCGCGCTCCGGGTGAGGATCGGCGTCTGGAGCGCGTTGTACACCAGTCGGAGGGCTCCGCCGCCGGCGAGCGCGATCACGGTTCCGAGCGGATAGTTGACGAGCGCGGCCCCCGCGAACGCGAACACGACGCCGGAGAAGCCGATTATCGGGCCGATCGCGAAGAACGAGGTGAGCAGTCCGACCGCGAGGACGACAGCGGGAAAGATCACGAACGCGCGGACGTAGGGGTTCGTGCGCCACGACGAGAACGACTGTGAGCCTCGCTCGCGGGTGAAGTGCCCCCACGCGTACTCCGCGAGCGGAGCGAGCGTGAGCGTCCCGACGAGGTTCCCGATGAGGTGGCCCGGACCGTTGTGTGAGAACGCCGCCGAGAGCATCCCGAGCGGGTACAGGTACGACCACGCCCGGAACGGGAGCGTCACCGGCGCGTTCCAGCGGGCCCACCCGCCCTGCAAAAAGAGGTAGACCGCGAGCACGAAGCCGGCCGAGACGAGCGTTCCCCAGGGGAGACCCAGGACGAAACGCTGTCGCAACTGTGCACCGAACGCGGAGGGTTGATCGAAGAGGAACGCCGCGGTGAGAGAGAACACGAGGGCGGCTACGACCGCGACGCGCAGGAGGAGATCGACCGGGAGAGCGTCCATCGTACACCCGGAGTAGACGAGCGGTTAAGAAACTACGGCGTTTCGGATCGGCGCGATGGGACGACCGCGGCGACTCCGACGGCGACTTCCGGGAGTCGAGCGCCGACTGCAACCGATGAAAGCCGAGTGACGCTGCAGGTGCGCGCGGTGAGTCGCGTCAGCCCGTGATCGGCCGCTGTCCGACTCAGAGCTTCCCTTCTGCGTCCTTGGCGAGTTCTTCCATCCGCTTGCCGACCCGTCCGGCGTTCGAGAACTCGTCTTCGCTCATCGCCGTCGCGAGCGCGTTGCCGAGGACGAAGACCGCGTGTTTGTGCTCGCTCTTGGACTTGTGGACGTGTGAGGGGTCGACGTCGAGTTCCTCGTAGGGGTCGAAGATGCTTCCGTCGACGTCCTCGCGTGCGGCGAAGTTGTCTTTGATGATGACCATCTGCTCGTGCAGTTCCAAGAGCTCGTCCTTGTGCATAGACGTGGATACGTGAGAGGCCGTTTTAAGGATTATTGGTGGGAACTGACACGGTCGGACGCCGACCGAAGCCGTCGCTTCTCGTTCGGAGACGGGAGGGCGACCTGGCGACCTGCCGCAGCGTGTGCACCCGAGACACGTCCGATCGCGCGCTGCCGTGCGACCGAAGTTGTGAGGAGACGTGCAGACGCTCCTATCTCGTGAGGCGTGTTAGAAGACGTACTCGTCTTCGTGACCCATCATCCCGTCGTCTTCGAAGCGGTCTTCTTCGTCCATCGGGCCGCTCGTTTTGAACGCGCGAATACCCGTCGAGAGGAGCTCTGCGATGGCTTCCTCGCGGTTTACGAACTCGCCCTGATCGACGAGCTGCGCGATCTGCATCTCGAGGTGCTCGGGGACGTTGATGTTCACCTTGGGCATTTGAACGTGAGGGGGTTTGAAGGCGGGTTATTTAAACCCTGCGGCGAATATTCAGGGTATGGGAAAACATCGTTTACCAGATTCAAATATATATTTTTGTCTCGAAGATAATTATTGATGTCGGAGCTACACACTGATTCGATGACGACAACTCTCGTCGAAAGCCGGCACCGTTAGGTCGCCTCGGGCATCAGTTGCGGTATGGTCGAGGACGTCACGGACCTCTATCGGGAGTTCGGCGACCGGCGACTCCCGCCCGGACAGCACGAGACGGACGGCTTTCCAGTTCTCTCGAAGAGCGGCACCCCGTCGTGGACGCCCGAAACGTGGTCCTTCGACGTGTGGGGCGCCGTCGACGAGGATCTCTCCCTCTCGTATGCGGAGTTTCGAGAGCTGCCGTCGACGACGCAACGACAGGACTTCCACTGTGTCACCGGCTGGAGCACCTTCGACTGTGAGTTCACCGGCGTCACGTTCCCGGCGATCGCGGACCTGGCTGGCGTTCGTGACGACGCCGTCCACGTGCTGTTTCACGCGATCGACGGCTACACGACGGATCTGGCGCTCTCGGAGTGCCTCCGCGACGAGGTCCTCTTCGTCTACGAACACGACGGCGACCGGCTGGCCGAGGACCACGGCGGTCCGTTGCGAGTCGTGACGCCACACAAATACGCCTACAAGGGCGCGAAGTGGGTCGAGGGCGTGGAGTTCCTGACCGAGCCCGAACGTGGCTACTGGGAACGACGCGGCTACTCAGACACCGCAAATCCGTGGAACGAGGAGCGGTACGGCTAAATAAGTAGTACGCGAACGGGCGGCCGATTCTTCGATTTTGGTGGTATAGTCAAATAAAAGAGCGTGGCGTCCTGAAAGCCGGTAATGGAATCGTTGCGGACCGACGCGGCGGGGTATCACCTCGTCAGCCGATCGGTCCCTATCGCAGCGCCGTCGTTTCGGGCCGTGCTCCGCGAAGCCGACGCGCCGCGAACCGTCTGGAGTGCCCCCAAGGAGGCGACGGTGGTCGGGAGCGGTGCGGCGGCGACCCTGACGGCCGACGGATCGAACCGATTCGACGCGATCCGGGAAGCCGCCGAGACGCTGTTCGCCTCCGGCGACGTACACGCCGGAACGGAAGCCGCGCGACCGCGTCTGTTCGGTGGGTTCGCCTTCCACGGCGACAGTACGTCCGGCCCGCCGTGGGAGGACTTCCCCGGGGCGAGGTTCGTGTTCCCGCGCGTGCAGGTCACGTGGACGGACGGCGATGATCCCGACGCCGACGCGTGGCTGACGGTCAACGCCGTCGGCGACGACGTCGACTCGGCGGCGGTCGAAGCCCGACTCGCCGATGCACGCGAGCGGATCGAGTCGCTCCCGGACGCCGAACCGCTCGTCGACCCGCCCGGCGTCAGCGGTCGACGGCGGACCACGGCCCGCGCCGACTGGACGGCCGGCGTCGAGGCCGCGGTCGACCGAATCAACTCGGGCGACCTCAAGAAGGTCGTCCTCGCACAGGCGCTCGACGTCGACCTCGAAGACGACCTGTCGCTGCCCGACGTGTTGTCCCGCCTCGGACAGAAGTACCCCGACTGCTATCGCTTCCTGATCGAGCCCGAACCCGCAGACGGGCGGCCGCAGCCGTCGTTCTTCGGGGCGACGCCCGAACGGCTCGTCTCCGTCCGCGGTCGGACGGTCGAAACCGACGCGCTCGCGGGGACGACGGGACGCGGTGAGACGCCCGCCGAAGACGAGTGGCTGGCGCAGGAGCTCGCACGCGACGAGAAGAACGCCCACGAGCACGATCTGGTCGCCGAAACAGTCGAAGAACAACTCTCGCCGTTCGCGGCGTCCGTCAGCCCGGGCCCCCGGCGGATCAAGCGCCTCGCCACCGTCCAGCACCTCTGGACGCCGATCACGGCGACGCTCGACCGCGACGAGCACGTCCTCTCACTCGTCGAGGCGCTGCATCCGACGCCCGCTGTCGGCGGCCTCCCGCCCGAGGCGGCTCTCGAAACCATCCGCGAGACGGAGCCGTTCGACCGCGGGTGGTACGCCGCTCCGGTCGGCTGGATCGACGCCGCCGGCTACGGCACCTTCGCCGTCGCGCTCCGCTCGGCCGTGGCTCACGGCGACGTCGCGACCCTGTTCGCCGGCGTCGGCATCGTCGCCGACTCCGACCCGGACCGCGAGTGGGACGAAGTCCAGTTGAAGTACCGCCCAATTCTCGACGAACTGGAGACTGACGACACGAAATGACGCTCTGTCGACCTGTATCTCGATGACTGATCCGAATCGACCTTCGACGACCGACCCGAATCGAAACACGCTCTGGGCACGCGCGCTCGTCGACGAACTCGCTGCCGCCGGCATCGACGCGGTCTGTATCTCGCCCGGCAGCCGATCGACGCCGCTGACGGTCGCGTTCGACCGCCACGAGGACATCCACGTGTTCTCGCACCTCGACGAGCGGTCGTCGGCGTACTTCGCGCTCGGTCGCGCACGACGGACCGGCGACGTGACGCCGCTGGTCTGCACGTCGGGGACGGCGGCCGCGAACTACCACCCGGCGGTGATCGAAGCCTCTCAGTCCCGCGTCCCGATGCTGCTGCTGACGGCGGACCGTCCCCCCGAAATCCGCGATTCCGGCGCGAATCAGACGATCGACCAGGAGAAGCTCTACGGCGACGCCGTCCGCTGGTACCGCGACGTCGCCGAACCGGAAGCGACGCCGCGAAAACTCCGCTCGCTCCGGACGACGACGGCGCGCGCGGTCACGAAAGCGACGGGCACTCCGGCGGGGCCAGTCCACCTGAACTTCCCGTTCCGCAAGCCGCTGGAGCCGACGCCGGTCGAAGGCGACGTGCCGACTGATCTCCCCGAGAGCGCCACGGCGGGGCGGGACGGCGCCTTCGTCGACACGACAGCCGGCGCACCTGAACTCGGCGACGACGCGTTACGTACACTCGCCGAGAAGTTCTCTGAACCGCGCGGCCTGCTCGTCGTCGGGCCCTCGGACTCGCCCGGTGTCGACCCAGAAGCCGTCGCGGCGTTCGCTCACGCCAGCGGCTTCCCGGTGCTCGCGGACCCGCTTTCGGGCGTCCGCTACGGCGGTCTCGTCCGCACGACACCTGTCGTCGGCGGGTACGACGCCTTCCTCGGCGAGCGCGTCCGCGAGGCGTGGCCCGATCCCGACGTCGTCGTCCGAGTGGGTGCGTCGCCCACGTCGAAACCGCTACGCAAGTATCTCGCGGCTGTCGACGCCGATCAGTACGTCGTCGACCCTGCCGCTGGCTGGCGTGAGGCGGAGTTCACCGCGACCGACCTCGTCGTCGCCGACCCCTCGCGGTTGCTCGGTCGGCTCTCTCGGCTCCTCGCCGGCCCCGGAAGTCGCACGTGGCAGGAGCGCTGGACCGACGCGGAGGCGGCACACGAAACGGTGCTCGACGAGCGCGACGGATTTTGCGAAGGGCGCGTGCTCGAAGACGTCGTCGACCTCGCGCCCGATCCCTCGACGATTTTCGTCTCGAACTCGATGCCGGTTCGCGATCTCGACCGCTTCGGAACGCCCACGACGAAGACGTACACCGCGCTCGGCAACCGGGGCGCCTCGGGCATCGACGGCATCGTCTCGACGGCGCTCGGGGCTGGATCGGCGACGACCGACGATCTGACGCTCGTCACCGGCGATCTGGCGTACTACCACGATATGAACGGCCTCTTGGCGCTCGGGCGGTCCGACGTCGAGGCGACGATCGTCCTCGTCAACAACGACGGCGGCGGCATCTTCCATATGCTCCCGATCGAGGCGTACGATCCGCCGTTCACCTCGCAGTTCGTGACACCGCACGGGCTCGATTTCGAACCGACCGAAGACCTGTACGACCTCTCGTTCGCGCGCGTCGAGGGCGACGACCGCGACGCCTTCCGCGACGCGTACGCCGAGGCGACGACCAGCGAGGGTTCCCACGTCGTCGAAGTCGCGACCGACGCGGAAGCGAGTCACCGCGTCCGCGATGAGCTCCGCGAGCGGACGGTCGAGCGAGTGCTCGAAGACACGACGTAACTATCGGACTCGTCCCAGCGCACGCGGATGAACGACCACGCGAACGCGACTGCGACGCGAAACGAATCTTTTTGCAGATTCCCGCCGGTCTCCCGGTATGGTCTCGGAACTCTTCGACGCGACGCGCTGGGAGCAGGTCGACGGCGCTGACGCGTTCGACGACATCACCTATCACCGCGCGAGCGACGTCCCCGTCGTCCGCATCGCCTTCAATCGTCCGGAAAAACGCAACGCGTTCCGCCCGGGCACGGTCGACGAACTCTACGCCGCGCTGGATCACGCCCGCAAGCAGGCCGACGTCGGGTGCGTCCTCCTGACCGGTAACGGGCCGTCGCCAAAGGACGGCGGGTGGGCGTTCTGCGCCGGCGGTGATCAGTCCGTCCGCGGCGAGTCGGGCTACGAGTACCGCGACGACGACGAGGCCGACGAGGGCGACGACCCGCTCGTCAAGGAGGCGAAAGCGGGCCGACTCCACATCCTCGAAGTTCAGCGTCTCATCCGATTTATGCCCAAGCCCGTCGTCGCCGTCGTGCCCGGGTGGGCCGTCGGCGGCGGCCACTCGCTGCACGTCGTCTGCGATCTGACGCTCGCCTCCGAAGAGCACGCGAAGTTCCTCCAGACCGACCCCGACGTCGCGTCCTTCGACGGCGGGTTCGGCTCGGCGTACCTCGCGAAGCAGGTCGGCCAGAAGAAGGCCCGAGAGGTGTTCTTCCGCGGGAAAACGTACTCTGCGGAGGAGGCCGTCGAGATGGGAATGGCGAACGAAGCGATCCCGCACGAGGACCTCGAGGACGTCGCCCTCGAGTGGGCCGCAGAGATGACCAATAAATCGCCGACTGCGATACGAATGCTCAAATACGCGTTCAATATGACCGACGACGGCCTCGTCGGCCAGCAGGTGTTCGCCGGCGAAGCGACGCGACTCGCCTATATGACCGAGGAGGCGCAGGAAGGCCGCGACGCCTTCTTGGAGAAGCGCGATCCGGACTTCAGTCAGTATCCCTGGCACTACTAATCCACCTTTTTCCACGGTGGGTTTCCTCGCGGCGCGTCGCGCCGCTGCGGGAACCCACCGTCTAAAAACTGGAGGGAAAAACCCGCTCGCTCGGCCTACGGCCTCGCTCGCGGTACATTTAGTCGAGAACGGATCAGGACCCAGCGGACAACAACACTAACTCTCGCTATTCGACGCAGCTATACGAGGTTTCCACGTGTTCGCCCGTCATCGACCGACATCGTACGATCGGCTGTGTCGGCAGATGCAAACGCTACTGAAGTGAAGTGTCGCCGCGCTTCGCGCGGCGTTCACCGCGAGGCGAGCGAAGCGAGCCGAGCGGCTTTTTCCCTCCAGGTTTTTTGGCCGGGGTCGAGCGCTGCCGCAGGCAGCGCGAGGCCCCGGTGAAAAAAGGTGGATGGGAAGTTTCACAGCACCTCCGTCCTGACAGTTCGACAATGAGCACGCAGGACATCACGCGACGGGAGGCGTGGGTAATCGCCGCCCGTCCGCAGACGCTTCCGGCGGCGGCCTCGCCGGTCGTCGTCGGTGTCGGCCTGGCGCTCCACGACGGCGTCTTCGCCGTCCTGCCCGCACTCGCGGCGCTCGTGGGGGCCGGCTTGATCCAGATCGGGACCAACTTCGCCAACGACTACTACGACGCGATCCAGGGCGCAGACACCGAAGAGCGCGAGGGGTTCACCCGCGTCACGGCTGGCGGCCTCATCGATCCCGCGAGCGTCAAGCGGGCGATGTACCTCACGTTCGCCGCGTCGATCTTGCTCGGCACGTACCTCGTCTACGTCGGCGGCGTACCGATCGTCGTGATCGGCCTACTCTCTGTCGCCTCGGGAATCGCCTACACCGGCGGCCCGTACCCGCTCGGCTACCACGGGCTCGGCGACCTCTTCGTCTTCATCTTCTTCGGCCTCGTCGCCGTCGCCGGGACGTACTACGTGCAGGCTGCAGCTGTACTTGCAGGGCCACTACCGGTCGGTATCCCGTCGGAGACGCTCCCCGTCGCTGTCGTCGTCGCGGCGCTCCCGGTCGCGGCGCTCTCGACGAACATTCTCGTGGTCAACAACGTCCGCGACAAAGAGGAGGACGCCACGACGGGTAAACGGACGCTCGCCGTCCGGTTCGGGTACGGCTTCGCTCGCGCGGAGTGGATCGCGATGCTCGTGCTCGCGTACGCGGCTCCGCTGTGGTTCCTTCGACAACCGGGATTCACGCTCGGCGTCGCGCTCCCGTATCTCACGATTCCGTTAGCGCTCGACATCACGCGGACGATGCTCACCGAGACGGCTGGTGAGGTACTGAATCCCACGCTCGAACGAACGGGTCGACTGCTCGCCGGATACGCCGTCCTGTTCGCTGTTGGGCTCTCGCTCACCGGGCTCCCGCTGTGATGCGTTACGAGCCGTTCTCACTCCGACTGGCGTCCCCACTCGACACCGCGGCCGGCCGTATCGAGCGCCGCGATGGATTTCTCGTCCGCGTCGAACGTGACGGCGTCGACGGAGTCGGCGAGGCGACGCCGCTCGCGGGCTGGACCGAATCGTACGAGGCGTGTGACGACGCGCTCGCCGAGGTAGCATCTGGAACGCACGAAGCAGAGACAACGATAGCGGCCACCGAACTGTCTGCGGAAGCGCGACCCGCCGCACGGCACGGCCTCGAACTCGCGACAGTCGACGCGGAGGCTCGCGCCGCCGGTGAGTCGCTCGCGACGTACCTCGCTTCCGATTCGCCCGCAACGTCCGTTCCGGTCAACGCCACCGTTGGTGACGGAACAGTGGAGAAGACAGCGGCGGCGACCCGGGAAGCCGTCGATGATGGCTACCCCGCGGTGAAAGTGAAGGTAGGCGCGAGACCTCCCGAGGAAGACGAGGCGCGACTTCGCGCGGCTCGGGACGTTGCCGGCGAACACGTCGAACTCCGCGCGGACGCGAACGGTGCGTGGACTGCGTCGACCGCGCGACGGATGCTCGACATCGCGGCCGATCTCGGCTTCGCGTACGTCGAACAACCGTTGCCGGCAAACGACATCTCGGGGCACGCCGAACTGCGCGGTCGGGGCGTCGACGTCGCACTCGACGAGTCGCTAGCAGCGGTCGGCCCTGACGAGATCCTCGACGCCGGCGCGGCAGACGTACTCGTCTGCAAGCCGATGGCGCTCGGGGGGCCGCGCCGCACGCTGGAGGTCGCCCGCCGAGCCGCGAGGCGGGGTGTCGACACCGTCGTCACGACCACCATCGACGCGGTCGTCGCGCGCGTCGGCGCGCTACACGTCGCCGCTGCCCTTCCAGACGTCCCCGCCTGCGGCCTCGCAACCGGGTCGCTGCTCGCAGACGACGTCGGCCCCGACCCGGCGCCGGCCGAGGACGGCGCGATGTCGGTTCCGGCAGGCCCGGGCCTCGCCGGAGAGACGTTCGAGACGCTCCGGGAATGACCGAGCCGTTCCGGGGATGACCGAGACCCTCGTGGACGGCAGCCATCCGCCCGTGAGTATAAACGGCACCGGGCCGTACACCGGATATGGCAGAAGCGACATCGGGGCAGCGTCGACTCCTGGCCGGCCTGTTCGCGTTCGCAGCACTCATCTTCGTCGGCGGTATCGTCGTCGTCGCGTTCCTCGCCGGAGCCGTTTGAAACGGCGTGCAGGGCGGGGTGGCCGAGACACCGAGTCGGTAGCGCGGAGTGGTCGGGAAACTGACCGAAAGGGATCAGCCGTCGTCCGGGCGGTGCGTGACGCCCGATCTGCTATCGGCGTCCTTCCGCCGGATCGCGGCCGCGGCGTTCGACGCGTCGTAGCCGAAGTGGACGTTTTCCGCGTATTCCTCCGCGACCTCCGTCGCGTGGACGAGATCGTCGAGGTCGAGGTCGACCGCGTACAGTTCGATCGAGAACGGCGTTTCGAGCGGGTCGAGAAGACTCTCGAACCCCTTTGCGATCGTCTCCAGCCAGTACGTCGTCGCGTAGTGCATATCGTAGAGCGGCACGACGAACTCGTCGACGTAGTCGGCCAGGGTTTCGACGTCGATGCCGGCGCGCCGGTAGAGGTGGCCGGGATACGGATCGGGATACAGCGTGAGATAGGTCCGGCCGGGAATCCGCTCGGCGGCCGCAGCGACGAAGTCCGTGATCTCGGCCGCACGCCACGCCTGTCGGTCCTCGTACTCGCTCTCTGCGAAGCGGCTCTTACAGCGGTCACAGCGGCAGTAGCCTTCGCGCGGGAACCCGACGTCGTCGAGTCTGACGTCGCCGTTCTCGGCGGCGCAGTCCTCGACGATTTCGAGGAGTCCGGCGCGGTACTCCTCGTTCGTGGGACAGACGTGAGACCAGTCGAAGTACGGCTGCTCGCGGGTCGCGCGGTTCCCCTCGGCGTCGACCGCGGCGAGGTCCGGATTCGAGTTTACGGCCGCGTTGTCGCCGAAACACGAGATCATATTCACCGCGTTCGAGAGCGGCTCTGCGGCCCGGCCGGTCACGTCTTTGACCTCGTAGAAGCCGGTGTCGAACTCGCTCCAGTCGACCTCCTCGGCGTTCCGCGTAACGATACCGTACATAGTCGGCGTTTCGCGCCGAGCGGTATCAGTCGTTCGTTCCGTCGGACCGGCCGCGGGCGGCCGTCACATAGGCTAGGGGTCAGCCAGCCGACCCTCCAAGCGATAGCCGATGCGATCTCTCGCTGTAGGTAGCTATCGCTGACGCGTCATCGTCCGTCGAAAAGGCAGGGTTCGAGTTATTCCTCGTCGATGTCGACTTCGACGGGTTCCTCGCCGCCGGAGACGACGAAGTAGACGAGTGCGATGAGCGCCAGTACCAGGATGAATTTCGCTTTTCCGGACATACTCAGAGATACATCGTCTCGGTACAAAGTCATTTCCCCTCGACGACAGGCGAAGCGTTATTTTTCCCGGACGTGATCGGGCGAGACCGGCCACTCAGTTCGCCTGAGCGAGAGTCGAGTCAGGACACGTTCAGGTGCGTGGCGACCTCGTCTTCGCGGACGATCTCGCCGCAGTAACCGCAGCGGAGGCCATCTTCGAGGACGATAAAGCGCGTCTGGACCGGTTCGTCGGCGTTCGTGATGCAGTTCCGGTTCGGGCACGCGAGCACGTCATCGACCGACTCCGGCCGCTCGATGCGCTTTTTCTCGACGACTTCGTAGTCGCGGATGATGTTGATCGTCGCCTCCGGGGAGATGACCGAGAGGACGTCGACCTCAGATTGACTCAGCTCTCGGTCTTCGACCTTCACGATGTCTTTCTTCGCGAGCTTGTCCGAGGGGACGTTCATCCCGACGGAGACGCCCTCGCCGCCGGAGCCGTCGATGCCGAGGAGCGCGAGGACGTTCAGCGCCTGTCCAGCCGCGAGGTGGTCGATGACGGTTCCGTTTCGGATCTTCGAGACGCGGAGTTCTCGGTCGGCGTCGCTCATTGGTCGTCCTCCGAGGTAGCGTTCTCAAGCAGCATATCGAGCAGCGCCATACGGACCGGGACGCCGTTGTGAGCCTGCTCGAAGTACTTCGCGTGGCTGGTCTCGTCGACTTCGGGCGCGATCTCGTCGACGCGCGGGAGCGGGTGCATCACGGTCAGCGACTCTTTCGCCCGTTCGAGGTCGTCGGTGTCGATCTGGTACTCACCGGCGACTTTCAGGTACTCGTTCTCGTCGGGGAAGCGCTCGCGCTGGATGCGGGTGACGTAGAGGACGTCGAGATCCGGGAGAACCTCCTCGAGCGAGGTGTGCTCACGGACCTGTGCGCCCTCCTCGTGGAGGTCGTAACGGACGCTCCGCGGGAGACTGAGGCTCTCGGGGCTGATGAAGTGCTGGCGGACGTCGAAGTTCGTCAACGCGGCCGCGAGCGAATGGACCGTTCGTCCGTACTTCAGATCGCCCATAATGCCGATCGTGACGTCGTCGAGACCGGCGTTCTCCCGCATCGTGTAGAGATCGAGCAGCGTCTGTGTGGGGTGCTGTCCAGCCCCGTCGCCCGCGTTGACGAGCGGGACGTCGACGAACTCGGTGGCCATCTTCGCCGAGCCCTCAAGAGGGTGTCTGAGCACGAGCGCGTCGGCGTAGCCCTCGACGACGCGCATCGTGTCGGCCAGCGTTTCGCCCTTCTTGACCGAGGAGGACTCGACCGACCCCATATCGATCGTTCGGCCGCCCAGTCGTTTCATCGCGGTATCGAAGCTCATCCGCGTACGGGTGCTCGGCTCGAAGAAACAGAGGCCGAGGACCGATCCGGCGTGCCGCCCCTGCCAGGCGTCCATATCGCCGTCGATCTCCGCCGCGCGATCGAGCACCGCCTCGATGTCTTCCCGCGACAGTTGTGTCGCGGAGATGAGGTGGTCCTGACGCATTGTATACTCCCGCGCCCGGCACGAACTTGAATCGCTCGGGTTGCTGGCGGTGTGCCGCGCGGGAGCACAGTACCGAGTGAATCGGCGTCGGAACGAACACGCGAGGCTGGACGCCCGAGTGATCGAATTCGACACAGACGAAAGAAGCGGAGTACCCGATCGGCGTGTGAACGCCCGTCTACGGCCAGTTGCCGCTGTTAGTGTAGGCGTCGACGATCCGCTGGATGGCGACGACGTAGGCCGCGACGCGGAAGTTCGGCAGGTCGTGCGTCTCGTAGGCGTCGACGAGGTCGTCGAAGGCGCTCGTGATCACCGCTTCGAGTTCGTCGTTGACGCGCTCTTCGGTCCACGAGAAGCGCTGGCGGTTCTGGACCCACTCGAAGTACGAGACGGTGACGCCGCCCGCGTTCGCGAGGATGTCCGGGACGACGAGGACGTCGCGATCGGCGAGAATGTCGTCGGCGTCGGGCGTCAGGGGGCCGTTCGCGGCCTCGACGATGATGTCGGCGTCGACGTCTTCGGCCAGGTCGGCGTCGATTGCGTTTTCGAGCGCCGCCGGGACGAGCAGGTCGACGTCGAGCGTCAGCAGATCGTCGTTCGTCATCTCCTCGACGTCGCCGTAGCCCGTCACCGAGCCGGTCTCGTTCTTGTGCTCTTTGACGGCGACGGCGTCCAGTCCGTTGGGGTCGTAGATAGCGCCTGAGGAGTCGGAGACGGCGACGATGGTTGCGCCGAGGTCCTCGATGAGTCTGGCAGCGATCGAGCCCGCGTTCCCGTAGCCCTGTACCGCGACGGTCGCGTCGCCGATGTCGCCACCCCGGTATTCGAAGGCGTCGCGAGCCGTGAGCATCGTCGAGCGACCGGTCGCCTCGACGCGGCCCTCACTGCCGCCAGAGGAGATCGCCTTTCCGGTGATGACGCCGGGAGCGGTCGTGTTTTCGAGGGTCTCGTAGGTGTCTTTGATCCAGTTCATCTCGCGCTGGCCCGTGTTCACGTCGGGTGCAGGGATGTCGCGGTCGGGGCCGACGAGCGGACGGAGCTCTTTGGCGAACGAGCGGGTGAGCCGTTCCAGTTCCGATTCCGAGTGCTCGTCGGGGTCGACGATGATGCCGCCCTTGCCGCCGCCGTACGGGATGCCGACGATGGCGCACTTGTACGCCATCCATCCGGAGAGCGCCTTGACTTCGTCGCGCGAGACGTTCGGGTGATAGCGGATGCCGCCCTTGTAGGGACCGCGGTCGCCGTTGAACTGCGAGCGGTAGGCCTTGAAGCGCCGAATCTCGCCGTCGTCCATCTCCACCGACAGGTTGGTTTCGAGCACGCGCTCGGGGTGCTTCAGGCGTTCGACGACGTCGTCGCCGACATCGAGATATGCCGCCGCGTCGTCTACTTGCTCTTGAAGGCTTTCGAACGGATTCGCTTCAGACATATTGATTCAGTCTGTCGGGGGGAGTTTAAACGCTGCTGTACAAAGCCGTGACTTGTGCCTCATAAATCGATAGAATATTTCGATTGGTTAAATTCAGGTGTCTATTAGTGTATAAAAACACTTCTAAAAGTGAACTACTATATAGTTTTATTTAAAAGTCAAGTATTGAAATATTTTGTCTGTCTAAAAGAGAAATCAACACATATGATTCGAAAGTAGCGTATTAGAATTGGATTCCTGCCTCATTCAAAATCCAAACCCATTCAAATAAACTTATATAATGTTTTGATATATTTCACCCCGGGATACAGTTGGTTTTCACACCGAAAATGTATGTACTTCCTTATCTATCGGGTACATATGACCAAGAAGGCGAACCACCCCGTACGGACCAGCGAGAAGACGTTGGAGTTGATCGAGACGCTCGATACCGACGACGGCTTTCGGCTCAGCGAACTCGAAGATCGCCTCGAGATGAGCAAGAGCGGCATTCACAACCACCTCAGTACGCTCAGAGAGCACGGATACGTGGAAAAGAACGGCGACGAGTACGCGCTCAGCCTGAAGTTTCTCTCCCTGGGTGGCCACGTTCGCAGTCGCTCACCGCTGTATCAGTACGGGCGCTCGAAGATCGACCAACTCGCGACCGACACCGGAATGTTGGCGAACCTGGCGACCGAGGAGAACGGCCGCGCGGTGTATCTCTATCAATCCCGCGGGAGTTACGCTGTCAACCTCGATACGCACGTCGGATACCGACTTCGCCTGCACAACATCGGCATCGGGAAGGCCATCCTCGCGTCACTCCCTCGCGAGCGCGTCGAGGCGATCGTCGACGAGTGGGGACTGCCGGAGGCGACCGAGAACACCATCACCGACCGCGAGACACTCTTCACGGAGCTCGATCGGATCCGGGAACGTGGATACGCGACGGACAACGAGGAGCGCACGGAGGGGCTCACGTGTATCGGTGCGCCGGTCAAACTCGGCGGTGACGTTCTCGGCGCGATCAGCATCTCCGCGCCCACGAAGCGACTCGGGAACGCTGGCTTCGACGACGACATCACCGCGGAGGTCGAGAGCACCGCCCACGAACTCGCCTTGGACATCAAGTACGCCCGGCAGTAAATCGCCGCCACCGAGTCGAGTCGGCCAGCGGTTCACGCCCGGTACACCGCGCTCGTTAGTGAGAACAATTATCACTCCCCTCGGGAGTAGTAGCCACTATGCCAGAAATCGTCGACGGCTATACGCACATCCTGACCGAACACTTCTTCGAGAAACTGACCGACGAGTTCGGCTTTCAGGGCCTCTCCGGTCGGCCGGAGTTCCTCTGGGACGTCGAACAGCGAAAGCAGGATATGGCCGACTACGGCGTCGACAAGCAGATCATCACGCTCGCGCTCCCGACGATGTTCCAGGGGATGGATCACGATCTCGCACTGGAGATCACGCGCCTCGCCAACGACGAGATCCGTCGGCTCGCCGACGAGCACCCCGACTCGTTCATCCCGGTCGCGACGCTCCCGATGGTGAGCGAGGCGTTCCTCGCGGAGTTCGACCGCTGCGTCGGCGACCTGGATATGGCCGGCGTCCAGATCTTCTCGAACGTCGACGGTCGCCCGCTCGACGACGAGCAGTTCTGGCCGCTCTTCGAGGAGGCCGAGGCAACCGACACCCCGCTGTGGATCCATCCGCAACTCTGG
Source organism: Halobellus sp. H-GB7 (assembly GCF_030848585.1). Taxonomy (NCBI): domain Archaea; kingdom Methanobacteriati; phylum Methanobacteriota; class Halobacteria; order Halobacteriales; family Haloferacaceae; genus Halobellus; species Halobellus sp. H-GB7. Next base: position 834,134 of record NZ_JAVDDW010000001.1, on the reverse strand, counting down.
GAGTGGTACGACTGGGCCTCCGAGTATATGGAACACCGTCTATTTGGCTGGCCGTTCGACACGACGCTCGCACTGTCGCGGCTGGTGTTCGGCGGCGTGATGGAAGCATACCCCGACCTGAAGATCGTCTCGCACCACGGCGGGGGAATGGTCCCCTTCTACGGGCGGCGCATCGAGATGTTCTACCAGCAGCGACAGGCGTATCCCGAGAACTACCCCGGTTTCCACGAGAACGCCGCGTCGCTCTCGCAGCCGGCCGAGGAGTACTTCAAGAAGTTCTACGCCGACACGGCCGTCTCGGGGTCCACGCCGGCGCTTGAGTGCGCCGACTCGTTCTTCAACGACGGGAACGTCGTCTTCGGCACCGACTACCCGTTCAGCCCCGAGCGGGGCCGTCGTACCGTCGACGTGACGATCGACGCGGTCGAACGGATGGACGTCGACTCCGACACGCGCGCAGACATCTTCGCAAACAACCTCTACGACTTGATCGAGTAGTCGGGGGTGCGTTTTCGCATTCAGAATTCTCTCGGTGACGAACACTCCCAAAAACGTCGTTTAATTCCGTTCAAACAGGCGTACGTATGTTATTTCCAAATCAGATATGGCTGTAAATAGTCCTGTAGCGGCAGTTACCGCGTTTCGCCCTCTCATCCCACACCGTTTTCAAAAAGAAAAACAGAGGGTGTGGATTCGCTACTCGGCGCGGACTTCGATCGAGCCCAGGTTCGAGAACTCGACGTTGTAGACGTCGCCGGGTTCGATGTCGATGGCTGCGGTGATGCCGCCGCTCATCACGAGTTCGCCCTCGCGGAGTCCGTCGTCGACGTCCGCCAGACGGTCGGCGAGCCACGCCACCGGTCGCGCGGGATTACCCATAATGTCCGCACCGAGCCCCGTCGCTTCGACCTCACCGTTCACCGAGACGGCGACGCCCTCCATCTTCAGATCGAGGTCAGTGACGTCGCGGTACTGCTCGCCGACGATGACCTTGCCGGCGGATGTGAGGTCGGCGATCACGTCCTGTGCCGAGGGGATCGACCAACCCTGGAAGCGGCTTTCGAGGATCTCGACGACTGGGACGACGGCCCGCGTCGACGTGAGGACGTCCATCGTCGAGACCGGTGCAGTGAGGTCTTCGTCGAGGATGAAACCGATCTCGGCCTCGATGCGGGGCGAGATCATCTCTGCGGTCGGCACGGGCTCGTTATCCAGTACCGTTTCGTGGGCGACGTACCCGAAGATCGGCTCCGGGATCCCGAGCTGTTCCTGTTTCGCCTCGCTGACGAGTCCGAGTTTGTGGCCGACGATGTCCTCGCGGCCGCCTTCGCTGAGTCGGTCGAACACCTCGAACTGGATGCGGTAGGCGTCTTCGGTCGAAAATTCGGTCTCGTCCGATAGCGGCGCGATCGGCTCTTTCTCGTCGTAGGCCTCGTACAGTGTCGTCGCGAAGCGGTCGATCTCGTCCTGGCTGAGTGGCATACGTTCCTACGTTCGCTGGTGCATTCATTATACTTTCGACACTCACAGCGACGTTCACCCCGCGAGTCGGCCCAGTCCCGTTTTCGGATCGAAACCAGTCCACGGGTGCACGGCGATCCTGCTTCGCCTGCACACTGGAGTTGAGTAATCGAATACGATTACATTTATGCCTTTGATCCACAATGAGCAACCAATTCCGGGGTCGGTATTATTTTACTCGTGGGACGTGTTCGTAGACGTGTATGTCCGAGAGTGAGGTATCCCAGGAGATCTCGATCGACGCCTTCTGGAACGCCCTCTACATCGACGGTGAGTGGGAAACGCCCGACGACAGAGACCGAATCGACGTGACGAACCCCGCGACCGGCGAGTCCGTCACGGAGGTCCCGGCGGCCTCAGTCGACGACGTCGATCGCGCCTTCGAGGCCGCTACGCGGGCCCAGGCGGAGTGGGAGGAGACGACCCCCGACGAACGCGCCGCCGTCGTCCGCCGCGCGGCGACCCTCATCGAGGAGTACGAGGACGAAATTCGAGAGATTCTCGCCGTCGAGAGCGGCGGAACGAAGCCGCGCCAGGACATCGAAGTCGGCGGGACCATCACTTTCGTTCACGACGCGGCATCCTTCGCGTTTCGCTCCTCCGGCGGGCACAATCAGTCGAAGATCCCCGGCAAAGAGAACATCATCCAGCGCGAGCCAGTCGGCGTCGTCGGCGTGATCTCGCCGTGGAACGTCCCGCTGAAGCTCTCGATCCGCGCGGTCGCGCCCGCCATCGCGCTCGGAAACAGCGTCGTGCTCAAGCCCGCACAGGAAACGTCGATCTCCGGAGGGTTGCTGCTCGCGCGCCTCTTCGAGATGGCCGGCCTCCCCGAGGGCGTCCTGAACGTCGTCACCGGGACCGGCCCCGAGGCCGGCGACCGCGTCGCCTCGCACCCCGACTGTGAGGTCATCGCTTTCACCGGATCGACCCCAGTCGGGCAGATGGTCGGCCAGAACGCGGTCGATCACTTCGCGTTCCCCGCTTTAGAACTCGGCGGCAACAACCCCCACGTCGTGCTCGAAGACGCCGACCTCGACGCGGCTGTCGATGCGGGCGTCTTCGGCTCGTTCTGGAATCAGGGACAGGTCTGCATCTCGATCAACCGCCACCTCGTCCACGAGTCGATCTACGAGGAGTACGCCGAACGACTCGCCGAGCGCGCCGCCGAACTGAAGATCGGCGACCCGCTCGACGACGACGTCGTGATCGGCCCGATCATCAACGCGGACCAGCGCGAGGAGATGCTCGACTACATCGACCGCACCGTCGAGCAGGGGGCGACTCTCGAAACCGGCGGTGCTGGCGAGGGCCTGTTCGTCGAGCCGACCGTCCTCACGAACGTCACCAACGAGATGGCCGCCGCGTGCAACGAGCACTTTGGACCCGTCGCGCCGATCATCCCCTTCAGCGACGACGACGAAGCGGTCGAACTCGCAAACGATACCGAGTACGGCCTCGCAGCGTCGGTTCACTCAGCCGATCGTGGCCGCGCTCGCGACGTCGCCGACCGGATCGAGGCCGGGATGGTCCACGTCAACGACCAGACTGTCAACGTCGAACCACACGTCCCCTTCGGCGGGGTGAAAGACTCGGGGATGGGCCGCTACAACGGCAAGTGGATCATCGACGAGTTCACCCAGACCAAGTGGACGTCCGTCCAGCGCGAACCACGCGAGTACCCCTTCTAATAGGGATTATCGTAAGTCTCCATAGATGTCTCGCCGGACGGTACGGCGAGAATCTCCGAACAGTTACGATAATCCCTATAAAAGGGACTGACGCCAAAACTGTCCTTCTCTCTCGTGTCGTTCTACTCCTGATCTGGCCTGACCTGATCTGACACCGACAGCATCGCTGCTATTCGTGCCGCCCGCGGTACGTCGAGAGGTAATCCCGGGCGGTTTCACCGAGCATCGCCAGATCCGGTCCCATCGCCAGGAAGTCGACGCCCCAGTCGTCGCGGACGCCGACTTCCGCACGGCTCGTCGCGAGCGTGCCAACTGGCGTGTTCGCCTCGTCCGCCGCGTCGACGATCCGCTCGACCGCGTCCTGCATCGCGTCGGCGTCGTAGTCGCCGAACACGTCCAGCGAGGCCGAGAGGTCGACCGGGCCGATGAACAGCGCATCGACGCCGTCGACGGCGGCGATCTCCGCGACGTTCTCGACGCCCCGCTCGGACTCCACCTGCACGATCGTCAGCACCTCCTCGCTCGCCGATTCGACGTACTCCTGCAGGTTCGCGCCGTAGCCGGCCGCACGGTAGCCCGCGACGCCGCGGCGCCCGTGCGGTCGATAGGTGCAGGCGTCGACGGCGCGTTCGGCCTCCGCGGCCGTCTCGACGGACGGCACCATCACGCCCACCGGACCGAGGTCGAGGACGCGCTTCACCTCGGTCGGATCGTTCGAGGCGACGCGAACGATCGGGACCGTGTCCGTGCCCGCGGCAGCGACAGCCCGGACCACCGTCGCTAGCGCTTCCAGCGTCATCTCGGTGTGTTCGCCGTCCAGTACGGCGAAGTCGTAGCCGACGCCGGCGAGGAGTTCGGCGCTGGCGGGATGGCCGATCGAGATCCAACAGCCGGCGACCGGTTCGCACGCGCGGAGTCGCGACGTGAAGTCGTCTCCGAGACTGAGGTCGTCTCCCATACCGTCGGGTACCGCTGCAAATCGCTTGAACTTTCGGGTACGCATCATATTCGGCGGTCGCATTCGAATCTCGTGATTGACAGTACGGAGTCCGTATCCGCGTTTCGCGCGGGATTTCCCACCGTCCTATCCGATCTGCTCGCGTACCGTAGGCGAAGTTATTTGTACGATAAATTCCTACCGAACGATATGTCGTTAGATGCGGCGATAGTCGGTCCGGGTAACATCGGAACCGACCTGATGTACAAGATACTCGACCGGAGTGAGAATATCGACCTCCAGCGGATGGTAGGTATCTTCCCGGTCGAGGAGTCCGAAGGACTCCAGGCCGCCGTCGAACAAGGGATCGACGTCGGCACCGAAGGCATCGACAGCATCGAAGAACACGCAGACGAGTTCGACATCGTCTTCGAGGCCACGAGCGCGGGCATTCACGAACAGCACGCGCCGGTCTATGAGGATCTCGGTCTGTTCGCGATCGACCTCACACCGGCCGCGATCGGTCCCTACACCGTTCCCGTCGTCAACCTCGACGACGTGATCGGCGAGACGCAGAACATCAATATGGTCACCTGCGGCGGCCAGGCGACGATCCCGCTCGTCCACGCCGTCAACCGCGTCTCGAACGTCGAGTACGCCGAGATGATCTCGCACATCGCCTCGAAGAGCGCCGGCCCGGGCACGAGAGGTAACATCGACAAGTTCACCCAGACGACCGCGGCGGGACTCGAAGAGGTCGGCGGGGCCGACGACGGGAAGGCGATCATCACCCTGAACCCGGCGGAGCCGCCGATTATGATGCGGAACACCGTCTACACGATGGTCGACGAGAACACGGACGTCGACGAGGTCCGCGACTCTGTCTCCCGTATCGAAGCGGACGTCCAGACGTACGTCCCCGGCTACGAGGTCACGCTCGAACCGACAGTCAAAGACCAAGACGACGTCGCCTTCGACCTCGGCGACTCGATCATCCTCACCACGATGATCGAAGTCGAGGGCGAGGGCCAACATCTCCCGCCGTACGCGGGCAACCTCGACATTATGACAAGCGCAGCACTCGGTGCCGCCGAACGGATCGCACAGCAGCCAGTCGACGCCAGCCCCATCGGGGGTGTCAGCGATGACTGATTCGGTCCGGCTGGTCGATATGACGCTCCGCGACGGGATGCACGCCGTCGACCACCAGTTCACGCCCGAGGAGATGGCAGACGTCGCGGGCGCCCTGAACGCGGCCGAGATGGACGTCGTCGAGGTGTCTCACGGCGACGGAATGGGCGGCTCCTCGATCAACTACGGCTTCTCGGCGGCCAGCACCGAGGAGTACCTCGACGCCGTGACGCCGGAACTCACTGACACCGAGCTGTCGGTCCTGATGCTGCCCGGCATCGGTACGATCGAGGAGATCGATATGGCGATCGATCACGGGGCGGACATCTGCCGGATCGCGACCCACGTCACCGAGGCCGACGTCTCCGAGGAGCACTTCGAGTACGTCAAAGACCAGGGCCTCGAAGCGAACGGCCTCCTGATGCTCTCGCATATGGCAGCGCCCGAAACGGTTCTCGAACAGGCCCAACTGATGGAGAGCTACGGCGCCGACGCCGTCTACGTGATGGATTCCGCCGGCGCGTTGCTGCCGAGCGACGTCCGCGACCGCGTCAGTCTGCTCGCCGACGAACTCTCGATCGACGTGGGCTTTCACGCTCACAACAACCTCGGGCTCGGGATCGGCAACTCGCTCGCGGCGCTCGATTCCGGCGCGGTGACGATCGACGGTTGTCTACGTGGGCTCGGTGCGGGCTCGGGCAACGCCCAGATGGAGGTGCTCGTCGGTACACTGGAGAAAGCCGGCTACGACGTCAACCCGGACTTCTTCGGCACGATGGACGCCGCCGAGGACGTCCTCGTCCCGATGATCTCCGACGACGAGATGCCCGAACTCGACAACGACTCGCTGCTTTTGGGCTACGCCGGCGTCTACTCCTCGTTCCTCCGGCACACCCGTCGCGCGGGCGAAAAGTACGACATCGACCCCCGCGAGATCCTGATCGAACTCGGCGAGATGGAGGTCGTCGGCGGTCAGGAGGACCTGATCACCGATGTCGCCTCGCGACTCGCCAGCGAGAAAGACGCCGAGACCGCCGAAGCGGCCTCGGACGACTGACGGCAAATCGACCGCGGTTTCGTTTTTCTGTCTCTCCGGTTCTCGGAACTTATAGGGATTATCGTAAGCCTGCATAGATTTCTCGCCGGACGGTACGGCGAGAGTCTCTGAACAGTTACGATAATCCCTATTAGAGATCTTCTCGCGGCTCGACCAGTTCGATCACGTGCCCGTCCGGGTCCGTGATGAAGGCGACGCGCGCGCTCGCGCCCGTGGAGTCGAGCGGGCCGCGGAGCAGTTCTGTCTCGGTCTCCTCTTGCAGGCGCTCGACCTCCGCGTCGGTGTCGTCGACTTCGAGCGCGAGGTGGTCGAAGCGGGCGCGGCTCTGCTCGCCGAGGTCGTGACCGGGCTTGTGCTTGAACTGGATCTCGGCGTCGCTCTCGCCGCGGACGTAGACGTTTCGGGCGTCGTCGCCGCCGACGAACTCGTTGGTCTTCTCTAGGCCGAGCGCGCCGACGTAGAAGTCGAGCGTCTCGTCGATGTCCGATACCCAAATCGCGCTGTGAATTACGTCCATACTCCAAGGCGGGGCAGGCGTCGACATAAATCACGGGGGTCAGCGTTCGCGGCCCGCGTTCGGATGCCGGACACCAACCTATTTGATGCCCGACTCAGTAGCGAGCATATGGCAGTTCCAGCAGAAACCCGCGAGGAGTTGGCCGAATCGCTCTACACGGCGCTTCGGACGCAGTCGCCGATCGATCGCCTCACTGCGGACCACGAACTGACGAAGTCGGACGCCTACGACATCCAGACGCGACTCGTCGAGCGCCGTCTCGACGACGGGGCGGAGATCGTCGGCCACAAGATCGGCCTGACGAGCGACGGTATTCAGGAACAACTCGGCGTCGAGGAGCCCGACTTCGGCCGCCTCCTCGATACGATGTTCGTCGCGGGGCGAGAGATCCCCGGCGACGAACTCCTCCAGCCGCGGGTCGAACCCGAGATCGGGTTCGTTATGGAGGAGTCGCTCTCGCCGCCGGTGACGTATCTGGACGTGCTCGATGCGACCAGTTCGGTGCTGCCTGTCGTCGAGGTCATCGACAGCCGCGTCCGCGACTGGGACATCCGGATCCAGGACACGATCGCAGACAACGCCTCCTCAGCGCTGTACGTCACGGGCGAGCAGACGACGGTTCCCGATCAGGATCTCTCGCTCGAAGGCGTCAAGCTCTACAAGAACGGTACGCTCGAATCGTCCGGCGTAGGTGCGGCCGTGCTCGATCACCCCGCCCGGTCGGTCGCGTGGCTTGCGAACACCCTCGCAGACTTAGACGAGCAGATCGAAGCCGGTCATCTCGTCTTGAGCGGGTCGCTGACGCCGGCCGTCGATCTCGCGCCGGGCGACGTGATCTCCGTCGAGTTCTCCTCGATCGGTACGGTCAACGCCCGACTCAGCGACGAATAAAAGACGGCGAGGTTCGCGGGCGCGCGACGCTATTCGGTGTACGGGATGCCGCCGAGGCTGTACTGCGTGCCGAACCACTGGTGGTCGGATTCCGATCCGATTTCCTCCTGCCAGACGACGGTCTCCCAGTCCGGCTCGAAGTTGAGATAGCCTGGCCCGGCGAACAGTTCGAGACGGATGCCACTGGCGGGGTCCTTGACGTAGAGGTAGTTCGCGTTCGTGATGGCGTGCTTGCCGGGGCCGCCGTCGATCTCGATGTTGTTCTCCGAGAGGATGTCGGCGGCGTCCCACAGATCCTGCAGGTGATCGAGGTGGTAGGCGATGTGGTGGAACTCGTGTTTCTCCTCTTCGAGTCGGTGGACCGCGATGTCGTGCGGCAGCGGCGTCGTAGCGTGCCACCAACCCCAGGTCGTGCCGTCCTCGGATTTGAAGACCTCGTTCAGTCCCATCCCGAACTCCTCCTCGAAGAGCTGTGAGGTCTTCTCGGGCTGTCCGTCCTGCACGTGGGTGTGGTCGATCCGCTGGGGGTACACGCGGTTCGCGTGCTCGGGGCTGTAGCGCCGCATCGGGATCTTCGAGCGCTGTTCTCCGTCGATATCGGGTTTGTCCATCTCGTAGTAGATCTCGAAGCGGTGCCCCGCCGGGAGCTCGAACATAATCGAGTCGCCGATGCCCGCCTCGTGACCGTCTTCGGTCCACGTGACGTCCATCCCGAGTTCTTCCAGTCGCTCTGCGTACTCCTCGACGGATTCGGGGTTCTGCGCGCGGAACGCGATGTGATCGACGGCGCCTTTCTCGCCCTCGGTGAGGCTCATCGTGTGGTGCTCGTAATCCCGGAGCGCACAGAGATATGCGGTGTCGTCCTCCCGTTCGACGACCTTCATACCCATCAGGTCGCGGAAGAACCACAACGATTCCTCGAGATCGGGCGTCTCGAACGCTATGTGTCCAAGTTTGGCAAGTTCTGCCATACTGTGTATCAGTTTTGCAGTTCTGTTATATACATTTTTCTAAGACTGCGGCGAGTGCGTCGGTTCGGTGCGGCTGTCGACGACTGAGCCCACGGTTTGGAACGCGCCGGGAGGCCGTCGAACCTTTGTGCGAGTCCGCTGTTTGTGATTTACCGAGAATCACCGAATTATTTATTATGTATGATGCGCTCCCCGCGTGTATGGGTATTGCGACCCTTGCACATGCCGAGTTGTACTGTCCAGACCTCGAAGCGTCGCTCGAACACTTCCGCGACACGATGGGAATGTACGTCCGCCACGAGGAGGACGACGCCTACTACCTCGCCGCCTACGGCGACTGGCAGGACTACACGCTCATCCTTCGCGAGGGCGACGAGTGGGGCTGCAACCACGTCGCCTGGATGCTCGAAGACGAAGGCGACTTCGAGGTACTACAACAGCGCATCGAAGACTCCGGCTACGACACCGAGTGGGCCGACGAGGACAAAGAACCCGGCCAGGGCCGCGCGCTCAAGTTCGACTACCCCGGCGAGACCCCCGAGTACTTCGAGCTCGTCTACGACGTCGACCGCGCCTTCGACACGGTCAAAGAAGAAAACCGCGCCCGACTCAAAAACCAACCCGCGCGCAAACCCGAACGCGGCGCCGGACTCCGACGCATCGACCACGTGAACTTCAACGTCACCAACGTCCCCGAGTGCGTCGAGTGGTTCGAGGACGTCCTGGGGTTCAACCTCCGCGAGGAGGGCGTCGATCCCGAGGGCAACCAGGTCGGCGCGTGGCTCAGTGTCTCCCCGCTCGTCCACGAGATCGCGTTCGTGAACTCGCCACCGGACGCGAACGTCAACGACAAGATCGACCACGTGGCCTACTACATGGACGGCGGCCAGTCGGGCGAACTCGAACGCGCGGCGGACCTGCTTCGCGAGCGCGGCATCGAGATGGTGGGCGGCCCCGCCCGCCACGGCGTGAGTCAAGCGCACTTCAACTACTACGTCGAACCCTCGGGCAACAAGATCGAGATCTTCGCGGGCGGGTACCTCATCTTCGATCCCGACTGGGAGACGATCACCTGGACGCCCGAAGACGGCTCGGACACGTTCGTCTGGTGGGGCGGCAAAGCCGGCTCACACGCCCGCCGCCAGTACGACTTCGTCCCCACCGACGAAGACGACTGGAGTGATCAGGAAAGCCACCACCTCCGCGAGCGCTACCAGTCGATGGAGCCCGAAGCAGCCGACGACTGAACGAGGACTCCCGAATCCAGCGTCTGTCCATTTTCGTCGTCACAGAGCGATGTCCCTGCGAGCATCCGGGACGTGTCTATTTGGTAGAGACGCCTTCAGACAGCGCCGTTGATGCTCATAAAACAAGAGAAGAAAGACGCGGGAGACGAGCTCAGTCCGCTTGCGCGTACTCGGAGACGAGGTCGCCGGGGACGACGCCGTCGTCCGTCCAGCCGCGGTGGTCGTAGTACTCCTGGATCGAGGACTCCAGATCGGGCAGGTCGTAGGGGAGCGTGTCGTCGTCGGCGTCGCGGCCGCGCTGATTGCTGAAGTGCCGTTCGAGGTTCACGACCCGATCGCCGACCGCGAGCAGGTCCTCGTAGTCCACGTCGAAGAGCGCCTCGAAGATCTCCTCTTCGATGACGCGACCGAGACCGAACTGACAGAGGACGGCGCTGTCGCGGACGGCGTTGCGGTTCTCGTTGTCGATGATGAACTCCGCTTTGCCGGCGGTACCCTCCGCGGGGATGACGTCGTTGTACTCGGCGATCATCGTCGTCGAGTACATATGGTCGGCGCCGCGGTTCGCGACGGCGTAGGAGAGCCCCTGGCCGTGGACGACGCGGCCGTCGTGGGCGGCGAAGTCCATTCCCTTCACGGTCCAGTTGTCGACGCCGAGGTCCTCGTAGATGCGGTCGATGCCCTCTGCGAGTTTGTCGCCGACGCCCTCGCGGTAGGCGATCTTCTCGACGAGTTCGTGAATCAGTTCGACGTTGCCGAACTCGTCCTCGCTGGCGAGGTACGCGGCGATGGTGTTGCCGCAGGAGATGGTGTCCATCCCGAGGTCGTCGCACATATCGTTGGACTTCATCACGTCAACGATGTCGTCGACGCCGGAGTTGCTGCCGAAGGCCATAATCGTCTCGAACTCCGGCCCTTCGGTCTCCAGCCCACTCGCCTCGTCGCGGGTCGGAAGCTTACACGCGAACGCGCACACCGAACAGGCTGCCTTCTTGTACTTCTTCTCCTCGACGCGGTCGCCGTTGATCTTCTCGGCGTTCTCGAAGGAGAGCTCCGAGAAGTATCGCGTCGGCAGCGAGAAGTTGTCGTTGAGAATCTGGACGAGATGAGTCGTCCCCTGTCGGCGGAAGATGTCGTCGCTGGTCGCGGCCTGGCGGTGAACGTCCATCTGGACGTCCTCGTTGGGCATCTCGATCTCGGGCGCGGAGTCGCCCTCGAACGTGAGACACTTGACGTTCTTCGAGCCCAGGATCGCGCCGAGTCCGCCGCGACCGAAGGCGCGCTCGTCGTAGGTCATCGCCGAGGCGAACCGGACCTCGTTTTCGCCCGCCGGACCGATCGTCACGAGGTTCTCGCTCTCGAGGCCGTAGCGCTCGTTCATCGCCTCCGTGACCTCGGGAACGGTCGCTCCTTCCAGCTCGGGGACGGCCTCGAACTCGACGCCGTCGTCGCGGACGTGCACGGCAAGGAGTTCGTCGCTCGCGCCCGCGACCTCGACGACCGAGTGACCGGTGCCGACGAAGTTCCGCGAGAGGTAGCCGCCGGCGTTCGAGGAGAGGATCCCGTCGGTGAGCGGCGAAAGGCCGGTCAGATTCATCCGCCCCGTGAAGCTCATCGAGGACTGCTGGAGCGGCCCGGAGGCGAGGTAGACCCGGTTCTCCGGGCCGAGGGGATCCGCGTCGTAGGGGATCCGGTCGTGCGCCAACTTGGTCGAGACGCCGCGACCGCCGATGAACTCCGAGAGTTCCTCGTCGATGTTCGTCGTCTCCGCTGTGCGGTCGCCGACGTCGACCGTCAGCAGCGATCCGTGTGCGTGTAGCATCGTACGCAAATACGCAAGCGAATACAAAAACCCGTCGCCCACGGATCGCGAGCGGTGTTCACGCGCACGCTGCCGTCACGTGCTTGCGTCCGTCACTCACCCGGCCATCGCCAGGATTCCGAGTTGGATCGGCACCAAGATGAGAATCGTCGCGAGCGTGACCGCGGAGACGACGCGGATCAGTTCTCGCGCCTCGACGATTTCGTACGCTAAGATGACGACGAGGACGGCCGACTGATAGGGGAAGAACGGCATCTGGAGCGCAACCGCTTCCGTCAACGTGATCGGTACGACTGGGAGGCCCGCATCGGCGGCGAACGCGACGACGACGGGCGTCACGACGCTCGCAGCGGCCAAGCCGCTGATGACGAACATCAGCCCCACCGTAAACAAAAAGACGATCGCGAGCACCGCAAAAAGCGGTGCCTCAGTCGGGACGATAGTCAGGAGGCGTTCGGCGAGTGCGGACGCGACGTTCGTCCGAGTCAGCCCCTCGCCGATCGCCAGCACGGCGGCGATGAAGAACAGAATCGAGAAGTCGATACCGCCGACGGTGTCCTCGAAATCCGCGATGCCGATTCCCGGGAGAAACGCGAGCACCGCTACGAACATCGCGCCGTACACCGGGTGCAGTCCGTGGAACACGTCAGTCACCCAGAGGGCGACGCCCGCCAGGAGGAACGCGAGCATCCGGCGTTCGGAACCCGTCATCGACCGCAACGTCGACGTCTGTTCCTCGATCGTCCAGTCGGCCTGCGGCCGATAGAGCGCGTAGACGACGCCGAGGATCACGAGCAGTCGACCGACGCCCATCACGGGAAAGAGCAGGACGAACCACTCGGTCCAAGCGATCGACGCCCCCGTGATCGACTCGAAGATCCCGAGCACGACGATGTTCGGCGAGCCACCGGTGAGCACCGCGACGGTCCCGAGATACGTGATCAGAATCGGACCGAAGAACAGCCCGAGCTTCGCGTCCCGGGCGTCGAACCGGTCGCCGACTTCGAGTGCGACCGGCGCGAGGACGAGCACGCGGACGATCCCGACCGGGATCACGAGGACGAGAGCGAGTCCGGCGAGCGACAGGCCGGCCAGTAAGCGACGGTACGTCCGGACCGGATGCACAGCGGGGTCATCGACCGTGACGCGGTGGACGATCCAGCGGCCCGTCCACTCGGCGAGTCCGCTCCGCCGGGTCGCCTCGCCCATCACGAGACCGAACGCGATGAGCCACGTCGCAGGCGAGCGGAACCCCGAGAGAGCGAGGTCGAGCGAGAACGCGAGGCCGACGAGTCCGAGACAGAGTACGCCGGTGTAGGCGGGCGAAATGAGGTTTCCGATCCACAGCGCGATGCAGAACGCGGTAATGGCGAGCATCGTCGCCCCTGCGGGATCGAACGGCGCTCCGAGCCGCACACCCGCCGCTGCAACGAGCCCGATCGGGACCGACAGGGCCGCGCGGTCACGAACGATAGCGGTAGCGACGTTCGTCATCGCCGCGCTGTGCCCCCCGCCGCTGGCTCCCGTTTCAACACGGATGAGTTATCGACGATCGGTTGTATATATGTTCGGACTTCGACGTGGTCGACGGCTCCGGATTCGATGCACGTGACGGGGGCGAATTATTCAACAACTCACATTATGCACATATTCGTCTTTCGACTGTGTCCCCTGTACACGACCAACCCAGAGAGGGCCGTAGGTCACACCAGATTTCATACGGTCCCCAGGAACGACGCCGACCGAACTGACGACCGTACAGCCGTCGTCGATGTCAGACTCGACGTCGAGTAGTGCCGGAGGACGGCGCCGGGAGAGCGAGTCTCTGTTCGATCACTGTCTGATTGAAGCAGTTACGACGAAAGTGGAGGATTTTCAATGTCAAAACAATTGGCCCAGAGATGGATTTTGGATATTAATTAGATAAATCAGGATTTGGGCGCATTTTCTCAAAATGTTAGGGCGCAAGTAGTGGTAGAAGTTGGTAAATAATTCGCTCATACGCTAACATATTTAATATTCTACTGGAAAATCGATGACGTACCGTCACTGAAAGCGCTCGTAACTGCGCCTCGAATAACAGATGTACTGTTGTTTGCATACTCCGATTGGCGTTCAGTCAGCGTCGTGTTCCGAGATTTGTTTTCATATACAGAACTTCCGTATCATTCGCACGTCGTCACGAACGTAATTGCACGACAGCGTGATCGGCTGCGTAATCACTTTCGAACGCGACGATAGCCGTCCAGGGGGACGCGGAGTCCGACATACGTTCTGCGTTGGGTCGCCGCCGAACTCGAATTTTAGCGCAACCAACAGGAACTCTCTGAGTGCAGAGTGAACGACAGTCAGCGTCAGTCGCGCTGACACTCACAGCCGCGCTGTTCGAGGAACTCCGAGATAGAGTACTGTTCGCCGCAGTTCTGACAGAGCACCTGCACGTCCAAGAGCACCTCGAACTCGTCGACGTCGATCCGGCCGGTCTCGCGAAGCTTCTCGATGCGTTCTTCGGTAACGGAGAGCGTCCGCGTCATCAGTCGCTGGATGCTCTGGAGGTCCTTCTCCACTTTCTCCTCGTCGGAGAGTCGCCGGTACTCGGCGTCGCGGTACTCGGTGAGGTACGATCTGATCGCCTGGTAACTGACGAAGTCGGATTCGAGCGCGTCGACGTCGACGCCGTTCTGTTCGAGGCGATTGCGCGTGTCTGTTCTGACACCTGTACTGACGTCATCGTCGGTCAGATTCTCGTACGTCGAGGAGACATCGCTCTCGAGCGCACTCATTCCGGCGTCGATGAGGGCTTGCTCCAGGAGTCGTTCGTTGAAGTAGTCCGCGAGGTCGCGCAGGCTCGTCCGCTCGACGCCGTCGCCCGTCCAGCGGGCTTCGAGCTCGTCTCCGAGGCCGTCGAGGCCGTATTCGGAGATCAGCCGCGCCACCTTGCTCGATGGTCGATTGTCGGTCGTGTTTGACATTGGGGTTCTTTCGCCGAAGGGTCTGAAAAATGTACTGGGCTGTCGGTCCCGATCGGGCTCAGATCGAAGTCACGCGCGTGAACCGGTCGTCGAGAGCCTGGGCGTCTTCCGGCAGCAGCGCGACGACGAGGAAGTCCGCGTAGTCCGCGAAGTACTCGACGAGCGCGGCGATCCGGTCGGAGTCGATCGCTTCCAGCGAGTCGAGCACCATGAACGGCACCGACTCGTGGAGGTCGTGGACGAGATAGCCCGCGAGCGCGAAGATCAGTCCCGTTACCTCTCGTTCGCTCTCCGAGAGGTGGTCGATCGTGTCCTCGTAGGCCGCGCCGTTCTCGGTCGTCCGCACGATGTGCAGCTCGAAGCGCGTCTGCCCGTTCGTCGAGCCCGCGTCCTCGATCCGCTCGATCCAGATACGCTCGATGTTCTCATATCCCAACAGGTCGAGGATCGACTCCATATGCTCGTTGAACGAGTCGACCGCTTCGGCCTCGATCTGGTCGATCTTCGTCCGCTGGTCGGTGAGTTCGTCGACGAGTTCCGTGCGCTGTTCCCGGAGGTCGTCCGCGCGCTCGACGTCGGCTTCGATCTCTTCGATCTCGCTCGTCACGTCGTCGAGGTCGGATTCGAGGCTGTCGATCTCGAACTCCAGCTGATTCGCCTCTTTGTGCAGCGTGAGGATCTCGTCGAAGTCCGCCGATTCGAGGCTCTCCACTTCGGACTCCAGAGACTCGACCTCGTCGGTCAGGCCTTCGCGGTTCGCTTTCAGCGCGTCGATCTGCTCGTCACGCCGGTCGAGTTCCGCCTCGATATCGTCGAGTTTGCGTTCGATTTCAGTTCGACGACGCTGCTTCTTGGTCGCCTCTCGCTGCTCCTGTTTCAGCTCTTCGAGCTGGCTTTTGACGTCGTTGAGCGCGTCGACCTTCTCGGTGCGGAGCGATTTCAGCCGGTCGATCGTCGATTCGATCTGCTCGCGCTCGACCGAGGAGCCACAGGTCCAGCAGACGACCGTCTCGGAGTCGGAGTCGACCAACTGGTCGGTGAGCGAGCCGCCGCTCTCCTCGGCGGCCGCGCCCCCGTCCTGCAGCAGTTCGTAGTCCTCGGCTTCGAGGCGCTCTTCGTTGTACTGTATCAGACTGCGGAGTTCGTTGATCTCCGTGTTCAGATCCTGCCGTTCCGTACGGAGCCGATCGATCTCGGATTCGAGGTCCCGGTGGTCGCCCATCGGCGTCTCCGGCAGATCGTCGAGATCCGACTCGAGGTCGCTGCGTTCGCGCTTCAGCGACGAGATGCTCTCCTCTTGGCGCTCGATCTTGCGGCGGATGGTTTCGAGTTCCGAGCGGGTCTGCCGCAGCTCTTGGAGTTTCTCTTCGAGTTCGGCCTGCTCTTTCCGTCCCTGCTCGACGTCCCGGCTGCTGTCGTCGATCTCGTCTTCGAGCTCGGCGAGTTCCTCGCGCTTGTCCTCGATCTTCTCACGGAGGGTGTTGCGCCGCTGTTCGAGTTGCGGGAGGTCGCGCTTTCGCGACTCGATGTTAGCCAACTCGTCGTTGATGTCGCCCTTCTCGGTTTCGAGTCGGCGGATCTCCGCGCGGATCGCGTCGACGTCGACAGGTCGCATAATGACGTCACGAAGCTGGTCGCCACGGGCGGCCGCCTGACGGGCGTCGTTGGTTTCGAGCAGGAATGCGAACAGGTCGGCGACTTCGGGATCGTTGAGGTAGCCGTCGCCCTCGAAGGTGACGTCGTCACCCACTCGCTTGAGCGTTCGCTCGTAAGTGTCGCCGTCGAGCGTCATCTCGACGCGACCCTCGTCTGCGTCGCCTTTCAGAGAGGCCCGCTGGCTCCCCATCGCACACATAATCGATCGGAGGAAGGAGGTCCGGTTCGTCGCGTTCTTACCGGTGAGAACCGTCACGCCGGGCGGAATATCGACCTCAGTCTGGTCGATCCCACCGATGTTCTCGACCGAGAAGTGAGCGGAGTCAGTCAGTTGCTCGGATGTAGCCATACCTGTCTTATTTTCTCTTGCGTATATATACTTTGTGTACTATTATCTGGCCCCGGACAGATGCCCTCGTCGGTCTCGTGTCCAATATCGCCGAACAGCGTTGGACGAGCCGGTGCCACACCCAGACCCAAACCGCCGGAATGCGCCGATCAGAGGCGCCGGACAAGAGTGGGACACGTCCTTCGCTCCGGACGTTCCGTCACGGAGAGAATAACAATTGTACTTCCGTTAGGACCCCGCGACAGTGGTGGGGTTAATTTGCTGGCCGACCCGTGGGACGAAACACGATTCCGAGTAATAATTCTCCGTACGTCCTGGCCACGAAAGGTCCACAGCCTTCGCCTCGGTGAACGGCTGACAGTTCGCCGAATCACGTCTGCGTTCGGCACGTGAGAGGACCGCGTTCGTTGCCGGACGACCGCAAGCGTCCCATCACCTCTGGCCAGAACGTATGTCTGAAATGTCCAGCGTGGCGTCTGAGAATGTCGGACGGAATCCTAACTCTATAGTAGCATTTGCAACTGATTGCTCATCCGACCGCACGACAGCGTACGATCGGATGCGTGAGGACTTGCAAATGCTACTATACCTTCTCACACTCAACGCGTCTGCTTTTTTACTATTAGCCGATCCGATTGTCGGGCCACACTGTCTGTTAGTCCTGTCTTAGTACGGAAAAGGAGCCTCTATACAACAGTTTCGCCGCGAGAGTGGCTCCGACGATTCGATCGACGTACTGTCCGAAATAACCGGTGTCTTTAGGTCCGTCGAGTCTGATGCACAGCGTAAGAATGAGCGACGACACACCACCGCTGAAGACGGTCCAACGAGCGTTCGAGATAATGGAAGTACTCAAAGAGGAGAAACAGGTCGGGGTCGCCGACCTGGCACGACGACTCGATCTCCCGAAGAGCACCGTCCACGACTACCTGCGGACGCTGCGAACGATGGGCTACGTGGTCAACGACGACGGTACCTACCGGCTCGGATTCCAACTGCTCGAACTGGGTGGCCAGGTGAAGTACCGGAATCGGCTATTTCACGTCGCTAAACCCGAACTCGAACGTCTGGTAGAAAAGACCGGAGAACAGGCCAGCGTCAACGTCGAAGAGCGGGGCGAATTCGTTATTCTCCACACGGAATTCGGATCGGACTCCCTCCAACTGGGGATCTATCCCGGATTCCGGACACCGATTCACACACACGCGGGCGGCAAAGCCATTCTGGCCCATCTCGGCGAGGAGTCCATCGAGCGCATCATCGAGACGCGCGGGCTACCAGCGCAGACCGCGAACTCGATCACCGATCCCGAAGAACTGACCGCCGAACTCGAAGCAGTCCGCGAGCGGGGATACAGTATCGACCGGGACGAGCAGGTGGTCGGGATGGGCGCGGTGGCGGCACCCGTCCGCGTCGAGGATCGCGTTCTCGGCTCAGTCGGGATCGTCTGTCCGAGCGATCGACTCCTCGACGACGAGCAACGAGACGAGTTCGTCAGAGAGGTCCAAAAGTCTGCGAACATCGTCTCAGTCAACTACCAATACGCGCCCTGAAAGCGTCCGAATATTTCGTACGAAGACGAAACAGTACATCCCGCACAAAGTTGGTGTCACTCGCGAACACGCGTGACTGGAGGGCCGTCTTACGACTCCAGTCACCTACTACCGTACGAGATCGGCAGATCCTTATCGGCGTACCGATTTCGCCGGCCACTGTTTCCACATTATACTGCAAACCTCCGATAAATTAATTATGGTAGCTCCGAACTATCACTCGATGGACGAAGCAATCGAGAATGTCGCGGTTCTCGGAGCCGGCAATATGGGCCACGGGATCACCGAAGTGGCCGCAATTGCGGGCTACGAGGTCGTGATGCGCGATATCGAAGAAGAACTCGTAGAGGACGGGTACGAGCAGATCGAGTGGAGTCTCGGCAAGCTCGCAGAGAAAAACCAGATCGAAGAGGACGCAGACACCGTCCTCGATCGGATTTCGACGACGGTCGATCTGGAGGCGGCGGTCGCCGATGCCGACCTCGTGATCGAGGCCGCGCCCGAGGATCTCGACATCAAGCGCGACGTCTTCGCGGACGTGGACGCCGCCACTGGTGCGGAGACGATTATGGCGACGAACACGTCGAGTCTCCGGGTCAGCGACATCGCGATGGCCACTGACCGACCCGAGTACGTCTGCGGGATGCACTTTTTCAATCCTCCGGTCAAGATGGACCTCGTCGAAGTCGTCTCCGGCGAACAGACGCGAGCGGACGTCGTCGACGCGGGCATCGAGTTCGTCGAGTCGCTCGAGAAGACGCCGATCCGGGTCCGCAAGGACGTCCCCCAGTTCGTCGTCAACAACGTGCTGACGCCGCTGATGGGCGAAGCCGGGTTTATGCTCGACGAGGGCGACGTCGACATCCAAGACGTCGACGCCGCGATGGTCTTCCAGCGCGGGTACCCGATGGGGCCGTTCGAGCTCAACGACTTCGGCGGCCTCGACATCTTCACCCACACCCGCGACCAGTGGGATATGCCCGTCCCGGATTCGATCCGGTCCCGGGTCGAAGACGACGACCTCGGCCGGAAGACCGGCAAGGGCTTCTACGACTACGAGGACAGTGAGGGCGTCAACTACGAACCCACAGACGGCGAGGGCGTCGACACGCTCCGCATCGAGGCCCGGATGATCAACGAAGCGGCGAAGCTGATCGGTGACGACGTCGCCGACCCCGAGGACATCGACATCGGAATGCGTCTCGGCGGCGGCCTCCCCGAAGGGACCTGCCGGACTGCGGACAAACTCGGGCTCGATCGAGTGGTGGAAAAACTCCGCGACCTCCACGAGCGGACCGGCGCGGAGCGCTACGAGCCGGCCGAGTATCTCGTCGAACTGGTCGAGAACGGCCACACCGGCGAGGACGCCGGGCGGGGCTTCTACGACTACAGCGACGGCGGCCCCTACCACTACGTGAGCCACGAACTGACCGACGAGGGCGTCCTCAACGTCGTCTTCGACCGCGAGGAACGACTCAACGCCTTCTCGACGGATATGTTCGACGAGGTCAAGCGCCTGCTCGACACCGTCGACGACGAAGAAGTCAGCTGTGTCGTCTTCGAGGGCGCGGGCGACCGCGCGTTCAGTGCCGGCGCGGACATCACCGGCTTCACGACGGCCGAGCCGACGGAACTGGCCACCGTCGACGAGACCGTCGAAGCGATCTACGACTATCCGCGACCGACGATCGCGAAGATCGACGGCTTCTGTCTCGGTGCGGGGCTAGAGATCACGCTCGCGTGCGACCTCCGCTATGCGACCGAAGGCTCCACGCTCGGCAGCCCCGAGATCGACCTCGGACTGATCCCGGGTGGTGGCGGCACCCAGCGGCTCGTCCGCCTCATCGGCGAACCGCGGACGAAGGAGATGGTCTACCGCGGGATGCAGATCTCAGCCGAACGGGCCGAAGACTGGGGCATCCTCAACCGCGCTCTCGACGAGGACGAGTTCGAGGAGACGCTCGACGACGTCGTCTCCGACCTCGCGAACGGCCCGCAGACCGCGCTCGAAGTGGCAAAGCGCGTCATCACCGAGGGGCAGAACGCGAGCCTCAAGACTGGAATCGCGATGGAGAGTCAGGCCTTCGGCCTGCTCGCGACCACCGACGATATGCTCGAAGGGGTCGCGGCGTTCAACCAGGATCGAGAGCCGGACTTCGGGGGTGACTGAGATGACGCGTAACGTCGGCATCGTCGGCGGCGGCCACGCGAAGTGGGGCGTCCGCGAGGCGAGCTACAAGGACCTCATTCAGGAGGCCGGCAAGGCGACGTTCGATGACGTCCCAGATGTGGGACCGAAAGACATCGAAGGACTGTTCGTCGGCTCCGTCCAGCCCGAGCGGTTCGCTTTCCAGACGCACGTCGCGCCGATGGTGGCGGAACTCCTCGGCGTCGACGTCGACAGTATGATCGCGCGGACCGAACTCGCGTGCGCGAGCGGGCAGGCCGCGCTGCGCTACGCCTGGCTGGCGATCGCGTCCGGGCAACTCGACACCGCGCTCGTGCTCGGCGTCGAGAAGATGAACCTCCCGCGAGAGCATATGGCCGAGACGCAGGCCAGTATGACGAACGTGATGGACCGGGAGTTCGACGGCGTCAACGGGCTGAACGCGCCGCCGTACTTCGCGATGATCGCCCAGCGGCATATGCACGAGTACGACACCACGCGCGAACAGATGGCGCGAGTCAGCGCGAAGAACAAGAGCCACGCCGCCCACAACGAGTTCGCGCACTACCAAAAGGAGATATCCGTCGACGACGTCGTCGACTCCTTCGAGTTGTCGCCGCCGCTGTGTCTGTACGACTGCAGCGGCGTCACCGACGGCGCGGCCGGGCTGATCCTAATGAGCGAAGAGAAAGCCCGAGAGGTGACAGACGAGGCCGCCTGGATCACGGGCAGCGGTCAGGCGTGTATGGCGAGCAACTCCATCAACAATCTCCCGTCGATGTCGGCGTGGCCGCAGGCGACGACCGCCGCAGAGCAGGCCTACGAACAGGCCGGGATCGACGACCCGCTCGCCGAACTCGACGTCGCGGAGGTCCACGATTGCTTCACGATCAGCGAGATCATCGAGTACGAAGACCTCGGCTGGGTCGAGAAGGGCGAAGGCGGACAGTTCATCGAGGACGGCCGCAGCGAACTCGACGGCGACATCGGCGTCAATCCGCGCGGCGGGCTGCTCGGCTGCGGGCACCCGCTGGGCGCGACCGGCGTCTCACAGGCGCTCGAAATCTTCAATCAGTTCCGCGGAACCGTCGAGGACGAACGGCAGGTGCCGGACCCCGAGACCGGACTCATCCACAACCTCAGCGGCAGCGCCTCGGTGCACAGCGTGATGACTCTCGCGCGAGGGCGACCACAATGAGCGACGAAAACCACAACGACCACGGGACGGACAGAGACGTCGTCGAGATTCCGGAGACGATCGAGCTACCGCGACTGCTCGACTTCTACGAGCTGCAGGACGAGGCGAACACGGAGATCCACGAGTTCTACGACAATCTCCGCGACGGCCAGTTGACGACGACGCAGTGTCGGGACTGCGGCGACCTGCAGTTCCCGCCCCGGATCGTCTGTCCGGAGTGCCAGAGCGACGATCTCGAATACGTGGACCTGCCACACGAGGGGACGCTGTTCGCGTTCTCGACGCTCCGCGCGGGCGCGCCGATCGGGATGGAAGACGACGTACCGTTCGTCGTCGGCGTCGTCGACATCGGCGACGTGCGCCTGTCGGCCCGCATCGACGACGCGGAGTACGACGACCTCGAAATCGGCGACTCCGTGCAGTTGAAGATCGTCGACATCGACGGCCCGACCGACCAGGAACGAGTGTTCTACCGATTCGAGCCCGCAGAGCAATGAAGGACTACGAGCTCACGATCACGAAGTTCCTGCAACGCGCGGTCGATCTCTTCGACCACAAAGAGATCGTCTCGAAGCTCTCAGACGGCTCGCTCCACCGGTACACCTACGCGGACGCCTACGAGCGCATCTGCCAGCTCGCGCACGCACTCGACGACTACGGTCTCGACCTCGGTGATCGCGTGTCGGTGATGGCGGTCAACCACTACCGCCACTACGAACTGTACTTCGGACCCTCCTGCAGCGGCCGGAGCATCCACACGACGAACCACCGGCTGCCGGAACACCACCTCGTCGAGATCATCAACGAGGCCGAGGACAAGATGCTGTTCGTCGACCCCGCGTTCCTCGACACGGTCGAGGCCATCGCCGACGACCTCGAAACCGTCGAGCAGTACGTCGTCATCGACGACGAGGTGCCCGAGACCTCGCTGGAATCGGTCGTCGACTACGAGTCGTTCATCGCGGGCTACGACACCGAGTACGACTGGCCCGAACTCGACGAAGAGCGCGAGTTCGCGCTGTGTTACACTTCGGGAACGACGGGCCTCCCGAAGGGCGTCCAGTACCGCCACCGGCGGATGTTCCTGCACACGCTGGTCCACGGCCACGTCGACGTCTTCGGCGTCGGCGAGAACGACACGGTGATGCCGGTCGTGCCGATGTTCCACGTCAACGGCTGGGGCTTCCCGTACTCGGCGACGTTCTACGGGTCGAAGCTGGTCTTACCGGGGCAACACACCGGCCCCCAGGACGTCGCCGACCTCATCGACGCCGAGGACGTGACGGCCGCGGCCGCGGTCCCGACGATCTGGATCGAGATGGACAGTTACCTCGAATCCGTCGCAGGCGAACCGCTCGACAGCTTAGACCGCGTGCTGACAGGGGGGAGCGCCCCGCCGGCGTCGCTGATGCAGAAGTACGAGGAAGTGTACGAGGCGCCCATCTACCAGGGCTACGGGATGACAGAGGCCTCGCCGCACCTAGCGAACACTTTCGAGACGACGGAGATGCAGGACCTCCCAGAGGAGAAGCGCTACGAACTCAAGCGGAAGGCTGGGATCCCTGCGCCGGGTGCGCGCATACGCCTGCGGACCCAGGACGGCGATCCCGTTCCGCACGACGGGGAGACGCCGGGCGAGATCCACGCGCGGTCGCCGTGGCTCACCGACGGCTACTTCGAGCGCCCCGACGCGAACGCGAACTCGTTCACCGACGACGGGTGGTTCAAGACGGGCGACGTCGGCACGATAGACGAGTACGGCTACCTCGACATCGTCGACCGCATCGACGACGCGATCAAGAGCGGCGGCGAGTGGATCTCCTCGGTCGAGCTAGAGAACTCGCTCATCGACGCCGACGGCGTCGCCGAGGCGGCCGTCGTCAGCGTGCCGCACGAGAAGTGGCAGGAACGGCCGGTCGCGTTCGTCGTGACCGAAGATCCAGCCGTCGACGAGGAGTCCCTGCGGGAACACCTGCTCGACACGTTCCCGAAGTGGTGGCTCCCGGACGTCTTCCGGTTCGTCGACGAGATTCCCAAGACCACGACGCACAAGTTCGACAAGAAGGACCTCCGCGAGCAGTTCATCGAGACAGAGGGTGAACTCCCGCTCGGCGAGTGATCGAAAGTACACGAAAATAGATTACGAATACTAAACACCACAACACAAAGATATGAAATCCGATATACTCACAGATGCCGTCGTCCCCGAGGACGCACACGACGTGAAATCGCAGGCTCGGTCGTTTGCAAACGAACACATCCGCCCCGTCGCAGCCGAGTACTTCGAGTCGGGATCGTACCCGGTCGACGTCGTAGAGGCCGGACGCGACGCCGAACTCGTTGCGCAGGAAATCGACCCCGCCTACGGGGGGCTCGGGCGCTCGCTCGCGGAAGTCGTCGCGACCGCCGAGGAGTTCTTCCGGGCGGACGCCGGGATCGGACTCGCGTTGATGGGCCAGAGCTTCGGGACCAACATCATCGAAGCGTTCGGCAGCGAAGAGA
Source organism: Halobellus sp. H-GB7 (assembly GCF_030848585.1). NCBI lineage: Archaea > Methanobacteriati > Methanobacteriota > Halobacteria > Halobacteriales > Haloferacaceae > Halobellus > Halobellus sp. H-GB7. The sequence continues at coordinate 809,955 of NZ_JAVDDW010000001.1, read as the reverse complement.
AGAAAGAGACCTACCTCAGACCCATCGCCGAGTACGAACAGCGGACCGGGATGGCGATCTCCGAACCCGACACCGGCAGCGACCTCGCCGGGATGGAAACCACTGCCCACCGCGACGGCGACGAGTGGGTCATCAACGGCGAGAAGTACTGGATCGGGAACGGAATCTCGGGCGACTGGATCACCGTCTACGTCCGCACCGAGGACACCGACGACCGACACGGCAACCACTCGCTCTTGATCGTCCCGACCGACGCCGAGGGGTACGAGGCCGAGCACATCCCCGAGAAGATGGGGATGCGCGCATCCGAGCAGGCTCACATCACGTTCGACGGCTGCCGCGTGCCCGCGGAGAACCTCATCGGCGAACGCGGTGATGGGTTCCGGATGGTCGCGGAGTTCTTCAACCACGGGCGCGTCCGCGTCGCCGCCCAGGGGATCGGACTCGCCGCGGCCGCCATCGAAGAGGCGTGGGACTACGTTCACGACCGCGAGGAGTTCGGTCGCACCGTCTCGGACTTCCAGTCGGTCCAGCACGATCTCGCGGAGATGCGGATGGAGTTCGAGAGCGCCCGGGCGCTGCTTTGGCGGGCCGTCGAACACGTGATGGCAGGCGAAGACGCCGAGCGGTGGGCCGCGATGGCGAAAGCCAAGGCCACTGAGGTCGCCGCCGAGTGCGCCGAAACGGGGATGAAGCTCCACGGTGGACAGGGCCTCCTCGACGAGAACCGCATCGCTCGCGTCTATCGCGACGCGAGGATGCCGATGATCTACGAGGGCGTCGGCGCGATTCAGCGCGACCTCATCTACCGGAACTACTGAGGGGAGCCGTCGGCTCACTCGTCTCTTTTGGACACATAGTAGACAGACGACAGATCGCGACCCGAGTTACCGTCTACACGAGACGGACCTGCGGAGCTGCGCTCCTCGCTGCCGGGTCAGAAACGAACGGCGGATCCCGACCGCCGATGTGACGCGGGCGATTCAGTAGTTGCCGCGGCCGGTCGAGGCGATCGGCGGCGGGGTGTGCGGACCGTACGGCGCGTCGTCGAGGTACTCGCCGGCCGGCTCGAAGTAATCTGCGAGCGACGCCGCGGCCTCCTTGCGGAGCACGGTGACGGGCGTGTCGCCCTGGAGGTAATCGAGCGCCTGACCGGCGGCCTCGATATTGTACTCGGCCGCGCGCTCTCGGCGGGCGGCGTAGAGTTCGACCTCGTCGCGAGCGACGGCGTCGTTCGAGCGCGTCGCGACGGCGACGGCCGAGGCGGCCTCGTCGGCGTCGGCGACGCAGGAGTTCATCCCGCGGGCGCCGAACGGCGCGAGCAGGTGTGCGGCCTCACCAGCGAGCAGGACGCGGCGGTTCTCGTCGATGAACGTGTCGGCCTGGACCTGTAGGAACTTGTACGTCGAGGTCCACTGGATGTTGTCCTTGTACTCCTCGCCCATAATCTTGCCGACGAACTCCCGCATCTGCTCGTCGCTGGAGATCTCCTCGGGGTCGTCGTCGCCGAGACACTGGATGTCGAGCCGCCAGCCGCCGGTGAACGGCACGAGCATCACGTTGCGGCCGTCGGCGTTCGGAGAGTCGTAGTGGAACAGGCGCTCGAACGGGATCGGCTCCTCTTCGATCGTGTTGTCGTCGAGCGTCTTGACGTCGACGATGATGAAGGAGTTCTCGGACTGCTCGCCCTCGAACTCGGCACCGATCTCCTTGCGGACCTGCGAGCCCCCACCGTCGGCACCGATCAGGTACGGCGTCTCCCACTCCTGGCCGTCTGCGGTCTCGACGTGCACGCCGTCGGGCGTCGATTCGACGCTCTCGACGCCGGCGTCCCAGTGGATGTCGATGCCGACTTCGTCGAGAGCTTCGTGCATATATTCCTCGGTGACGACCTGCGGCAGGCTCGTGAAGTGCGGGATCTCGCCGTCGCCGCCGGGGTTGTCGTAGGTGCGTCGGAAGACGGTCTTGCCGCGCCACATCGTGTGACGGGTCGGCCAGACGAGGCCTTCCTCGACGAGGTCCGTTCCAAGTCCGGGGTGGATCCGTTCGAGCGTCCGGAGCGTCGATCCGTGAACGTAGATCGCGCGGCTGCCGGCGCGGTCACGATCTTCGGAGTCCGCCTCGATGATCGCTGCGGGCACGCCGCGGGCGTGAAGCGCGAGGGCCGCAGTCATTCCGGTGGGTCCGGCACCGGCGATCAACACTGGCTGGTCGGCATCGTTTGAACTCATCGTGTCTATGCATCTGTTACCACACGTACCTCATAATCGTTGTGGTTGACTCGGGCGGAGACGGCCGAACACGGCCGTTTTTGTTGGATACAGCGAGCGCTGTCGGCGTGAAAATGGCGTCGCGATCCGCGCCGCCGGCCAGCGTGGTTAGTTCAGACCGAGCTTCTCGGCGACCCAGTGGTCGCGCACGGCGAACACCATCTCCTCCTCGTCGTCGAAGACGGTGGTCTCGGCGACGAACTCGTCCCACTCACCGTCGGGCACCAGTTCGAGGTCGTCCGCCGACGTCGCGTCGGAGGGACTCGCTGCGACCATCTCCTCGAAGGTGTCGAAGTCGGTGTTTTCCTGCATAAAGTCCTCGTCGAACAGCTCTTCGATCGGGATCTCCTCGTCCTTCGAGACGATCTCTCGCGGGTCCGGTAGGTCCTCAGCCTCCTCAGCAGCCTCTTCGAGGTCGAACTGTTGCGCCATACCACACCGTTCGGACTACCCCACGTAAACCTTTGCGGTACGCTGCTGCACATCCGCCGCTGAACGCAGTTCGCGCTCGGCCCCGCCCTATCCCGTTCCGGGCGTCGAAGGGTTTTCGACGTGGGCGAGCGTGCGAAGAATATGCGGTACTACGAGGACGTCGAGGTCGGTTCGATGGCGACGTTCGGCGCCTACGACGTGACGGCAGCAGAGATCAAGGAGTTCGCCGAAAAGTACGACCCACAGCCGTTTCATACGGACGAGGAGGCCGCCGCGGACTCGGTCTTCGGGGAACTCGTCGCCTCGGGATGGCACACGATGGCGATGTGTATGCGACTGCTCACGGAGGATCCCGACCCGCTGGCAGCGCTGGCCGGCGTCGGTGCCGACAACATCCGCTGGCGCGAACCGGTTGCACCGGGCGACCGACTGCATCTCCATACCGAAATTATCGACAAACGTCCGTCCTCGGAACACGACGACCGAGGCTACGTCACGACCCACTTCGAGGGGCTGAACCAAGAGGACGACGTCGTCGTCAGCTACGAGGCCACTGCGCTCGTCAAGCGGCGGAGTTACGAGTAGCGTCTGCGCTGTCGTGCCACCGCAGAAACGAGTCACCCGTTCGTGCACTACCCCCTAGCGGCGTTCCCCTGGGCCAGATACGAATATCAGCTGTGAAAACTGTGCGAATCAGTTAAATAGTGACACGGATACGCACCTCGCAATGACACAATCACCCCCGATCGAGACAGCCTCTCTCGCTCCGGACGTCCCGGACGACTACGACGAGGCCGAGCGGTATCGCGCAGAACGCGATTACTGGCGACACCTCTTCGACGAACTCGCCGCGGAGTTTCCCGAGCCGGTGCTCGTCGTCGACGACGACGGCCGACTGACTCACTGGAACGACGAGCACGCGGAGTTTATGGGTCTCTCTCCTGAGGAAGTGCTCGGGCGACCCGCAAACGAAATCATCGGCACTGAGAGCACGACAGAAACGCTCGCCGAGGAGGTCGCTCGCACCGGCGAAACCGTCCGCGAGTCAGAGATCAGGTCCGGGACCAACGAGGAGGGAGAGGAGTGGCACGTCCGCGCGACCGGCATCCCGCTGTCAGCTCCCGACGGCGACGTCGTCGGCGCGTTCGAGGTCGTGAGCCGCGTGACGGACATCGTCGAACAGCGCAAGTCGATGGAGCACGTCCAGAAACAAGTCAGTGAGGACCTCGAAGATACGGTCGGCGAACTCGAAGCGGCGTCCTCACAGGTCACGACGAATGTCGACGTGATCGCTGACGTCGCCGAACAGGAAGCGGCACACGTCAGAGAGGTCGACGACGACATCCAGACGTTCAGCGCCACGACCGAGGAAGTCGCCGCCAGCGTCGAGACGATCAGTTCACAGAGTTCCGAGACGGCCGATCTCGCGACCGAGTCCGAGGAGTCGACCGCGGAACTGCTACGGACCGTCGAAGATGTCGCCGACGCGAGTGACCGGATGGCCGACGACGCCGCGAACCTCGCCGAACGCGTCGAAGAGATCGACGACGTCGTCGCCGTGATCGACGACATTGCGGATCAGATCAACATCCTCGCGCTGAACGCGTCGATCGAAGCGGCCCGAGCCGGCGAAGCGGGCGACGGATTCGCCGTCGTCGCGGACGAAGTGAAGTCGCTTGCGGCCGAGTCGAAGACCGAAGCCGATCGGATCGAAGGGCTCGTCGAGTCGATCGCGACGATCGCGACCGACACGGTTGACGGCATCGAACAGACCACAGAACGGGTCGACGAAATCGAACGCCAGATCGAGACGGTCAACGAGAACCAACGGGAGATCCAGTCGGCGATCGCGGACGTCTCAGAGCAGTTAGAACAGATCGCGACCGCGACCGACGAGCAGGCGACGAGCGCTGAAGACATCTCTGCGATGCTCGGCACCACGGTCGAAGGCGTCGAACGGATCGCCGACGAAGTCGCAGAACTCGCGGCGGCGAACCAACAACAGACCGAACAGGTCGCAGAGATCCGTCGGAGCGTCGAGGCGCTCGAACGGAACCTCGACTCGGCGATCGGCGACCAGTAGCGACGGTCGTCGTCGGATATCTCGGACGAGCGGCGAACGGGACCGGGGTCGATCGACCCTGCGCCGAGTTACTCTTCGTCTTCCTCTTCGCTTCCGCAGACGAGCACGGGTTTGTGTGTCCCGAGAATCACGTCCTGCGTCACGCTGCCGAAGAGGGCTTTCCCCGCTGGCGAGCGCTTTCGACCGCCGACGCAGATCTGATCCACGTCGTACTCCGCTGCGTACTCCAGAATCTCTTCGGAGGGTGACCCGCTCGCTTCGAGCAGTTCGACGTCGACGCCGAGGGCTTCGAGTCGGTCCTGGGCTTCGCGGACGGCTTCGACCTGCTGGACTGACGCGCCTTCCGGATTGTCGCTGAAGACGTGCAGGATGAACACTTCCGCGCCGCTGGCCGTCTCGACCATATCTTCGATCGCGTTCGTCTGTGCGTGCGCCTGCGGGATGTCGTCGTCGAGTGCGAGTAGTACTCGAACCATACCCTCTCTGCATCGGCCACCTACTTATATTTCGGCGGTGGTTTCAGCGATTCCCCGCTTCGAATCCGACGACAGCACTGTACTCTCTCGAATACTGTTGAATACTGTTCGACGTGACCGAACTCTGTCTCGGATAACGGGACGGTAGAGCGACACCTCACGTCACCGGACGGCACCTGGGTTTATACTCACGGATCTGGGTAGCAGACGTATGCAACGAGCGTTCGAGGGGTCCAAACCCGAGGTCGCAGACAGCGCCTTCGTCTCCGAGATGGCGTATCTCGTGGGCGACGTCGCCGTCGACGAACGAGCGAGCATCTGGCCGTACGTCTGCTTGCGTGGCCACGGGACGGTGGTCGACGTGGGGAAAGAGACGAACGTCCAGGAGTTCACGACGCTTCACGGCGCGTCGCTGGGCGACAACGTGACTGTCGGCCACGGAGCCGTCGTCGACTACGCCGACGTCGAGGATCACTCGCTGATCGGGATGCAGAGTGCGGTGATGGGTGGTGCGACCGTCGAAGATCACTGTATCGTCGCCGCCAACGCAGTCGTACTGCAAGATCAGACCATTCCCTCTGGACACTTGGCGTACGGCACGCCCGCGGAAACGCGCCCTCTCACCGACTCACAACTGGCGCAGATCGAGGAGACGAACGAGACGTACGTCGAACTGGCTGCACGGTTCCGCGACGCCGGGTTAGGGCGAGACGCCTCGCCGTGATCTGTTCGATGCTGTCGAACAAATTGCTGTCCCTTAACACGGGACAGATTGTCGTGCAATGAGTGAACATAGCTGAACCGTCGAATTTCGCGCGCCGAGTCGAGAATCCCGTTCGAAAATCTCGAACACGCTCGTGGTAACACCCGTACGGTTGTTATGTTCGCTGCTATACTGCTTCTGTGTTCGATGACATCGAATAATAGTTCTGTCTCCCGGTGAAATTGTAGTGAAGTATCGACTGCCACGTACACGACAAATACTTGTCTATCGTCCAGTGAGAGTTGGTATGGAACAGGGACCGAACGAAGGACGAGGGATCAAGTCCGACGAGACGCTATTCGACATCGTCGAACACATCCAAAATCTCGACGGTGCCGGAGTCACCGAACTGGCTGAGGGGCTCGATATCGCCAAGAGCACGGTTCACGGTCACCTGACGGCGCTGCGGGACCGTGGCCTGGTCGTCAAACGAGGCCAACAGTACCACCTCGGGCTGAAGTTCTTCGAGTACGGGCAGTACGTCCGCAGCCAACTCGACATCTTCCAGTCGGGGATGTTCGCCGTCGACCGACTCGAAGCGGAGACTGGCGAGATGTCGTGGCTCATCACCCATCAGAACGGCAAAGCGATCTACGTCTACGGCCGCGGCGGCGACAACGACATCGACGTCAACACGATTCTGGGCACGCAGGTCCATATGCACTTCAACTCCGGCGGGAAAGCGATCCTCGCGCACCTGCCGGACGAGGAAGTCGAACGGATCGTCGACGAGCACGGGCTCCCTGCACGCACGGAGAACACGATCACCGATCGGGAGCGTCTCTACGACGAACTCGAACAGATCCGCGAGCAGGGCTACGCCCTCAACCTCAGTGAGGACCTCGAAGGGATCCAGGCGATCGGCGTCCCGCTGATGGTCAACAGCGAGATACAGGGTGCGCTGAGCGTCGCCGGGCCCGCCCACCGGATGTCGAAAGAGCGGTGTGAGGGCGAGATTCTCGATCACCTGCGGGCGGCGACCGACGAGATCGATCTGACGCTCGCATATCGCTGAGTGTCGTTCCGACCCCATTAGGAGCCGGAGAGCACTTCGAGCGCCCGCTGCAGGAGGTCTAGGCCCGCACACTCGCCGCCGCAGGTCGACAGAAACAGGAGCACGGCGAAGACGTACGTGAGTGCCATCTGGATCTGGACGGCGCGCTCGTCGGTCGCGAGCGCTGTCGCCGCGAGACACCCGACTGGGACGGCCGCAGCGGCGAGCGCGAACGCCGGGACGAGTGCGACCGTGCCGGCGACGCCAGCGGCTCCGAACCCAACAGTGAGGAGTGCGGTCCCACCGAAGACGCCGAACGCGATTCTGTCAGCGTTCGCAGCCCCGTACGCGACGGGGATCGTCCGCTTGTCGATGGTTCTATCGAACGCCGCGTCGAGGCGGTCGATCCCGATCTTGATGCCGGAGAGCAACGCGCCGAAGGCGGCCGCGACGGCGACGACGGCCACGGCGACGCCGCCGGTCTGCGTCGCGTAGCCGCCAACGATCGCGATACCAATCCCGAACGGATAGTCCACTGTCACCGTCAGCGGGTGTCGATCGAGGTATGGCGCGTGCAACAGTGCGAGCGCGAGCAGCGCGATGGCGGAGGCCGCGGCGATCACGCCTCCAGCGACCAGCAGTATCGCGGCGAGCGCGAGAACGACGGCGGCGCCGACACCGATGCTCCAGCGAAACCCTGCGACGGAGAGCAGCGGCGTTTCCTCGCCGCGCTGGTGGCCATCGACGAGTCCGTCCCGAAGGTGTGCGACGAACAGCGCGAGGCCGACAGTTACGGCGTGGAGCACGGCGAGGACGAGAGCGAACGACGACGCGGGAGCGAGCGCGGCACCGTAGGCGGACATCCCGACTGCGGGGAGCATAAACGTCGGTCGGACGTACGCGAGCAGGCGGCCGAGCGCGCCGAAGTCCTCCCACGTCGGTGCCATACGCGCCGATTCCGTGCCGTCGGTGATAAGTGCGACGCGTCGTCTTGGCGTCCCTGCGGGGCCGATATCGCACGTCGTCCGGCGCAAACAATACTGTATACAGCCCGTATCGCGCCGTGTCGGCGGCTGAAACGTGCAAATACTGATATGGGACAATCAAAACAATTAATGTCGCGGTAGGCTTGGTGGTTTCTAACAGACCTACTATGAGACTTGGTGACGCCCTCGAACGGACGGTTCGCTGTTATCCCGACAAACTCGCCCTCGTGACCGACGATGGCCGTTCGTTCACGTACGCCGAACTGGACGAGCGGAGCACGCGGCTGGCGAACGCGCTCACAGAACGGGTCGGTACCGAGCGGTGCGCCGTGCTCGCAATCAACCACGTGTCGGCTATCGAGGCGATGCTGGCCGGCAACAAACGGGGCGTCGCGACGGCGCAACTCTCTTATCGGGCGACCGTCGGCGAACTGGAACGAATGTCCGAGACCGCGGCGGCGGAAGCGCTCCTCTTCGACGACGCCAACGCCGACGACGCGCTGGAACTGCTCGACCGCGGCGCGTTCGACGTCGCCATCCACGCCGGCGACCGGGACGTCGACCACGAGAACGTCGAATCCTACGAGGCGGTCCTCGCCGGCGCCGACACCGATCTCGACGCGTCGCTCCCGGCGGGTGATGAGTGTGCCGTCCTGTACACGAGCGGGACGACGAGCGTCCCGAAAGCCGTCTCGTTCGACCAAGAAAAGCTCTGGTACGGTGCGATCCAGGTGATAATGGAGCACGGCATCGACGAGACCGACGTCGCGCTGTGTACCTCGCCGTGGTACCATATGGTCACGACCGACGCGTGGCTCTATCCGCACTTCGTCGCGGGCGCGACCGTCGTCCTGCACTCGGCGTTCGACCCCGAGGAAGCGCTCGAACTCATCGACGACCACGACGTGACCGGCCTGCTGGCCGTCCCCACACAGCTCAAATCCCTCAACGGCATCCAGCGCGAGGGCGGCGAGCCCTACGACACCGACTCGTTGTCGTACATCCGCACCGGCGGGTCGATCGTCACCGACGACCTCATCGAGGAGACTCACGAGTACCTCAGCGAGCACGTGTACAACACCTACGGGATGACCGAAGCCGGACCGGACCTCACGTTCGCGCACCCGGAGGTTCAGGAGGAGCACCCGGGGACGATCGGCAAGGAGTCGTTCTCCTGGGAGATCCGCGTCGTCGAGTCCGTCTCGCTCGCCGAGGACCCCGACCCCGAGGCGACCGTCGATGCTGGCGAACGCGGCGAGATCATCGCCCGCGGTCCGGGGATGTCGGACGGCTACATCGACAACCCCGACGCCGACGAGAAGACGTACTTCGACGGCTGGCTCCGGACGCGGGACGTCGCCCGCGTCGACGAGGAGGGCTACCTCTACATCGTCGACCGCGTCGACAATATGATCGTCAGCGGCGGCGAGAACGTCTACCCCGCCGAGGTCGAACGCGTCCTCGGCAACCACCCGGACGTCGAGGAGGCGTGCGTCTTCGGTCGGGACGACGACCAGTGGGGCGAGGTCGTCACGGCTGTCGTGGTCGTCGCAGAGGGAGCAGGCGTCTCAGACGAGGATCTCGACCAGTACTGTCTGCAACACGACGGCCTGGCGGACTTCAAGCGTCCTCGCGAGTACGCGATCACCCACGATGCGCTCCCGCGGACGGATACGGGGACAATTATGCGCGAGCAGTTGGTCGAAAAGCACTTCTCATAACGCGCGTTTTCAGATACAAAATCCGGCTGCGGCGACTGTGTTTTTCCGGGCCGAAGCGCTGCCGACACGGGCGGAATCGGGCGGAGATTCAGAAGAAGAGTACGAACAGCGCGATCTGTATCGGGACCAAGAACACGAGCGTCGCGATCGTACAGACGCTCGCCATCCGGCTCAGTTCGATCGAGTCGACGACGCCGAGGCCGAGGATCGCGACGAGGACGGCCGACTGGTACGGGAAGAAGTAGGCGTTCAGTGCCACGCTCTCGATCATCGCCACCGGCACGAGCGGGATTCCGGCACTGTTCGCGAACGTGACGAAGATGGGCGTGATGACGCTCGCAACGGCCATCCCCTCCATCACGAACGCCAGGAGCATCGAGACGGCCACGACGAAGACGAGCACGAGCGGCAGCGACGGGTCGGCCGGGAGATACGACAGCATCGTCTCCGCGGCGAGGTCGGTGAAGTTCGTCCGCTGGAGGCCTTCGGCGATGGCGAAGATCGCGCCGAGGAAAAAGAGGATCGAGAAGTCCGTCTCGCCGATCGCCTCGTGGTCGATGACGCCGATCCGGGGAGTAAACGAGAGCAGCGCGACCACGACCGCGCCGAAGAGCGGGTGCAGGCCGTGAATGAAGTCTGTCGCCCAGATCGCGACGCCGACGAGCAGGAACACGAGCATTCGGCGCTCCCGCGAGGAGAGCCCCTTCGAGTCGCGCTGTCCGAGCGAGGCTATCGCCTCGCGGTCACTGGGTCGATACAGCAGATACGTGACGGCGACGACGACGACGACGCGCCCGATCCCCATTACAGGTCCCATCCACAGCGTCCACTGGGTCCAACTGATCGCCGGGCCGCCGCCGGACTCGACGAGTCCCGTGACGATGATGTTCGGGAGCGCTCCGGTCAGAATCCCCGAGGCGCCGTAGTACGTCGCAAAGAGCGGGCCGAGGAAGATGCCGACCTTCGCGCCGCGCTCTTCGAACATATCGCCCATCGAGCTGAGGATCGGTGCAAGGATGAGGACGCGCACGAGCGAAGAGGGAACGAGCACCGCGAGAGCGAGGCTCCCGACCGAGAGGACGACGAGCAGATACCGATAGACGGCGACTGCGTCGGTGGCGATGCGATCGGGCATCCACGACAGCGCCGTCCGCTCGACGAGTTCCGCGAGGCCGCTTGCACTCGCCGCTTCGCCGATGAGCAGGCCGACGACGACGAGCCACGTCGCCGGCGAGCGAAAGCCCGTCAGCGCGAGTTCCGTCGAGAAGCCGACGCCGATCAGGCCGATGCCGAGCAGCGCGGTGAACCAGGGGTCGACCGGCGATCCGATCCACAGCACGACACAGAAGAGCGTGATCGCGAGCATCCGCGCGGCGTCGGGCGCCAACGGCGCGAACTGGACGACGCTACCCGCCGCGAGGAGGCCCGCGGGGAGCGCGAGCCAGGCCGCATCGACCGGGAGCGTCTCGGATGCCCGTGCCGAAATTCCATCAGACATACGTATTCGTTGTCACTCGTGTCACCGTGAACCACAATGAGATTGTCGATGCGCTCGCCGTCGCCCGGTCCCCGCTGCCGCCGTCGTCGGTGTCGGTGTACGTTTATCAAGGACGGTGGCGTATGCAGAGACGATGACAGAAGCGCGAGAGATCACAGAGATCGCACCGGACGTGTACGACATCACCGTGAAGGTAGCCGACGACGCGCGCTGGCGCGTCTTCCTCTTCGACGGCGAGACGCCGACGCTCGTCGACGCCGGCTTCGAGGACACCGTCGACGTCGTCGCTGCCGCCGCCGAAGAACTGGGTATCACGCCCGAGCGGGTCGTCATCACGCACAGCGATCCCGACCACGTGGGCGGTCTCGCCGGCCTCGTCGCGCGCTTCGACCTCGAAACGTGGGTTCCTGAGGGCGTCGAGGTCGACGTCGACGTGGATCACCGCTTCGGCGACGGTGACCACGTCGGGCCGTTCACCGCTGTCTCCGTCGCCGGGCACGCGACGGGCCACCACTCGCTTGTCGACGAGTCGCGTGGGATCGCCGTCATTGGGGACGCGCTGTTCGGATCGGACGCCCGCGGCCTCCCGGCCGGCTACTTCGTACTGCCGACGGCGTACTACTCCGAAGACCTCGCGACCGCCGACGCGGAGCTGTCGAACCTCCTCGAATACGATTTCGACGTCGGCCTCGTCTTTCACGGATCGAGCGTGACCGAGGACGCGAGCGAAAAGATCGCGGCGTTCGTCGACTTCGCAGGCAAGCGGTAGTCGCGGGCGAGGGCCGCTACTGTCGCCGGACGCAACGACGTCCGTTTCGGAACTGAAAACGAGGGGAGAACGAAGAGAAACAGCGACCGCCCACAGTGGTTGCGATAACCGTTATCAGTCGCCAGCGACCGCGTCGGAGAGGTCCTTGCCGGCGTGTTCGCCGAGGTAGGCTTCGATGACCTGATCGTCGTTTTGGATTTCTTCGGGCGTGCCTTCGGCGATGAGTTTCCCGTTGTCCAGCACCATCACGCGCTCGCTGACGGTCATCAGCGCGCGCATCACGTGGTCGATGAGGAAGACGGTCTTGCCCTCGTCGATGATGTCGCCGACGAGGTCGATGATGCCTTCGGTCTCCTCGGGGTCGAGACCGCCGGCGACCTCGTCGAAGAGGACGATCTCGGGGTCAGTCGCGAGCACGCGGGCAATTTCGAGGCGTTTGAGCTGACCGACGCTGAGTTCGCCCGGATCGGCGTGCATCTGCTCTTCGAGGCCGACGAACTCGAGCATCTCGGCCGCCCGGCCACGCGTGTCGTCGAACTCGCGGCCGCCGAACTCGGCGCCGACAGCGACGTTCTCCAGGAGCGAGAGGCTCTCGAAGGGCCGAACGATCTGGTGGGTCTTCGCGAGTCCGCGGTGACAGATCTCGTATTGGGTCTTGCCCGTGATGTCTTCCCCGTCGAAGAACACCTGTCCCTCCGTCGGCGGATGGACTCCCGAGATCGTTCGGAACAGCGTACTCTTTCCTGCTCCGTTCGGCCCAATGAGGCCGACTGCCTCACCCCGATCGACAGTGAAGGAGACGTCTTCGATGGCGACGACCCCGCCGAACTTCTTCGTCAGCCCTCGTCCTTCCAACAACGTCATTATCGATCGGTATCCAAGCCACGCAGATAAACTTACGGAATGTGCAAGCAGGTCACACTGTGGAAAGCACGTCAACCGGATGCCCGGCTGCTTGCTCGCTGACGGTTCGCTCGTCAACGAGTCGGACAGTCGCCGACTGTGAACAGTAGGGAAAACGCTTTGATGGTGTTGAGTATATGTGCGAGCGTGACTCTAACACAGATGTTCGAACCCTCGGCGGTCGCCGTCGTCGGCGCCTCGAAGGTCGAGGGAAAGATCGGGTACGAAGCGATGGCGAACGCCGCCCTATTCGACGGACCGGTGTATCCGGTGAACCCCTCAGCGTCGGGCGAGCTGTTCGGATCGGAGTTCGTCTCGTCAGTGACCGACATCGACGACGACGTGGATCTCGCGCTCTGCTGTGTCCCGGGACCGGCCGTCCCCGACGTGCTCGAAGAGTGCGGTGAGGCGGGCGTCGGCGCCGTCGTCCTCTATTCGAGCGGCTTCGCCGAAGCGGGCGACGAAGGCGAGGAGCTACAGGAGACGATCGTCGAAATCGCCGACGAACACGGTATCTCACTGCTCGGGCCGAACACGAGCGGCTTCCTGGTGCCGGCGCGAAACCTCCGCTGTTCGTTCGCCAGCGGCGTCGAGGAGATCCCGGCCGGGAACACCGCGATCCTCGCGCAAAGCGGTGGCGTCGCGCATACGCTCGCGTACCAGTCGCGACGCCAGGGCCGCGGCATCTCGGCGATGGTTGGACTCGGGAACCGCGCCAACGTCGGCTTCGCCGAGACGATCGAGTACTTCGACGGGGACGAGAACACGGACGCCATCGTCTTGCACGTCGAGGGGACCGACGACGGTCGGGGCCTCTTGGAAGCCTGCCGCGCGAGCGACACGCCGGTCATCGCCTACAAGGTCGGTCAATCCGACGTCGGCGACTTCGCCGAGTCCCACACGGGCGCGCTCACGGGCGATCACGAACTCTACACCGCGGGCTTCGCGCAGTACGGCACGCCGACGGTCGACGCCACCGACGACCTGATGGACGCGGCCGCGGCGCTGGGCGACTGTCCGACGCCGGACGGACCGAACGTCGGTGTCGTCACCGCCCAGGCCGGCCCGGGGATCATCATCACCGATCGGATCCAGCGCGCCGGCGGCCGGCTGCCGAAGCTCTCGGAATCGACCCAAGAGCGCGTCGACGAGATCCTGCCGGGCGTGACCTACGCCGACAACCCCGTCGACACCGGTCGGCCGATGCCCGAGTTCGGTGAGATCGTGACGGCCGTCGCCGAGGACGACCGCATCGACATCGTGCTCGTCTACGAACTGTTCGAGGAGGCGCTGGGCCTCCCAGTCGAGGACCTCGACGGGCTCGCCGAGCGGGTCGGCAAGCCGGTCCTGTTCGCGACCGAGGGAATCGAGGAGACGCTCGCCGAGGAGCGCGAGGCGCTCGAAGCCGCCGGCGTCCCGACGTTCGCGACGCCCGAGCGCGCCGCCGACGCCGCGGGCACGCTGGCTCGCTACGCGCAACTCCAGGCGGGCCAGCCCGCGACTGACGGGGGGACCGGGACCACGCCCACTGTAGGCGACGCCGCCGAACCGGAGGTGACCGCCGATGAGTGAGGAGACGCCGGCGCCCATCGCGGCCGCACGGGGAGATGGCCGTCACACGCTGACCGAGGCCGAGGGGAAGGAACTCCTCGCGTCGGCCGGCATCGACACGCCCTCGTTCGCGGTGTGTGCCGACGCCGACGCCGCCGTCGACGCGGCCGAGGATATCGGCTACCCGGTCGTGGTAAAGGTCTCCTCGCCCGCGGTCACGCACAAGAGCGACTGGGCCGGCGGCATCGGTGTCGCGGTCGGACTGGACTCGGCTGACGCGGTTCGGGATGCCGCAGACGAGATCCTCACGACCGCAGACGAGCGCGGGATCGACGCCGACGTCCTCGTCGAGGAGGCGATGGACCTCGACCGCGGGACCGAAGTGATCGTCGGCGGTATCCGCGATCCGTCCTTTGGGCCGGTCGTACTCACGGGGCTCGGAGGCGTGTTCACGGAGATATTCGAGGACACCAGCCACCGGATCGCCCCGATCGACCGCGCCGAGGCCCGCTCGGCGATCGAGGAACTCCAGTCCCTGCCGCTACTCGAAGGGTACAGGGGAAGCGAGCCGGCGGACGTCGATGCGCTCGCGGATGCGATCGCCACCGTCGGCGACCTCGTCACCGAGCACCCGATCGCCGAACTGGACGTCAATCCCGTCTTGGCGACAACCGATGGAGTGATAGCACTCGACGCGCTCGTCGTACTGGAGGATCACTAATGTTCGAACGTATCTGGACAGTCCGGTTCTCGGACACCGATCCCTTCGGCATCGCCCACTATCCGCGTATCGTGGATGCGCTCCACGAGACGTCAGATATGTTTATGCAGGAGATCGGCTACCCATTCTGGGAGCTCTCGCAGGAGCACGACTTCGGGCTGCCGCTGGTCGAGATGAACTTCGAGTTCAGGAACCCCATCAACGCCGGCGACGACGTTCGAGTCACGCTGACGCCGGACGTCGGGAGTCGCAGCGTTCGCTTCAACTACGAGGCCTACGTCGATGACACGCTCGCGTTCGAGGGCTACGAACAGCGAGTCTGTGCGGAGGTCGGCGGCGGGAGCGCGATCGAACTGCCCGAGGACCTCCGAGAATCGCTTCTCGAATACGCCGACGACTAATACTGTCGGTCAGAACGATGTGAAAATCATCGGCACCCCGTGGGTGCCAAAATGGTTCACGAACCTCCATCCGACAGTATAAGCCCGTCGCGACTCCCTGCTCAGCCATCTCTCGTGTATTCACAAGACCGTACGCCCGACCGAAGACAGTGTTCGATGGGGGGCGTGAAGACCTACAAACGCTACTTTCGCGCCTGCAACTCGCCGCGGATTCGCCGTGTCGATCATCGAAGGTAGCGATACGCTTTTAGGAATTACGTGGGTACGTGAAGGTATGGCGGAGTTCGAGAATCCATACGCAGCGGAGGATCCGTTCGTCGAGGCGCACTTCGATTGTCTGAACTGCGGCGGGAAACTCTGGGAGTACGGGATCCAGCGGCAGATGGTCTGTGAAGACTGCCGAGCGGTCTTCTCGACGGAGGAAGTATTCGAGCAGGCCAAAGCGAACGCGGAAGCAGAAGCGGAAGCCTGAGAACCGACGGGGCGGTCGGTCCAGGAGACGATCGGATAGCGAAATCGGCATTTGACAGCCTCACAGCCCCCGCAGCGACGGGTCCGTCGATCGTGCAACGTGGCCACGTCCAACACACTTATTATCGCGTTTCACAATTATTTCACTATGGCAGAGCAAGAGCCAGAGGAACTCCTAGAGATGAGTTCCAACACCCGGAGTATTCTCGAGGAGCACGACCTCCAGCCGCTCTGGGAAGTCGAGGACGATATGGGGCACGTCCTCGAGGACCCGGAGGCGGACATCTGGAAGTGGGAAGACATCCAAGAGGCGATCGACGCCATCGAGCGCGACGTCCCGATCGCGGATCTGCCGCCGGGATTCCAGCGACGCGTCGCCGTCCCGATCAACACCGCCAACGCCATCTCGAACACGATCTACGTGGGCGTCCAGACGGTGTCGCCGGGCGAGACGGCACCCTCGCACCGCCACGGCGCTAACGCGCTGCGGTTCACGATCGACGGCCACGAGGATATGAAGACGGTCGTCGCGGGCGAGGAGTTCCCGATGAAGGACAACGACCTCATCACGACGCCGCAGTGGGAGTGGCACGACCACGTCAACGACGGCGACGAGACCGCCGCGTGGCTCGACGTCCTCGACCTCCCGCTCGTCCTCGACTCGCTCAACGCGAAGAACACCTTCGAGTACCACGAACTCGAACGCCAGCCCGTCACGAAGAGCCAGGGCTACTGGGAGTCTCAGTACGGCCGCGGCCGGCCGCAGGAAGACGTGAAGTCCGACGACATCCCCGGCCCGTTCGAGGGCAATATGGAGCCGACGCCGCCGTACCGCTTCAAGTGGGCGGATATGGTCCAGTCGCTCCACCAGCGCGCTGACAACGACGATCCCGACCCCAACGACGGCTACAGCCTCTCGTACGTCAACCCGGCGACGGGTCAGCCGCCGCTGTTCCCGACGATGTCGTTCCGCGCGCAGTTGATGCAGGAAGCGACCGATCCGCACTTCCACAATATGACGGAAGTGTTCTTCGTCATCGACGGTGAGGGCGCGACCCACATCGGTGACGAGGCGTTCGAGTGGAGTCAGTGGGACATCTTCATCGTCCCGCCGGACGAGATCCACCATCACGAACCGGACGGCGAAGCGACGCTGCTCGCGATGACCGATCGGCCGGTCTTCGAGGCGTTCAATCTCTACGCCGAAGCCGAACCCTCCTCGTAATTCCTGGGTAACTCCCTGATCGGACGTCCTCGCTTCGGACGTCCGGCATCGTTTCGGAACGAGCGAACGCGAACGACCGGAGAATAGTCTTTCAGAGATATCACTGGATAGACGCGTTGACGACCTGGTCTATACCATACAGTTTTATATTCCGTTATAATTATTGTCCCACACGGTATGGCTCGTGATGACACATTTCCACGACGGACGTATCTCAAAGGTGCCGGGGCTTCCGGTACGGTCGCACTAACTGGCCTCGCTGGGTGTACGCTCGGCGGCGGCGGTGACGGCGACGGTGGCGACGGTGGCGACGGCGGCGACGGCGGTGGCGATACGGGAACCGGTGGAAGCACCGACAGCGGCGAGGACACCACCCCACTGACGATCGCTGGGACCGTCCCCGAGACCGGGAGTTTCTCTTCGCTCGGACAGGACCTCAAGCGCGGGTACGAACTCGGCGTTGAGCGGATGAACGAGACACTCGACCGCGAGGTCGAACTCATTCTCCGCGACGACGAGAGCGACGCCCAGACGCTGCGCGAGCAGCTTCAGGCCATCGTCAGCAACAACGACGTGAATATGATCTGGGGGAGCTTCTCCAGCCTGCTCGTCACGGCTGGGAGCGCCTTCGCCGAGAATCAGGGGCTCCCGTTCCTCGGTATCGCCTTCGCGTACGAAGAGCCCCACCGCAACAGCAACTACGAGTGGACGTTCGCTCCGTTCCCGAAGTCCCGTGACGTCGCCCGCTCGACGCTCGGGACGATCGAACTCGTCCCCGAGGAGGACCGACCGACCAACATCGGTATCTGGGAGCCCAACTCCGGGTGGGGGAAAGAGCAGGCCGACTACTGGGAAGAGACACTCGGCGACGCGGGCTACGAAATCGTGATGCGCGAGACCTTCGAGATCGGTGCCTCGGACTTCTCGACGCTCATCTCGCAGGCCCAAAGCGCCAACGTCGAGGTGCTGCTGTCGAACCCGACGCCGGGCGGCGGCATCACCGCAGTCAACCAGATGAAGTCGAACAACTGGGCGCCGAAGATGCTCAAGTTCGTCCGCGGTGCCGACCCCTCGGCGTGGTGGTCCGCACTCGGTCAGGACGGCGCCTACGCGCTGATGTGTCCCGGCTGGGTCCCCGGCCTCACGGGCAACGGCAACCAACAGCTCCGAGAGACGTATATGTCGACCTACGAGACCGAGAGCCAGTATATGCCGGCGAACGTCGGCGGCTCGTACAACCTGACGCAGGTCGCCGAACAGGCTGTCGCCGCGGCTGGCTCCGTCGAACCGGAGGCCATTCGGGAGGCGCTCCGCAACGAGGAGTTCCAGACCGTCATCGGCACGTTCGGCTTCGAGGACAACGGACTGCCGACGGAAGGCCAACTGACAGCCCCGACCGGCCAGTGGTGGGAGGGCGCCCAGCGCCTCGCGTACCCGAACACGGACTCCGAACGCGCGCTCGACTTCAAGTACCCCATCCCGCCGTGGAGCGAGCGATGAACGCAGGGGACACCTTCGTACCCACGGCCTGACGATGGTTGCAAGCGATCTTCTGACGCAGTCGGTCGTCAACGGGCTGCTGTTGGGCGGGATCTACGCCCTCGCAGCCCTGGGCCTCTCGCTCGTCTTCGGGATTATGGACATCGTGAATCTCGCGCACGGCCATATGCTGATGGTCGGCGCCTACGTCGCGATTCTCGTGTTCACGGCGACCGGCATCACCCCGCTCGTCGGGATGCTGCTCGCGATGGCGCTGATGTTCGGCCTCGGCGTCCTCCTGCAGAAAGTGCTGCTCAAGCACGTCGTCGACGAGGGGTTAGAACAGCCGATCATCGTGCTGTTCGGCCTCGCGCTCGTCTTGCAGAACCTCGGGCGCGTCATCCTCGGCGGCGACGCCCGAACGGCCGACATCGGGATCCCCGGTAACGGGTTCGACATCGGCATCGCGTTTATGTCGTTCCCGCGGACGGTCACGTTCGTCGTCGCCGTCCTGCTCATCGTCGCCACCTGGGCGTTCCTGCAGTACACCAAGACGGGTCAGGCCATCCGGGCGACCGCCCAGAACCGCACGGCGGCGAAGTATATGGGCATCGACACCGACCAGATCTACGTCATCACGCTCGGCATCGGGACCGCACTCGCCGGCGCGGCCGGCGCGCTGCTCTCGATGCTGTTCCCGATCGACCCCTACGTCGGCTGGTCGTACCTGCTCAAAACGTTCGCCGTGGTCGTCCTCGGTGGGGTCGGCAGCGTCGTCGGGACGCTCGTCGGCGGCCTCGTGCTCGGCGTCTCGGAGAACCTCGGCGCGCTCTATCTCGGTGGCGGCTACCGTAACGTCGTGAGCCTGCTCATCTTCTTGGGCGTGCTGCTCGTCAAACCAGAAGGGCTGTTCGGTAGCTCCGGAGGTGGTGAGTAATGAGCATCTTCCAGCGCGCTCCCGGCGAATCGCTCGCTGAGGACCGTCGCGTCCAGGCGCTCGGCGTCGTCGCCGTGCTAGCGCTCGCAGTCGTCCCGTTCACCACGACCGACTCTCTGACGGGGCTCATCCTGACGGGTCTCGTCTTCGTGATGCTCGGCGTCTCCTGGAATCTGCTCGCCGGATACGCCGGCCAGATTTCGCTGGGGCACGCGGCGTTCTTCGGGATGGGCGCATTCGTTTCGGCGTGGCTGACGACACCCGCCGCAGCGGGCTTCCCCGAATCGATCCAGTTGCCGATCCTCGCGGCGGTCGTCGTCGGGGGAGTCACCGCGGCGCTCATCTCGCTCGTCATCGGGCCGATCATCTTCCGGTTGAGCGGCCACTACTTCGCCATCGGGACGCTCGCGCTGGCGGCCGTCATCGAACTGGTGATGCTGGACCGACGGGACCTGACCGGCGGCGCGACCGGCTACTACGTCAGCGGCGACCTCTCGATCGGCGAGGCCGTCTCCCACGGCGACACGATGTTCTTCCTGACGCTCATCGCTACGATCATCACGGTCGCGGCCACGTACGTCATCGTTCGCGGTCCGGCCGGACTGGGGATGAAAGCGATCCACGACGACGAGGACGCCGCGAGCAGTCTCGGCGTCAACCCGCTGAAGTACAAGATGTACGCGTTCGTCGTCTCCTCGTTCTTCGCGGGGATCGCCGGCGCGCTGTATGGCCACTACACGCTCTACATCAACGCCCAGTCGACGCTCGCCGTCACGTGGACGATCGACTCGCTCGTCATCGTCATTCTTGGCGGGATGGGAACCTTCGCCGGGCCGTTCTTCGGCGCGGCGCTGTTTTTACTCCTCGACAACGGTCTCTCGGCGATCGTTGGTGGGTTCTCCTCTGCGGTCGAGGGGATTCTCATCATCCTCTTCATCATCTTCCTCCCCACGGGGCTCTACGGCCTCATCAAGGAGTATCTCGTCGAGGAAACCACCGACACGGACGCCGCGACCGAGTAGGTCGGCGTCCCACTCCCGACGTCGTTACGAGCCTCTCGTCTTCTCCGTTTGCTCTGCGCTCTCGGTGCGCTATCGCAGCCGCTCTGTGAGATTCGGGGTGGTCTCTCAGGACGATCCGCGAGAAAGCGACTGTGAGTGACGGCCAAACTGATCGCAGAAAAGACTGCTCCGCTCAGGCGCCGAGGTAGGATTCTTCGACGCGTTCGTCGCGTGCGAGTTCTTCGGCCGTTCCTGACAGCGCGATTTCGCCGGTCTTGATGACGTAGCCGCGGTCGGCGACGCGGAGTGCGTTGTAGATGTCCTGCTCGACGAGGAGAACGGTCGTCCCCTCGTCGTTGATGCGCTGGATGGCCTCGAAGACGTCGTCGACGAGGACGGGCGCGAGTCCGAGACTGGCCTCGTCGAGCAGCAGGAGATCGGGTTCGCTCATCAGACCGCGACCGATCGCGAGCATCTGCTGCTCGCCGCCCGAGAGCGTCCCGGCCTGCTGGTTCGAGCGCTCTTCGAGCCGTGGGAAGATGTCGTAGATGTCTTCGAGGCGCTCTTTCAGCCGACTGCGATCGAGATACGCGCCCAGTTCGAGGTTCTCGCGAACGGTACTCTCGGTGAACACCTCGCGGCCCTCGGGGACGTGGGCGACGCCCCTGGCGACGACCTCCTCGTGAGGGAGGTCGCCGATCGATTCGCCCTTGTAGCGGATCTCGCCGTCCATCGGGGCGAGGTCGCCACAGATGGTCTTCAGCGTCGTCGTCTTTCCAGCCCCGTTCGCACCGAGCAAGGCCACAGTCTCGCCCTCCTCGACCGTGAGGCTCACGTCCCACAGCACCTGTACGTTGCCGTACGCGACGTCTATCGAATCTACTTCGAGCAGTGACATCGAATACCACGTCATTCGTCGTGACCTTTCTTAAGCCTACCTTTCGGAGATGCAGATCTATGATAGACTGCGCGTCGAGGTAGCGCTGCCGCTCTGTCGGCCGTGCCTGGAAAAAACGAAGAACGGTTCGAACGTCGCCGCGGCGAGCGGCGCGAGGGAGTTACTCCTGTCCGCCCTTCTGGACGTCGGCTTCGGCGTAGCTGACGTCGCGACCGGTGACGTCGACGGTCATCGAGCCGACGTCTTCGATTTCGGCGTCGATGGTGTCGCCGTCGTGGAGTTCGCTCACGCCTTCGGGCGTGCCCGTCGTGATGACGTCGCCGACTTCAAGCGTCGCGCCGAGGGAGGCGTACTGAACGACGTCCGCGCACGTGTAGACCATATCGCCGGTGTTCTCGTACTGGCGGCGCTCGCCGTTGAGCTGGAGCTCCATCTGGAGGTCCTGGGGGTCGTCGATCTCGTCGGCCGTGACGACGCACGGACCGATGACGGTGAACGTGTCGTAGGACTTGCGGTTCGAGCGGTCCTGGTCGCCGCGCAGCGAGATGTCGAGCAGGATCGTGTATCCGAAGATGTGGTCCCACGCTTCCTCGGCGGAGACGTCTTTCGCCTCCTCACCCATTACGAACGCGAGTTCGATCTCGTGGTCCGTCCGACGGTCGTTGAACGGCAGTTCGATGCCGTGGTCGGGGCCGACGACGCTGGAGGGCGCTTTCAGGAAGTAGCCCTTGTCCTTGATCGAGAACCACTCTTCGGTGGTGATGTCCTTGTCGGAGATGGCCTCCTCGATGTGGTTCTCGTAGTTCAGCGGCGCGGCGATGACCTTGCCCGGGCGGCCGACGGGCGAGCCGATCTCGACGTCTTCGACGTCGTAGTCGGGGTCTTCGTCTTCGTACTCGGAGGCGTCGTAGTCGCCCTCCATATACTCGACGAGCGGCTCGTCGCCCTCGAGACCGAGCCGGTCCGAGAGGTCGATGACGCCCTCTCCATCGTCTGTAAGCAGTCCGAGTTTATCGTCGTCGTAGCGGACGAAGCGCATACGCAATTCATCGTCGGAATCAGTGATAAAAGATGCCTTTCGCCTCTCCGAGCGGCGGTGGCTAGAGAGCGGCGTCGGTGCCGACGCGCCCGCACTTACGGGAATAGCGGGCCGAACGCGGGCGTTCTCACAGGTAGCTGTCGGTCCGCGCCAACTCGACGTCCGCGGCGACGTCCTCGCGGAAGTGCTCGACGAGCGAATCGAGCGTCCACCCTTCGGGATTGACACCGACGGCCTCCATCGCCGGGTCCGAGAAGACGCCGACGCGGTCGCCCCCGGCGTACAGCGTACACCCCGTGAGGTCTTCGGCGTGCTCGCTGGCCAGGTACGCGACGAGCGGTGCGACCTTCTCGGGCGGCATCTCCGCCTCGGTGTAGGGGCGGTGCTCTTCGGGCACCGTCTCGGTCATCCGCGTGTAGCCGTTCGGAATCAGGGCGTTAACCCGGACGTCCGAGCGGACCAGTTCAGTCGAAACTGAACGAACCATCCCGAGGATCCCTGCTTTCGCCGCAGCGTAGTTGGCCTGCCCGAGGCTGCCGCGGGCCGCCCCGGCGCTGACCGCGAGATACGAGCGCTGTCGGTCGAAGCCGTCGTCGCCGGCGGCCTTGTTCGCCTCGCGCCAGTGGGCGGCGGCGGCGCGGAGCGGTGCAAACTGGCCGGTGAGGTTGTTCTCGATGACGGCCGTCCAGTCCTCCGGCGAGAGCTTGTAGCTGAGCCCGTCCCGGAGAATGCCCGCGAAGTTACAGACGAAGTCGACGCGGCCGTACTCCGCGACGGTGTCCGCGATGAGCGTCTCCGCGTACGCGAAGTCGCTCACGTCGCCGTGGTGGGCCATCGCGGTTCCGCCGCGCTCGCGGATCTCGGCGGCGACGCCCTCGGGGACAGACGAGTCGCTGCCTGTCCCGTCGACCTCAGTGCCGAGGTCGTTGACCACGACGCGCGCGCCGTGGTCTGCGAGTTCGTATGCCGCCTGCTCGCCGAGGCCGTTGCCGCCGCCGGCAACGATGCACACCGCGTCTTCGATCATCTTAGAACGGGAACTCGCGCGGCTCGTGCTGCAGCGAGATCCACTTCTTCTCGGTGACCTCGTCGAGGAAGTCCTCGCTGTTGTAGCCGCCGATCCCCGACGCGCCCGTCCCGCTGAACGGGACGTGCGCCTCGTCGTTGACGGGCTGGTCGTTGACGTGGACCATTCCCGTCTCGAGCTGGTTCGCGATGCGCTTGCCCGCGCCGACGTCGCCGGCGTGGACCGAGCCGGAGAGGCCGTACTCGGTGTCGTTTGCGAGTTCGATCGCCTCGTCGACGTCCGAGAACGGAATCACGGGGGCGATGGGGCCGAAGTGCTCGTTGCAGGCGGCCGCCATATCGTTCGTCGCGTCCGAGATCACCGTCGGCTCGACGACCAGCGAGTCCTCGACGCCGTCGATTTCGACGATGTCGCCGCCGGTTTCGAGCGTCGCGCCCGCTTCGACCGTCCGCTCGACGTAGTCGAGCATCTCGTCGCGCTGGGACTCGTCGATGATGGGGCCGACGACGACGTGCTCGTGAGCGCTCCCGGCCGGGAGCTGGGAGGCGCGCTCGGTTAGCTTCTCGACGTACTCGTCGTAGACGTCCTCGTGGACGAGGTGGCGGTTGATGGAGATGCAGACCTGCCCCTGGTGGATGAACGATCCGAAGACGCCGGCGTCGACCGCGGCGTCGACGTCGGCCTCGTCGGTGACGATGTGGGCGTTGTTGCCGCCGAGTTCCATCGCCGGGACGGCGAGGTTCTCCGCTGCGGTGGCGGCGACCCGGCGACCGACCTCGGTCGAACCGGTGAACGCGACGACGTCGCTCTCCTCGTGGCCAGCGACGCGGTCGCCGATTTCGGAGCCCTTGCCGGTGACGACGTTGACGACGCCCTCGGGGAAGCCGGCCTCCTCGAACAGGCGCGCGAACAGCAGTCCGCCGATGACCGGGGTGTTCGTCGCCGGCTTGAGGACGACCGTGTTACCGGCCGCGACGGCGGGGACGACCGCGCGCGCGGAGAGGTTCAGCGGGAAGTTCCACGGCGAGATGACCGTGACGACGCCTTTCGCCTCGCGCTCGACGATGTTCTCCTTGCCGGGGATGTTCGAGGCGGCGTGCTCGCCCTTCATTCGGCGCGGAAGCGTCGCGGCCTCACCGATCTGGTCCTGCGTGAGCTCGAACCCGGTGTCCGATACACCTTGCATCGCACCCGCTTCGGTGGTGTAGAGCTCGACGATCTCCTCTTTGTGCTCTGCCATCACCTGCTGGAGGCTGTGGATGAGCTGTTCGCGCTCGGCCGGCGGCGTCTGGGCCCATTCGGACTGGGCCTCCGCCGCGGCTTCGTAGGCGGCGTCGACGTCCGCCTCGGTGGCGCGGGGGACCTCCGTGACGACCTCGCGCGTCGAGGGGTCCTCGACTTCGAGCGTCTCGCCGCTCTCAGCGTCGACCCACTCGCCGCCGATATAGAGTTGACTCCAGTCGTCGTCGATACTGTATCCTGACTGGCCTTCGAGTGCCATACTCCTAGAGTCTCGGGATTCACTAATGAAAGTTTGGTCAGATAGCCGTTTTTACCGGCTGTCGTCGGGCTACACTGTCGAATTCTCGTACCGACTGGTGAGACGACGTGCCGAATCTTCCCGCCATTTGGGACACACATCTGTATGGGAAAATAATAAGAGACACTGGAGGGTTCTTACGCCAGAGCCCTCGATTCGCGGTCGCTGTCCGGCGACTCCGCAGCGACGCCCGCGATCGGGATGCGATAGGTCCCAGCGATGAACGACGAACACGACTCCGCGTTCGATTCGGTGACTAGTTGGATCGTTGCGGCGCTCGGACTGCTCGTACTCGTGCTCGTCTGGGGCGTGATCTTCACGTTTACCGTCTACTCACAGGCACTCGGCGACGCGTTCGGACTGTCGAGTCTCCGGCTCTCGTCCATCTTTTCGATCACGACGGCGGCGTTCTACATCGCGGGCGGGACGATCGGGATCCTGATCGCGCGCGTGCCGCTTCGCCCGGTCGTCGCTACGGCCGGCGCGGTCTTCGGCGTCGCGATCGGACTCTTGCAGATCTCGTCGTCGTATCTCGGACTCGCCGTCGTATTCGGGCTCTTGGGGACGGCCGGGGGCACGATGTTCGTGATCGTCATCTCGCTCGTGCCGCAGTGGTTCGAGCAGTACGAGGGCCGCGCAATGGGGATCACGATGGCCGGCAACGGCCTCGGGATTTTCGTGTTGCCGCCGGTCTGGGTGTGGTTGCTCGAACGGACGGGCATCCGGGAGGCGTTCGTCGTCGTCGGGGGCGCGACGGTACTCGTAATTCTCGTCGCCGCCGTCGTCTACCGCCGGCCGCCGGAACTCCGCGCGCAGGGTACCGCACCGGTCGACGTCGCGTGGCTCCGGTCGAACCTGACCGACGGCCGATTCGTGTCCAGCCTCGTCGGCTTCGCGCTCCTGTGGAGTTGGTACTTCCTCCTCTCGGCGGACCTCGTGGGCATTCTCACCACGGGCGGGATCTCCCGAGCGGTCGCCGCCACCGCGTTCGGCATCGTGGGCGGCGTCAGCGTCGTCGCCCGCGTCGCCAGCGGTGAGTTCGCCGATCGCATCGGGATGCGGGTGACGCTGGCCGTCGGAACGCTCCTCGCGGCGGCCGGGATGGTCGTCCTCCCGTGGACGGGCACGGAACCGCTGATGTACGTGCTGCTCGTGACGTTCGGGATCGGACTCGGAGCGATCGCGCCGCTGTTCTCGCCGATCATCATCGAGCGGTTCGGCCCGGCGAACGCGACCGCCATCGTCGGGGTGTTCACGGTCGCAGAAGCGGCGACCGCCTTCCTCGTCCCGATCGGGCTGAACCTCCTCTTGGGAGTGACGAACGGGTACGTCGTCCCGTTGCTTACCGTCGGCGGGCTGACGCTCCTCGGTGCGGGGCTGTTCTACCGGGGGACGGCTCCGAAAACGAGTCCGCAACTGTAACTGCAATCGCACCGGACGAGAACGCCCGCGACCGCGGCCGCGACGAATCGCGTTCCGGCTACCGCCTCGGACCGACTACCGACCGGCCAGTCCGGCCGCGAGCGCTTCGATCGGCGTCGGCGGCTCGTCGTGGCTTCCGTCGTGATCGGGGAACAGCGCCGGGTCGACGGTCGCCCCGAGATCGTTGAGTTGGGTCCGGCAGGACGCGCCGGGTGCGACGACCGATTCCGCCTCGCTGGCGTCGACCTGGCCCTTGAGCGTCTCGCCGATCGCCTCGCTCATCGCGCGGTGTTCGGACTCGTAGCCGAACGTCCCGGCCATCCCACAGCAGCCCGAGTCCAGCGGATCCACGCGGTAGCCCGCCCGCCGGAGCACGCCGACCGCGTGATGGTCTTTCTTCGTCGCCTTCTGGTGGCAATGGCCGTGGTACGCGATCGAGCGGTCGGGGGCGTCGAAGTCGATCTGCTCGTCGAGTCGATACGTGTCGAGGTACTCACAGACGCCGTAACTGTTCGCCTGTACCGTCTCGACGTCGCTGCCCGAGAGCAGGTCGCCGTAGTCTGACTGCAGCATCACCGCGTCGGAGGGTTCGGGGACGACGACGTCCCACCCGTTCTCGATCCGCGGGACGAGCGCGTCGACCGTCTCCGCCGCCGTCTCGCGGGCGACGTCGAGGAAGCCCTTCGAGAACGCCGGCCGCCCCACATCGGTGACGTCTGCGACTTCGACGTGGACGCCCGCGGCTTCGAGCACTTCCACTGACGCCTTCCCGACGTCGGGGTGGCTGTAGTTCGTGTACGTGTCCGGGATCAGGAGGACGTGGCGGTCGGCCTCGTCGGCGGTGACCCGCGATCCACCGCGCTTTTTGAACCACTTCTGGACCGTCTCGCGCTCAAACGTGGGGAGCGTGCGGTCGCTCGCGATGCCGATGGTCTGTTCCATCACGGCGCGCGCGCCGGGCACCTTCGACGCCCAGTTCGAGACGGGTGCGAACGTGCTCCCGAGTTTCGCTAAGACGTCGAAGTTGGCGAACATCTTCGAGCGCAGCGAGGAGCCGTGTTCCTCGTGGTAGGCGTGAGTCACCTCGGCTTTGAGCTTCGCGAGGTCGACCTCGCTCGGACAGTCGTTCGCACAGCCCTTACAGCCGATACAGAGGTCCATCACCTCGGTGACGAACTCCTCGTCGGTCGGGTCGTCCGGGAGGTCGCCGCTCATCGCCTGCCGGAGCATATTCGCTCGGCCGCGCGTGGCGGTAATCTCCTCGTCGGCCGCGCGGTAGGTCGGACACATCACGCCGCCCTCGGTCTGCTGGGTGCGGCAGCCACCGCAGCCGTGACAGAGTTCGACCATCCCCTGCATTCCGTTCTCGTTGTCCCACTCCAGCGCCGAGTCGAAGCCGGCGTCGAACTCGTACTCGGGATCGAACCGGAGGTTCTCGGTGAGCGAGACATCGCCGCAGACCTGGCCGGGGTTGAGCAGCCAGTCGGGGTCGAACGCGGTCTTGAGATCCTGGAACGCGTCCCAGAGCTGATCGCCGTAGAGCTTCCGGTTCCACTGGGTTCGCGCGCGGCCGTCGCCGTGCTCGCCGGAGACCGAGCCACCGAGTTCGACGACGAGGTCGGTCACGGCCTCGCCGATGGCCTGCATCGCGTCCAGATCCGCCTGCGACTTCGTGTTGACGAGCGGGCGGACGTGCAGGACGCCGGGGCCGGCGTGGGCGTAGAACGACGCGAAGGTGTCGTGCTCTTCGAGGACCGACTGGAACTCGGTGACGAACCTCGGGAGGTGCTCCGGCGGAACGGCGCAGTCTTCGAGGAAGCTGATGTGTTTCGCGTCGCTGGTGCGTCCCAGCAGGATCGGGAGGCCGGACTTCCGGAGCTTCCAGAGTTCCTTCCGGTCTGCCTTCTCGTGGGCCTCTAGCGCGTCGAACGCGAATCGTTCGGCGTCGGTATCCGTCGCGTCGTCGCCGTCGCCGCGACCGGGTACGCGGTCTTCGAGGAGCTTCCGAACCTTCTCGCGGCCGTCCTCGTCGTCTTCGGCGTAGAACTCCACGAGGAGTGCGGCCTCCGTCCGGTCGGGGAGTTTCCCGGCGACGTCGGCGAACTCCGTCGTGTTCGAGGCCAGCCCGATGAGTACGTCGTCGATGAGCTCGACCGCCGCGGGATCGTGCTCCAGCACGTGCACGACATCGCTGACGGTGTCGACGACGCTGTCGTACGTCAAGAGCGCGACCGACTTCGTCTCCGGAAGCGGTTCCAGCGAGACGGTCGCCTCGGTGACGACCGCGAGCGTCCCTTCGGAGCCGGCGAGCAGGCGCGCGAGGTTGACGACGCCCTCCTCGCCGTATTCGCCCTCGGCTTCGGCGAGCAGGCGGTCGAGGTTGTAGCCCGAGACGTTCCGCTTCATCTCGGGGTAGCGCTTGTGGATCTCCTCGGCCTGTTCGTCGAGGACCTCGATCACGCCGGCGGCGATCTTCGCCTCGGCGTCGCCGTCGGGGTCGGCCCGCTCGCGTAATTCGTCGACGCTGACCTCACCGAAGGTCGTGACCGTGCCGTCCGAGAGGACGACCTCGACTTCCTCGACGTAGTGATCGGTCTTCTCGTAGACGAGCGAGTGCGCGCCGGTGGAGTTGTTGCCGATCGCGCCGCCGATGGCGCTCCGGTTGCCGGCCGCCGGGTCGGGGCCGAACGTCAGGCCGTACTCGGCCGCCTGATCGTTGAGCGTCGCGAGGATGGCCCCAGACTGAACGTGCGCCTCTCGCGCGTCGGGGTCGACGTCGTACACGGCGTCCATATGGCGCGAGAAGTCGAGGACGACGGCCTCGTTGACCGTCTGGCCGGCGAGGCTCGTCCCGCCGCCGCGCGGGAGCACCGGAATCTCCTCTTTGGCGCAGTAGGAGACGACGCTCGCGACGTCGTCGGTCGAGGTCGGGAAGACGACGCCGATAGGCGTCACCTCGAACGCGCTGGCGTCGGTCGCGTACATCTGCCGAGTGTAGGTGTCGAAGCGGACTTCACCGTCGACGCGTTTCGAGAGCGCGTCGACCAGATCCGGCCGTTCGACCTCCTCGGAGACGTACTGGTAGTTCGAACGGGCGTCTCTCGCCGGGTCGGCGGTGGCTACACCGCCGTCGGGAACGGCATCGCTGTCGCGGTCAGACATATGCGTACTACTGAGGGTAACTATCACTTATACCCGCCGTTGTCGGCACACCGTGAACGCTTCTCGTGACGCTCTCTATCACGGACAACCGCCATAGATACTGTTTTCACACGGTAGCGACATTCGGTATGGTACCGTGACACAGTCATCCGAGCCTTCCACCGAGCGGTTGCAAGAACTGGTCGATCAGTTACTCGATCGCGACGCCGACGCGCACGCTGCCGCCATCGACGCGCTCGCCGAGGAGGGCGACGAACGAGTCGTCCCCCACCTCCTCGAAGTACTCGTCATCGACGGCATCGCGAACAACTGGGAGCGGTTCGGCTTTCCCGCGGTGCTCCGCGATCGGGACCCACCGCGCTACCTCGAACTCCCCGAAGTTCGGTGGCCGGGCGTTCGCGACGCCCTCGCGACGCTCGCCGAACCGAATTTCGACTCCGAGCACGCGTGGGTCGAGTGGGAGTCGTGGTACTCCCAGCAGGAGATCGACCCGCTGGCGGGATTCGACGAGTGGAAACTCCGGCTCTATCGATCGTATCTCCCGCCGGTCGGTGGCCTCCTCGATTGTGAGCCGCGTGAGTTCGATCTACAGGGAATCCGCTGGGGTAACTGCGATCGCTCGTTCCTCGCCGCGCTGAACGCCCCATCGTTCGTCCCCGGCGATGCGGTGGAGACCGACGCGAGCGGCGACAGCACGGACCAGCAGGACGACGCTCCCGAACGCTATCTCGACGACGACCACGTCGTGTTCGGTTTCGAGATCGAGGGGACACAGTATGCAGTGCCGCGCTGGGTCCTGTTCCCGCACGAACTGCTGAACGCCGAACTCGACGGCGTGCCGGTGAGTCTCACGTACTGCACGCTCTGTAACGCGCCGATCCTCTACGACCGACGGGTCGAGGTCGACGGCGAGAAGAGAGTCCGAACGTTCGGCAGCACTGGGATGCTGGCATCTGGTAACAAGGTGATGTACGACGAGGAGACCGAGACGCTGTGGGACCAGCACGCCGGCACGCCGATCGGCGGAGAGATGCTCGCCGAGGACCCCGATCGCTTCCTGAATCAGTTCGCCGTCACACAGACCGAGTGGGGCGATTGGAAAGAGCAGTACCCCGACACGCTCGCGCTCGACATCGAGACGGGCTACGGCTACGACTACTCGCACTACGACGGCAACATCGACTTCTTCGAGCACTACTGGAACCGCGAGGAGATCGTCCAACCCGGCGTGCGTCGCGAGGACGGGCCGCTTCCGGAGAAGGCGTCGGTCTACGGGATCACCGGCGACGACCCCGACGAGGTGTGGGCCGTCCCGATCGACGACCTGCGTGAGCGTGACGGGGGCGTCCTGGAAGCCGAGGTCGCCGGTCGCGACGTCGTCGTCCTCCTGGATGCTACAGACGACGTCGCCGTCTACGAAGCGCCGTCGACGTCGGTCGAACGCGTCGAAGATGGGGATGGCGTCGCCCTCGTCGGTGTGGACGGGACCCGCTGGGAACTGACGCGCAACGAGCTCCGATCCGACGACGGCGAGACGCGCGCCCGTATCCCCGGCCGCCACGGGCTCTGGTTCGCGTTCCGGACGCACTACGAGACAGCGCACGTGCTCACGTAACCTACCACTAATCCGCTATACTACATTTTATTATACTAAAAACTGGAAAGCGCTACAGAGGCTCCAAGAGTTGAGTTTACAGCGCTCTAATACCCTAAGAAAGAGATAAAGAATAACGACGTGTTGTTAGGAGTATTTATCCCCAGAGCGAGTTACTCGTGGTCCGCAAAGGCGGATTCGAGATCGTCGATCAGTTCCTCGTTGCCAACGTAGACCGGTGTCCGGGCGTGGAGGTCGTCCTTCTCGACGTCGAGCAGCGACTGGTGACCGTCGGAGGTCGCACCGCCGGCGGTTTCGACGATGTAGCCGACCGGATAGCCCTCGAACTGGACCCGTAGTTTGCCCTCTGGGGCGTTCGTCAGCGTCGGGTAGCCGAAGATCCCGCCGTAGGTGAGCACCTGATTCACGTCGCCGATCATCGCACCGCCGTAGCGGAGTTTCATCGACGGGTCTGACTCGATGTCGTCGACGAACGACTGGAACGCCTCGACCCAGTGGGGGACGCGCCCGCCGAATCCGTAGACCGTCGGATCTTCCGGGAGCGTCACGTCCTCGCGAGCGACCTCGTACTCGCCGTCCTGGTGGATGACGTACTCGGTGACGCTGTCCTCACGGGCGACGATCATCGTCGTTGTCGCACCGTAGAGCACGTACGCGGCGGCGACGATGTCGTCGCCGCTCGCCGGCAGGGGACCGTCGTAGATCGCGACGATCGTCCCCATCGCGGCGTTGGGTTCGAGGTTCGACGAGCCGTCGAGCGGGTCGACGCAGACGGAGAGGCCGCTGCCGACGTCGATGCCCTCGGCGCGCTCCTCGCTGGCGTACACGCCGACGTTAGAGATCGAGCCGATCCGATCGAGGAAGAGTTCGTCGGCGTACACGTCGGCCGCTTTTTGGGACTCTCCGGAGGGATTCTCGCCCTCGATGGCGACGCGGCGGCCGGGGAGGCCGCTGCGGACGTCCGGTGCAGAGCGCGCGACGACGTCGAGGACGGCGTCGATGGTGGCGCTGGTCGATTCGGGTTCGGTCGGCGCAGGATTGTCTCTCGTAGCCATCGGATCACTCATTCCGGGGACAGCGGAATCGGTAGTTCAGTGTGCGGTTACAAAAGCCATAAAATCTTTGTTACTGCAGACGAACCCGATTCGACCGCAGAACCACGATAAAGTCTCTCAAAATGGCTTTGACGGCCATCTCGAAACTCGGACTATATTTACTCGGCGAGTAAATAACTCGTCAGGTGGCGGTTTCCTCAGGGTGCTCGTCAGGACTCGTGTTCGCGCGCGAGTCG
Organism: Halobellus sp. H-GB7; assembly: GCF_030848585.1. Classification (NCBI taxonomy): domain Archaea; kingdom Methanobacteriati; phylum Methanobacteriota; class Halobacteria; order Halobacteriales; family Haloferacaceae; genus Halobellus; species Halobellus sp. H-GB7. Next base: position 777,280 of record NZ_JAVDDW010000001.1, on the reverse strand, counting down.
GTACCAGGATTCGACCCGTTCGCGGTCGACGTCGAGCGCGTCGGCGACGCTTTCGAGGTCGGCAGTCGTGAGTCGGCGGACCGAGCCGATGCCTGCCCGATGAAGGGTGGCCGCTGCCTCCTCGTCGAGACCGTCGACCGCGGTTAGCGGCGTCGGCGCGCTCTGTCGCCGCCAGGCAGACTCCGCATCTCGCGCTGCCGACGGCCCGTCTCCGCCCGTATCGGCCGTGTTTTCCGAGCCTCCGTCGTCCGAATCCAGCAGGTCGTCGCTTCCGCCGGCCCGCCACGCCGCCTCACCGTCCGTGGCGGAGGAACCGTCGGCGGCGCTGCGGTCGGTTGCCCGATCTACGGTGTCGTTTCCGCTCGCCGTCTGTTCACGCCAGGCCGCTTCGCCCGCTGTTCCGTCGCCAGACCCGTCTGTCTCGGCTTCGTCGTCCGACCACCCAGAGGAGGCGGCGATCCAGGCGCGTTCGTCGTCGTCGAGGCCGCGCACCTGCGAGGAGCGCCGACCGAGGTCGGTACCGCCGCCATCGAGCGACCACGAGAGGGAGTGCTCACGGCGAATCTTGGCGGCGACGCCCGGGTTGACGCCCGCCGCCGTTAGATCGCGGTAGGCGATGCGCTTCTCGAGAAAGTCCGTGAGCGAAATCTCCGACTCCCGGAGCAGAGCCGCGGTCTTCGGCCCGACGAAGTGAAGATCCTGGAAGCAGTCGGGATCGGCGGCTGTCTCGCGTCTCTCACCGCCGCCTTCGTCTTCGGCGGTCGATTCACCGGCCGAATCGGCGTCGTCGTCTGTCCCGTCCGCATCGTCGTCGCTCGGAATGGTGTTCCACGGGAGCGGAATGTCGAGGCCGCCGTCGTCTTCTCCCTCGTCTCCACCCTCGCCCGCTGCACTGTTCTCGCCTGCCTCACGATCGAGCCCGTCGGGACCGATCGTCCCGCTGAACACACCAGGAGCCTCGTCGGTCGCGTCCGGTTCGGCGGCGTCGCTGCCGATCGGTTCTCGCTCCCCCCCTTCAGACTCCCCATCCTCGTTCACACTTGCCTCCGTCGAGTAGTATCTCCGCATTCGGCAACTTGAGTATTTCCGTCAGCACACCAACACCTCGATATGCTGGGGCTCCCGTGATCTCGCCTTCTTCCCCGCAGTGATGCGGTCGAATGGGCCACTCGCCGACGGGTTTTATTTTGGGAGCCTCCGTGGCGCTCGACAATGGCGATGATACGGGTCGAAGGGCTGCGGAAGACGTACGGTGACTTTCCCGCCGTCGTCGGCAGCGACTTCGAGGTCGAGACGGGAGAAATATTCGGCGTCGTCGGCCCGAACGGCGCGGGCAAGACGACGACGCTGAAGATGCTCGCCGGGCTCGTCGAGCCCACGAGTGGGACTGCCGAGGTCGCCGGTCGCGACGCCGGCGACCCGGAGATGCGTCGGAATCTCGGCTTCCTCCCGGAGGAATCACCGCTGTACGAGGATATGACGCCGCGGTCGTATCTGCAGTTCTTCGCCGACCTCTACGACGTCCCGCGCGAGGCGGCGACGGAGCGAACCGAATCGACGCTCGACCGCCTCGAACTCGAACACCGCGAGCGGCGCTTAGGCGATATGTCGAAGGGGATGAAGCGGAAGGTCGCGATCGCCCGCTCGCTGGTCAACGATCCCGACCTCCTCATCTACGACGAGCCCGCCTCGGGGCTGGACCCGCTGACGACGAACTACGTGCTGGAGTTCACTCGCGAACTCGCCGATCAGGGCAAGACCGTCCTCTTCAGCGCGCACAACCTCTATCACGTCGAGAGCGTCTGCGACCGGGTGGTGATTATGAATCGGGGAGAGATCATCGCCCGCGGGACCGTCCCCGAAATCCGCGCGGCCCACGGGAGCACCGACTACCACGTGTTCACCACTGTCTCAGTCGACGGCGCGACGCCCGACCGACGGTCGGAATCGGGGGCGGAGCGCTACCGCACCGTCGTCCCCGATATGGACGCCGTCGAGACGGTCCGAGAGCGAGCCACCGCGGCCGGAGGCGAGGTCGTCGACATCCGCACGCGAGAGCAGAGCCTCGAAGACATCTTCCTCGGCCTCGCACGCGAGACGCCGCCCGCCGCGGCCGAGGGGCAGGGCCGAGAGCCGAAAGCGAGCGGCACGCGAGCGCGGGGAGAGAGCGACGGGCGAGCACCTTCCGACGTCGACGCCGACGCCATCCAGACCGACCCCGAGGGGGGTCGCCGGCAGTGACGCGCTCGCTGCGCGAACGCGTCGCGGCGGTCGTCCGGATCGCCCGCTGGGAGGTCGAACGCTCGGCGGGGATCGTCGACCGTCGAACGGCGGTGCTCGGCGTGCTCGCGCTCGTACTCGCGGGAACGATCCTCGGGGCCGGCGCGTTCGCCGGTGGGGTCGCACTCGACCGCGACATCTACCGTGTCGGCGTCGACCAGGACAGCCCGTATCGAGAGCCCGTCGAGCGGAGCGTCGCACTCGACGCGCGCCCGCCGGATCCGGACGCGCTCCGCGACGGCGACGTCGACGTCCTCGTGCGAGAGGGACAATTCCGCGCCGCCGACACGCCGAAGGGACGCGCGGCGCTCTCGGAACTTCGGTCTGCAGTCCGCGCGTACAACGTCGGCCTGATGCGCTCTCAGGAGAACGGCTCGGCGGCGTTCCCGGTCGTCGTCGTCCTCCAGTACGTCTCGCGCTCGGCGGGGATCCCGGACGCTGCCGTCGCTGACGACGATGGCGGATCCGGAAGTGGGATCGGAAGCGGAGCCGACGGCGGTGCGGGCGGCGCGACCGACGGCGCGGAGACCGGCTCTGACGGCACCACAGACGACGAGGAGACAGCCGCGTCGACTGGATCTGGCGGCCCGCTCGGCGTCCCCGCGCTGAGTGGAATCAATCCGCTCGGCGGCGGAAGCTCCGGGTCGCCGGCGGAGATCCAACCGCCCTTCCCCTTCGGCTCGCTCGTCTTGGCGTTCGCCTTTCTGGTTCCGATGAACTTCGTGGTGCAGGCCTACGGGAGCACGATGCTCAACGAGCGGATCAACCGCCGCGGCGAACTCCTGCTCGTGGCCCCCATCTCGCCGGGCGACATCGTCGCCGGCAAGACCCTCCCGTATCTCGCCGCGATGCTCGCGCTGACGGCGCTCGTCGCGTTAGGCGTCGGCGGCAGCGTCGTCGCCGTCGCGGCCGTGATACCCATCGCGTTGGTGTTTCTCGCGGCGACGTTCGCCGGCGCGATGTTCGCGCGTTCGTTCAAGGAACTCACGTTCGTCACGGTCACGGTGTCGGTGTTCCTGACTGCGTACACGTTCGTGCCCGCGATCTTCGCGAACGTCACGCCGATTGCGCTCATCTCGCCGCTGACGGTCGTGGTCCGGGACCTCCAGCCGCTGGAGTCGGTGACACCGGGCGCGTTCCTCTTCGCGACGGGACCGTTCGTCCTCTGTGCCGGCGTGTTGTTCCTGCTCGGCGTCGGCATCTACAGAGAAGAGGACCTGTTCACCCAGCGTCCCGTCCCGCTGAAATTCCTCGACGCGCTCGATGCGCAGGTGTCGCGCCCGCGGGACGTCGCTGTCCTCTCGGGGCTGTCGATTCCGTTCGTCTTCGTCGCGGAACTGCTCGCGATCGCGGTGCTTTTCGCCCTACCGGTCTCGCTCACTGTGCCCCTCCTCCTCGTGGTCGTCGCACTCGTCGAGGAACTCGCCAAGAGTCTGCACGTCTACGCGGTCTTCGAGAGCGACACGTTCCCGCGAACGCGACGCGTCGCGCTCGTCCTCGGCGCGCTCTCCGGCCTCGGGTTCTTCGTCGGCGAGAAGTTCACCGCGGTCGCGCAGGTGGTCGGGCTCCCCGAGCTGGCGCTCGGACAGGCCGCATTCGCGCCCTCGGGCATCGGCGTGTTCTCGGCGGCGGGACTGCTGTTCGCGCCGCTCGTGCTCCACGTCGTCACCGCGGGACTGACCGCGCTCGGCGCGCGGCGGGACGTCCGCTGGTATGCGGCCGCCTTCGTCGGCAGCGTGCTCGTTCACACGGCCTACAATCTCACGGTGGTGAGCCGCCTTGGGTGATCGCACCGACCCGCGGCTGACGATCGCGCGCCGCGAACTGGGGAGCCTCCGAAAGGAGAAGACGATCGTGCTCGCGCTCGCGCTCCAGTTGTTCATCGCGGCGTTCTCCTCGTTCCTCGTCGTGGGGCTCGTCTCGCTGTACGATCCGGGTCAGGTCGACGGCTACGAGGTAGACGTCGCGGTCACCGGCGACGCCGCCGAGGACCTGATCCGGGCGTCACAGGAGGTGCGCGGCGTCGACGCACAGTTCTACCGCTCCGAGGAGACGGCGATGCGGGCGTTCCAGGAGTATCGGGCGACCGGCATCGACGCCGTCCTCGTCGCGGAGACGCGGGATCAGCGGGTGTTCGTCAGTGCCGTCGCGCCCGACTCGAACGTCCAGACGACTATCGTCGTCGTCCAGCTGCGCGACGTGGTCCGCTCGTTCGAGCGCGCCGAGCGTACTGACCGGGCTGCGTATCTGGACTCGCTCCCCCTCGAACTGCCGCCGGAAGCGACCTCCAGCCCGTACTTTAGCTTCACCTACACCATCCTGCTGCCGCTGTTGCTCTTCCTCCCGGTGTTCATCTCCGGGTCAGTCGCCGTCGACTCTCTGACCGAGGAGATCGACCGCGGCACGCTCGAACTGCTCCGCGTTGCACCCGTCTCGCTCTCCGACGTCGTCGACGGGAAACTGCTCGCGGCCGCCGGTCTCGCGCCGGTGCAGGCCGCGCTGTGGATCGGCCTCCTCGAACTCAACGGAACGAGCGTGCAGAACGTGCCCGCGCTCCTCGCGCTCGTCGCTGCGATGGCGCTTCTGATCTGTGGACTCGGGGCGGCGATCGCGTTGCTCGCGCCCGAACGGCGGGCCGCCCAGTTCCTCTACTCCGTCGGCGTGCTGTTCGTCTTCGGGGGGACGACGCTCTTGCCAAACGGACCGGTCAACGCTGCCTCACGGCTCGCAATCGGGAGCGCCGGGCGTGCGGAACTCGTCGCCGTCGGGGTCGCCGTTGCCGTCTCCGTCGCGATCTACGTCGGTCTGCGTCGGCTCGTCGGCCGCGTCGACGCCGACAGCCTCTGAGCCCGCCGGCGCCGTGAGACGGTCTGCGCTGGAGGGACGCCGCTCCGCAGACGAAGCCGGAACGCACACAAAGCCGGGGCGCACAGAGGGCCGTATGGGACTAGGAGGCACGGCGAAGAAGCTCCAGAAGGTGACAGAGATGGCCGAGGACGTCTACACGCGCCTGAACGACCTCCGCGATCAGGTCGTCCAGATGCGTGAGACGACCCAGGAGACCAGCGACCGCGTCGACCGCCTCGAACGCGAGGCCGCGGAGATGCGCGCGCTGCTCGACGCCCTCGCCGAGGAGGAGGGGATCGACGTCGAGAGCGTCACCGCCGAAGCACACATCGCCGAAGCAGAGCAGACCGACGAGGAGGCTGCCTCGGAGACGGGCGAAGGCGAGTCGACGTCGGAGACGACCGAGAGCGAGTCCGCCTCTGAGACGACCGAGAGCGGCTCTGCGTCGTCCAAATAGCGGCTGACGCCGAACAGAGGCGAGAAGCAATTCTCCGCGGTCAGTCGACGAGCCGTGCGTGCTCGACTTTCATACACTTGTCCTGAACGAAGTCGAGGCCGGCGTCGCAGGCCCGCTCGCCCGCCTCGTCGTCGGTGATGTCGAGTTGGAGCCACACTACGTCGACGTCGCCGACGACGTTGTTGCGCTCGATCGCCGCGTCGACGATGTCGCCGGCCTCGTCGCTCGGCCGGAAGACGTTGACGACGTCGACGTCGATCGACTCTGGAACGTCCGCGAGCGAGTCGTAGGCGGTTTCGCCGAGGATCTCGTCGGCGAAGGGATTGACCGGCACGACGTGATACCCGTGCCGCTGGAGATACGCCGGGATGTCGTGGGCGGCCTTCCCGGGCGTCGTCGAGCACCCGACTACGGCGACCGTCTCGTGAGCCAGTACCGATCGCAGTCCGTCGTCGTCGCTGATAGGCATACGTGGAGGAGAGACGCGACCGGGATAAAACGTCTGCCGTGATCGTCGTGGTCGGCTCAGTCGCCCGCCAGCCGAACCGACGGCGGTCCGTCCTCTTGAGTGGTGACGATGCCGTCGAACAACTGCTTCAGCGTGTTCATCGTCTGGTCGTCGTGGGCGCTCGCGTCGATGGCGAACACGCCGAGGCCGTCGACGCTCTGGATGCGGCCGGTGAAGACGTGCAGGAATCGGAACACCGTCTGGAGATCCGCGTACATCAGAAGCGTCGACAGCGAGTGCAGCATCACGCGGTTCTGCTGGATACCCTGATCCTGATAGAACGCCTGGAGGAACTCGGAGAGTTTGATCCCGATCCCGGTCATATCGACGGGTGAGGAGGTGTATTTGATCCGGTCGTCGTCGCGAATGTCGCCGACGCCCTGCTGGCGCGTGACACAGTCTACGACGGCCACCGGGCGGTCCTCGTACGCGATCCGCGTCTCGAAGTCTCTGAGCACGCGGTCGGCGCCGTCCTTGGTAGTGACGATGATCGCTCCCTCGCCTTTCTCCGTGCCCGACGCGAGGATGTCGAGACAGAGCGATCGTTTCCCCGAGAGAGGTGGACCGCTCACCAGGATGTTCGTTCCCGGGGGGACCTCTGCATCGAGGTCCGGGCCGAGGTCATACATCTGATCTCCTCGGCGTCGAGCCGCTAGCTACAAGGAAGGTGTTGATCGTCCGATGGGTCGACTCGCCGGGAGTCATTAGACGAGTAGACCATATCGGGTGCAGATAATATTCTTTTTGATTGCTCCGGTGTGCGGTACGGCAATCGCCGTCCGAATGAACCGGCGCTGTACACCAGATTATCAGGAGGTAGCGCTAGTTTGTTGGGGTTTTAGAACGCGAGACCGGTCTCAGCTACTCGGCCGGCGACGAACGCCGCAGTCGCGAGAAACATTCCCCGCTTCAGTCGCTGCTGGGCGATCGACGGGCGATCGAAGGACTGCCGCAACGCGGCGAGCATCACGCCGTCCGCGGGGACGACCAAGAGCAGATACACGAGTCCGAACGTTCCCATCACGTACGGGAGCGCGCTCGCCGCCACGGCGACGAGCAAGACGACGGCCCCGATTCGGAGTGCCGTCGGTTCGCCGACGACGATGGGGAGCGTCCGAAGTCCCTCCTCTCTATCGCCTGCGATGTCCTCTACGTCCTTGACGATCTCTCGCGTCAGCGTCGCCAGCGCGGCGAGCGCGAACAACACGAGTGCCGCCGGATCGCCGAGTCGACCGACTGCCGCGGCACCGAAGAGGAACGTCGAGCCGGTCAGGTACGCGACGACGACGTTGCCGACGCCGGGAAGCCCCTTGAACAGTTCCGTGTACGCGAGCAGCGCAAGGAGATTCGCGACCGCGATCGCGATCGCCGCCAGCGGAAGTACGAGTGCAGCCACGACCGCACCGAGGAACAACACGACGCTGAACACGAGCGCGCCGCGGGGCGACACCGCGCCGCGAGGGATCGGTCTGTCCGGACGGTTGATCCGGTCGATCTCCCGATCGAAGTAGTCGTTGATCGCGTTTCCGGCGCCCGTCGCGAAGACGGTCGCGAGCACGGCAGCGACGACGGCGACCGGCCCCGAGCCGAACCCCGAGGCGACGAACGCCCCGGTGAACGTGAGAACGCCCGCGGCGACGGCGTTGCCGGGACGGGTGAGTTCGAGGAGTCCCCGAAACGTCGCTGTCCGCTCACGTCCGCCAGATGCCATACCTACCTCGTGTCCGCGGCTTCGAGATAAAGGGCGCGGAGTCCGGCGAGCGACGCTGCGCTCGCCGGGGCGGGGTCGATTCGCGCGCGGATCAGGAGGCGGTCGTCTGTGCGAGGAGCGACTCCGCGAGTTCGATCGCCGTCTCGCGGTCGGAGTCAGTCGCGAGGGCGACCGTGCCGCCGTCGGTCTCCCACGTCACCGCGACGCGGCCGTCCATCTCGGTCACGTTCGCGCTCACGCCACCGATCTCAGTTTCGGTCGCAGCACCGCTCGCGTACGGGAGCGTCTCCGTGTTGCTGGCGAAGACCGTCACGTTGTCGGGACCCACGTAGCGGGCGACGGCCGTCTCGCCGCCGTAGTTCAACACGGCGCCCTCACTGAATTCGTACGCCGAGTCGGTGACTTCGGGGACGGTCACGTCGGTCGCGTTCTGGAGCGCGTCGAAGGAGTCGATATCCGCGCCGGCCGGCAGTTCCGCGCCCGGCGGCTGGAACGTGCTGTCGGCGACGCTGATGTCGAACCGCGTCTCGGAGTAGGTAATCGTCACGGTGCCGTGTTCGCCGCTGAGCTCCTGTTTGAGAACCTTCGAGGAGTCGACGGCGATCCAGTTGGTGACGGTGCCCGTGCGGCTCTCGTTTTCGGACGTCACTTCGACGACCCAGGCGTCGGTTCCGTCCACGGTCTCACGGCCCGTCCGAGTCGCGGTCGTGTTCTCCTCGGTCCAATCATACATTACGGTGCGAGCCCGCTCGCTCGCGTCCTGCCACGCCTGCTTCTGACTCTCGTTGAGCGCATACTCCGTCCCGTGCATCGCGTCCGAGTCGTGCATCGCCCCGTCGGCCGGCATCGACGCATTCGAGACGATCCGGGTCACGCCCGTTCGCTCGTCGTGGATCCAGCCGACGCTGCCGTTCGTTCCGAGAACGACCGTCCGATTGTCGCTCGAAATCGACACGCGGGATCGGTTCTCCTCGGCGACGGTGAACGAGACCCCGTACGTTCGCGTCGCCGTCTCGTTCGTCGCGGTTACGGTCGCCGCGCCGACGACGGTCTCGGCGCTCTCGTATCGCTGCTCCGCGTCGTCGAGAATCTCCGCTCCGGAAGGCGCACCGACGTCGGTGACCGCCATCCCGGCTATCGTCGCAACGCCCAAGAGAGCGACCACCCCGAGGACGACTCCGATTCCGATGCCGCCTCTGTCCTCGCCGTCAGTTCCCACCATTATCAGCGATAAGGACTTCGTCTGTAAATGCGCTGCGGCCGGCGCCATTATGTGCTGTTCCGGCAGATTTGACGACACGGCGTCCCTCATACCGCGGACAGCCGTGAGTTTTTCACCGTTCGAACCCAACCGCTCGTAGTGAGTCCTGTGTCGAACGATTCGCCGGCCACTGGGGCCGCCGGAGCCGACGAATCACCCCCCTCGGAAGCAAGCGAGCGTACGCCGACGCCGCTCGTGGAGTTAGCGGGTGTGACGAAACGATACCAACTCGGCGGGACCGTGACGGCGCTCGACGACGTGTCGCTGTCGCTGGATTCCGGCTCCTACACTGCAGTGATGGGGCCGAGCGGGTCCGGCAAGTCGACGCTTCTCAACCTCGTCGGCGGACTCGACACGGCGGACGAGGGTCGCGTTCGCGTCGCAGACGACGACCTGGGCGCAGTCTCTGAGTCCCGCCGCGCCGAGAAGCGAGGCACTGACATCGGATTCATCTTCCAGACGTTCAATCTGATGCCGCGTCTCACCGCCGTCGAGAACGTCGCGCTGCCGCTCGTCTTCGACGGTTGGGACCGGGACGACCGGCTCGATCGGGCGCGGACGGTCCTCGACGACGTGGGCCTCGGCGCGCGGTACGACCACAGGCCGAACGAACTCTCCGGCGGGCAGCGCCAGCGGGTCGCCATCGCCCGGGCGCTCGCGCCCGAGCCGTCGATCCTACTCGCCGACGAACCGACCGGGAACGTCGACACCGAAACCGGCGCGGAGATTATGCGGCTCCTGGGCGAGATCCACGACCGCGGGAACACGATTATGCTGGTGAGCCACTCCCGGCGGATCGCCGAGCACGCCGAACGGATCGTCCACGTCCGCGACGGTCGAATCGAGGACGTCGAGGAAGTTCCCGACTCGGCGTCGACGCCGGCGTCCGGCGACGATTCGCGCGACACGAGGCGGGGGCGGAACTGACGATGGAGTTCCGCGAGGCGCTGCGGATTGCGGCGCGATCGATCCGAGCACACCGCTTGCGCTCGGGACTGACAGTCGTCGGGATGGTGATCGGGATCGCTTCCGTCGTCGTCTTCGCGACCTTCGGCGCGAGCGTGCAGGCCGCCGTCATCGCCGACATCGGAGACACGAACGCGAACAACGTCTTCGCCACGCCCGCGAGCGGAGACGACGGCCCGCCCGGTCGCGTCTCCGGCTTCGGTCAGCCCGTGTTCACGGAGATCGACGTCGAGACCCTCCGCGAACAGGAAGGCGTCGAGGCCGTCATCCCACAGGGGATCGTCGGCGTCTCGACGATGGCGTACGGCGATCAGACGATCGCCCAGCGGCAAGCGACCGCGACGGTGCCGGCGACATTTACCGACGACAGCCTCGTCAGCGGCGAGGCGTTCGAACTCGGAGCCAACGAGACCGTTCTCAACGAGGCCGCGGCGAGAGCGTTCGAACGGAACGTCACCGTCGGCTCGACGGTCCAACTCACGCTAGCCACGGGTGAGACGCGGAACGTCACGGTCGTCGGCATCACCTCGGGGACGCGCGGGGGCTTCGTCTCCGGGTTCGGCGAGGTGACTCCGCGCGTGTACCTGCCGGCCGATCCGTTCTACCCGACGACGGTCGAGAGCCCCTCGGTGGGGGCGGACGTCCGGGCTTACCCCCAGGTGACCGTCGTCGCGAACCCGAACGCGGTCGAGTCGGTGAAGCAGGCGACCGAGACGTATCTGACGACGGAGTCCGACGCCGCGGAACTCCTCTCTGACGGCACCGAAATCCAGGTGCAGACCAGCGGCGACATCGTCGAGACGATCCAGCAAGTGATCAATCGGATCACGCGCTTCGTGACCGGGATCGCGGTGATCTCGCTGGTCGTCGCGGCGATCGGCATCGCCAATATCACGCTCGTGTCGGTCACAGAGCGGACCAAGGAGATCGGGATTATGAAAGCAGTCGGGGCGACCAACCGCGACACGATGCAGCTGTTCCTCACGGAGTCGGCCTTGCTGGGGACTGTCGGAGCCGTCGTCGGCGTTCCCGTCGGTCTCGTGGTCGCCTGGGGCGCGACGCGGTTCGCCGAAGTCGGGTTCACGATCGCGGGCGAGTGGGTCGTCTTCGCCGTGATCGTCGGGATCGGCGTCGGCGTCGTCGCCGGACTCTATCCGGCGTGGCGGGCCTCGAAAGTCGATCCCATCGAGGCGCTCCGCTACGAGTGAGCACAACGGTTGGGCGAACCCGGATAATATTGTTACTTCCTCTCAATCTCGATACCGCCGTCCAGAAGTAAGTAGTTCAAAATACGCCGTATGGCTATCTGAAGCGGGCTCAGATTCATACGAATCATTTTAAGTGTGTTAAGTTATTACAATATCAACAGTGGTTAATACGAAATGAGTGTACAAGAGCAGACAGAAACGAGCAACGAATCGACGCCCGGTGCCGCGACTGTCGTGGCCGGAACGTTCAGCGTGATCGTGCTACTTGCCGCCGTGTCTTACTCTGTAATGGCGAACGTGGTGAACTGGGTCGCAGTCGATCTGCTCACCTACCCCGTCCAGGGCGTCGCGCCGTTCGTCGTCATCAGCGGCGCGATCCTGACGATTCCGATTCTCATCCCGACGGCGCTGGTCTCCGTCCAGTTTCTGAAGTAACCGTCGAACGGCACCGTCCGACGACTGATACTGTCGGACAGCAGTTCCTGAATTATTTTGGCACCCACGGGGTGGCGATGATTTTCACATCGTTCTGTCCGACAGTATGAAACGAAAGTGACGTGGGCGTAACCACCTAACACTCGTGTCCGCGATTCGTTAAGTAACACCCGTGACTAGGGTAAATCGCCGAAGCCGATCACCCATATGTCACAGCAGAAATCTGACTACGTAGACGACGCAGACATCGACGCAACACTCGACGAGCAGGCCAACGAGGAGACGATCGAGGAGACGGTCGAAAACCTCGAAGCCAACGGGTTCGACGTCGCCGTCGTCGACTCTGCCGACGAGGCGCTCGAAACGCTGCAGTCTCACATCCCGGCGGGCGCGTCCGTGATGAACGGTCACTCGACGACGCTCGAAGAGGTCGGCTTCGCCGAGTACCTGACCGAGGGCGACCACGAGTGGGAGAGCCTCCCGGACGAAATCTGGAGCATCGACGACGACGCCGAGCGACAGGCTGCTCGCCGCGAGTCCCAGACGGCCGATTACTTCCTCGGCGGTATCAACGCCATCTCGCAGACGGGCGAACTCGTCGCCGCGGATCGCTCGGGCAGTCGAATCGGCGCGTATCCCTTCGCCGCGAGCAACGTCGTCATCGTCAGCGGCGTGAACAAGATCGTCCCCACGCTCGAAGACGCACTCGACCGACTCGAATCCGTCGCGTACCCCCTCGAAAACGAGCGCGCCAAGGAGGCCTACGGCGTCGAGTCCGCGATCGCAAAGCAACTGATCTTCCGGCAGGAACTCGAAGACGGACGCACGACGGTCGTGCTCGTCCGTGACCAGCTCGGATACTAACCAGAGCGGGTGTAGCCCGGCTACTCATCCTGTCGGCCGCACAACGGCGTGTGGCCGAGAGAGAAGCCGTGCCAACGCTACTACCGGACCGATGCCACTTACTCACTGAGTCCCTCGAAAATCGCCGGTGTGGCGTGCTGGCAATCGCTAAAATCGCCACTGTGAGGTAGTTCTCGGCACTCTGTTCGATCCGACTATCGAGTATGTCAACACCGCTGGCCGTCAGCGCGGCCGGGGACGTCGCAACGCCTGAGCGCGCCGCGACTTGCTCCGATACGAACCACACGGTCACGCTCACTTTTCCGACTGGGTGCTCTCGCTCCGCAGCAGTCGCTCGCCGGTGGTCTCTCGACGGCGAACGGCCGGGCAGTTCGACGGTAGCAGTCGGGGGCTGTGGTGGACAGTTTGGCACTGTAGGAGGTGATGCGAAGGCTGTCCACAGCCACCCGACCCGGTATGGGGGGTACCGAATTGCGGCGGGCACTCTACTGTGCCCGTTTAAGCATCATCCACCTACGGGAAATAATTACTTGTTTTGCGAATAGCCACTCCAAAGTACAAGAAATAATTGAGCTAAGTTGTGTGTCGGTACAGGAGCACGTCGATAGCGTGGGACGCACTGGCGTTTGATACTGCCGACGGGCGCGCTGCTTCGTTCGCGGAAGCGACCCCCACGGACCTGACAGTCGGCTCATAGTGATACTGTCGGACAGAACTGTGTGAAAATCATCGGCACCCCGTGGGTGCCAACATGATTCACGAACTGCTGTCCGACAGTATGAGTATCGGAAGTCCGCATCGATGACGGTCCCCGCCCGTCGCGTTTCTGACGGCGACCTGGAGGTCGTACGCCCGGTTCTGTTGGTTGTCGAACGTCACCGCGGTACCCACCTCTCCAGCGGCAGAGGGCGTCCGATGCACAGCGTAGAAATGGTTATCCCACCCCATCGCGTCGGTTCCGTATGCTTTCGCCGCTGGTGAAACTGTTCGAGGGGCTCTCTGCGATCGAAGCGACGGCCCTCGTGCTCGTCCTCTCGTTCGCGAGCGCCATCGTGATGGAGTTCGTCATCCTCCGCATCGCCAGGCGCTACGTCTCGAACACCAGCACCGAGTACGACAACATCGTCATTTCCTCGCTACGGGCCCCGCTGGTCATCACCGCGGCGCTCGTGGGAGTGTACGTACTCACGCAGGTCCCCGCAGTGCGTTCGTCGGTACTCCTAGATGCCCAGACGCTCGACGTGGCCTTCGGAAAGCCTTCGCTTTCGGTCATCGTTCTCGTCTGGGCGTACGCCGCCAACGAAGTGGTGAACCGACTCGTCGCCGCCGTCAACGAGGAGGGCGGCCGATTCGACTTCGCCCCCGTCTTCTCGAACGTCTGGACGCTATCGGTCCTACTGGGGAGCGCCGGCACGCTGCTGTGGCTCTGGGGGATCGAGATCACGCCGCTTCTGGGCGCGGCGGGCGTCGCCGGCATCGCCGTCGGGTTCGCGGCGAAAGACACGGTCGCAAACTTCTTCGGCGGCATCGCGCTGTACTTCGACGACACCTACAAGATCGGCGATTACATCGTCCTCGACGACGGCACCGCGGGGACGGTCGTCAAGGTCGGCGTGCGATCGACGACGCTTCTCACCCGCGACGAAGTGATGGTCACCGTGCCCAACGCCACGCTCAACGCCGCGAAAGTGACGAACGAATCGGCACCCCAGCGCCGCCGTCGCGTCCGGGTTCCGATCGGTGTCGCCTACGGAACCGACATCGACGCCTTCGAGGAGCTCGCCGTCGACGTTGCTGCCGCTGAATCTCTCGTCCTCGACTCGCCGAAGCCCCGCGCCCGCTTCCGATCGTTCGGCGACTCCGCGCTCCAGTACGAACTGCTCTGCTGGGTTAACGGCCCGACGCGGCGACGACGTGCCCAACACGAACTCAACCGGTCGCTCTACAAGGCGCTGAACGATGCCGGCATAGAGATCCCATATCCCAAGCGCGAGGTGACGGTAACACCAGCGTCCGACCGCCCCGCTGTCGCCGGGGGGGCTGCGACGTCCGAACGCCGTACGGCCGACGAAGCCCCCGGCGAATCCGGAGACGTGACCACATAGCCGTGCGTTTTTCGGACTTCGCGCAGGCCCGACCGCCGACCGCAGCAGCCGCCTCATACTGTCGGACAGAACTGTGTGCAGAGTATCGGCACCCCGTGGGTGCCAACATCATTCACGAACCCCTGTCCGACAGTATCAGCATATGAGACAGCCGCTTCGAGCCTCGTCTGCACGTTTCGGACCACAGTGTCTTTGAACCAGCAACGCTAGGTATACGATACGCGAATGCAATGAACCGGCACGCATCCTCGTCGATATCCCACTGGACGCACAGATGACAGACGCCGATGCTCGTAGTGCAGAGTTCTCTCTTTTCCCGGCCGCTCTCGACGCTCTCGACGATGCCTTCTGCGTGTGCACGACCGCTGGCGATCTCGTCTACTGGAACGACGCGCTCGCCGCGGTGAGTGGCTTCGAGGAAGCCAAACTCGAATCGAGTTCGGCGACGGATCTCTTCGGGGAGCGAGATCGAACGCGCGTTGCGGACGCAATCTCGACTGCACTGGAGGCGGACGACCGCACCACCGTCGAAGCGGATCTCAGAACTGAGGGCGATGACTACGTCCCATACGAGTTCTCCGTGGTTCCGCTGACGACCGAGGAGGGGACGCGACTGGTCGCTGGCGTGGGACGGGACGTTACCGAGCGGCAGGAGTACGAAGCGCAACTGCGACAGCAACGGGACCGGCTCTCGGTGATGCTCGAGAACGCACCGCTCGTCCTCTTCGCGCTCGATACAGACGGCGTGTTCACGTGCTCGCAGGGCAGAGGATTGGACGAACTACGGCTGACAGCAGACGAGGTGGTCGGCGAGTCGATCTTCGATGTCTACGGGGACTCGCCGGCGATACTCGAAAACGTCACTCGCGCACTCGACGGTGCCCGTGTCCGAGACGAAGTGACTGTCAACGACGCGACGTTCGACACGCTGTATCGGCCCGTCTTCGACGAATCGGGGGCTGTCGAGCGTGTCATCGGTGTCGCGGTCGACATCACCGAGCGAAAAGAGCGCGAACGCGAGCTGGAGCGCTACGAGGCGTTCATCGAGAACTCCCAGGACATCGTCACACTCGTCGCTGCGGACGGGACGGTACTGTACGAGAGTCCGGCGATCGAACGGGTGCTCGGATATTCACCGGACGACCTCGTTGGCGATTCGATCTTCGAGTACGTGCATCCCGAGGACCGCCAGCGCGCTATCGAGCGGTTCTCGGCCGACGTCGAAAGCGGCGGGCCGACCCGTTCGATAGAGCTGCGGTTCAAACACGCGTCGGGGTCCTGGCGGTGTCTCGAATCGGTCGGAACGAACCTTCTCGACGATCCGGTAATCGGCGGCATCGTCGTCACCTCCCGAGACATCACGGAGCGAAAGTCGTACGAAAAAGAACTCGAGATGCGAAACGAACAGCTGTTGGTTCTCAACCGGATCGTTCGACACGACATCCGCAACGACATGTCCGTCTCGCTCGGCTGGAGTGAGATGCTGAAAGAGCACCTCGACGAAGAGGGTCACGAAATCGTCGACCGGATCCGCAAACACGACCAACACGTCATCGATCTCACGAAGACCGTCCGCGACTTCGTCGAGACGCTCGAAGAGGACGCAGAGCCGACGCTGGAGGCCGTGAACGTCGAACGGGTCGTCGAGCAGGTCCTCGAAAGTTGGACGACGGCGTACGTGGACGCCGAACTCGACGCCGCCGAGATACCCGAGGCCGAAGTGAGAGCCAACGAACTGCTCACGTCCGTCTTCCGAAATCTGTTGAACAACGCCGTCCAGCACAACGACAAGGAGACGGCGCGCGTGAGCATCGACGGCGACGTTCGATCGGAGACGGTCGTCGTCCGGGTCGCCGACAACGGACCCGGTATTCCCGATGGGCAGAAAGACGCCGTCTTCGGGCGGACCGAGGCTGGACTGGACGATCCGGCGGCTGGCGTCGGCCTCTATCTCGTGGATACACTCGTCTCACAGTACGACGGCAGCGTCTCCCTGAAAGACAACGAACCGGAGGGAACGGTCGCTGTCGTCGAATTGCCGAGAGCGACCAGTTCGGAAGATTAACACCTCTTCTAGGTGCGACATACGAGCCGCTCACTGTGTGGGTGACGTGCGACAGAAAGAAGCCGGTGGAGGGATTTGAACCCTCGGCCTATTCCTTACGAAGGAATCGCTCTGCCAGCTGAGCTACACCGGCGCGGTCGTTCAGACGCACTCGACCGTACTGCGATGAGTAAGAAAAGGCTTCCGAATCACCGCGACGTGAGCCGAACGTCGAGACAGACGTTGTACTCGTGTGGCGCGTACGAGCGGACGACGTGCTCGGTTTCGACCGCGACGTCGTACGCCGGGTCGGCGGCCGCCGCGGCCTCTCTGATCGCCCGGATTCCCGGGCCGAACGGGTCGTCTTCGTGCTGGATGTCGTAGTAGTGGAGCATACACTCCTCGCCTGCGAGTTCCATCGCCGTCTCGAGGAAGTCGCCGGCGCTGTGCGGGAGGTTCATCACGAGCCGATCGGCCCAGCCGGCGTAGTCGGCGGCGAGGTCGCGGACGTCCCCTTGAATCGCCGTCACGTGTTCTTCGACGCCGTTGCGGCGGGCGTTCTCCCGGAGGTACTCGACGGCGACGGGGTTGAGATCGCAGGCGACGACGTCCGCGTCGCGGCCGGCCATCGGGATCGCGAACGGGCCGACGCCGGCGAACATATCGATCACGCGCTCGCCGGCGCCGACCTGGGAGATCACGCGGTGGCGCTCGGTCGCGAGGCGCGGTGAGAAGTAGACCTCGGCGATGTCGAGTGCGAACTCGTAGCCGTACTCTCGGTGGACGGTCTCGGTCGACTCGCCCACGAGGACGTCCCACTCGCGCACCCGGAGTTCGCCCTTAACTTTCGAGGCGCGATTGACTACCGTCCGCGCGCGGAGATCCGATTCGACGATGGCGTCGGCGATCCGGCGGGCGCGGTCGGCGTCGTCCTCGTCGAGGATGACGACGTCGCCGAGGCGCTCGTAGGAGGGTTCGAAGCCGAGCACCTCCGCGGGCGTCGTCTGCGTCTCCCGCGCGGGGGCGTCGTGATCGACCACGTCGTACGCGGCCGGGACCGCGGCCGCGTCGGTGACGGGGATGTAGAGCGATCCCGACTCGACCGTGATCTCGCGCTCGCGATCGATGAGGTCGCGGTCCGCGAGCGCCTGACGGGTCTCCTCGCCCTCGCTCGTCGGCACGCGGACGCACGGAACGGTCATTACCCGAGGGTGGCGAGCGACCGGAGTAAGCGTGACGTTTCGACGCGAGCGAGGCGAGAGACGAAGACGGGGTCACTACGTCTGTGGTCTGTCACCCTCACCCGCTCGCACGAGGATGGGCACGTCGACGAAGACAGCCCCCCTTGGCTCGTTCGCCGGCGGTGTGAACCACTGCGGCGAAGATGTGGTACCACGGAGTATTGTCGTCCGTGTCAACGGACACGGTTTGTGGTTCTCCAGACATAAGCGACCTCGACGAGTGCCAGATTCACTGACCCCCGTCGACAGGCCGTATTCGCCCGGATATCGTTAAACTCAGTAAATATAAACGAAACAATAGTAAATATAATCAGATACGCCGGGGTGCTCGTCTCTAACGGACTGTCACACGATCCGGACCGACTTCGTCGCCGAACTCGGCGGTTCGGCCTCCGAACCCTGACGCCGAACGACGCTCTAAATCACTCAGTGACTACTCACAGAGGAGAGCTGAAAACTAAAATCTACAGACCGCCCCGATTGCGACGCTACGCGGGGACGACGAGGACGGGCGTCTCCGAGAGACGAACGACCTTCTCTGCGACACTCCCAAGGACGAACCGCTCGACGCCGGTGCGGCCGTGGGTCCCGAGTACGACGAGATCAGCGTCTGTGTCGTCGCAGTATTCGAGGATCGATCGGTGCGGTACGCCGTGTTCGAGCGTCGTCTGGACGGCCACCCCCGCCGCCGCCCCGCGCTCGCTGACGCGGTCGAGTGCTTTCTGTGCGGCCTCCTCGTAGGCCGCCTCCGTCTCACTCGATCGGATCCGGCCTCGTGGGACGACCGACAGCGCCCGGACGGTCGCGTCGAACTGGCTGGCGAGATCGACTCCCCATCGCTCGGCGGGTGCTGCGGCGTCGCTACCGTCCGTCGGCAGGACGACGTCGCGGTACGGGCGCTCACCCGCGGCGTCGACGCGGACCGTGAGCACCGGAACGGGCGAGAGGCGAACGACCTTCTCGGCGACGCTCCCGAGGACGTAGCGATCCAGTCCGGTCCGGCCGTGCGTCCCCATCGCGACCAGGTCTACGCCGTAGTCTTCGACCGCGTTCAGGGTCTCCTTGTGGGGAAAGCCCGCCTCGACTGCCGTCTCGGCCGTGATACCGGCGTCGCGGACTCGCTCGGCGGCGTCGGCGACGACCGCTTCGAGTTCCGCTTCGACTTCGCGCCGCTCCGTGACGCTCGACAGTCCGTACGGATCGACGACGGCCAGGAGGTGGATCGTCGCGTCCGTCTCCGTCGCGATCGTGACCGCGTGATCGAGCGCCGACGTCGCCCCCTCGCTCCCGTCGGTCGGGACGAGGATCCGGTCGACGTCGACGGCCGCGTGCTGGCTCATAGGTGGCCGTTCGTCGGGTGCGGAGAAAAATCCGGCCCTCGTCAGTCACTTCTCAGGAGGGCGGTCCGTCGGATCGAAGTCTTCGAGACGCTCCGCGGTCGGCGCTGCCTCGACATCGGGATCGTCGACGTCGGACCCGGTGTCGCTCGTCTCGGTCGTGCCGCCTTGTGCGACGCGTTCGATGTAAGCTTCGACCGCCGAGGCGGCGTCCTCGGGATCGGTGTAGCTGTCGCCGAGACCGACTTCGCGGTGTTCCCACCCCTCGTCGTAGACGTAGACGTCGACCCACCAGTAGAGCGACAAGCCCTTCGAGAATTCGACGATTCGGACGCGGTGATCGCCCGATCCGTTCTGGTAGGCTGTCGTCCCGTCGCGTCGCTGCGCCGACCACCCGGGCGGCAGTTCGACGTCGAACGGGTCCGCGCCTGCGTCGTCGGCGCCGCCGGAGCGTCCCTCGTCGGTCATTACGGTCACTCGACGGTAGGGGGCTCAGAACTTGTAACTCCCGATTCGGGACCCGTGTCCGCTGCTGGCCGCCCGTCGGTGGCGGACGTCGGCACCGACCGCTCGTCCGTCACCGTCCCGGAGTTCAGGTCCGCGATCGAACGCGAGGAGTTGGTGACGACCAGAAGGCTGCTCGCGCCCATCGCGACGGCCGCCAAGAGCGGATTGAGCACGCCCGCGATCGCGAGTGGGACCGCGACCAGATTGTAGACGAACGCCCAACCGAGGTTCTCCCGGATCCGCCGGTGCGTCCCGCTCGCGACGTCGAAGACCGCCGGCACCGCGTGCAGTCCTTCCTCGACGATCACCGCGTCCGCCGCGCTACCGGCGAGGTCGGTCCCGGAGCCGAGTGCGATTCCGACGTCGGCGCTCGCGAGCGCCGGCGCGTCGTTCGAACCGTCGCCGACCATCGCGACGGTCCCTCGCGAGCGGAGCCGCTGTACCGTCTCGGCTTTTGCCTCGGGCGGCACGCCCGCGAACACCTCGTCGACCGCGGCGTGTCGACGGAACCGTTCGGCGGCGCGCTCGTCGTCCCCCGTGAGCACGACGATCTCGCGGTCCGCGCCGAGGTCATCGACGACCGACTCCCACTCGGCGCGGGGCGCGTCGCCCACGTCGAGAACGGCCCGCGCGCGGCCGTCCCAGGCGACGAACGTCGGGACGCGACCGTCAGCCCGACTCGTCTCTGCGGCGTCGAAAAGCGCGTCGGGAATCGTGATTCCGTGCTCGGAGAGCAGTTCCGAGTGGCCGACGACGACTGTCGTGGATTCGTCGGTGTCGTCGCCGCTCGCTGCACCGTCGGGCAGGTCGACCGTCCCCGTCACGCCTTTCGGATGCGTGCTCGGGTCAGCCACGTCCGGGAGCGCGTCGGGACCGGCGTCGACGACGGCCTGCGCGATCGGATGGGAGGCGTAGCGTTCGACCGCGGCGGCGAGAGCCAGTGCGCGCGCCGCAGTCTCGTCCGACGCGTATCGAACCTCGCCGCCGTCTGCTGCTGTCGGCGGGACGCGGCCCCCACCGTCCGTGTCGTCGCCGTGGACGTACGCGTCGACCACGCGCATCCGGCCGTCGGTCAGCGTCCCGGTCTTGTCGAAGACCACGACGTCGGCGTCGGGCGCGTCCTCGAAGACGGAGTCGGAGGCGACGACGACCCCCGCCTCCGCCGCGTCGCGAACACCCGCCGCGACGGCGAGCGGCGTCGCGAGGCCGAGCGCACACGGACAGGAGACGACGAGCACCGTCAATCCAGTGAGGATCGACTGGGTGAGGGGCGTCCCAGTGAGGACGAAACCGATCGTTGTCAGCACGGCGAGCGTGAGGACGAGCGGAACGAACACCGTCGCCAGCTTGTCCGCGAGCCGCTGGGCGCCCGAGCGCGAGGACTGGATCTCCCAGAGGAGTTCGACCAAGCGATCGAGCGTGCTCGTTGCCGCCTCGCCCACCTCGACCGTGATCGGGTCGTCGGTGACGACGGTGCCGCCGAGGACGTCGTCGCCGGGACCGCGACGGTCCGGCAGCGACTCTCCGGTGACGAGCGATTCGTCGATCGCTGCGCTGCCATCGACGACGACGCCGTCGACGGGGACCCGTTCTCCCGGTCGCACGAGGACGCTGTCGCCCGCGTCGAGTTCGTCGACGGGAACGGTCTCGGTCCCTCCGTCGGCCGTGAGCCGCGTCGCGTCGCTGACGCGGGCGCTCGTCAGGTCTGTCAGCCGACTCGCGGCGCGCTGTTTGATCCGGTCCTCGTAGTAGTTGCCGACGGTGACCACGAGTACGATGGCGACACTCACGTCGAAGTAGACGTGTGTGCGGCCGGCGAGCATCATACCCATACTGAAGACGTACGCGGAGACGGCCGCGAGCGCGACGAGCAGGTCCATATTCGGCTGGCCGGCGCGGAGGCTGACGTACGCGCCGCGGAGCAGCGGGTAGCCGGTGTAAAAGAGAACGATGGAAGACATCACCCAGACGTTGCCGAGGACGTAGAGTCCGTCGAAGCCGCCGAGGTCGACGAGCGGCTGGAAGCCGAGGTAGGTCGGATACAGGAAGACGGCGTACCAGACCATCACCATCATTCCGAAGACGCCGCCGCCGATGAGGAACGTCGCGAGCCCGGATCGCTCCTCCTCGTCGGTCGCCTCTGGGTCGTCTACGTCGTAGCCGTAGCGGTGCAAGAGCGCTCCCAGATCGTCGACGTCTGTCTGCTCGGGATCGTACGTGACCGAGAGCATATCCGTCGCGTAGGACGCCTCCGCCGCGTAGATTCCCTCGTCGTTCGCAGCGGTGGATTCGATGAACGTCTCGCAGGTCGCACAGTGCATCCCGTCGACCGAGAGGTACGTTTGCTCGGCGTCGTCCGGCGGTTCAACCTCGCTGGTGTCCGTCCCCGCGCCGAGTTCGGATTCGATGTCGGCGTCGGCCGCGTTGTCGGGGCCGCCGAGCGCTCGGGCGACTTCCAGACACCCGCGGCAGCAGTACTCGCCCTCGACTTCGTCGTCGGTGATGGGCGGATCGGGCGTCGGCAGATCACACAGCGAACACACGTCGGCGTCGGTTCTGTCAGTCATCGTGTCACCCAAGCGGTTGATAGACCGGTATCATCGGATGCGGGAGGTGGATCCCGACGAGCATCAGTCCGTGCGCCAGCGGTAAGTACCCAAGGAGGAGAAACGCCGCGCCGAGCACCCGATGCAGCGTGCGACGACGGCCGGTCGACAGCGTTCCCAGCGCCGTCCCATAGACGAACAGCGTCGGGACCGTCCCCAGTCCGAGCAACGACAGGAGGAATGCCGCCCGCAGTGGGTCGCCGATCACGAACGCATAGAGGTACGCGGGGTACGTGATCGGGCACGGCAGGAAGGCGTGTCCAAAGCCGAGCCCCGCGATACGAGCGTCACCGACGAGCGCGTCGACGCGGCTCGTGAGCGCGGTGCTGACCCGAGAGAACGCGGCGGTGAGTCGCCCCGGCAACCGCACCGTCGCCCCAGCACCGCCGCGCAGGTACGACGCGCCGGTCGTCATAATCAGTGCACCGACGAGGATGCCGGTCGCCGCGCGGATGCTGTTGCCGATCGAGACGACGGAATCGGCCGCGCCGACGGTGAGTGCGCCGACGAGAGCGAGAACGGCACCCACGATCGCGTAGCCGCCCGCCCGTCCGAGATTGAACAGGGCGTGCTGGCGGACCTGATGGAGCGAGAGACCGACGTCGCTGTCGTCTGTCGCTTCGATCCGGTCGGCGTAGACGCTCACCAGCGGCCCACACATCCCCAGACAGTGTGCGCCGCCGAGTGCGCCGATCACGAGGAAGACGCCGGTCTCGACGTTTGATGCCGACACCTCGCCGACGCCGACAGCAGAGAGTAACGTTCCGGCAACCGGCGGGAGCGACACAGCCGGCGGTGAGAGCACGACCGATCAGAGCGCCTCGTCGCCCGCCGCGCCGGCCCCGTTTTCGCCGTGGCCGCCGTGTTCTTCCCCCTCTGTCGGAGAAAACAGGAGATACAGCGCGATCGAGATGACGATGACGTTGACGAGGGTGATGAGCCCGGCCCACCACGTCCGGAAGATGCCGAACGCGATCACCGGCAGGATCGACAACAGGCCGATCATTCCTGCGAGTCGCGGCGTGAGTTCCATACTCGACCTTCTGGATCGGTTTGATTCCACATTTCGGCGATTCCCACGGTGTAGGAATCTGACGCCTCGTTCAAGAACGTACGGTCGATACGCTTCGATATGCCAGCGGAATCGAATACTGAGACGGGCGAGGTGGCGACTCCCGCCGGAGATGGCACCGGAGAGACGGGAACTCCGGTACCGGACACGGAATCCATCGACGACGAGGGGTACGTCATCGGGTCGGGGCGATCAGGCGTCGTCAGGCAACTCGGGCACGACGACTTCGACCCCGTGGGGACACTCGTCCTCATCGCGATCTATATGGTTATCGTCGGCGCGATGTGGATATTTATGTACTTCGTCGAGTTCCTCGGCGGCGATCTGACGGTTATCGGGTGACACTATGGAGATACACAGATACGAAAAAATCTGGCTTGCGGGGGCACTGCTTCTCATCGTCGGCTTCATCGCGACCGTCTCGTACGGCGCGGTCGGGGCCGGCATCGAGATGATCAACGACGAAGGGGGCCAGGTGGACTCGACGGCGCTCGACGAGCATCCGAAGTTCAGCGAGCCGGGCACCTACAAGACCGGACCGAACGAGTACGACGTCTACGTGATCGCGAAACAGTTCCTCTACGAGCCCGGAACCTCCGAGCCGATACGGGTTCCGGCGAACTCCAGGGTGACGTTCCACGTGACCTCGGCCGACGTGATCCACGGTTACGAGATCGTCGGCACGAACGCGAACACGATGGCGGTTCCCGGACAGGTCTCGACGATGACCGTCGAGTTCAACGAACCGCGGAAGTACGGGCTACTCTGCAACGAATACTGTGGCTCTGCTCACCACGCGATGGAGGGCAGTATCCAGGTCGTCCCGCAGAGCGAATGGAACGAGACGATGGTGGTGAACTGAGATGGCTACGTTCGTAGATAAGTATCCAGAGGAAGCGAAAGTCGTCCAAGCGACGCTCGTGGTCTCGTTCATCTCGCTCGGGATCGGGGCGTTCTTCGGGCTGATTCAGGCACTGCATCGGACGAACGTCCTCCGGGTCATCGACTCGGTCGACTACTACACCGTCCTGACGGGACACGGCGTCCTGCTCGCGCTGTGGTTCACGATCTTCTTCCTGGTCGGGTTGTTCACGTGGGCGATCGTCAAGGGCTTCGAACGGCCGGTCCCCGACATCCGCCTGACGTGGGCGTGGGTCGGTCTGATGACGACAGGCGCGGTGCTCGCGACGATCGCGATCCTCGCGGGCTTCGTTCCCGAGATCCCGATGAGCGCAGACGTCCTGTACACGTTCTACGCGCCGCTGCAGGCGCACCCGGTGTTTTACATCGGAACCGCGATGTTCATCGTCGGCACGTGGATCGCCGGGGCGGACTGGTTCCTGGCCTACCGCGGCTGGCGGCAGGACAACCCCGACGAGCGGATCCCGCTGCAGGCGTTTATGGTCCTGACGACGATGATTATGTGGTTCGTTTCGACGCTCGGAGTCGCCGTCTCCGTCGTCGTCTTCCTCATCCCGTGGTCGCTCGGGATCATCGACACGGTCAATCCGCTCCTCACGCGGACGCTGTTCTGGTACTTCGGCCACCCGGTCGTGTACTTCTGGCTGATGCCGGCGTACCTCCTGTGGTACACGGTGCTGCCGAAGCTCGCCGGCGGCCGACTGTTCAGTGACCCGCTCGCCCGCGTCGTCTTCGTACTGTTCGTTCTGCTGTCGACGCCGGTCGGGATCCACCACCAGTACCTCGACCCCGGCATCGCGGAGGGCTTCAAGTTCATCGCAATGACGAACACGATGTTCCTCCTGCTCCCGTCGCTCCTGACGGCGTTCACCGTCGTCGCGAGCGTCGAACACGGGGCACGACAGCGCGGTGGCGAGGGCTACCTGCGCTGGCTCGGCGCGCTCCCGTGGCGCGACCCCGCGTTCGCAGGAATGGCGCTCGCCGGACTGATGTTCGCGGCCGGCGGCTTCTCGGGGATGATCAACGCCGGGATGAACATCAACTACCTCGTTCACAACACGCTGTGGGTCCCCGGACACTTCCACATGACCGTGGGGACCGCCGTGGCGCTGACGATGATGGCCGGGACCTACTGGCTGCTGCCGCAACTCACCGGAAAGCCGGTGTACAGCCGCCCGATCGGGCTGCTTCAGGTCATCACCTGGTTCGTCGGGATGGTCTTTATGTCGAACGCGATGCACCGCGGCGGCCTGCTCGGTATCCCGCGCCGGACGGCCGAACCGCAGTATCAGAACTTCGACTTCGTCGCTGCAGTGGGGAGCATCAGCGAGATCCGGATGCAGATCGCGCTCGGTGGCGTGCTGCTGTTCGTCAGCGTCGTGATCTTCCTGTTCAACGTCGCCGCGACGTGGGCTGACGACCGCGTCGACACGCCGGTCGACGACACCATTCCGGAGCCGCTCTCCTCGTCGAGCGGGGCGCCGCTCGTCCTCGACAACCTCGCGCTGTGGACCGGGATCGCCGTCGTCCTCGTGATCCTCGCGTACACGCTTCCGCTCGCGGGAATCATCAGCGACGCCGGGCTCTTCGGTGGGAGCCGCGGCTTCTCGGTCGCCTTCTCGCTGGAGTGGCTCGTCGACGCCACCGTCGCTGCGGTCACGAACGTCTCGCTCGACTCTCTCGCCGGCGTCGCGCCGGTCGATGCCGTCGTTGACAGTCTGCAGGAGGTGAGCCGCTGATGCGGCGGATCTCTCCCGCGCTGTTCTTAGTGCTCGCGGCGTTCACCATCCCGGTCGCGGTCGAACTCCGGACCGTGTTCGGGTTCTTCGGCATCGACCTGCCGTTCATCGCCGTCGTCGTCTTCGAGATCCTACTCCTGGCGATTCTCATCGCCGTCTACGTCCTCGGCCGGCTCTCGCCGGACGACGAGGAAGGCGCGGCGACGCCGTAGCCGGCGCACGAGTCGTCTCGACGACGAACATCTTTTTCCTCCGACCAACTCCGATACGAACACACGTTCGCCCCGACAAACGATGCCCACGACACCGACGCTCGGACGGTCGCTCCCGCGACCAGCACTGCGGACGATTCGCCTCCTCGGACTCTTACTGGCAGTCGAGCTCGCGCTCGTCGCGGGCTACGTGCTCGCGACCGGGTCGGCGATACTCTCGGTTCGCCACGCGGCGTACCCGTTCGTCTGGGTCAACGTCGCCATCCTCGCCGTCCGCGCCGTCGACGTCCCCGCGCCGACGACCCGCCGGTCCGCCGTGGCCGGGGGCGTCGCGGTCGGCTACCTCGTCGTTCTCGGGTGGACGAGCGGACTGATCGGCGCCGGTTCCGGTGGTGCGCTATCGGCGCGGCTCGTCCCGGCGTTGCCCGGCTGGGGACCAGTCGTGCTCGTCGATGGGCCGATCTCGCTCGCGCTCGTCCCGTTCGAGACCATCGGCTACCTGTCGCTTTCGGTTCTCGTGTACGTGGGAGTCGCTCGTGCCGCAGCAGGAGTGCTCTCGGGGCTCGTCGGACTCGTGACGTGTGTGAGCTGCGTCGGTCCCGTAATCGCGGCGGTGCTCTCGGGGTTCGTCGGCGGTGCGTCGACAGCGATCGTCGGCGCGACGACGGGCGCGTACGCTTACGACCTCTCGACCGCGCTGTTCGTCCTCACAGTCGCCGCACTCTGGCGAACGCTCGGGCTCGGACGATAGAATCCGAGCTACTGTCCGTACAGCGAGTTCGATAGCTTCCGCATCGCGTCCGTCTTCTCGTGTGCGTAGACGGGACAGGGGCGCGTTCCGTCGACCTCCCAGACGACCGACTGTCGAAGCTCGTGCGTACAGGTCGCTTTGAACGAATCGCGGTGCGGGCAGGTGGCACAACACTCCGGGAATTCGGGGTCGATACCCTCCATTGTTTGGTACTCGTTACCACGACGAGAGACCTAAGCCTTGCGCTGGCCGTCCCAGAACGAACGAGTCAGCAGCGACTGGTGGCGTACTACAGTAGCGTTTGCGATTTTTCAGAAAAGTCGTTTTACCGCGCGGGAATGACTCGGCGGACGGCAGCGCCGGTGGCGAGCAGCGCTGCGCCGAAGATGAACGTCATCGCGAGTTCGGGGGGAAGCGCGCTGATGCCGCCGGCCGTCGTGTCGATCAGTGCGTACGCCGCCACAGCCGTCAGGGCGACGCCGACGAGGACGAACACGCCGAGGGCGATCTTGAGGGGGTCGATTCCGACCGATTGGGTGGGGCGTGAGTGGCTCATTACAGTTTCTACTACGAGCCGAAAAGACATATAAACAGAATCCGCTTCTCAATTGCCGGGAATCGTCGTCCTGACGGGTCGTAATAGCCAATTCCGCCCGTGAAGAACGCAGACTGCCACGCGTATGTCGTGCAGGGTCTTTTCACGACTACCGGCCCGCTCGTACTGCCGGACTCGTATCCGACAGTATCATAGGGGTTATCGTAACCGTTCATAGCTTCTCACCGTCCGGGAGAAGCTATGAGGACTCACGATGACCCCTATCAGTCCGCCGCTGAGCCGCCCACGTCTGCCGCCGATCCGAGGCGCTCCTGCGGCGTCAGGTAACACTGCGGATCTGGGCCGAACACGTCGCCGTCGGCCGCGATCGCCCGGAGTCGCGAGCCCCCGCGACAGACGTCCTGATAGCGACAGTTGGCGCACTTTCCAGTGAGGTGATCTTCGCGGTTCCGCAGCGCGGCCAACAGCGGGTTCGACTCGTCCTCCCAGATCGCGCCGAACGGCCGATCGCGGACGTTGCCGAGGCTGTAGCCCTGCCAGAACTGCGTCAGGTGGACGTTGCCCTGGTAGTCGACGTCGGCGACGCGCTCGCCGGTTGGATCGCCGCCGTTGACTTCGAGATACCGCCTGACGGCGTCGGCCTTCGCCGCCCCGAACTGATCGCGAGCGTACTCGACGAGGAACGCCGCGTCGGCGTAGTTGCCGACGAGGAGCGTCTCGATCTCCTCGCCCTCGTCGTGGTACTCGAGCGTCATCTCACAGAGCTGTTCGACGGCCTCCCGCCGCTCTGTCGGCGAGAGGTCCGCATCGGCGATCTCGCCCCCGCGACCGCCGTAATCGAGGTGATAGAAGCAGAACCGATCGAGGCCGACGTCCGAGAGAAGATCGACGACTGACTCCATATCCGGTGCGTTCTTCTCGGTGATCGTGTAGCGGAGGCCGGTCTTCAGCCCGGCGTCGAGGAAGTTCTCGATGCCGCGGACGGCGGCGTCGAACGCGCCGTCCTGCCCGCGGAAGGCGTCGTTGCGCTCGGGCATCCCGTCGACGGAGACGCCCGCGTACTTCAGGCCCGCCTCGCGAAGCGCGGCGGCCCGTTCCGGCGTCGCGAGCGTCCCATTCGTCGAGAGGACGGGGCGGATGCCGGCGTCTGAGGCGTACGCGACGAGTTCTTCGAGGTCGTCGCGGACGAGTGGTTCTCCGCCCGAAAACAGCACGACTGGCACGCCGTAGTCCGCGAGTTCGTCGAGGAGCTGTTTCCCCTCTGCCGTCGTCAGTTCGCCCGACGCGGCATCGAGGTCTGCACCGGCGTAGCAGTGCTCGCAGTAGAGGTTACAGCGCCGCGTGACGTTCCAGACGACGACCGGCTTCGTCGTTCGCTCCTCGGTGATCTGCTCGCGTGAGGAGTCCGCTCCGTCGTCGTACCGGAGGCCATCACCCTCCGCATCGAGGTCGCACAGGAGTTTGCTGATCGAGATCACTGCGATGCACCCCCCGGCACGTCTGCCCCCGTATCGGGCGTCGATGCGTTCGGCACCGACGCTTCCGGCGGCGCGTCGTCGACGTGCGTCTCGCCCAGGTCACGGTTCGTAAACCGCTCGACGTCGTCCGCACGACAGAGCCACAGCGTGTGCGCCGTCCACTCGAACAGCGACGCCGCCTGCTCGCGGGCGACGGCCTCGCTCGGGGCCGTGACGCTCCCGACGTGCTGTAGCGGTTCGCTCTCTTCGGAGCGCAGGAACACTTCCCACTCCGGAGTCGCGTCGCTCCGCGGTTCGGTCACGCGCATCTCTGTCGAGTCAGTCATCGATCGGAGCGAAGAACCGCATAGGCGAACCGGTTCTGCCCGTTTTCGGAGATTGAGAACGAATGGATGCTCCTTATTATGTGAAACCCCTACCCCAAGCGATGGCACGAACGCAGCTCTCGCGTCGGACGGTCGTCGGGGCGACCGCGGCACTCGCTGCCGGTCTCGCCGGCTGTTCTGGGGGCAGTACGTCGGGCACCTCCGAAGCGGGTGATTCAAGCGGAGATACGGACGCTGACGGATCCGGGTCGGCCCCCGCTTTCGAGGGCTATCTCTCGAATGCGTCGAACTACGATGGAATCGTCGACAAAACCGGAAATTCGGAAGTCGCCATCACTGTCGGCGCCGAGGCCAACGGTGGCAACTGGGGCTACGGCCCCGCTGCCGTTCGGGTATCGACCGGGACCACTGTCGTCTGGGAGTGGAGCGGCCGCGGCGGTCCACACGACGTCGTGGCCGAAGACGGGTCGTTCAGTTCCGAGCAGCGGAATGGTGCGGGCCACACCTACACGCAGACCTTCGAGGAGTCAGGGGTGGTCAAATACTACTGCACACCACATCGGACGCTCGGGATGAAGGGCGTGGTCGTCATCGAATAATCGGACCGTCTCGCCGAAAAGAGACTACTCCAGCGGGAACAGAGACGGACCTATGCCTCGGCCGCGCTGCTGCGACCGCCGTACGGCGAGTCGAGGTCCCAGGCTTCGAGTAGCTCCTGGTAGCGGTTTCGGATCGTGACTTCCGAGATGTCCGTCACGTCACTCACGTCCGCCTGTGTCAGTTCCTCGTTGGTCAACTGGGCTGCGGCGTAGAGCGCGGCGGCTGCGAGGCCGACCGGCGACTTCCCGGAGTGGACGTTCTCGCGCTTTGCGTTCTCCAGCAGCTCGTTGGCCGTTCGCTCGGTCTCTTTGGGAATGTCGAGATCCGAGGCGAACCGCGGGACGTACTCGGCGGGGTCCGCCGGCTGGATTTCCAGCGAGAGCTCGCGTACGACGTAGCGGTACGCCCGCTCGAACTCGTCCTCGTCGACGCGCGAGACGCGCGCGACTTCGTCGATACTCCGCGGTACCTGCGCCATTCGGGCCGCGGCGTGCAGCGATGCGGTCGCGATTCCCTCGATGGAGCGGCCGGGGAGCAGCTCCTCGTCGAGCGCGCGGCGGTAGATGACCGACGCGGTCTCCCGGACGTTCTCCGGGAGCCCGAGCGCCGAGGCCATCCGGTCGATCTCGCCGAGCGCCTGTTTGAGGTTGCGCTCTTTCGAGTCGCGCGTGCGGAAGCGCTCGTTCCAGGTGCGGAGCCGCTGCATCTTCTGGCGCTGATTCGACGACAGCGAGTTGCCGTAGGCGTCTTTGTTCTGCCAGCCGATGTTGGTCGACAGCCCCTTGTCGTGCATCAGGTTCGTCGTCGGTGCGCCGACGCGAGACTTCTCGTCGCGCTCGGCGCTGTCGAAGGCCCGCCACTCGGGGCCGCGGTCGATCGAGTCCTCGTCGACGACGAGGCCACAGTCCGCACAGACCGTCTCGCCGCGCTCGTCGTCCGTGACGATCTCGGCCGAGTCACACTCGGGGCAGTGGAGGGTTTCGTCTTCGCTCTCTGTCGATTCCGATCGCTTCGTCGCTTCGGAGCGGGTCGCATCAGCCGCCGCGTTGTGGTCGCGCCACTTTCGCTCCTGCTCCTCTGTGCTGTCGCGCGTGCGCGCGTGAAGGGCATCACTCATTTTGTTGTACTGGAGGCCGGTGAGAACCGAACCACCGTCTCGTTCTCAACCATACGTTATCAGGCGCGCCTAAAAAATCTGTCGGCCGTGTGCGAACACAATACCGAGCCGATACGTTGGTGGTCGTAGGAAGTAATCGAGGGGAATACAGAACTACCACGGCAATGGTAATTAATCTCACGGTGGCCCGCGTGTAGCCGTCTACCGATTACCCTCGACAGCGGGAACAGTCCCCGCCAGCGAAGACAGACCATTTTATCGACACTTTCGGCCACGTTCGACGTCGATCGGCCACGTTCGGAGTCAGAGATTACGACTCGACGTCGTCTGGCGGCAACTCTTCCGCCACGCGCGTCGACTCCGGTTGGACGCGTGACGCCGAGTCGTCGTCGGAGTCAACGCCGAAGCGGCTCGCATCGCCGCCCGAGAGTGCCGCGGCGACCGCGCGGGGTACGTCCGCGGGATCGACGACCCGAGCCCGGTCGCGCAGCGTCTCGTAGACTCGCTCTGCCTCGGCCCCGACGTAGTTCCGTTCGGCGAACGGACGGTCCTCGACGAGGACGACGCGATCTGCGGCCGTGGCAGCCCGGAGATTCGGGAGATTTCCCGTCCCCACTTCGACGTCGGCGACGACGACGCAGTCGGCCGCCTCGACTCGCCGCTCGACGGCCGCACGGGCTTCCGGGCCGACGCCGGCGAACGGGTCGACTGTCACGACGTCGAGCGCGAGGTTCCGAGCGGCCTCCGTGTCGGTGTCGCCTTCGTTCAACGCGCCTGCAGAGACGTCGAAGCCGGCCGCATCGAGCACGTAGAGGTGCCGTGCAGCCGTTCCGCCGCCGCCGACCACGTGGACGTGACCGCTCCGCTCGTCAGCGTCGGCGCTCGGCTCGCTTTCGGTGACTCTGTCGCCGTCCGGCAGCGCTGTGACGTACACCGAACCCGTGACAGGGTGCTGTGAGACGACGGCGTTGGCGTCGAAGGCGGCTTCGAGCGCGGTCTCCGTCAGGACCGACTCGGGCGGACCGTGGGCGGCGACGCGACCGTTCGAGAGGAGAAGCAGTTCGTCGCAGTAGTGCGCCGCGAGGTTGAGGTCGTGAATCGCCGCGATTGCTGTTTTGTTCTGTGAAACGAGTTCTCGCACCAGTTCGAGCGTTCGGACCTGGTGGTTGATGTCGAGACTCGCCGTCGGCTCGTCCAAAAGCAGGAGTGGCGTCTCCTGTGCGAGCGCTCGCGCGAGCAGGACGCGCTGTCGTTCGCCGCCAGAGAGCGTCGTCACCGGCCGGTCCGCGAAGCGCTGCGCGTCTGTTCGGTCGAGGGCGCGTTCGACGGCTGCGGTGTCGTCCGCTGTCCAGCCGCCGAAGCGCGACCGGTGTGGGTTTCGTCCCATCTCGACGACGGCGCGGGCATCGAACTCGAAGGCGACGGTCGTGTCCTGGGGGACGGTCGCGACGAGTCGGCTGGCGGCCTTCGAGGAGAGGTCGGGGACGGATTCGTCGGCCACGCGGACGGTTCCGGAGGTCGGACTGAGCGTCCCGTTGAGCGCCCGGAGCAGCGTCGTCTTGCCCGCCCCGTTCGGCCCGACGAGTCCGACGAACGTGCCGGAGTCGATGGCGGCGTCCAGTCCGTCGAGCACGGTCGTGTCGCCGAATCCGATCTGTAGGTCTTCGACCCGGACGAGCGGCTCCTCCGGCGCCGCAGCCGGGCTGTCAGCCGAGGGGTCGTGAGGGCCGTTTGGATCGTTCATAGCCGTGTCACCTCCCGCGAGCGGAGGAGATACAGGAAGAACGGGGCCCCGAGAGCGGCCGTCACGATGCCGACCGGAATCTCTGTCGCACCGGAGCGCGCGAGCGTGTCGGTGGCCACAAGGAACGATGCACCGGCGAGCGCGCTCGTCGGGAGGAGGATGCGATGATCCGGGCCGACGATCAGGCGCATCGCGTGCGGGACGATGAGGCCGACGAAGCCGATCACGCCGGTCACGGCGACGGCCGCCGCGGTGACGACGCTCGACGCCGCGAGCAGCAGTCGCTTCGTGCGCTCGACCTCGATGCCGAGCGCGTGGGCGTCTTCCTCACCGAGCAGGAGTACGTTCAGGTCCCGCGCGTAGAGCAGCAAGAGCACGAACAGCGGCGGCAGGATGACGGCGATCACGAGCACGTCGTCCCAGGTCGTGCCCCCGAGGTGGCCCATCAGCCAGTAGACGACGCGGCGGAGGCTCTGGCCGCTGTGGATGAGCAGCAGCGAGATCATCGCACCGAGAAACGTCTGAACAGCGACGCCGGCGAGCAAAAGCGTCGCCGTCGGTGTGTGGCCGTCGCGCGTGGCGATGAGGTAGACGCCGAACGCGGTGAGAATTGCAGAGACGAACGCCGCACCCTGTAGTTCGAGCCCGAACGGGAACGCGAACGGGAGCACGATAGTCGCGACCGCGCCGACGGCCGCGCCCGAGGAGACGCCGACGATCGAGGGATCGGCCATCGGGTTGCGGAAGAAACCCTGCATCACGACGCCCGCCGTCGCGAGCGCGAATCCGACGAACGCCGCGAGGACGATCCGCGGCAGCCGAACGTCGAGGACGATGATCCGACTGGTGTCGGCGGCGGCGAATCCGAACGGAAACGGGTCCGCCGAGAGCAGTATCTTCGCGACCGTGACTGGGGGGATCGACACCGGACCGATGCCGGCGCTGACGACGACGACGCCGGCGAGAGCGACTGTCAGCGCGCTCGACCACCCGATCGTGCGTGTTCGGAGGGTCACGGTACGTTCACAAACTCACTTGGATTAGGCAAATACTTGTTGCAACGGCGGTCTGGCTAGGGTATGCAATTCCGCGTGCTCGTACTCGCAGTGCTACTCGTCCTCGCGGCCGTCGGGCCGGCGTCGGGTGTCGCTGCGGGCGCGACTCCCACCGCTGTCGGCGACGCATCGCACACAGGGCCGTCTGTGACCTGTTCGTTCCCGTACACGGCAACCGACGCGACCGGGACCGAGGTGACGCTCGATGCCGACCCCGAACGGATCGTGACGCTCAACCCGAGCGCCGCGCAGACGATGTGGGAAATCGGTGCCCGCGACGAAGTCGTCGGGTTCTCACAGTACGCGACCTATCTCGAAGGGGCCGGATCGGGCGACCGCGTCAACGTCTCCGGCGCGGGCGGGCCGAGCGTCGAGAAGGTGCTCGCCGCCGATCCGGACCTCGTCTTGGTGCCGAACAGCACCTACGGCTTCGCGGCCGATCGCGTCGAGCAGATCCGTGCTCAGGGCGTTCCGGTGTTCGTGTTCGGACAGCCCACGTCGCTGGCAGCCGTCGCTAACAAAACCGAACGCATCGGCCGCCTCACCGGAAACTGCGAGGGTGGTGTCGAACGCGCCGACGAGATGCGGCAGTCGATCGCGCTGATGGAGCAGGCGCTCGAAGACGAAGACGAAGACCGGCCGCTCGCGCTCAACGTCTTCCACGGCTACACCTCGGGGGCGAACACGTTCATCGGCGACGTGATGGAGAGCGCCGGTGTGCGGAACGGTGCCGCAGAAGCCGGCATCACGGGCTTTCAGATGATCAACGACGAGACGGTCGTCGAACTCGACCCGCAGTGGATCGTGGCCCCCGAAGACAGCCCGATCCCCGAGAACGAGGCGTACAACAGCACGAGGGCAATTCAAGAGGGCAACGTCGTCCGCGTGAACACGAACTACCTCCAGCAGCCCGCGCCCCGTTCGGTTCGCGCGGCGGAGACGATTCTCGAAGCGGTCCATCCCGACGCCTACGAGGAGTACCAGACGCTCCAGAGTCAGGCGGAGACGTCGACCACAGAGGCGGCGACCACTGAGGCGGCGACCACGACAACGACGGCCGAGACTGACGCGCCCGCGACGACGTCGACCGACTCCCCCGGGTTCGGTCTCTCGGTGTCAGTTGTCGCGCTCGCGGCCGCCGCACTCCTGGCGCTCCGTCGATAACGGCGACGCACCCCTTTCGATTCCGTGCGGTGATAGGGGTTATCGTAAGTCTCCATAGATGTCTCGCCGGACGGTACGGCGAGAATCTCCGAACAGGTACGATAATCCCTATGAGGAATAGAGCGAACAGCCGGCACCTCCACTCCCGCACCGACGTGCCGGGCAACCGCTGACCGGTGCGGGGTCGTCGTTACGTCACGGGAGCGCTGGCCGCGTCTTCCGGTATAAATCCCCGCCCACTCGACAGTAAGTATCATACCCACGCCAGCGAGAACGACCCGTATGGACGTCACTATCTCGCAGTCGCGCGTCGAGGGACGCGTGCGGGCGCCGCCCTCGAAGAGTTACACGCACCGGGCAATTCTCGCAGCGGGCTACGGCGACGACGCGGTCGTCACAGACCCACTCGTGAGCGCCGACACCCGCGCGACGATGCGGGCGGTCGAAGCGTTCGGCGGCACGGTCGACCGCGCAGACGACGACGCCGAACTCGCCGTCTCGGGGTTCGACGGTCGTCCCGAGGTCCCCGACGACGTGATCGACTGTGCGAACTCGGGGACGACGACGCGACTCGTCACGGCCTGTGGCGCGCTCGCCGCCGGGCTCTGCGTCTTCACCGGCGACGAGTCCCTCCGCTCGCGCCCGCAGGGACCGCTGCTCGACGCGGTCCAACAGCTCGGCGGGCGCGCGGAATCGACCCGCGGCAACGGCCAAGCGCCGCTCGTCGTCGGCGGCAACACGCCCGGGGGGAGTGTCTCGATCCCCGGCGACGTCTCCTCACAGTACATCACGGCGCTCCTGATGGCCGGCGCCGTCACCGACGAGGGCATCGATGTGGAACTGGAAACGGAGCTAAAGTCCGCGCCGTACGTCGACATCACGCTCGAAGTGCTCGCGGATTTCGGCGTCGAGGCCGAGCGGACCGAGGACGGATTCTCGGTGCCGGGCGGGCAGTCCTACGACCCTGCGGGCGGTGAGTACGCCGTCCCCGGCGACTTCTCGTCGATGTCGTACCTCCTCGCGGCCGGTGCCGTCGCCGCCGCCGACGGTGAAACGGTCGTCGTCGAGGGCGCACGCCCGAGCGCACAGGGCGACAGCGCCATCGTCGACGTCCTCGACGCGATGGGAGCAGACATCGAGTGGGACCGCGAGGCGGGCGAAATCTCGATCTCGCGCGCGTCGCTGTCGGGGACCGCCGTGGACGTCGGCGACACGCCGGACCTCCTGCCGACGATCGCCGCGCTCGGTGCGATCGCCGACGGCGACACCGTCATCGAGAACTGCGAGCACGTCCGCTACAAAGAGACCGATCGCGTGAGCGCGATGGCCGAAGAGCTCGGCAAGATGGGCGCGTCGGTGACAGAAGAGCAGGACCGACTGACGATCCACGGCGGCGAGAGTGACCTCGTCGGCGCGCGCGTCGACGGTCGCGGCGACCACCGGATCGTGATGTCGCTGGCCGTCGCGGGCCTCGTCGCCGACGGCGACACCGTCATCGAGGGCGGTGAGCACGTCGACGTGTCGTTCCCGAACTTCTTCGACGCGATGGCGTCGCTCGGCGTCGCCGTCGAGCGGGCCGAGTAGCCCGGCGAGATTCCGCTCGGATCAGGCCTCTGGCGTGTGGCGTCCGGTGATCGACTCGATTTCGAGTTCGACGATGACGATCTCCATCTCGTCGATGTCCTCGTCGAACACGCGGATCGGCGAGAACTGCTCGTTTATCTCGGCGGTGTCGAACCGCTCGTGCTCGGACTCTGGGAGTTCGGTGAGGTGGCCGGTCACGAGGATGCTCCAGGTCTCGATACCCCGCGGATCGTCAGTATCCTCCGTCCCGTAGAGGACGTAGCACGCGGTGTCTGTCGTCTCGAGGAGTTCCTGTTTCCGGCTCCCGTCTGTGACTCCGAGACGAAAGTAGAGCCCGTCGCCGTCGTAGTAGTGCGCCAGCGGGATGGCGTAGCTGTCGTCGCCGTCAGCGAGCGAGAGGACGCCCGTCCCTGTCGTCTCCAGTCGCTCTTCGACCGCCGCGTCGTCCATTCCGAGGGTGTATGCGTATTCGATGTGATCCATACGGTGCTCCGAAAAATTCGGTGTGTCACGCTTCGTCGCCTGGAAGTATATTCGTTCCCCCGCCCGGCGATTGCGCCTTTCTGCAACGTATATATGGCCGGAACCACGACGGCGAGGTAATGAACGGGAACCGATTCGGCCGGCTCTTCCAGGTCACCACCTACGGCGAGAGCCACGGCGATGCGATGGGCGTGACTGTCTCGGGCTGTCCGGCAGGGCTCGAACTCGACGAAGACGACGTGCAGGCCGAACTCGACCGGCGCAAGCCGGGACAGTCGATGATCACGACCTCCCGGGGCGAGCCCGACGCGGTCGTGATCAACTCCGGCGTCCAGGACGGCTACACGACGGGGACGCCGATCGGGATGGTCATCGAGAACAAGGACGCCCGCTCGGGCAAGTACGAGCCCTACGTCACGGCTCCGCGCCCGAGCCACGGCGACTTCACCTACTCGGCGAAGTTCGGCACGCGCAACTGGGGCGGCGGCGGCCGCTCGTCGGCGCGCGAGACGGTGAACTGGGTCGCGGCCGGCGCGGTCGCGAAGAAACTCCTCGAAACGCAGGACGTACAGGTCAAAGCGCACGTGAACCAGATCGGCGACATCGAGGCGCCGGAAGTGTCGTTCGAGGAGATGCTCGAACACACAGAGGAGAACGAGGTTCGCTGTGCGGACCCCGAGACCGCCGAAGAGATGCGCGACCTGATCGACGAGTACCAGACAGAGGGCGACTCGATCGGGGGGTCGATCTACTTCGAGGCGCGCGGCGTCCCGCGCGGCCTGGGCGCGCCGCGATTCGACTCGTTCCCCTCTCGGCTCGGCCAGGCGATGATGTCGATTCCGGCGACGACGGCGTTCGAGTTCGGTCTCGGGACGGAAGCCCGCGAGTGGACCGGCAAAGACCGTAACGAGGACTGGGAGTTCGACGAGAACGGCGACCCGGTGCCCGAAGGAAACAAACACGGCGGCCTCCAGGGCGGCATCACGACCGGCCAGCCGATCTACGGCGAGGTCACCTGGCACGCCCCGACCTCGATCCCGAAAGAGCAGAAGACCGTCGACTGGGAGACCGGAGAGGAGAAAGACATCCAGGTCGTCGGCCGTCACGACCCCGTCCTGCCGCCGCGTGCCGTCCCGGTCGTCGAGGCGATGCTGAATCTCACGATACTCGACTTTATGCTGCTCAGCGGCCGGATGAACCCCGATCGGCTCGACGACCAGCCGGGCGAATACGACACCGAGTATCACCCCTCAAGCCCCGACAACGAGTGACGGTCTAGCGGGCGAGCGACGAGAATAACAAATAATTGCTGGGTCTTTTTGCTAAACGGTTGTGAACGTCCAGTTATTTTGCCGACTAGCGTGCTAAACGTTCACATATTAGGTCCATCATCATCTTTCCTTGGTAACTTATAGCAAAGGCTTTAATCGATTCCTTCCGAAAGTTTTCGGTAGTGGCCCACACGGGCCGTGAGCTCAGATATGACTGACGACGAACTCATCTGGCGAATCGCGGGTGGTTCCGGCGACGGGATCGCCTCGACGAGCCAGAATTTCGCGAAGGCCCTGATGCGAGCGGGCCTGCACGTATTCACGCATCGTCACTACCCGTCGCGCATCCGTGGTGGCCACACCTATACGGAAGTCCGCGTCTCCGCGGACAACGTGAAATCGCGCGGTGACGGGTACAACTTCCTCCTGGCGCTGGGCGACTCCTTCGCTCGGAACCCCCAGGAGAACGCATACTACGGCAACGAGGAGGTCAAGCCGCTCTCGGAGAACCTCGACGAACTCAACGAAGGCGGCGTCATCGTCTACGACTCCGGACTGCTCGACACCGACGACATCCCGAACTTCGACGAGCGCGTCGAGGAGAACGGCTGGCACGTCTACGACATCGACCTCCGCACGATCGCCCGCGAGCACGGCCGCGAAGTGATGCGGAACACCGCGGGCGTCGCCGTCACCTGCGCCATCGCCGGCATCGAACCCGAAGTCATCAAGAGTCTGATGGACGACACGATGCCCGAGAAGATCTTCGAGCCGAATATGGCCGTCTTCGACGACGCCTACGAGACTGTGCTCGAAGAGTACGACGCCGACGCACCCGACGTGTCGGTTCCGGAGGGCGAACACGACGAAGAGCAGGTCCTCATCTCCGGCTCGGACGCCATCGCCTACGGCGCACTCGACGAGGGATGTCGCTTCATCGCTGGTTACCCGATGACGCCGTGGACCGAGGTCTTCACCATTATGTCGCAGAACCTCCCCGAGGTCGGCGGCATCTCCGAGCAGGTCGAAGACGAAATCGCGGCGGCGGCGCTGGCACTCGGTGCCTCACACGCCGGCGTGAAGGCGATGTCCGGATCTTCGGGCGGCGGCTTCGCGCTGATGTCCGAACCGCTCGGCCTCGCCGAGATGACCGAGACGCCGGTCGTCCTCGTCGAAGCGATGCGCGCCGGCCCCTCGACCGGGATGCCGACGAAGCCCGAACAGGCCGACCTCGAACACGTCCTCTACACCTCGCAGGGCGACTCCCACCGCGTCGTCTTCGCGCCGTCTGACGCCGTGGAGGCGTACAAACAGACGCGCCGCGCGTTCCAGATCGCGTACGAGTACCAGATCCCGTCGATCGTCCTCTACGACCAGAAGAACGGCGGCGAGCTTCAGAACGTGCCTGCGAGCGTCTTCGACGAGGAGCCGAACGCGGACCTCGGCTCTGTCATCACCGAGGAGGAACTGGTCGACGCACCGCACGACCCCTCCGGGAAGTACAACCGCTTCCAGCACGACGTCGAGGACGGCGTCAGCCCCCGGTCCATTCCGGGCCAGAAGGGCGGCCGCTACCTCGCGACCGGGAACGAGCATATGCCCGCCGGGCACATCGCAGAGGACCCCGACAACCGCGTCAATCAGGTCGACCGACGGATGGAGAAGATGGAAGCCATCCGCGCCGACCTCGACGCCGACAAGGAGACGAACACCCACTACGGGCCCGAAGAAGCCGAATACGGCATTATGACGTTCGGCTCCCAGCAGGGTACCGTCGAGGAGGCCGTCGACCGACTGAACGACGATGGCCACTCGGTGAAGATGCTCGGCGTCTCCGAGATGGCGCCGTACCCGGTCGAAGAAGTCACCGAGTTCGTCGAGAGCGTCGACGAGGTGCTCGTCGTCGAGATGAACGCCTCCGCGCAGTTCCGCGGCCTGACCCAGAAGGAACTCGGTCGCTACGGCGAGAAGCTCTCGAGTCTCCTGAAGTACAACGGCAACCCCTTCGAGCCCGCCGAGATCGTCGACGGGTTCGTCACCAGCATCGTCGAGGACGGGACGCTGCCCGGCCACGAGACCAAGTTCGTCCCCGCAGCGAGTGATTAACTATGAGCGCATTCAGTGCAATCGGCGAACACGCCGAACACGACCGTAACGAGTACACGCCCGGCCTCGAACCGCAGCCTACCTGGTGTCCCGGCTGTGGCGACTTCGGGGTCCTGAAGGCCCTGAAGGGCGCGGCGGCCGAACTGGGCCTCTCCCCCGAGGAGATGCTCGTCTCCACCGGCATCGGCTGCTCGGGCAAACTGAACAGTTACTTCGACAGCTACGGCTTCCACACGATCCACGGCCGATCGCTCCCGATCGCGCGCGCGGCCAAACTCGCCAACCCCGGCCTGACGGTCGTCGCGGCCGGCGGCGACGGCGACGGCTACGGTATCGGTGGCAACCACTTCATGCACACAGCTCGTGAGAACCACGACATCACCTACATCGTGTTCAACAACGAGATCTTCGGGCTGACGAAGGGCCAGACGTCGCCGACGTCGCCGAAGGGCCACAAGTCGAAGACCCAACCGCACGGGTCCGCGAAGGACCCGATCCGGCCGCTGTCGATGTCGCTGAACGCCGGCGCATCGTACGTCGCCCGGACGGCCGCAGTCAACCCCAACCAGGCGAAAGACATCATCGTCGAGGCGATCGAACACGACGGGTTCTCCCACGTCGACTTCCTCACCCAGTGTCCGACCTGGAACAAGGACGCAAAGCAGTACGTCCCCTACATCGACGTCAACGAGTCCGACGACTACGAGTTCGACAACACCGACCGCTCGGAAGCGTCCGAGATGATGTTCGAGACGGAAAATGTGCTCCACGAGGGCACCGTCCTCACGGGCCGGTACTACGTCGACGAGGACCGCCCGTCCTACCAGCAGGAGAAACAGCGTATCGGTGAGATCCCCGAAGAACCGCTCGCAGAGCGATACTTCGACGACGACTACGAGTGGGAACGCGTCTACGACACGTTCCTCGACAAGCACAAGTAACAGCGCTGAACCGGCGGTATCGACGGCTCACGCGCCCCGTTTCGGGGTTGTTTCGGCGTTGGGAGTTCGGTTTTTCTATTCGGAAGGTATTTTTTCCGGCAACCGAAACATACCGGTATGGAGACTACCTCGACGGAGGGCCGGATCCTCGACGTTCTCGAGGACGACGCCCAAGCGTCGTACGCTGAGATCGCAGAGCGGGCGGACGTCTCGAAGCCGACGGTTCGAAAGTACATCCGGAAGATGGAAGAGGAAGGTATCATCGTCGGCTACTCGGCCGACGTCGACCCGAAGAAACTCTCGGAGACGTCTATCGCTCTCGTGGGACTCGACGTCGCCTCCGAGCGGTACGTCGAAGCGACGCGTGAACTCAAGGAACTGGACGCCGTCGAGTCGCTGTACACCTCCTCGGGCGATCATATGCTGATGGCCGAAGTTCGTGCGCCCGACGGCGACGCGCTCGGCGAAGTCATCTCC
Source organism: Halobellus sp. H-GB7 (assembly GCF_030848585.1). Classification (NCBI taxonomy): domain Archaea; kingdom Methanobacteriati; phylum Methanobacteriota; class Halobacteria; order Halobacteriales; family Haloferacaceae; genus Halobellus; species Halobellus sp. H-GB7. The sequence continues at coordinate 735,306 of NZ_JAVDDW010000001.1, read as the reverse complement.
GAGCGGGTGCTCTCGATCGAGGGGATCACGGCGGCACACCCCTCGTTCTTACAGGAACGGCTGAAGTAACTCGATTGACCGCCCGCTGCAGCGACGCACGTCGAGGATCTCGGACGTCGCGACCGCGCCGCTCCTCTATTCGCTCTACTTTCACTCCGCTTTGAGAACGCTATAGTGCGCTCGCCGTCTACGTCCCGACGTTCGTTTCACGACGGGCGAAAGACCGTGATGGCTTCCGACCGCTCCCGCTGTCGACGGACCGAGCGCACTCTGCATAGCGTGCGGGTCGTCCGGGGGCGCCGATGAGCGGCGAAACCCTGCCGGGCGTCACAGAGCGCGATCCATCGCGGATCGTTCTCCACGTGGATATGGACTGCTTTTATGCCTCCTGTGAACGCCTTCGCGAACCCCTGTTGCGCGGCGAGCCCGTCGTCGTCGGGATGGGCTACGAGCGCGGCGAGACGTTCGGGGCGGTCGCCACCGCGAGCTACGAGGCCCGCGAATACGGCGTCGAGAGCGCCCAACCGATCTCACAGGCGCTCGATCGACTCCCGCGCGCCGAGAGCCAGGAGAGAGACAGCGACGATGCCGGCGAGGTGGCCACTGCCGGCGAGGCGGCCCCCACTGGCGAGGCAGCCCCCACCGGCGAGACAGCCGTCACCGACTCCGATGACGAAGCAGTCGGCTACTACCGGCCGGTCGATTTGGAGTTCTACCGCTCGGTTGCAGCGTCGGTCAAAGAGATCCTTCACGAGTGCGCAGACGTCGTCCGGGAGGTCAGCATCGACGAGGCGTACCTCGACGTGACCGACCGAACCGCCTGGCAACGCGCCCCGGACGGCGACCGGACGCTCGCGGAGGGCTACGCGCGGCACGTGAAACAGCGGATCGCCCGCGAGGTCGGCGTTCCCGCGAGCGTCGGCGTCGCACCGAATATGTCCGCCGCGAAGATCGCCTCCGATCACGACAAACCGAACGGTCTCGTCGTCGTCGAACCGGGGACCGTCCGCGACTTCCTGGCCCCGCTCTCAGTCGACGCCGTCCACGGCGTCGGCCCCGTGACGGCGGACCGGCTCGCGTCGATGGGCGTCGAGACCGCGGGCGACCTCGCCGAGGCCGATCCGACCGCGCTTCGGGACGCGTTCGGCTCGCGCGGGCCGGAACTCCACGACCGCGCCCGCGGCATCGACGACCGTGAGGTCACGCCGACCGGCCGACCCAAGAGCCTCTCTCGGGAGTCGGCGTTCTCGGAGGCGACCGACGACGACGAACGAAAGCGCGAGACGGTGACGGCGCTCGCGGCCGACGTCGCTGCACGCGCTCGCAACCGCGGCGCGACGTACCGTACGATCGGGATCAAAGTGGTCGTGCCGCCGTACGACGTCAACACCCGCGAGCGGTCGCTTCCCGGTCCGGTCGACGACCCCGCGCTCGTCGAGGAGGTCGCCTTAGAGTTGCTCGCGGAGTTCGAAGACGACGACGCCCGCAAGGTCGGCGTCCGCGTCTCGAATCTCTCCTTCGCGGACGGCGAACAGTCCCAACTCGACGGGTGGGAGGGGGCCGGGTCAGCGGCCGCCGACGTCGACGGCAGCGTCGGCGGTGACACCGACAGCGAGGTCGGTGCCGAGACCCGCCCCGACGGACGCGGCGTCTCCGAGGAACCAGGGTACGGCGACGGCCAATCGTCGCTGGACCAGTTCGATCCCGGCGAGTAGTCGGGGAGGCGCGCATCGCCGAGCGGCCAGCGTCGTCGCCGCACGGGGAAGGAACTATGCCCCGCGAGGGCGAGCACCCGATAGATGACCGAGGATACGGAGACGATCGCCGTCGCGAACGTCAGCGCGGGTCCGGGTGGCGACGGGGACCACGAACCGGGGACGTCCGTCGAGCTACCAGTCGTCGACATCCTCACCGGACGAGGGTTCATCACGGGCAAATCCGGGTCCGGGAAGTCGAACACGGCGTCCGTGATGATCGAGAATCTGCTCTCGAACAACTTTCCAGTACTCATCGTCGACACCGACGGCGAGTACTACGGCCTCAAAGAGCAGTTCGAGCTACTGCACGCGGGCGCCGACGACGAGTGCGACATCGTCGTCAGTCCCGAGCACGCCGAAAAGCTCGCGAATCTCGCGCTCGAACAGAACGTCCCGATCATCCTCGACGTCTCCGGCTACCTCGACGAGGACGAAGCTCAAGAGTTGCTGACGGAGGTCGCGAAGAAACTCTTCGCGAAAGAGAAGAAGCTCAAGAAGCCCTTCCTGATGCTCGTCGAGGAGTGCCACGAGTACATCCCCGAGGGCGGCGGGATGACCGAGGCGGGCAAGATGCTCATCAAGATCGGCAAGCGCGGGCGGAAACACGGCCTCGGGATCGTCGGCATCTCTCAGCGCCCCGCCGACGTCAAAAAGGACTTCATCACCCAGTGCGACTGGCTCGTCTGGCATCGCCTGACCTGGAACAACGACACGAAAGTCGTCGGGCGGATCCTCGGCTCGGAGTACGCGGACGCGATCGAGGAGATGGACGACGGCGAGGCGTTCCTCGTCACCGACTGGTCGGAGTCGCTTCGGCGGGTCAAATTCCACAAGAAGCAGACGTTCGACGCGGGCGCGACGCCCGGCCTCGACGACTTCGAGCGCCCGGACCTGAAGTCCGTCGACGGCGACCTCGTCTCCGAACTGCAGGACATCTCCGACGAGAAAGCCCGCCGCGAAAGCGAGATCGCCGATCTCAAACAGGAGTTAGAGAAGAAGGAGGCGAAGATCCGACAGCTCGAGCGCGAACTCGAAGAGGCGAAAGACCTCTCGCAGATGGCCGACCAGTTCGCCCAAGCGATGTTCCAGACGGCCGAAGCGCCGTACCGCGGCGGCGACGGCCGGAACCTGGCCCGGACTGAAGACCAGCAGGCCGCGCTCGATCAGTACGACGAAGGGGAACGAGCCGGGGCGTCGAGCGACGGCGGGACCGAGGAGGCGCCCACGACTGCCACGGCAGACGCCAGTCAAGAGCAAGAGGAGGCCGTCACAGCGGCCGCCGCCGGCGCGTACCCGGGACTCGACGCCGACGTCGGCGCCGACGGCGACGTTGAGCTCCAACCGTCGACGGACGCCGACACGGCACCCGAGCGCGCTCACGAGGGGACGGCGATGCTGACCGGGCGAGCAGACGTCATCGAACGCTTGCGGAACGTCGTGTCGTCGTTGCCGCCGGCGTCCCGACGGATGCTCGCGTTCTACCGCGAGATCGACGCCTGTGATCCGGTCGACGCCCACGTCGCCGCCGGCGAGGTCGGCGACAAACAACTCGCCTACAGTCGCAACCGGCCGCTCCGTCGCGCGGGGTTCGTCGAACACGTCGGCCGCGGCCGCTACGCGTACGCCCTCCCGGACCTCGTTCGCCAGGAGTTCGCCGACCGACTCGACGACGAAGAGCTACGGGAGGTCGTCACGGCCGTCGAAGCCGCGTTCCGCCCCGGAACGTCTGAGCAAGCAGCAGGCGAGGCCACTGTAAACGGACAGGACAGAGATGTCGAAGCCGGCGACGACTGATACTGAGTTCGGGAGTCCGCATCGATTCTCGCCGAGCGGCATAGCGAAAATCGAGGAACAGTCGCGATAACCACTACGAGCGGGGAGTCCGCCCCCTTGGTCACAACTGACGGATGATGTACTCGTTGATCTCATCCACCAGCGACGGCCGGTACGTCCAGAATCCGGTCCACTCGTTTGGGCTTTCTTCGAGCGCGAGCAGCGCGACGTGTTCGTCGCCGCCCGCCGGCGGCGTGTAGACGACGAACCACGATTCCAGAAAGTCCTGTTCGTATCCCGCGTGAATCGTGATCGTCGACTGCGGCGACGGTTCCCATCCCGGCGCGCCGTAGACGTGGACATCGACTGGAGCGTCGTCCAGTCGCCGGTAGACCTGGTGCGTTCCGATCTCGTCTTCGATCCGCGAGAGAGATTGAAACGACGCGCGCAGCGTCCCCGACTGCTGCTCCCACGCGGTCTGTTCGATGTATCGGGAAACCAGGATCAAGAGCAGCTTTTCGGAGTGCGATTCGGGGTAGCCGCGAAGGAAGAAGGGGATCTCGTCTAGCTCCTGCAGGACGGCTGGAAGTTCGACGTCCTCTAACTGCCGTGCGCCGGTGACGAAGAGATCGGAGTTGACCAACAGGATCGCGTCCTGGAGGTCTCGGAGCGACGACCTGGCGACGACAGTCCCGTCTTCGACGATCACGACCACGTCCTCACCTTCGTCGTCGAGATCGACCTCGTCGACGTCGATCGGCTGGTCCGCGAACGTCTTCTCCAGCATTCGTTGAACTGGCTCCGGCGCGTCTCGATCGAGCACGACGAGGGACCGCTCCGGCGACTCGATCGCGTCGAGGAACTGTCTCAGTGACATCAGAATTACCGAATGAGGGTCTGTGCGGGTCTTAAAGCGGTTCGACGAGGGATTCGAGCGCCGCGCGCGGGTCGTCCGCCTTCGCAACGCCCGAAGCGAGGAGGATTCCGGACGCACCCAGGTCGCCCGCGGTCGCGACGTCCTCGCCGGAGGAGATGCCCGCGCCGCAGTAGACGTCGACCGCCTCGTCGACGTTCCCGGCGGCGGCGACAGCGTCCTCGACAATTTCGGGATCGGCCGTCGCCACCGAGACGTCGCCGCCGATCAGTTCCGGCGGTTCGACGGCGACGCTGTCGGGGGCGAGCGCGGCCGCGGCACCGATCTGCGCGGGGTTGTTCGCACAGACGCACGTTTCCAGGCCAGCGCGCTCGGCCGCGCGGACGGCGGCGTCGATGTCCGCGAGTTTCAGCCGCTTTTCGGAGTGGTTGATGAGCGTGCCGACCGCGCCGGCGTCGGCGACGGACTCTGCCAGTGTGCTACCGGTGTGGCTCCCGTAACCGTTCGGATCGACGTGCTGGGCCCACGTCTCGACGCCGGTGTCTGCGACGCGGGCGATGTCGGCCGCCTGCGGGGAGACGGCGATTTGGACGCCGGAGGCCTCCGAAACGTCGCGCGCGGCGGTCGCGACCTCGATGGGGTCGCAGGGATAGGCTTTGAGATTGACTAAGATGAACACGTTCCCTCCTGGGTCCCACGACACAAAATAGGTTGCTCCTCACGTGCTGGCTCTGGGTCGGAGAGAGCGCGTCGCTCCCGCTCCCTGAAACGCACTGAAAGCGCAACACCGAGACAGAGCCGCGTCAGTCCTTGCGCTTGACGACGTCGCCGAGCGTCGTGGTCGTCGACGAACCGCCAGACCACTCACTGTCCTCGCCGTCGCCGCCTTCGACGAGCGAGATTTCGAGTTTGCGTTCGAGTTTCTTCTGTACCTCGTCGGAGGGGAGAATATCGCCGCGTTCGAGCTTGCGGATGAGACTCGCCTTCTCGTTGAGCGATTGTGCGAGGTCCTCCTGGCTCAGTCCGCGGTCTTCGCGCGCCTCGCGGATCCGGCGGTCGTAGTCCGAAGCGATCTCGTCCATATCGTCGAACATATCGCGTCGGCGTCGGCTGGAGCCGCCGGACGACCCGCCGCCGGCAGACGAGGACGTGCTCGACGCGCTGGAGGAACTCGACGTCGAGTACTTCGTCGACTGAGAGGAACTCGACTCAGTGCGGACCTCGGTGCCGAACTCCTTGCAGTCGTCGCACAGTTCGAGTTCGGCCCCTTCGACCTTGACCGTCGTCAGGGACGGCCGTTCCTTGCCGCACATCTCGCACTGGGGCATATACTCCGTCGTAGTCGAGGGGGCGATATAAAGGACACGCCGGCCGTGCGCCCGCGGCGCCAGACAGCGCCACGAACGCGGACGGCGACACGGAACAGATACGGGCGCAATACAGCACGAACGCGGGCGACGACAGCGACTCAGGCGGGTCGCGCCCCGAGTTCGACCTCGACTGTCAGTTCGGTCCCGTCGCGGAGCAGTGTCAGTTCGACCGTGTCGCCGGGGCGCGTCTGGAGCGCGAGGTAGCTCCCGAGGTCCTCTGTCGTCTGCATCCGCTCGCCGTCGATCGCTAGGAGCACGTCGCCGCCGACTCGCACGCGCCGCCCGTCAACGACGCGGATTTCGGTGCCGCCGCGAACGACGCCCGCGGCGGGGCCGTCCTCGTCGACCGCGGTCACGAGGACCCCGCGGGGCGTCGCCATCCCGTTGGCGCGAGCCAGATCGGGCGTCAGGCCGAGCAGCGTGACGCCGATGTAGGGGTGCTCGAAGCGGCCGTCCTCGACGAGCGCCGGCACGACCCGACGAGCGAGGGCTGCCGAGATACCGAACGCGATGTTCTCGCCGCCCCCGGAGCTGATCACGGCGACCACCCGACCGTCGAGCGACACGAGCGGGCCGCCGCTGTTCCCCGGGTTGACGGCCGCGTCAGTCTGGATGGCATCCGGGATGCGCGACCCCGTCGGGGCCGGGATCCACCTATCAGTGCCGCTGACGATCCCGGCCGTGACGGAGCCGTCCAGATCGAACGGGTTCCCGATCGCGACGACCTCCTGGCCGACGACGGCAGGTTCCTCGGCGAACGAGAGCGCCTCGGCGTCCGGCGCCGACCCTGGGAGCGCGATCACCGCCAGGTCGCTGTGGGGATCCGTGCCGACGATCTCTCCCCGGCTCCACCGGCCGCCGCTGAATCTGATCTCTGCCGTCGCGGCATCGTCGACGACGTGCGCGTTGGTGACGACGTACGAGGAGCGGGCGACGAACCCGCTTCCCTGCCCGGTGTCGGTGCGCACGAGCACGACCGAGTCGCTGACCTGGCGATACACGCGAGTGTAGGGGCTCGTCGCTGTCTCGGTCGGCGTTTCGGTCGCCGTCTCAGTCCCCGGCGTCTCCGACGACGTCGCGCTGGCGGGCGTGTCGGTCCCCGTACGCGGTGCCGCCGTGTTACAGCCCGCGAGCGCGGCGAGTATCGCGGTCCCGCCGAGTTCGAGCAGGCGCCTGCGTGTCGTGGTCGGATCGGCCATCCTTGTTAGCGGTTCGGGGGACGGGCTTTTGTGTACTCCGGACTCGCCGGCAGACGTGCCGTTCGAGGCCCGACGCGCTAAGAGAGGTCGGACCACGCGCCCCAGAAGCGCTGGAGCGCCGTGAGGTGTCCCACGACGGCGAAGAACACCAACAGCCAGCCGACGACGCTCAGGCCGACGACGCGGACCGGCACGGCAGCCAGCGCGAGCGAGACGGCAGCGACGACTGCAGCCACGCCGATGAGTGCGAGGCGGTCCGCGCGCCCCACGAGGCCGCCGTACTCGCGGCCGAGTCCCACGGCCTGGATCTGCGTGCCCAGATACGAGGTCATCAGGACGCCCGTGACCGCCGCGAGACCGAGGGCGTAGCCGTCGATGCCGGCGGCGAGGCCGACGAGCATCGCGATGTCGGCGTAGCGGTCGAGGACGTGATCGAGCAGGTCGCCGCCCTCGCTGGAGACGCCCTGCGCCCGTGCGAGCGCGCCGTCGACCAAGTCGAGCCAGCCGTTGGCGAAGACGAACAGCGCGCCGAGGGCGTACCAAAGCGGCGTCGCGAGGTAGAAGGCGCCGCCGGCCGCGACCGCGAACCCGAAGGCGACGACGCTTACGCCGTCGGGACTCAGCCCGAGTCGGTCGGCGGCGGCGACGAACGGCGCGAGCAGTCGGTCTGCGAGGTCCCGGTACTGATCGAGAGTCACAGGTAGTCGATGAAGTCGACGATTCCCACTCGGGGCTCTACTTCGCCCTCCATCGCGGCGACGACGTCGTCGGCGACCGCGTCGGGCGTTCGATCGGTCGTATCGATCTCCCAGACGTCCTCCTCACCGTGGCGTTCGACCGCCTCGGCGAGAATCACGTCGAGTGCCTCGCTCTCGGCGTTCTCAGCCACGGAAGCTTCGGACTCGCCGCGCTCGCGGAGCCGGGGCTTCAGCACGTCGGGACGACAGCGCAACACGATCACCTGGTCGGCGTCCAAGAGGTGCGACAGGTGTGACTCGACGAGCGTATCCGCGTCGCTCTCGTCGGCAACGCGGTCCTCGTGCTCGTCGAGCCACGCTTCGACGGCGTCGAGATCGGCGACCAGCGAGTCGCGCTCGACGTCGCGCTCCTCGAAGAGGTCTGCCTCGCGTATCGCGTCGTTGAGGTGGACGACATCGACGCCGGTCCGTTCGGCGACCAGTTCGGAGACGGTCGTCTTTCCCGTTCCGGGGGTTCCGGTGAGCGCGACGCGCGTCACGGCTCGGTCGCCTCCGGCCGGACGTCGGCGACGACTTCGTTGAGGACCGCCACGGCGCGCTCGGTCTCCTCACGGGTGCCGCAGGAGATCCGGACGCACTCTGGCAGGCCGAAACTGGAGGTATCGCGGACGATGACGCCGCGCTCCTGGGTCGCCTCGGCGACCGCGGTCGCGTCACCGACCTCACAGAGGACGAAGTTGCCGCCAGAGGGCCACGTCGGCACGTCGAGGTGCTCGTGGTAGTACTCGCGGGCCCACTGGGCGGTCTCGACCGAGCGTTCGAGGTGCTCGTCGTCGTCGAGCGCGGCGAGCGCGGCGCGACAGGCGATCTCGTTGGCAGCGAAAGGCGTATTCACGCGGGCGTAGGCGTCGGCCCAGGCCTCCGGGACGGCGGCGTAACCGATCCGCACACCGGCGAGGCCGTAGGCCTTCGAGAACGTCCGCAGGACGGCCATGTTCTCGTACTCGTCGAGGAGGTCGATCGAAGAGGGCTCGTCGGCGTACTCGGCGTACGCCTCGTCGACGACGAGGAGCGTGTGGTCCGCGACGCCCTCGGCGAGCGCGCGGATCTCCTCGCGCGGCAGGACCGAGCCAGTCGGATTGTGCGGCGTCGTGACGAAGACGATCCGCTCGCCGTCGTACGCCGAGAGGACACCGTCGGCCGTCTGCTCGAAGTCGTCGGCCTTCGAGATGCGGTACGACGACGCCTCGCCGTGGTGGTACCGCGCCGACATCGGATAGTACGAAAAGCCCGGTTCGGGGACGAGAATCTCGTCGCCAGGCTCCAGAAACGCCCGGGAGAGGTAGTCGATCGCGCCGTCGGCGCCGGCGCTCACCCACACCTGCGGGGAGTCGAGGCCCCACTGCTCGGCGATCCGGTCGGTGAGATCCGTGTGTGACGCCTTCGGATAGACGTTCACGTCGGGTGCGGCGGCCTCGACGGCCGCGACCGCGTCCGGACTCGGTCCGTGCGGGTTCTCGTTGGACGACAGTTTCGTCAGTTCCTCGGGGTCCATCCCGAGGTCGCGGGCCACCTCCTCGGCTCCGCGTCCGGGTACGTACGCCTCGTGCGCGGAGAGGTCCCTCGGTTGCATACTCGTACGCTGTCGCCCGCGGGTCTTTAAGGGTGCGTCTCAGTAGCGGCTGGCGCTCTCGGAACGACCCGCGGATTCCCGGTGTCAACAGAGATTTATATACGAAGACGCGGCCAGCGACCCCCGTGACGTAGCGTCTACCCCGCGTCGGGCCGCGGTCGTTCGGCACGTCGACGCGGGATTTCATAGGGATTATCGTACGTCCTCATAGAGTTCTCGCCGGACGGTACGGCGAGAATCTCCGAATAGTTACGATAATCCCTATCAGCCTCTGTGCCGACTGCTCGCCAATGGAAGCAACTAGCGGTCCGACAGCGACGCCGACAGCGCCTCGGCCGTCCGTAACGAGAGCGCGGCGATGGTCAGCGTCGGGTTCATCGCACCGCCCGTGGGGAACACTGACGACCCGACGATCCAGAGGTTCGAGAGGTCGTGCGTCCGGCAGTCGGCGTCGACGACGCTCTGTCCGGGATCCGACCCCATCCGCGTGGTTCCCATCTGGTGGTACGCGGGACCGGTGCTCTCGGGGCCGACCGTCCACTCGATCGACGCGCCGAGTTCCTCCAAGATCGCGTGCTGGATCTCGTTCGCGCGCCGGATCGCTCGCTCGGTTCGCTCACCCAGCGACCACTCGACGTGCGGGACCGGGTTCCCGTGGTCGTCGCGGCGGTCCGGATCGAGCGTGATCCGGTTCTCGGCGTCGGGCAACTGCTCGACGAGACCGCCGACCGCGACGTGGGTGCCGTACGACTCGTTGAGTTGCTCTGCGAGCTCGTCGCCCCAGGTGTCCGCACCGAGCGCCTCGATGACGGGCGAGGGGCCAGCGTAGTTGAGGAACTCCAGCTTCAGCCCTTCGACCGGCTCCGTGTCGTCGTAGAACTGGTGCGTCTCGCTGGTGTTGAAGCCGACGTGATTCTGCCGAGTCGGTTCGTCGAGACGCCCGCCAGCGCCAGCGAACAGGTGATCCATAAAGAAGCGTCCGACAGCGCCCGAGGAGTTCGCTAACCCGTCGGGATGCTGCTCGGACGCCGACAGCAGCAACAGCCGCGCGTTCTCGACGCCGCCACAGGCGAGGACGAACTGCCCCGCAGTCTGTCGGTGTTCAGTCCCATCGGGCGTCGCATACACCGCGGCCTCGATCGTCTCGCCCGCGTCGTCGTGTTCGAGGCGCTGGACCGGCACCCGGTCGATCACCCGTGCGCCGGCTGCTTCGGCTTTCGCGACGTGCGATTCCGCGGTGTACTTCGCCCCTGAGGGACAGACCGGCTTACACGTCCCGTAGCCTAGACACGGGGCACGGTCATCGTAGGGCTCGGAGTTCCGCGCGTTCGGCACCGAGTGCATATCGATCTCTAGACGCTCGCAGGCCTCTGCAAAGAGGGAATCCGAGTACGACGGGGGGAACGCCGGGAGCGGGAACGGTTCCTCGCGTGACGGCGCGTAGGGGTTGTCCATCGCGCCTGCGACGCCGAATGCGCGCTCCGCGTCGGCGTAGTAGGGCTGGAGGTCCTCGTAGTCGATCGGCCAGTCAGTGCCGACGCCGTAGCGCGTCTGCATCTCGAAGTCGCGCTCGTGGAGCCGCATCACCATCCCCTGCCAGTGTAGCGTCGACCCGCCGACGCCCTTCACGCGCGCCGCGTTCAGCGGATAGTGTCGTCCCTCGGTGCTGTAGGCGTCGCGCGGACCGCCCATCTCCCACGGGTCTTCCATCCCCGGGCGGATGTGCTGTTCCTGCTGTGCAGTGCGTTCGGAGAACTCAAAGCGCGGTCCCGCTTCGAGGACGACGACGTTCGCGCCCTCGTCTGCGAGTCGGTGCGCGACGAGCGCACCCGCTGGCCCTGAGCCGACGACACAGACGTCCGCGCTGGGCGAGGGCGTTCGGTCGATACCGTCGCCGACACCACCGTCAGATCTGCCACTGGCGCCGTCAGCGCTCATTCGTCCCCCCCACTGCGCTCGGTCGACGAGGGCGACGTCGACGCGCGCTGGTAGCTCTCGATGCCGCCGGGGTGGCCGATCGGATTCTCGATGCCGACGAGTCGGCCGCCCGCCGGCGACGAGTAGAACGCGAAGAGCAGGTCGTTGACGACGTAGAACCGGATCCGTTCGGTGATCGTCCCGTCAGCCACCGGCTCTGCCGTCTCGACACCCAGATCGCGGAGCAGTTTGTCTCGGACGTCGGCGTCGAGGTCGGCGTAGGGCTGCCCGCGCCAGTCACGTGCCACGGCGTCGAGTTGGGCCGCCGCCTCCTGAAGTCCCTCGCGGTACGCCGGTCGGTTCTCGGTCCGACCCAAGACGTACGTTTCGACGAACGTGCGGCGACCGTCGACGCCGCTCGGATAGACGACCTCGGCGGCCGCGTCCAGTAGATCGAGAAGGTCTGTCGAGAGCGTCGGCTCCGCTGCCGACCCGCTACCGGCGTCCGATGCGGCGTCTGCCCGTGGTGGATCGTACCGTCCGGCGAGAACGCCGCCACCGACAGTCGCCCCCACAGCGGCCAGCGCCGCCAGCGCATCGCGTCGAGTCAGTTCCACGAAACCGGATTAGGCGAGCCTAAACTTATGGATTTTCCTTCGTCGGCGCCGAGGAGAGTCGCTCGGACGTGTCCGCTCGTCCTCGAAATACCGGAGAATGTCGACGGAGAACGTTGGTGGCCGCTACGGGATTCGGACGTCGTGTTCGAGGACGCCGACCCCTTCGACTTCCACTTCGACGGTGTCGCCGTCCGAGAGCGGGCCGACGCCCGCGGGCGTGCCAGTCGCGATGACGTCGCCCGGTTCCAGCGTCAGATACGTCGTGATCTCCTCGATCAGTTCGGGAACGGGGAACGCGAGGTGGTCACGCGAGGACGACTGCTTCGTTTCGCCGTTGACGCGGAGTTCGATGTCGGCATCGGCGGGGACCTCGTCGGGACTCGCGAGGACCGGCCCCATCGGCGCGGCGTTATCGAACGCCTTCCCGCGGACCCAGTTCTTCTCCTTGCGCTGGTCGTCGCGATTCGAGAGATCGTTCAGGCAGGTGAAGCCCGCGACGTAGTCCATCGCGTCCGCGGCATCGACGTTCCGGGCCTGCTTGCCGATGACGACAGCGATCTCGGCCTCGTGGTCGATCTGGTCCTTCCCGGCCGGCAGCGTTACCCTATCGCCGTGGCCCGCGAGTGTGTTCGGGGGCTTCAGGAACAGGAGCGGTCGGTCCGGGATCTCGTTGTCCATCTCAGCCGCGTGGTCGGCGTAATTCCGGCCGATGCAGACGATCTTGTCCGGATCGCTCGGTGGGAGTACGTCGACCTCCTCTAGGTCGTACGTCTCGCCGCCGAAGGAGACTTCCTCACCGTGCCATTCGCCCTGTCGGATCGACCCTGCCGGGTCTCGGAATCTAACGGTGTGCACGTCGGAACCGACGGCGCGGCGGTGTTTCGTTCTTTCTATCTCGGAAACGACGAGGGGCTTCCACACCCGTATGTCGAGTTTCACGAAAGAGTTTCGGAGGCTGTCGGCAAAGCGTGGGCAGCGCTGCGAGGGCGTCGTCGCTGCCGACGCTCATAGGGGTTATCGTACGTCTCCATAGATTTCTCGCCGGACGGTACGGCGAGAATCTCCGAACAGTGACGATAATCCCTATCAGTTGCCACTCGACTGCGCCGGTAACTGCGGCGCGAGCCATGCGACGAACGCGTCCATACTCCGCGATTGGAGCCAGACTGTTCCGGTGCCGCTGAACTCACAGACCAGGCCCTCGCCGCTCGTGAGCGTCGATCGCAGGCCACCGACCCGACGGACGGTGAAGTCAAGCGACTCCTCGAAGGCGACGATGTGGCCCGTATCGATGACGAACGGCGCTTCCTCTGCGACGTCGACCGGGTGGATTGCCCCGTAACTCGACAGGAACAGCGGGCCGCTCCCACTCACCTTCAGGAGGAACAACCCTTCGCCGCCGAAGAACGTGCGTCCGCCGCCGAACTCCGTGTCGACGTCGAGGTCGGCGTCACCCGCGAGGTACGACCCGGACTGGACGTACACTGTCTCGTCACTGAGGTCGAGGTGAGTGATGTCGCCTGGCAGCGGGGGCGCGAACTGGACGTCGCCGGCGGCATTCGCCGTGAAGGTGTTCTGGAAGAAACTCTCGCCGGCGAGCGAGCGCTTGATCGAGGACAGAAAGCCGCCCGTGGCGTTCGTCTGCATCTCGATCGTCGTGTCGTGGGAGACCATCGCGCCCGCCTCCGCTCGAATCGACTCCTCGGCGTCGAGTGAAACAGTCAGGAGGGCGAACGAGGGTTGGTAGTCAATTACGTGGTCCATACTCACACGTCGACGGCCGAGAATATATACGTGATCGACGAGTGTCACTTGTGCGCATTTCTCTCTATCGACAGTACGCTTTATTGTCGATCCGGAAGAATATGCTAGCGGACGATGACGATGAAACTCACTTGGCACGGCCACTCCACGTGGCACGTCGACGTCGACGGCACGACTTTCCTGATCGACCCGTTCTTCTCGAACCCGAAGACCGAACTCTCGGCTTCGGACGTCGAGACGCCGGATTACGTCCTCTTGACGCACGGCCACGCCGATCACATCGGCGACGCCGACGCGTTCACCGACGCGACAGTCGTCGCTGTCCCGGAGCTGACCGGGTATATGGAGGAGGAAGTCGGCTTTACAGACAGCATCGGGATGAACATCGGCGGTACCGTCGAGTGCGGCGAAGCGTTCGTGACGATGCACCGCGCGGATCACACGAACGGACTCAATACGGGCTATGAACACAGCCTCGGGATGCCCGCCGGCTTCATCATCAGCGACAAGAAGCCGACCCAGGAGTCGGACGCGGACGCGACGACGTTCTATCACGCCGGCGACACCGGCCTGATGTCCGAGATGAAAGACGTCATCGGACCCTACCTCGAACCCGACGCCGCTGCGCTCCCGGTCGGCGATCACTTCACGATGGGGCCGGCGCAGGCCGCCATCGCGACCGATTGGCTCGGCGTCGATCACCTCTTGCCGATGCACTACGACTCGTTCCCGCCGATCGAGATCGACACCGACGACGTCGTCCGCGAGGTCAAAGCGACGGGAGCCTCCGCGGAGGTCCACGTCCTCGACGGCGACGAATCGTTCACGCTGGAGTGAGTCCCGAAACGACCGTCACAGTGCGGTTCGAGCGCCACCGCTCGGTACGGTAAGTAACCTTTAGGGCGGTCCCTTCCGTCCCTCCGGACGGAATGAGCGACATTCAGACTTCGACCGTCAGCGAGGAAGGCTTCGCGAGTACCAGTCAGGTGGGCGAATTCGAACTCACCATCGACGCGCTCGACGAGGCTGGGCCGAACCCGAACGCGGTACTCGTCGCCGACTACGCCTCCTGTTTCCTCCCCGCGTTCCGCGTGGGCGGCCAGCAGCGCGGCCACGACGACCTCGGGAAGGTCCAGATCGACGCCGACGCCGACCTCGACGAGGACGACGACCTCGAAGCCATCCGGTTCGACATCTACGTCGAAGCGGACCTCGACGACGAGACGCTCGCGACGATCCTCGAGCGCGCGAAGGACGTCTGTCACGTCCACTCCGCGCTCCGAGAAGAACTCCGCGCGGACGCCACCGTTCACGGCGACGCCTTCTAATAGGGATTATCGTACGTCGTCATAGATTTCTCGCCGGACGGTACGGCGCGAATCTCCGAACGGTGACGATAAGCCCTATAACTACGACCGACTCGAAACCCGCGTTCAGCGCCGGTGATAGGCGCGGAAACTCATCGCCTGACCGTCGGCGATGATCACGTCTCGGCCCTCCGGATCCGGTAGGGCCGCTTCTTCGACTTCGTCGTGTGAGACGTACGGTTCGGCAGGCTCCGGGGCGTCCTCGGAGTAGACGTACGGACTGTTCGGCTGACTTTCCATACTGTGAGGAACGCCACGATAGTATATAAATATTTGTCAGACGTTACCACACGACAATTATCAGTCGTCTGCGGCGGCCGGAACGCCAGCGTCGATCTCGGTCCCGAGGAGGTCGAGGAAGGCGGCGAGCCACTCCGGATGGTCGGGCCACGCCTGCCCCGTCACGAGGTTGCCGTCGACGGTCACCTCGTCGACCCACGAACAGCCGGCGGCTTCGACTTCGGCGCGTACCGCCGGATAAGCGGTCATCTCGTAACCGTCGAGGACGCCCGCGGCCGCGAGGATCTGCGGCCCGTGGCAGACTGCCGCCACCGGTTTGTCCTCCTCGAAGAAGTGCCTGACTGCGTCGAGGACCGCGTCGTACGTGCGGAGATATTCGGGTGCCCGCCCGCCGGGGACGACGAGCGCGTCGTAGTCGCTGGGGTCGATCTCCGCGAACGTCGTGTTCACCTCGAAGTCGTGCCCGCGCTCTTCGAGGTACGTCTGATCCCCGCGGAAGTCGTGGATCGCCGTCTTGACCGTCTCGCCCGCTTCTTTCTCCGGACAGACCGTGTCTACGTCGTGGCCGACCATCTCCAGCGCCTGGTACGGAACCATCGTCTCGTAGTCTTCACCGAAGTCGCCGACGATCATCAGGATCTTCTTGCCCATAATCCATCGCGCTAGACGGACCGAGATCTGTTATACTTATTGTCCGAAACGAATGTATACTCGAACTACACGTCTCCCGTATCCGCGAGAAGTTCCGGAAGTTCCGCGAGCGAGTCGAGCACGTAATCCGGTTCGATCGGCGACGCTGCGAGGTCTGCCTCGTCGGTCACGCCGGTCCGGACGAGCGCGGTCGTCATTCCGGCGCGCTCGCCGAGAGCGACGTCGGTGTCGAGTCGGTCGCCGACGACGAGCACGTCCTCGGGCGGGAGGTCCAGGTGATCGAGCGCCATCGTCCGCACCGTGTCGCTCGGTTTGCCCAGAACGATCGAGGGATCTCGCCCGGCGACGTTCGCGATCGCGTCGATCACCGCACCAGACCCGGGAACGTCACCCTCCGGAGCGGGGATGACGATATCGGGATCCGTGCCGACGAACGTGACAGAGGAGTCTTCGAGGAGCCACAGCGACTCCCGGAGCGTCTCGTAGTTGAAGTCCCGGTCGACCGATGCGACCAAGACGTCGGGAGTGGCACCGCCGTCCATCTGTGCTTCGGCGTCGCGGTCGGCCGAAGACGCGGCACCCGCGGTGTCCGTCCCGGATCCGACTACAGTCACTGAGAGGCCGGCCGAGCGAAGGAGGTCGACGAGGCCGGATTCGCCGACCACGGCGATCTCGTCGCTCGCGTGGTGCTCGGTGAGGTACGCCGCAGTCACGGTGCCCGCAGTGATGACGTCGGAGGCCTCCGCTGTGATTCCGGCGCGACCGAGTCGGCGCTCGTACGCTGCGGGCGGCTTCGTCGGATTGTTCGACACGAACAGTCGGCGGAGGCCGGCGCGTTCGACGGCCGCGAGGCCGGCGTCTGCTCCCGTGATCGGTTCGTTCCCCCGCACTAGCGTCCCGTCCACGTCGAAAATGACTCCGCGAACACCCATTGGCGGTGGTAGGGACCTGGTGGTGTTGAACGTAGCGGGTGCAACGGTGGAGTCGACCGGCCGGTACTGTCCTCGTTCGTTAGCAGACAACACGTTCCAGAAGTGAGACGGTGGTCTAATCTGATACGGAAAGAACGATATACGCTACGTCCCAGAGGACAGATGTGACGAACTCCCAGCTCACTCTCGTTCAGATCGACAACTACGGGCCGTGGACCGTGACGCCCGAACCGCGACGCGAGATGGACCTCCAGACCCTCCAGTCTCGCCTCTTCGCCGACCTCGCGCAGTTCATCGGGAGTCGCGACGGCTACGCCTTCTTCACGCGCTTCGACAATATGGTCGCGATCACCAACGGGCTCGACGAGGCGGACCACGAACTCCTCCAGGAGTCGATCGGCAACCGCTATCCCGTCACCATCAGTCTGGGAACGGGGACCGACCCATCGCCGGTCGAGGCGCTCGAATCGGCGACGGCGGGGCTCCAGCGCGCCGGTTCCGCACAGGACGGCGACCGCCGCGAGGTGCTCGCGGGTGAGTACCTCACCGAGAGCCGCCGAGCGCCCGGCGACGTCCAGATCGCTCACTTCGACGTCAACGACGCGACGGGCAAGTACACAGACCGGCTCAACGAGTTCGACTCCTTCATCCAGATCGAACAGGGGTACGCGGCGGTGATGCGCTACCTCCGCGAGGAGTACGGCGCGCTCTCGTTCTTCGTCGGCGGCGACAACATCATCTCGATCTGTCCAGCGATGGACGAGGCCGACTACCGCGACGCGATCGAGCACGTCGAGGCCGAGGCCGGCGTCGAGCTCAAAGTCGGCGTCGGGATCGCCGATAACCCGCACACCGCGGGAATGGACGCCAAGCACGCGCTCGAAGAGTGCCGCCACCACGAGACGATCGTGGAGATGAGCTACCCGCAGGAAGATATCGGCATCACGACCGACTGATAGGGGTTATCGTCACCGTTCGGAGATTCTCGCCGTACCGTCCGGCGAGACATCTATGCGGACTTGCGGTACTCCCTACGATCGGTACTCTCGACGGCAGGACTCGATCTGCCGTCGCTGGTCCCACCGGGCATAGAATATATTTGTTTTTACCAAAAAGATGTTTCTGTAGGTCGAAGTATTAAGTCCGTCGCGAACCAACCGTTGGCTGCGATGAACACCCAAGAGACGGTCCGACAGCACGCCGACGAAGTCGAGGGAAGCGAGGCGCTCCGCATCGACGCTGAGAAAGCATCACAGCTCGTCGACGCGCTGAATACGGACCTCGCGTCGACGTACGTTCTCTACCACCAGTTGAAAAAGCACCACTGGAACGTCGAGGGTGCGGAGTTCCGCGACCTTCACTTGTTCCTCGGCGATGCCGCCGAAGGTGCCGAGGAGTTCGCCGACGAACTCGCAGAGCGCGTGCAGGCGCTCGGCGGCGTCCCCATAGCCGGAATGACGACACTCACCGAGCACGCGCCGGTCGAAGCCGAGGACGAGGACGTCTACGATGTCCGCACGTCGCTCCGGAACGATATGGAGATGTACGGCGACATCATCGAGACGCTCCGCGAGCACATCGAACTCGCGGCGAACCTCGGCGATCAGACGACCGCACATCTCCTCCGGGAGAATCTCATCGAGGTCGAAGAAGCGGCCCACCACATCGAACACTACCTCGAAGACGACACGCTCGTCAGTACGGAGTCGGAGTAGCGTCGTTCAGGGGGGTACCGTCGTCCGAGCGCGCTCCTCAGCGGTGGAGTGCGACGACGGATTCGGCGTCGAACGCGATCCATCCATCGCTGTTGCCGTCTTCGGTGAAGACGACACGGTCGGGTGAGGACTGGTGTGCTGAGATGTCAACCGTCGAATCGGCGGCCGCTTCGTCGCGTTCGTTCGTGGGTTCGGAGTTCACCGCGTCGGTACTATCCATTATCGGAAAGTGACGCTCCACCGGATATAACGGTTTTGGTGGGCCTAAAATACTGCCACGAGCAGTCGAGAGGGGGCTTCTCAGCTCCGTGAGGCCTGCTACCACGGAGATAACCCTCAGAAATGAGACGCTGTGAAATTATTTCCGACAGATCTGCTTCCCTTCGAAAAGACGATCAGATAATCACCCGCAACTGTGTGTTTTAGGCCGTTCGAGCGTTAAAACTAGATATGAGTCAACTGGGTTCGCTGCGGCAGGACCGAGACCGAATCAACAGTTCGCTGTTCGTCGCCGGCGTCGCGGTCATCCTCGCGAGCGTCATCGGAGCCGCCTGGATGCTCAGCCTCGGTGACATCGTAACGGCGCTGGGCCTCGGCCTTCTCATCGCCGCCGGCGTATTGATGAGCGGCATCGGGCTCTCGAAGAAGGCGACGCTCTGAGCCGTCTCCGAGGCCGATCGGTATCGACGACGTACCACGACGACGAACCGACGCCTCCCGAGAGGTGTCGTCCCCCACGATTTACTCGTTCCCCTCCCTGTCCCATCCCAGCGATGATACCCGTCTCCTTCCATCAGCACCGATCCGCAGCGACGACGTACTGGTCACCGACTGCGTCGAAGCCGACACCGACGCGCGAGCACCGCGGCACGACGGAGGTGCTGTCGTCGTGAGTGACCGCGGCGCCTTCGAGACCGAGACGCTGATGCTACTGCTGTCACTCCTGGTGATCGGGTTCTTGATCGGCGTGGGCGTGCTCCAGTACACGCTCACTGGCGACCCCGGGAACCTGTTCCGCAACCTCGGGATCGGCGTGATCCTGTTGGCGTTCAGCGTCGGGCTCTATCGGCGCTGGAGCGAGTAAAAAAGCGGCGGGCGGCGTTCAGGCGTAGGATTCTGCTTCTTCGACCGGACCGCTGAACGCCGAGTAGAGGACATAGAAGTACGTCGCAATGAGGGGCAGCAAGAACGCGGCCCCGATCGACGTGAGATTGAGCGGCAGCGTCGAGACGATGGCCTCTCCGACGGCGAGTCCGGTGACCGGATCGATCATCGGATACAGGAGTGTCGCGACGAGGGCGACGAGTCCGTACACCTGCCCGGCGACGGCCACGAACGCGACGTACCAGCGGCCGAATCGGCTGGCGACAGCGTACGTGGCCGCGAGCAGGACCGTCGCGCCGAGCAGCGCGAGCACCGGTCCGGAGAGCAACGCGACGTGATCTGCGGTCTGTGAGCCGACGACCACGGCAGCCACCGCGAGCAGAAGGTACACGACCTGTGCGAGCAGCCCCATCGCCCGCGTCTCGCTTCGGACGTCACCACGCGTCTTCACGCCGAGGTACGCCGCGCCGTCGACGATCGTGAGCGCGACGACTGCGAGGCCGACGAGCAGGCTCGCGACCGACACGAAGCCGTCGACGCCGAACAGCCAGTTGCCGGTGAAGATCCCCAAAAAGAGGGGCGCGGTGACGCTGCCGACGACGAACGAACGTCCCCACCACCGCTGCCAGGCCTCGTCGTGCCGCTGTTCGTACATCTCCGGCGCGAGCCCGCGGAGGATGAGCGCGCCGAGGATGCCGAACATCAGCAGGTAGTGCCGGCTGAACAGGTCGGCGTAGATGGTCGGGAAGACGGCAAAGAGCATCCCGCCGAAGACGACGAGCCACACTTCGTTCCCGTCCCAGAACGGCCCGATCGCCGCCAGCAACTGCTCGCGCTCGGCGTCCGTCTTCCGCGTCGCGAACAGCGCCCCGACGCCGAAGTCGAAGCCGTCGAGGAACAGAAACGTCCCGAGCACGGCGAAGACGAGGCCGAACCAGAGCTTCGCTAACGGGAGCCCGAACAGCGGGCCGTCCGCGAGCGTGGAGAGCGTCGTCGCAGCGAGGAGGTCAGTCATCGCTCGGGACGACCCCCACGGAATCGGGCGCGTCGCGCTCGCGTTCGGGCGTCGGCGGCTTCGTCGGTGCTTCGTTGCGGATGATGCGCGCGATGACGTACGTGTAGAGTACGAGCAGGGCGGCGTACACGCCGACGAAGCCGGCCAGCGTCACGAGCGCTTCAGCGCCCGTTAGCCCCGGCGAGACGCCAGCGTGCGTCTTCAACACGTCCTGGATGACCCAGGGCTGTCTGCCGACCTCGGTGACGATCCAGCCCAACTCTACGGTCAGGATGCCGAGGACCGACGAGCCGACGAGCGCTTTCGCCAGCAGGTCGTCCTCGAACAGCGTTCCCTGGTACCAGCGGAAGCCACCCCAGAACGCGAGCAGGATGAACCACATCCCGAGGCCGACCATCGCGCGGAACGCCCAGAAGACGATGGCGACCGGCGGAGCTTCCGTCGGAACGTCGTTCAAGCCCGTGATGGTGGCTCCCGGATCACCCCCGCTGGCCAGGATCGACGCGAGGAACGGCAGTTCCACGACGAAGAGGTTCTCCGCGCGCGGATCGGTGAGACTCTCCACGCTCGTCGGGAACGCGAGGAGTTTCAACCCGACCGAGGAGTCGGTCTCGTATTGGGCCTCCATCGCGGCGAACTTCTGCGGTTGGGTCTCTGCGACGTGTCGCCCGTAGGCGTCGCCGTGGATGGCCTGGAACGGCGCCGAGACCAGGAGCACCGCGATCGCGATCTTCATCGTCTTGCGCCAAAACTCCGTGTCGCGGTTCTGCCAGACGAAGTAGGCGGCGACGCCGGCCATAAACAGCGCGACCGAGAGGACGGCCGCGTTCTGCATATGGACGTACATCCACGGGAACCGCGGATTGGCGTAGGCGGCGATCGGGTCGACCAGCGAGACGATCGGCTGGCCGCTCTCCATCGCGACCTCGAAGCCGCGTGGGGTCTGCATCCAGGAGTTCGCGATCAGGATCCAGACCGCCGACAGCCACGTGCCGAGGCCGACGAGGACGCTCGACAGCATATACAGCCGATCGGAGACGCGCTCGCGGCCGAAGATGAAGATGCCGAGGAACGTCGCCTCGAGCATAAACGCCATCATCCCTTCGATCGCGAGCGGCCCGCCGAACAGTTCGCCCGCAGTCTTCGAGAACGCGGCGAAGTTCGTCCCGAACTCGAACTCCAGGACGATTCCTGTGACGGTACCGACGACGAAGCTGATCGCGAAGATCTTCGTCCAAAAGGATCTGAGTTGTTCGTATATCTGTTCGTTCGTCCGAATCTCTTTCCACGTGAAGTAGATGAGGAAGGGCGCGAGACCCATACTCATCACTGGGAAGATGATGTGGACGATCGTCGTCACCGCAAACTGAAGTCTGCTGGCGATGACTGGGTCGATCATTCTCGTGTGGGAGTGCGGATGGATTTCGGTTGACTGGCTGTACTACGTGCGACGCCGTTTCGTGGGCAGCGTTACTGCTGCTTGGTGACGAACCACCAGTCGTAGTAGTCGAGTTCGTCGTCGTCTTCGGCTTCGGCTGTCCGCTTTTCGGCGTCGGCGTCGGTGCCGGGCGGCGACAGGAGGACGCGGTCGCCGAATTTCTCGTTTTCGGGCCAGTCAGCGGGCGCGGCGACGCCTTCCTCGTCGCTCATCTGGAGCGCGCGCAGCGAGCGGAGGATCTCGTCGATGTTGCGGCCGATCTCCATCGGGTACGTGAGGACGATGCGGACGGTACCCTCGGGATCGATGAGGAAGACGCTACGAACCGTGGAGGTGCCCGCGTTGGGGTGGATCATCCCGAGGCGCTTTCCGACCGAGCCCTGGTCGTCAGCGATGATCGGGAACTGAATGTCGACGTCGAGATTCTCCTCGATCCACTCGGTCCACTTGATGTGCGAGTGTACGCGGTCGACCGACAGCCCGAGCAGTTCGGCGTTCAGCTCTTCGAACTCCTCGCGGCGCTGCTCGAAGGCGACGAACTCCGAGGTACAGACGGGCGTGAAGTCGCCGGGGTGGCTGAACAGGACGAGCCACTTGCCCTCGTAGTCGTCGGGGATGGTCAGTTCGCCGTGGCTCGTCTCCACGGTGAGCTGGGGGAACTGATCGCCGATTCCCGGGGCGCCGGCCGATTCGTCGGGGTCTGCCGTAGGCTCTGTCATTGCAGTTCGGCCTTAGGACGTTGTGTATTAAGCCGGCGCTATAGGGCCTATTTTTTCGTCCTCTGGTGGCGGATCTTCGAAGAATAGAACAAAACTTCCGCAGAAGCGAAATTCTGTTTTCGTAGTACCGAATTATAACGGCCCAAGGAATAAAAACCGATCGGTTTCCGTTATTCGGAGTCGTCGAAGTCGACGCTCCCGAGACCCCGAGCTGCGGCGAGCAGCCGTCCGAGCGCACGTCGCACGTCGGCGTCGAACAGCGCGCCGATGAGCCCGAAGAACCCGACCGGCTTGGGATCGTCCTGTGCGAGCCCTTCTACTGTCTCGTCGAGCGCCTTGGTGACCTTCGGGTCGCCGAGCGTCTCGACGAGTGCGACCATATTGCCCGCGTTCCGCCCCAGCTCGTACATCTCGACGTCGCTTTCGGCGTGGGCGTCTGCGAACCCGGCGGCCGCCATCCGGAAGTCGCGGATGACGTCGCGGTTGTCCTGGGCGACGTCGCGAAGCTCCGGCGTGAGCTCCATCGCGAGGTCGTGGGTCGCATCGAGCAGATCGAGCATCTCGATCAGCGTGTCCGCGTTCTCGCCCAGGCGTTCGAGCAGGATAATCGTCTCTTCTTTCTCTAGAGAGAGCCGGAGCCGTTCGAGGACATCCCGGTTCTCTTGGACGACGATACGAAGCTCCGGAATGAGGTCGTCGGCGAGTCCCTTCGACGCCGCGAGGACATCGAGGAGTTCCAAGAGCGTGTCCGATTCCTCACCGACCTTCGTCAGCAGCGTGAGGGTCTCCTCGCGCTCGAACGCCACGCGCAGCTCGCGGATCGGTTCGCGGTTCTCGCGAACCGTCTCGCGGAGTTCGGGGACGAGGTCCTCGGCGAGGTCCTCCGTCTGTGCGAGCATCCGGAGGAGCTCTGCGAGTTCGTCCGCGTTCTCGTCGATCGTCCGGAGTAGTTCTTCCCGGTTCTCGATCTCCATCTCGCTGTCGGCGTCGAGGGATCGATTTTCGCTCGCCATAGTCAGGGGAGTGGGTCGTACCCGTGGAGCCAGGCGTTCCAGTAGAAACTGGGTAGGATGTTGATGTCCATAATCCAGTTCATCCGGCTCTCGACGGGTGCGGAGATGCTTTCTTCGTAGTCGAACTCAGCGACCATCGCCTTACCCTTCTTCGTGAGGAGCGGACAGGCAGCGTAGCCCTTGTACTTGGCCGTCTGCGGGCGTCCCTCCATATGCGATTCGAGGTTGTCGACGACGACGTGTGCCTGCTTGCGGGCCGCGGCGGCCGTCTTGGCGTTCGGCGTGTTGCCGGCGTCGCCGAGCGCGAAGACGTCCTCGTACTCGGTGTGCTGGAGCGTGTGCTTGTCGACGGTGACGTACTCGCCGTCGTGCTCGTCGTCGCCCTCCGTCAACGGCGAGTTGTCGGTGAGCGCCGGCTGGCCGTACTGCGGCGGGACGGGCGCGTAGAAGTCGTACTCCTGGGTTTCGCCGTCCTCGGAGTGGATGACCTGTTCGTCGGGGTCGACTTCGCTGACGGTGAAGCCGCCGCGGAACTCGATGTCGCGGTCGCTCCAGATCTCTTCGAGTTTCTCGCGGTACGGCGAGACGCCGAAGACGGCGTCGCCGCCCTTCGTCATCACCACGTCGACGTCGTCGCGGATGCCCTGTCGCTGGAAGTAGTCTTCCGCGAGCATAGTCATCTTCAGCGGCGCGCCGCCGCACTTGATCGGCGTGTCGGGAACGGAGACGACGAACGTGCCGCCGTCGAAATCCTGGAGTGCCTCGCGCATCTCCATCGCCGCGTCGAAGTAGTAGAACGGGAACACCGAGTCGGTGTCTTCCCATCCTTCCATCATTCCGGGCGTCGCCTCGGCCGCGAGGCGGTGTCCCAGCGAGACGACGAGGTAGTCGTACGACAGTTCGTCGTCGGCGAGTTGGACTGTCTTGGCGTCCGGATCGACGCCTGTTACCTCACCTTGCAGGAACTCGACGCCGCTCTGCATTACCTCGCTGACGTCGCGGAACTGGTCTTCCGGCTCCATATAGCCGAACGGCAGCAGGTAGTACGATGGCTGATAGGCGTGTTGGGTACTCTTGTCGACGATAGTGATCTCCGCGTCACTACTATCCAGTCGACGCCGGAGCATATTGGCGGACATCGCGCCACCGACCCCAGCACCGAGAACTACTATCTGATCCATAGCCATCCGTTCTTAGTTTGAGATCCACCTGAATGGTGACATACACCACGTATTTTGCATAATCTATCCCACATTACGGAGTTTTTGGGAAATAATTGCTGCATTCCGGCGGCGGGTCGCAGCAATCTGTTTGGTGACAATCTATTCATACGTATACTAAATCATCGATTACTACAAACATCTAGTAGAATTATTGCAGATAGTACAGCGTGACAGGACACGGTGGGCAAAAAGAGGGAGAACACTGCTGATCGGTCAGTCGCCGACACACGAGACGGCGAAGGGGCTTGGGGGCGTTACTCTTCGTCCGGAGTTTCGACGGGTGCGTCGACGAGGTTGCCCCACTCGGACCACGAGCCGTCGTAGTTCGAGACGTCGGGGTAGCCGAGCAGTTCCGAGAGGGCGAACCACACGAGCGCCGAGCGTTCACCGATGTTGCAGTAGACGATGATGTCGTCTGTCGGATCGATGTCGGCCTCGGCGAAGGGTCGTTCGAGGGCCCGAGCGTGCTCGAAACGGCCGCACTCGCGGACGACGCTCGTCCACTCTATGTTGACGGTGTGCGGGATGTGGCCGCTCGCACGCGCCGGGTCGTCGGCTTCGCCGCGGTACTCCTCGGGCGAGCGGACGTCGACGATAGCGACGTCGTCCGAGAGCGCATCGCGGACGTCCCGGCGGTGGGCGCGGATCCGGTCGTTCGGGGGATACGCCTCGTACTCGACGGGCGTGACCGTCGGCTCCGACGTCGTCGTCGGGTAGTCGTTCTCCGTCCAGTAGCGTTTGCCGCCGTTGAGGAGACGGACGTCCCGGTGCTGGTAGTACTTGAGCGTCCAGTAGACGAACGCGGCGAACTCGTTGTAACCGTCGCTGTAGAGGACGACCGTCGAATCCGGTGTGATACCGCGCTCGCCCAGTACGCTTTCGAGGCGATCGGCGTCCGGGATGACGCGACGCCCCGACGCCGAGAAGTCGCGGCGGGGGTCGAGTTCGATCGCGCCGGGGATGTGCCCCTCGTCGTACTTCGTCGAGACCTCGACTAAGCGGAGATCCGGATCGTCTTCCTCGAAGTCCGGGATCTCTCGTGCAAGGAAGTCGGGTTTGACCAGTACCGACTCCGAGTAGCCGGTCCTGTCGTCCCCGATCGACCGCTGCTGAATGCTGTAGCAGGTCTGTCGACCGTCGTGGAGGGCGGGTGCCGACTGGATGAGGTCGGCGTCTTCCAGTTCGTTGAGCCCGTATCTGGCCGTCCGCGAGGACAGGAGCGTCTCTTCTGTGATCTGTTTCAACGTCATCGACCCTTCGTGTGAGAGGACGTGATAGATAAACTTCGAGCTGGGCGGCAGCTCTGACAGTGATTCCTCAGCCCCATTATATTGCATTTTCAGTACAATACGAATTTGGGAGTACGGATACAAGACGTTATTGGTGCTTCCCACGGTCTTAAACCACTATCTCGAACGTCCCGCGACGCACACGATGAAAATATATACACAATAATTTCTGGTTCTTTGCCGCAATCGGCCCGCCTGAGCCGGTTTTGCACAAAATATTCTCCCTGCTGGAAATGGTTTAGGTACACGCCTACAATATCGCACCGACGATGGTCGAGACAATCACCGCCGAAGAACTGCGAGATATGATCGACGCCGACGAGGACTTCATCCTCTATGACTCGCGTGATCCGGAGTCCTTCGAGGACTGGCACATCGCCGAAGCCGAGAACGTCGAGTACTCCGGCTCGAACGACGAACTCGTCGGCGAGTTCGACGAGGACGACATCGGCGCCGGCGACACCGTCGTGACGATCTGTGCGACGGGGAACTCCGCCGAAAGCTTCGCGGAGTACCTCGAGCGCGAGGGCTACGCCCACGACGTCAAGACCGTCGAGGGCGGAATGGAGGCCTGGAGTATGGTCTACGACGTGGCACCGATCGCCACGTCCAACGACGACCTGGTCATCCTGCAGCTCCAGCGGCGCTCGAAGGGCTGTCTGGGCTACGTGGTCGGCTCGAAGTCCGCCGGTGAGGCGGCGCTCATCGACGTCACCCGCGCGAGCGACGAGTTCGTCGCAGCGGCCAACGAGCGCGGTCTGAAGGTCACGCACGTCTTCGACACGCACATCCACGCCGACCACATCTCCGGTGGTCGAAAGCTCGCGAACAAGCTCGACGTGCCGTACCACCTGGGTGCGCCCGCCGAGACGCGCGACCCGCAGTTCGAGTTCGACGCCATCGAGCCGAACGACGCCGTCGAACTCGGCGACGTAGAGATCAAGGCCGTCCACACGCCCGGGCACACGACGGGGATGACGTCGTACCTCGTCGACGACGAAGCCCTGATGACGGGCGACACGCTGTTCGTCGAGTCCATCGGCCGGACAGAGCTCCAGTTCGCCGACAAGGACGCCCGCGACGGCGCCCGCGTCCAGTACAACACGCTCCAGAACGTCATCATGACCGAGCCGAACGACGTGAAGATCCTGCCGGGTCACTTCTCGGTCACCAACGACGGCGAGTACGTCGACGTCACGCCCGGCCAGCCGATGTTCTCAACGGTCGGCTACATCTGGGAGAACAACACGCTCATCCGGCAGTCCGAAGACGAGTTCGTCGAGCACATGTTCGAGAACCTCCCGTCGAAGCCGCCGAACTACGAGCAGGTCATCGCGACGAACGCCGGCGAGTACGAGCCCGAAGACGAGAGCGAAGAGACCGAGCTCGAACTGGGCCCGAACCGCTGTGCGGCGACCGAGGAGAGCACCGTCGCCGACGACTAATCGGCGCGACCTTCCCGTAGTCCCCATTTAGCAGGTATCGTCTGCGAGTCTCCCGATCGGCCGCACGCCACGTGCGATCGACCAGGGGAAAGTCGCACTCGATGCCGCACCTCGACCACCTCTCTCCCTGGTGCGTCGAGCCGTCGTTCCACACGAGCGTCAGTCCCGGCTCGGAACGGCTGTCCTTTTGTGCGCTGCCCGTGCGGCAGTCAAGACCCGTCTACCCGTGAGCGCTCGTCTCCTCGTGAACTGATCCGCGAGCGGCGCACACGCTTTTCAGCGCCCGAGACGTAGATCGAATATGGCCTCAAGAGACCCCGCAGACGAGGACCTTCCGGCGCTCCTCGACGATCTTGACCGGACGCTCGCAGCGCTTCGTGACGAACTTCGCGAGGCCGACGATCCCTCCCGACAGCGCGCCGAGACGGCCGACGACAGCCGCCTCGGAGGCGAGAGGGGGCGACGGAGAGGCACTCGTCCGCGCCCGCCGTCGCTCTCGGAACTGTTCCGGTTCACCGAGCAGTACACCCTCCCGACGCTCATCGCCACGCTGGAGACGGCGATCCAGTCGCTCGAACTGCTCCGCGGAATGCTCCGGCTCGCGGACCCCGAGCGGTCGGCGTTCGAGCGGAGCGACCGAGCGCGCGGGTCGTCGACGGTGCGCCTGAGCGACGGCGTCGCGGGCGTGGGCCGGGGCGCTGTCTCGGGCGTCGAGCGAGCGCTCTCGGAGCTTCAGACCGCGCTCTCGGAGTCCGACCTGCCGGAAGAGTCCTCGCGGGAACTGCTCGAAGACGCCCGTCGGCTCTCCGCAGAGGTGTCGACGCGCCTCGCAGAGACGTCCCGCGAGAGCGACGCCGAGCGGTATGGGTACCGCCGCGATGAGAGTCCACAGGAGAGAGATGACTCTCTCGATCAGGACATCTCCGAATCCGGAGGGGTCGAAATCGACGTTATAGACGAGTGTGACCGTCGCGAGCGCGGAAGTCACGAACGCGAAAGTGTAGCCGACGGCGAGGAAGAGGCCGGTAACGGAGAGCGGGCCGACGAGACGTCTGCTGACGCGCCCGAAGTCGACGTCGAAGCCGAACTCGCCTCGATCAAAGAGGACGTCGAACCGCGCGAGGAGCGATCGGAGGAGAGCGACGACGACACGCCGGCGACGTCGGATTCAGCGGAAACAGCGGGCGACGACGAAGACGAGGTCTCCGAGTCCTGAATCTGGCGGCAGCCGCCCACGCTATGGCGCGACGAGACGAGCGACGCGACCGCTGTCGCCCTCGCCGCCGGTTCGCCCGGTCGTGAGGACGTAGAGGTCGCCGTCCTGGTCGCGGCCGAACCCGAGCACGTACTGTCCGAGATCAGTATCGCCGACCACCGAGACGGGCGCGATATCCCACGGCGGCCGTGCACCCGTATCGACGGCAAAGAGTCGACCGCGCGCGAGGTAATCCGCGAAGACGTACGCGCCGCGCAGGTCGTGGAGCGTCTCGGAGTTCACGACGAAGCCGCCGATGATCGAGACGCCCGAAATTCCGCCCTCGTCGTGTGAATATTCGGCGACTGGGTCGACTAGGGGCGTGCCATCGGGCGTCGTCGTCGGGCAGGAGTCCCGGCGGAAGCAGTGTGCGCCCTCGCGCACGTTCCAGCCGTAGTTGCCGCCGCGTTCGACGAGGTTCAGTTCCTCCCAGGCGCCTTGGCCGACGTCGGCGACGTAGAGGTCCTCGCCGAAAAAGGAGAGCCGCCAGGGGTTCCGAAACCCCCAGGCGTACTGCTCGTCGAGTCCCTCGCGACCGACGAGCGGGTTGTCCGACGGGACCGCGTAGGGTTTGTCACCGTCGGCGCCGTCGACGCCGCCGCGCCCGTCGACGTCGATCCGGAGGACGCTCCCCAGCAGATTCTCCGTGACGTCCTGGCCGTTCCCGCCGTCGACCGCGTCGTACCAGTCTCCGACGTGACCCGTCCCGACGTCGTTGGCCGCGCCGCCGTCGCCGAACGGCACGTAGAGGTAGCCATCCGGGCCGAACGCGACCGCGCCGGCGTTGTGGTTGCCCTGGGGTTGGGGGACTTCGAGTACAGTGCGCTCTCGGTCGGCGGCGGCAGTGCGTGCGTCCGGGTCGACGGTGAACTCCGCCAGAACTGCTGTGTGGCTGTAGTTGCCGGGCGTTCCCGCTCGCGGCGCTGCGCTGTAGCGAACGTACAGCCGACCGTTGTCGGCGAAGTCCGGATGCGCGGCGACGCCGAGGAGGCCGCGTTCGCTCCCGAGCACGACGCGATCGGAGATGTCGAGAAACGGCGTCTCACGCCGCCCCTCGTCGGTGAGATCCCAGATCCGGCCGTCGCGGTCGACGACGAATCGACGGTCGGTGCCCGCGGGCGCGACGAAATCCAGCGGCGCTGCGAAGCCCGACGCCACGGGGTCGAGCGCGACCCGCGCGTCGGCGAGCTCGGGTCGCGGCCCGTCCGTCTCCGTCGGTTTCGGGACTCGCGTCCCTGCCCCACCCGTCTCGTCGGTCGTCGACCCATCCATCGCCGTCCCGCCCTCGTCAGTTCCCGCGCCCGGCCCATCTGTCTCGGTTGCCTCGTCAGATCCGCTCGGAGAGCTACAGCCAGCGAACGACGCGAATCCGGCGGCGACGCCCGCGCGAAGGAATCGGCGTCTGCGGAGTCGATCCATACGGCGACGGAAGGGCCGAACCTACAAGGGTAGTTCGTCCGGGCCGTAATAGGGATTCTCGTAACTGTTCGGAGACTCTCGCCGTATCGTCCGGCGAGACATCTATGGAGACTCACGATAACCCCTATAAGCACTCGTCCGTCGGAAGGTACTCATCCGTCGGAGAGGGCTCGTCCGTTCGGAGCCAACTCGTCCGTCCGGGCTCCGGTCCCGATCAACCGTCGCTCGGAGAGCGAATCCGAACCCCTTACCACCCGACGGACCCGACGCAGAAGTATGACAGCGGCACTCGTCGCCGAGGACGTTCGGAAGTCCTACGGCGACGTGACGGCCCTCGACGGCGTTTCGCTGGAGATCGACCCCGGGGAGGTGTTCGGCCTCGTCGGCCCCAACGGGGCCGGAAAGACGACGCTGGTCCGGGCGTTGACCGGGACCACCGAAGTCGAAGGAGAGATATCCGTGCTGGGGAGTGCCCCCGACCGAGTCGAGGAGTCACAGATCGGACTTCTCCCGCAGTCGTTCTCGCCGGCGGGCCGACTCACGGCGCGCGAACTGGCCCGGCAGTACGCCGGCCTCTACGACGAGGCACGCGATCCCGACGCCGTCCTCGCCGACGTCGGTATCGACGGCGAGACGGCCGAGCAGTGGTACGAGACGCTCTCGGGCGGGCAACAGCGTCGCGTCTGCGTCGCCATCGCGCTCGTGAACGACCCCGACGTGCTGTTTCTCGATGAACCGACCACCGGGATCGACCCCGCGGGGCGGCGCGCGCTGTGGGGGCTACTCGAAGACCTCGCGTCCGGGGGGACGACGGTGCTTCTCACGAGCCACTCGATGGCAGAGGTCGAGCGGCTTTCGGACCGCGTCGGCTTCTTGAGCGACGGTCGCCTCGTCGCGCGCGGACCCCCGCGTGAACTGGTCGAGGCGCACGGCGGACGGAGCCGGCTCCTCTTCGAGACTGACGCGTCGCCGGCGACTCTCGACGCGTCCGGCGTCGGCTACGACGTGTCGGCGCGGAACGGCCACCTCGTCGTCGAGGACGTCGGCCCGCGCGAGATCGGTGACGTCGTCGCCGCCTTCGAGAGCCAGGGCGTCGAATTCGAATCGCTGACGTGGAAACAGCCCGATCTCGAAGACGTGTATCTCGAACTCACCGGAACGTCGTTCGAGGAGGCGGAACGATGACTCGGCTGGGTCGGATCCGCGCGGAGTTCACCGCCTCTTGGCACGCCTTCCTCCGGCGCCGGACTGCGGTGTTCTTCACGTTCTTCTTCCCGGCGATCATCGTCGTGATCTTCGGCGCGCTGGTACAGACCCAGCCGACCGGGGGCGGCCTGTTCGCCGAGCCGAAGGGCTACTACATCGCGGGCTATCTCGCGGTCGTCGTGCTGTTCACGCCGCTGTCGCGCGTCGGGAGCACGGTCGCTCGCTATCGAGAGGGTCGCCGCTTCGAGAAACTGGCGACGACGCCGCTTTCTCGCGTCGAGTGGCTGCTCGCGCAGGCGCTCGTGAACGTCGTGGTGATCGGCGTCGCGGCGCTGCTGCTGCTCGCGCTCTCGATCCTCGTCACCGGGACGGCCATTCCGGCGACGCCGGCGACGCTGCTCGTGGTCCCGTTCGTCGCGCTCGGCGTCGTCCTGTTCTGCGGGCTCGGGGCGATCATCGGCCGCGTCGCGGACTCACAGGACGGCGTCATCGCGGCCTCGAACGCGATCGCGCTGCCGCTTTTGTTCCTCTCGGAGACGTTCGTCACGCCCGATCTCCTGCCCGCGTGGTTCCGCCCGGCGCTCGGCTTCTCGCCGCTGACGTACGTCGCCCGCGGCATCCGCGCAGTGACGTACGCCGACGCGACGACGGTCGCGCTCCCGAACCTCGCCGCCGTCGTCGTGCTCGCGATCGCGTTCTTCGTCGCCGGCGCATTCGCGGTGCCGCGGACAGACTGACGCGTCGGCTGACGCGTGCGGTGCCGCGGACGGGCCGGAAACGACGCACGCCGGACCGCGCGCACGCTGGACCGCGGCCATCGCGCCGCCGGGATTTATTCTCGCAGACGCCGAGTCCGTAGACGAGATGGTCACTCCCGACACGAACGAGGATGTACAACGACTGGTGGACAGCGGCGTCGTCGCGGTGATGCGGGGGGCCGACGCGGACACGATCATCGACGTCGCGTCGGCGCTGGCTGACGGGGGCGTGACCGCCTTCGAGATCACGGCCGATAACCCGGACGCGATGGACCTCATCGCGGAGGTGTCGGCGTCGTTCTCGGCCGAGGAGGCGATCGTCGGCGCGGGGACGGTCCTCGATGCCGCGACGGCGCGCGCGGCCATCGCCAACGGTGCCGAGTTCGTGGTTGGCCCGACGTTCGACGCAGGGGTCGTCGAGACGTGCAACCGCTACGGGACGGTGGTCGCGCCGGGCGCTCTCACACCGACCGAGGCGCTCGACGCCTACGAGGCGGGCGCCGACCTCGTCAAAGTCTTTCCCGCGTCGTCGATGGGGCCGGACCACCTGTCGAGCATCGCCGGCCCGCTGCCGCAGATTCCACTGATGCCGACCGGCGGTATCGACGTCGACAACGCCGCCGACTACATCGACGCCGGCGCGGTGGTCGTCGGCGCGGGCAGCGCACTGATGGACGACGAGGCGATCGCTGCGGGCGATTTCGAATCGATCACCGAGACCGCACGGGAGTTCACACGCGTCATCGACGCGGCACGTGAGAACTGACACACCGGAGGTGTGGAATCCGTTCGGGCAGCGCTGTCTCCGCTTGCCGCCGGTTCCGCCGTCACGCGTCTGTGGAGCCGGACTCGTCCGGAGCGCCTGAATCGTCCGGTCCGCCCTCCGCGGACGAGCCTGAGACCGAGCCGTTCGACGTCGCGTCTGCGGCTTCGTCGACGCCGATACCCGCCCGTCCCGCCCGATAGGCGTCGACGGCGCGGCCGAGGCGGGCTTCGAGTTCTGCGCGCAGTTCGTCGGCGCGCTCGCCCGAGACGTCGACCGCGGCGGCGTCTTGTCCTCCGAGCGAGAGTGACCCTGCGGTATCGACGGTAACCGTCGCGAGACCGAGTCGCCGCTGGAAGACCGTCCGGGAGTCGATCACGGTCTGGATCCGGTAGTAGGGGACGATCTTGGTCTCCCGCTGGAGCACGCCGTTCCGGGTGACGACGTGCTGGTCGCCGAGCCAGTGGCCCCGATGCTTCCAGGTCGCGTGCGCGAACCCGGCCGCGGCCGGAACCAACAGCAGCAGCGGCCACAGCGGGAACGAGACTGGGAGTAGCGATCGAGCGGCGTAGAGCACGGCCGCGAAGACGCCGACGACAAGCAGATATCGGACCAGATAGCGACGCCGCGCCCGCGTTGGCGGCCGCTGGAAGTCGACATCGCCGAGGGGTTCGAGTTCTTCGACGAGAGTCAGGACGTGCTGGCGCTTGGCGAGCGGGATCGCCGCTTCCGAGCCGCGTGACCCGCCGCCAGAGCTTCCGCCGGGGGCGTATCCGGCCGTCTCGATGTACAGCGTCGCGTAGCCGAAGTGCCGCTTGAGGGGGTTGTCGGCGATCGTCAGCGTCTGGATCTTGTCGAACGGGATCGACCCGTCGTAGCGCTGGAGGAGACCCCGCTCGTACTGTAACTCGTCGCCCGAGCGAACGAGGCGGAAGTCGTAGTACTCCACGATGGCCGCGACGGCCCCGACGATCCAGGAGACGACCGCGACGCCGACGAGCACGGCCGCGGCGACGCCAACGAGCGTCGTCCCGCGGACCGTCGTGAGATACGCCGGGACGATCGTGGACCCGACGGTCGAGACGAGCACGAAGAGGACACCCGGAACGCGGGGATCGACCGAGAGCGCGCCGAGGATGGCGAGTTCGCTCCGATCGAGCGCGAACAGTTCCTCGAGTTCCGGTTCGACGGCGCCACGTTCGGCCGCTTCGGTCGCCTCGCCCTCCTCGCCAGTGCGCTCTGCCTGCCGTTTCAGCCGCGGGAGCTCCCGCTGGAGGCGCTTTGCCTCCTCGAAGGACACGAACCGCAGTTGGGCTTCGGTGTCGCCTCCTCCGGCCGTCTCGAAGGAGACGACGGCGATCCCGAGGACGCGCTGTATGACGTTCCGCGAGATGTCGACGTTCTGAATCCGGCGAAGCGGAATCTCGCGGCTGCGCCGGGAGAACACACCGGAGTCGATATCGAGCGTGTCGGCGGTGAGTTCGTAGCTGAACCGCCGGACATAGGCCGTCTCGTAGGCGATGAGGCCGAGGGCGGCGAGGCCGGCGACCAGCAAGAGGACGATCGGGCCGGCCGGGCCGAGGCCCGGGATCTCGAAGCCGCCGCCGAGGCCGAACGCGAGCGCGACGGCGATGCCGCTTCCCCGCTGCAGCACGCGATAGGGAACCGACAGCGGTGAGAGCGACTGCGGCATCTCAGACCGCGTCCTCGCCCTCCGAGCGGATCGCCAGTCGTTTCAGCCGCTCGCGGAGGTCGTCTGCATCGTCCGGTGCGAGGCCCGGAATCGACACGTCGGCCCCGCGAGAGCCGGCCGTGTAGACCACGGTGCTCGCGAGGCCGACCACGCGCTCGATCGGCGACCGAGAGGTGTCGACGTGCTGGACGCGGACGAACGGCACGACCGTCCGAACTCGCGTGAGCACCCCGCGTTCGAGATACAGCGAGTCCTCTCGGACCTCGTAGCGCCAGACGCGGTAGCGGGCGAGCGCGACGACGACGCCGAGCGCACCGAAGCCGACGAAGACGCCGATCGGAGTCCACCCGGGGAGCCACGGCGGCGCGAGGATCCGCTGGACGGCGAGGGCGACGCCACCCAGGACGGCTGCGGTCAGGACGGCCCGCGCGACCCAGAGAAGTCGGACGCGGGGATGCAGACGGTTCATTGTTGTGTTCAGTACGGGACGAGGCCAGCCGAAAGCAGGCCGGCGTCGACGAGCAGGAGGATGCCGACTACTGCAGCGGCCCGGAAGATCGTCGTCACCGACTTGGCGGGCGTGCGGACGCGCTTCTCCTGTAGGCCGCCGACGAGTCGGCTCCGGCCGATCTCGACGAGCGCGGTGAACACAAGCCACAGCGCGAGCATCGCGAGCACGAGGTGACCGCGTCCAGTGCCGGTGAGCGATTCGATCGTGTAGCCCGTCCCGGCGAGGTGACCGCCGGTCAGGAACATCACGACCGAGGCCCCACGCGACAGATAGACCAGCCGATCGGCGATCTTCTCTAAGGGCGCCGCGTCCAGCGCACCTTCGACTGCGGCCGGAAGAATCGCTCCGGCGACGAAGACGACGCTGCCGACCCACAACGCCCCCACGAGGACGTGCAGGGTCGTCATAACCGTGTCAATTACCATACTGGCGCAAAAGGATCGACGGCGCTTGAAACCCGGCGGTTCGTGTCGGCGTCGATGTCCACGTCTGGTCGGCGCCGCGTGTCGTGTGCCGACGCCGCGTGCAACACCCGCACCTGGAGAAACTCATACTGTCGGACAGAAGGATGTGAAAATTATCAGCACCCCGTGGGTGCCAAAATGATTCGCGAACTGCTGTCCGACAGCATCAGACACCGAAAGACTCAGACCGTCCGGATTCGCTCGGCCGTCACTTCCGTGCCCGGCGAGTAGTGGACGAGTGGGTCGCCGGCGGGCCGCTCGAATCCGTCGGCCTCGAACAGCGTGTTCGTCTCGATCTCGACGGTTCCCTCGACGAGCGGCCACGGCGGGTGGGCGATGTCGCCGTAGTAGAGGCTCGCGCCGTCCGTATAGAAGCGGTAGTTCTCAGTCAGGAAGTGTTCCAGCGTCCCCGCCTCTGGCGTAAACTGCTCACCGGTCGGGCGATACGTAGCCTCGAAGTGTGCCGGCCGAGCGCCGGACTGCGTGCGGCGACTACGGAGGGTCACGGCGTCGTCTTCCCGCGAAACACGCATCTCGGCACTGAAATACGGGAGCCGAAAGAGCCCCCGGGCGACGAGCACGCCGAGGCGGTCGTCCGCGTCGAGGCTGAAGAAGTAGACGCTGTGATCGTCGCGTCCGGGGCGCGTGACGTACGTTCGGAGGTTCAACTCCGGGAACGAGAGGCCGAGCGGGGCCCCTCGCGGCCGAATGTCCTCCATCACGAAGCCGACGACGCCCAGCCACGCGTCGCCGTCGTACGTCGCCACCTGGAGACCCTCTGGTAGCCGAGCCGACACGACGGCGGGGTCGACCGGCCAGTGTGCGAACAGCGCGTCGCGCCACCGCATCTGGAGGAGGTCCATACCGAGCGTAGGCACCCCGGACACTTGCGGCTTCCCTGTGTGTGAGTCCCTTTCGCACTCTCCTGTCGCCTCACTCGATCGCTCCGGACGCTGCGTCGACGAGCTGATCCAGTTTCGTCCGGTCGGTCGCGGCGACGTAGAGCCCGCCGACGCCGGTCTCCGTGGTGCCGTGTTCCGTTGCAGCGTCCGTTGACTCGTCGGCGTCGTCCAGTGCGGCGACGTCGACATCGAGCACCCGGCTCTCGACGCCGCTCTCCGCCGCGAGGAGTTCGCCCGCGTACTGCTCGTAGACGTCCGGCAGGAAGGCGACGAGGCCCTCGATCCCGCCGCGGGCGAGGAGACCCCAGTCGACGCAGGGCGACCACGTGTTGATGACGCGCTTGCAGCGCGCGTCGACCGCCGCTTCGACGCGCTCGGCAGCCGCACGGCGCTCGTCGTCGCGGACGGCCGGCAGCCCGACGACGAATGAGACGGTCGACTGCGAGAGCGAGAGATCGCTCTCGGTGCTGAGGAGTTCGCCGTCGGCAGTCGCCCCGCCGTCGCGTCGGGCGAGATACAGCGAGTCCGGGAGGGGTTCGTAGATCGCCGAGACGAGCGGCTGGCCGTCGCACAGCACGCAGGCGGCCGTGGCGAACGAGGGGATCCCGGCCGCGAAGTTGTTCGTCCCGTCGAGCGGGTCGACGACCCACTCGTAGCGGTGCTCGCCCGCGCGGCCGGACTCCTCGCCGTGGACGGCGTGGTCGGGGTACGCGTCGTGGATCACGTCGAGCGCGCGGTCCTCGGCTTCCCGGTCTGCGGCCGACTTCACGTCGTCGGTGCCGTACTCGGCCTCGATCGAGAGGTCGCGGAAGGCGTCCGCCAGATAGTCGCCGCCGGCGCGGACCGCCCGCGCGGCGACGGCCTCCAGCAACGCCAGGTCCGACGATCGACCGTTCATACCCGCGACACGGAGCGAACGCGACAAGAACTGTTCGGTTTGTGAACGTGTTTGGATCCTACGCTTCGTCGTCCGTTCCCGGGACAGAACCCCGCTGTCGGGCGCGTCCGCTGCTGGAACCGACGCTTTTCACGACGCCGGCGTAAGAGAGCGTATGGAGTTCACAGTCGTTCAAGGCGACATCGCGGCGGAGTCCGCGGACGCCCTCGTCAACGCGGCGGGAACGAGCCTCCAGATGGGATCCGGCGTCGCTGGCGCGCTCCGTCGAGGCGGTGGTGAGGCGCTCAATCACGCCGCAGTTGCGAAGGGGCCCATCGACCTCGGCGAAGTCGCCGTCACCGACGCGTACGACCTCGACGCCGACTACGTGATCCACGCCGCCGCGATGCCGCACTACGGCGACGGGCAGGCGACGGCCGAGAGCATCCGCGAGGCGACGCGTCACGCGCTGGAACGCGCCGACGAACTCGGCTGTGAGTCGCTCGTGATCCCGGCGCTCGGCTGTGGCGTCGCCGGCTTCACACTGGAAGATGGAGCGCGAATTATCGCCGAGACGATCCGGGCGTTCGACCCCCGGTCGCTCACCGGCGTGCGGTTCATCACGTACGGCGACGACGAATACGGGACAGTCTCCCGCGTCGCCAGCGAACTCCGCGAGGAGCACGCCTGACTGCCGGGGCCGTGCACGTTCCAGACGACGCCCCCGCGCGCTGTCCGGTGTGTGAGGTCGAGTACGATTCGGTGTCGGAACACGACGCCGGCCTCCTGGTGAACCTCCTCGACAACGAACGGTACCGACGGGTCTGTTTCGATCCGGTTCTCGTCGATGGCGAAGCCCGTGTTCGGTTTTATCATCACACACACGAACAGACAGCGCCTACCGACACCCAGGAGACGACGCCGGTCGACGGCCACCTCGAATAGCAAGGGCCTCGAAATTACGACCTCGGATATACAACACAGTTAATTATATTATATTTAATAGCCTTGAGTCGTACAAACATTCAGATTAAACAGTAATAACATAGTTTGTAAGTAAAATTTATTACTCAGTGCCGTGTTCTTCTTTCTCAGACCGGGGGCAGACGCAGAACGCGTTCCGTCCCGAGAGCACACAATGGCAGACACGTATATCGGTTCGATCGACCAGGGAACGACAGGAACGCGATTTATTATCTTCGACCACGACGGGAACGTGGTCGCCAACGCCTACGAGAAACACGAACAACACTACCCGAACCCCGGATGGGTCGAACACGACCCGATGGAAATCTGGGAGAACACGCAGGACGTCGTCGTCCGCGCGGTCGAGGAGGCAGGCATCGAGGCGACGCAACTCGAGGCACTCGGCATCACGAACCAACGGGAGACGACGGTCGTCTGGGACGCCAACAGCGGTCGACCGGTCTGTAACGCGTTAGTTTGGCAGGACCGCCGGACGACCGAGCGGATCGAGGAGTTGGAGGCGGCCGAAAAAATCGAGTGGATCAGAGAGAAGACGGGCCTCGAAGCCGACGCGTACTTTTCGGCGACCAAGACCGAGTGGATCCTCGACAACGCCGACCCGCTGAAGATGCAGCACTCGCGCAGTGACGACCTCCGCGAGCGCGCCGAGGCAGGCGAGCTGATGATGGGGACGATCGACACCTGGCTCATCTACAACCTCACCGGCAACCACATCACGGACGTCACGAACGCCTCGCGAACGATGCTGTACAACATCTGGGATATGGAGTGGGACGAGGACCTCCTCGCGGAGTTCGACGTACCTGCCGCGATGCTCCCGGAAGTCCGTCCGTCGTCTGACGAACGCCTGTATGGACACACGGACCCGGACGGGTTCTTGGATGCATCCGTTCCCGTTGCCGCCGCACTGGGTGACCAACAGGCCGCGCTGTTCGGGCAGACCTGTTTCGACGAAGGGGACGCGAAGAACACCTACGGCACCGGCTCGTTCTACCTGATGAACACTGGGACGGAGGCTGTCAAGTCCGATCACGGCCTCCTGACGACGGTCGGGTTCCAGCTCTCCGGCGAACCCGTTCAGTATGCTCTCGAGGGCTCGATCTTCATCACGGGGGCCGCGATCGAGTGGCTCGAAGACGTCGACCTGATCAACAACGCGGCACAGACCGCAGAGCTCGCTCGGTCGGTCGATTCGACGGACGGCGTGTACCTCGTACCGGCGTTCACAGGTCTCGGGGCTCCACACTGGGACGGCCGAGCCCGCGGGACCATCGTCGGAATGACGCGGGGGACGCGTCGGGAGCACCTCGTCCGTGCGACGCTGGAATCGATCACGTACCAGACCCGTGACGTCGCCGAAGCGATGGAGGCCGACTCGGGCATCGAGACCAACTCGCTCCGGGTCGACGGCGGCGCGGTGAAGAACACGTTCCTCTGTCAGTTGCAGTCGGACGTCCTCCAGACCGAAATCGTCCGCCCCGAAGTCGACGAGACGACTGCGCTGGGTTCGGCGTACGCTGCCGGGCTTGCGGTCGGCTACTGGGACACGAAAGAAGAACTCAGAGCGAACTGGCAGATCGACCGCGAGTTCACACCGCAAGAGGGCCCCGAGACGATCGACCAGCGGTACGAGCGCTGGGGCGAGGCCGTGCAGCGCTCACTGGACTGGGCCCGGGACGAGTGAGGAGCGATGACGGATTTCCTCCTTCAGATACCAGTCTTGGGGCTGGAGTTCGACCGGCTCGTAGTGTTACTGATCGCGGCCTTCGCGGGGGGCGCGTTCGGTGCGGCGATCGGTGCCCTGCCGGCGTTCATCTTCACTGGCTTCGTCGTCTTCCTCGGGGAGGGACTCGCCATCCTGCAGCGCGAAGTCTCGGGGCTGGACCTCGTCCCCCAGGGTGAGCTGGCGACGGGCGTGACCGGCGTCATCGGATTCGGGGCGGTGACTGGTCCGCACATCAGCTTCGCGGGTGGCGTCGCTGCGGCGGCGTATGCGGCAAAGCGGTATCCCGAGATGGAACCGGACGGCTGGGCCTATCACTTCGGAAAGAACATCGGATTCGCGCTCGGCCCGAAATCGGACATCTTGGCTGTCGGGGGCCTCTTCGGTGTCCTCGGGCTCTTGGTGACGCGACTCGTGGGTGGCCTCGGTCTCCCGACGGACGGAATTGCGGTATCGGTCTTCGTGACGGCCATCATCGCGCGCGTCGCCTTCGGGTACTCGATCCTCGGCCAGGTCGGTGGCACGAGTCTGTTCGATATGTCGCCCTTCGAACGGGAAGAACCACGTGTTGCACCCGACGGGGGGACGATCGAGAGCCGTTTGGCGACGGAGCCGTGGCTTCCACACCAGTACGAGTGGAGCGGCGTTGCTGCACTCGGCGTGGTCGCCGGGGTCCTCAGCGGGTACATCTGGCTCGAAACCGGGAGCGTGTTTATGGGCTATGCGATCTCCGCGATCAGCCTGCTGTTCCTCAACCTCGGCGTCGATCGGATTCCCGTCACGCACCATATGACGCTTCTTGGGTCCGTCGGGGCGATTCTCGTGATGCCCGCACTCGGGAGCGAACCGGCGGCGTTGCTCGCTGCGGGCGCGCTCGGTGGGATCACCGGAGTCGTCGCGGAAGTGAGCCAGCGGGTGTTCTACTCCCACGGCGAAACGCACGTCGACCCGCCGGCGATTTCGATCGCCGTCGTGATGCTGGCCGTGGGCGTCCTGTATCTCCTCGGGCTGCTTCCCAACGCCGGCTACCTCGGCCTGTAGCTACTATCGAAACCGTCGGTTTCGGCGCTGCTTTTTCAGGTTTGCGGCCGAAGCCGCGCCCGCCGTCGTGCGTGTTGCCGGCGTCGCGGATCCCAGGGCATTAATAACGTCGCTTGCCGAGGGTTCGATAATGGCGCGCGAGCCGTCCGCAGAGGAGCCAGCGGACCTTCAGTCAGTACTCGATGCGCTCGACGACGTTGACGCCAGAGCCATCATCAAGGCGCTGGACGAACCGCGGACGGCGAGTGAACTCTCCGAGGACTGTGACATTCCGCTGTCGACGACGTATCGAAAGCTCGACTTACTGACGGAGGCGGAACTCCTCGAAGAGGGCACCGAGATACGGTCGGACGGACACCACACGACCACGTACGCCGTCGCGTTCGACGAGGTCCGCATCGCTCTCACGGAGTCACGAGAACTCGACGTCCAGATCGCCTACTCCGAGCAGGGCCCCGAAGAACGACTCGCGGATATCTGGACCGCAGTACGGGAGGAAACATAATGGCACACACGACCGCATCGACAAGCATCGCAACGGGAATCGTCGTCGTGAAGACGGGCATCCTCATCCTCGGCGGGCTCATCACGTACTTTTCGCTGAAGGCCTACCGAAAGACGGGCGCGCGACCGCTCCGGGCGTTCTCGCTCGGATTCGGAGTCATCACCCTCGGTTCGCTGCTGGGTGGGACCTTCGACTTCATCCTCGGCGTCGACCTCGCGACCGGCATCCTCATCGACGCGACGTTGACGTTCGTCGGCTTCGCCGTCATCACGTATTCGTTGTACGCCGACTGACCGTCGGACGCTGAGTGACGCGGTGTGTATTGTCTTTCGCTTGCAAAACTGTTTTATTTTAGGCCTCCCTACGGAAGGTCGATGAGCGAGTCACAAGGAACAGACGACGAACTCGACGAGATCCGCGCCCAGAAGCGCGAAGAACTGGCCTCGAAAGTAAACGACGACGAGCCGGCTGAAGACGACGAGAGCGCGACGGTCCCGTCCGAGCCGGTCCACGTACACGGGTCCTCGGAGCTTCAGGACGCTGTCTCGAAGTACGACGTCGTCCTCGTCGACTTCTACGCGGACTGGTGCGGACCGTGCAAGATGCTCGAACCGACGGTCAAATCGCTGGCACAGTCCACAGACGCCGCTGTCGCGAAGGTCGACATCGACCAGAACCAACAGCTCGCACAGCAGTATCAGGTCCGAGGCGTCCCCACGCTGATGCTGTTCAGCGACGGCGAGGCCGTCGAACAGGTCGTCGGCGTCCGCGACGAGTCGACGCTCCGGTCGCTGATCGAGCAGTACCAGTAAGGACTAGTCGCGCCCGGTAGCGCTCCCCTAACCCCCGATCCCCGACCCCTAACTCCCGATCCCCAACCACCGTAGTCTCCCCCCGTCATTTCCGCTCGCCCCGAACGACGCTGCGGCGAGGCCCACGTCGCCGACGTTGCCGGCCCTGGCACCCCGCCGGTGAGTCGACGGTCAGGCGCTCCCACCCCCCGTTCCCAGGCCCCACCGCAACGCGAGTACGCCGTTGTCAGAGCAGGCTCGCACGCGATCGGCGACGCCGTCGACACCGGCCATCGCGTCGTCGGTGAGAGTGCTGGGGTCGGGAGCGCGCTTTTCACGCGCCCCTGCGAAGAGCCTGTATGAGCGATCCCGCACCAGATGTCGAGGTCGCGGAGGCGGTCCACCGGACGGCCGAGGACATCGGCTCGATGGAGATCCGCGGTGCGGCCACGATCGCTGCCGCCGCCGCCGAAGCACTCGGCGCGCAGGCAGACGCGAGCGACGCGGACTCGCCGGCAGCGTTCCGCGCCGAACTCCGCGCGGCCGCTCGAATCCTCTACGACACCCGGCCGACGGCGGTGAGCCTCCCGAACGCCCTCCGGTACGTCTTTCGCGACGTGGACGGGCGAACGGTCGAGGATCTCCGCGAGAGCGTTCACACGAGCGTCGCCGAGTTCTGCGACCGCCTGGACACGGCCCAGAGCGACCTCGGTCGAATGGGGGCGAACCGCCTCCGCGACGGCGACACGGTTATGACGCACTGTCACTCCACGGACGTCCTCGCCTGTGTCGAGACCGCGGTCGAACAGGGCAAGTCGCTGTCGGCGTACGTCAAGGAGACGCGGCCGCGGAACCAGGGCCACATCACGGCGGAGGCACTCTCCGAGATGGGCGTCGACGTGACGCTCATCGTCGACTCCGCGGCACGCCGCTACCTCAACGACGTCGATCACGTCCTCGTCGGCGCAGACAGCATCGCGGCCGACGGCTCCGTCATCAACAAGATCGGGACGAGCGGGCTCGCCGTCAACGCCCGCGACCGGGGAACACCAATCGTCTGTGCGGCTCAGACGATCAAACTGCACCCCGACACGCTCACCGGCCACACCGTCGACATCGAGATGCGGGCCGAAGAGGAAGTCGTCGACGAGGAGACGGCCGCCGACATCGGCGATCCGACGGTGCTGAATCCGGCCTTCGACGTGACGCCGCCGCGGTACGTCGACGCGATCGTGACCGAGCGCGGGCAGTACCCACCCGAGAGCATCGTCACGCTGATGCGCGACCTGTTCGGCGAGAGCACTAGCGACCCCTGGGCGGAACCGTAACGCTACCGCACCGCCACCAACCACAGAAGAGTTTTACCGGCGCACCGGCCATCTCGCGTCGATGGCGACTCCCCCGCATCTCTCTCCAAAGCTCGTCGTCGGAGTCGGTTCCGTGGCCCTCGCGCTCGTCGCGGCGTGGGCGACGATGGCGACGTCGGGCTACCCCACGAATCACGCCCTCCGATCGTGGCCGGCCGTCCTGGTCGGACGCCTGCGACGAGAACTCCCCCGCGGCGATCACCTGACCGCCGCGTGGGCTGCGATCGCGATCTGGTCGGTCCTCGTTTCGGGGCTGCACTTCGGCGGCGTCTATTACAACGTCTACACGGTACTGCCGTGGTGGGACCTGCTCACGCACGCGATGGGTGGACTCGGCGTCGCCGCGCTGCTCGGCGCCACCTTCCGCGGACCGACGCTCCGCTCGCCGTTCTGGGTCGTCCCCGCCGTCCTCGCGATCGGAGCCGGATTCGAGGTCTACGAGTTCGTCTTCAAGACGTTCTGGCACCACTGGACGCTCGGCTTCTACGTGGTCGATACGATCATCGACCTCGTCGTAAACACGAGCGGCGCCGGTCTGTT
Organism: Halobellus sp. H-GB7; assembly: GCF_030848585.1. Taxonomy (NCBI): domain Archaea; kingdom Methanobacteriati; phylum Methanobacteriota; class Halobacteria; order Halobacteriales; family Haloferacaceae; genus Halobellus; species Halobellus sp. H-GB7. The sequence goes on along the minus strand of NZ_JAVDDW010000001.1, from coordinate 690,751 downwards.
CGCGGTCGCCGCGACGCTGTATCGTCGTCGCAGCGCGGTCGACGAGCGCGGATCGGTCGGCGCGCGGTCGGATTGAACGCGTTTCTCGGCTCGGACGCGGGTGACTATCGCGGCGTCTCGGTGCCCCACTTGTCGATCGCCGTCCGGAGCGCGGGGCTCTCGTCGGCTTTCGACTCCAGCGAGCGGTCCTCGGCGTAGGCGTCGACGGCCGCGCGGAGCGCCTTCGCGCCCTCGTGGGTGCCGTCGGGATGACCGTGGATGCCGCCGCCGGCCTGCACGCAGACGTTCGTCCCCGTCGCGTCCAGCAGATCCGGGACCAGTCCGGGGTGGAGGCCGCCCGAGGCGACCGGCAACACGTCGTTGAGGCCGTAGAGATCGTCGCGGAGCCACGCGTTGATGCCGACGGTGTCCTCGTTCGCGAGTTTCCCGAGGCCGGCGGTGCCGGTGTGGAGCTGGTCGACGCCGACGAGGCGAGCGATCTGTGCGAGGACGCGCATCGAGACGCCGTGGTTCGGCAGGCGGTCGAACGCGGCGTGCATCGCCCGGTGGGCGTGGATCGCGAGTCCGAGTTCCTCACAGCGCTCGCGCACTGACTGGACGGCCGCCCAGCCGGTGGTGATCACGTCGACCATCACGTACTCACAGCCCTCCGCGGCGACCTGGTCGACGCGTTCGAGCATCTCGTTGGTGTCGGCGGTGACGTTGATGAGGTAGGACTTCTTCTCGCCGGTTTCGTCTTCGGCGCGGTCCCGCTGGGCGAGACTCTCGACGAGGCGGTCGTGGAAGGGATTGAACGCCTGGTCGGTGAGGTTCTCGTCGTCTTTCAGGAGGTCGACGCCGCCCGTCCACGCCTCGTAGCCGACCTCGGCGTGCTTCTCCGTCGAGAGCCCGACCTTCGGCTTGGGGACCGTCGCGAGGATCGGCCGGTCGTCGACGCCGAAGATATCCTGGCGCACTGACGAGCCGAACTGCGGTCCCGCAAACGACGTCGCGAGGCCTTCGGGCCACTCGCAGTCGAGGAGGCGGATCGTCTCGACCGCCTTCATCCCCATAATGTTGCCCGCGATGCACGAGAGGATCTGCGGCATACTCCCGGGCTCGAAGAGCCCCTCGGGGTAGGCCACTTTGATCTCGGCGTCGCCGTCGCCAGTCTCGATGTCGAACGCGGTCGCGCCCATATCGGTGAAGCCCTCGCCCGTCGGGAGCGCGGCCCACGTTCCGTTGGAGGACTCCGAGGCGACGCGGGAGGCGGCGTCTTCGACGGACATCCCCTCGGCGGGGTCGATCCGGAACGTACAGACCAGATCCGCGTCGGCGGGGTCGTACGACAGGTCGATGAAATCCTCGTAGGTGATTCCAGCCATAGGGGACCGATTCACGCCCTGGACTGATAAATTTCGTCGCCGAATCGCGTACGGGCAGGCGAATCCAGCGGACTGCGTGGGGTTCACTGTCTGGACTCCGAGCCGACCACCCGGCCCTCGTTACGGTCGGCTTCGGTCGGGGTTCTCGGCGTCGTCTCCGGACTCTCCGAGCTCGTGTCGCACGCGCTCGAAGACGTCGACATCCGCTTCGAGCGTCCGCGCCACGGCGTCGGCGGCCCCGAGGAGCCACGTCGCGCGTTCGACGTGGGACTCGACGTCGCCCGGTCCGATCCGGTACCGCTCGACGAGCGTCTCGATCGTCGCGCCTTCGCTCCACTCCAAGAGGATACGCGCCAGTTTGACCGCACAGAGCCACGCCTCGAAGTCGTCGGCCTCGTCGGGCGCGGTCGTGAACTCCGCGGCGTGCCGCGTCGCGTACCGATAGATGTCGGCGCGTTCGCGGTTCCCGAGGTACGTCCCGCGCATATCAGGCGTCGCGCAGACGGCCCCGAGCGCGGTGCGGGCGGTGACGTCGGCGGCGGCCATCGACTCGATCGCCCGCACGGCCGCGACGAGTCTCGCGCCGGTCTCGGGGCGGACGTACTGGCGCGACACCGTCGCACCGAGGTCGGTCGCAGCGAGGGCGTCGCCGCCGCGCTCGCTGGGTGGGCTGGCATCCGCGGCGCCGACGTCGAGTAGGTCCATCGCGGCCAACTCGTCGGCGACGTCGTCGAGGAGCCCCGACAGATCGACGTCGGGCGACTGGTGCGCGAAGAACGTCGCATCGAGCAGATCGAGCACGCCGGGCTTCGAGTCGGCGAACCCCGAGGCGACCACCGAGAGGACGTGCGTACGGAGCGCCTCGCGCGCGGTCAGTTGGGACTCGACCGCTTCGGGGCCGGCGTCGACGTAGCGGTCCCAGAGCCGGTCCGCCGTGCGCTCGTCGCCGACGAGGACCGCTTCACCGTACGGATCCAGGTGCGGGCGGCCGGCGCGGCCGCACATCTGGTGGACTTCGAGGACCGGCAGCGGACTCATCTCCTCGCCGGTGTAGCGTTCGAGGTCGCGGACGACGACGCGGCGTGCGGGGACGTTCACGCCCGCCGCCAGCGTCGGCGTCGCACAGATCACGCCGAGCGTCCGATCTCGGAACGCGGACTCGACAAGCGCGCGGTGCTCGCTCACGAGCCCCGCGTGGTGGAATCCCACGCCGGATTCGACCGCCGCAGCCAGTCGCCGGCCCGTCTCGGTGGCGCCGCTGTCGCGGATGTCGTCCGCGAGGTCCGCTGCCGACGTAGCTCCCGACGCGGCACCGTCCAACGTCGTCTGGGCTGATCCGGGCGCGACGAGGTCTTCCTGCGCCAATCGCGTCGCGAGCGCCTCCGCTTCCCGGCGTGAGCGAACGAACGCGAGACACTGGCCGCCGTCGTCGATCGCGTCGGCGACGAGTGCCGCCGTCACTTCGGTGTCGTGATCGTCGCGTTCGTCGTCGGCGTCGACGTCGACCGCGAGCGTGCTGTCGTCGTCGAAGGCGACCGAGCCGTCGGCGTAGACGCCCGTGCGGAGGGAGACGGGCCGCCACGTCGACTCGACGAGTTCGGCGTCGAGCCAGTCCGCCACGTCGTCGGGGTTGTCGATGGTCGCCGAGAGCGCGACGATCTGGACGCCCGGCGCGCGCCGCTGCAGCGTCGCGAGCGTCACTTCGAGCGTTGGCCCGCGGCGCGGGCGACCCAGGAGGTGGACCTCGTCGACGACGACGCAGGCGAGGTCTTCGACCCACGACGCGCCGTTGCGGATCGCGGAGTCGACCTTCTCGGCGGTCGCGACGACGATGTCCTCGTCGCCGAGTTCCTCGGCCGGCGAGTCGAAGTCGCCCGTGGAGATACCGACGCTGACGCCGGGGAGTTCCGCGAACGACTCGTACTTCTCGCGGGCGAGCGCGCGCAGCGGGACGACGTACAGCGCCGGACCGTCGGCGGTCAGCATCGCCAACTCCGCGATCAGCGTCTTTCCCGACGCCGTCGGAATCGCGGCGACGACGTTCGCGCCCTCGGTGATGCCGGCGTCGACAGCGGCGGCTTGCGGCGGGTACAGTTCGTCGATCCCCGAGTCGCGGTAGTGCCCGCGGACGGCCGCGGAGACGGGGAGATCCCGGACGTGCACGTCTACGAGTGGCGTCGGTATCGTATAAAAATTCGCGGGCGGAGCGAAGCGGCTACCCGCTCACAATGCGCGTCGTGGTGGGCAGATTGCCAGCGTTCGCCGCTCAGATGTAGTCGTGCTCGGCGAGTCGCTCGACGGCCTCGCGGAGTCGCTCCTCGCTTGCGGCGTAGGAGATCCGGGCGTAGCCGGGCGAGCCGAACGCCGAGCCGGGGACGGTCGCCACGTGGGCGTCCTCGATCGCGCCGGCGCACCACTCTTGGTCGTCGTCGTCGACGGGCAGCATCATATAGAACGCGCCGTCGCCGATCGGGACGTCGACGCCGTGCTCCTCGAAGAGGCCGGCGAGCATATCACGACGCTCGCGGAAGGCGTCGCGCATCTCCACGACGGCCTCGTCGGTGTTCTCGATGGCTTCCAGTCCGGCGTGCTGGACGAAGTTGACCGCACACGACACCGAGTGCGAGTGCAGTTTCGCCGCCTGCGAGATGAGCGATTCGGGCGCGTGAACGTAGCCGAGCCGCCAGCCGGTCATCGAGTACGCCTTCGAGAAGCCGTTGATAGTAACCGTCCGGTCGCTCATTCCGTCGAGCGAGCCGAGGCTCGTGGGCTCGACACCGTAGGTGATCTCCTGGTAGATCTCGTCGGAGATGACGGTGACGTCGTGCTCGACCGCGAGGTCGCGGACGCCTTCGAGCGCCGCGTCGGAGTAGACCGCGCCGGTCGGGTTCGACGGGGAGTTGACGACGAGCAGTTCGGTGTCGTCGGAAACCGCTTCCGAGAGGTCGTCGAGCGCGGGTTCGAGCTGGAAGTCGTAGGGCGCGAGGTCGACGCGGCTGAGCGAGCCGCCCGAGAGCTTCGCCATCGCCTCGTAGGAGACCCACGCGGGGTCGAGGAGGACGACCTCGTCTCCGTCGTCGATGAGAGTCTGGAACGTCTCATAGAGCGCTTGCTTGCCGCCGGGCGTGACGATTACCTCCTCCGATACGGCGTCGATGCCGTCGTTCCGGAGTTTTTCGGCAATCGCCGCACGGAGGTCCGGGATGCCGTTCGAGGGCGTGTATCCGGTGTGTCCGGCGTCCATCGCGTCCTTGCCGGCCTCCACGATGTTCTCCGGCGTGGGGAAATCGGGTTCGCCGACCGAGAGGTCGACGACGTCGACGCCGTCTGCTTCCAGTTCGCTCGCCTTGTTGCTGATTGCCAGCGTCGCGCTCGGTTCGACCCGTTCGACGCGGGCTGCGAAGTCGAAACTCATACCAACGTCTCCACCATATCGACCGCGGCGTTTACCGCTTCCGCACCTTTGTCGACGCGCTCCCGCGCTTCGGCCCCGCTTTGGCCCGGACCAGAGACGCCGAACGTGACCGGCACGTCCCGATCGAGACTGACGTCAGTCAGCGACTGGGCTGCCGCGTCGGCGATCACCTGATCGTGTGCTGTGTCTCCTGTGACGATCGCGCCGACGACGGCCACCGCGTCGATGTCGTCACGCCGCGCGAGCCGATCGGCTGCCAGCGGCGAGTCGTACACTCCGGGAATCTGGAGCGTCTCCGCGATCGTCGCGTCCCGTTCGTCGGCCGCCTCGCGCGCGGCCGCCGCCATCTGTTCGGTGACCGAGGAGTTGAACTCGGTCACCACCAATCCCAGCGTTGTCATACTCTTTCGGATCCACGGTGGCGTCAAAGAGGTATCGGCACGGTCGCGCGCGGCTGTCCTCCAGAAAGCGGCAAACACAAGAGTTGTAACCGCGTGGGAATCAGGAAGTGACAATGAGTCCCGACGAGGTGTCGGGCGGGACCGCCGACGCGACGATCGGTGGAGAGCCGACGGGCGAGGCTCCCACGGACGTCTCCTCGCAGTCCCGCGCGGACCATCAGTTCGATCGCCGCCGCGCCCTCCTCGGTGTCGTCGGATTCACCGCCGTCGCGCTCGTCCTCCGTCTGGTCGCTCTCGGCGGCCGGATCTTCCACTGGGACGAGGGCCGCGTCGGCTACTGGATCCTCCGGTACCACGAGACGGGCGTCCACACGTACCGTCCCATCGTTCACGGCCCGTTCCTCCCGGTCGTCAACGACTGGCTGTTCGCCCTGCTGCCGGTCTCGGACTTCCTCGCGCGGTTTCCCGTCGCCGTCGTCGGCGGTCTGCTCCCGCTGGCCGCGTGGCTGTTCCGCGAGCGACTCCGGAACGTCGAACTCGTCGCGTTCGCCGCGCTGCTCGCGCTGAATCCGCTCGCCGTCTACTACTCGCGGTTTATGCGCAACGACGTCCTCGTGGCGGCGTTCGCCGTCTCCGCGCTCGGGTTCGTCGTCCGCGGGTTCGACACCGGACGACTTCGCTATGCGTTCCCGGCGGCCGCGTCGCTCGGCCTCGCGTTCACGACGAAGGAGAACGCTATCCTCTACGTCCTCTGTTTCCTCGGAGCGGGGGCGCTGCTGGCGGATCACCGACTGCTCGCGGCGCGCGCACGAGAGGAATCCACCCGAGCGGTCTTCGCCCGCTGGCGAGCGGCGACGGTCGATCGGCTCCTCGCGCACGGACCGAACTCGCGAGCGTCGCTCGCCCGCGTTCTCGGTACGACGGTCGTCGCCCTCGTCATCTTCCTCGGGGTCGTGCTGTTCTTCTACGCGCCGCGCCCGGATCTGTGGCAGGCGTTCGGGGATCCGGCGCGGATTCCGAGCGTCGCCGACGCCGGCACGGTCGGCGCGGCCGAGAAGTTCGTCGACACGTGGGCTTCGGGGAGCCACCAGGATCACGCGTACCTGCCGTTCCTCTACGATCTGGTCGAGACGCTCGTCTACGGGGCGCCGGCGCTGCTCGCGTTCGGCCTCCTCGGAATCGTCGTCGATCGGTACGGGATTCGTGGTGAGGGCCCACGCGAGTTCGTCACGTTCGCGACGTACTGGGCCGCCGCGTCGCTGTTCGGCTACCCGATCGCGACCGACATCCAGGCCCCGTGGGCGGCGATCCACGTCCTCGTCCCGCTCGCCGTCCCCGCTGCCGTCGGACTCGGATTCATCGTCGACTCCGCACGCGAGGCGCTCGCCGCTCGCGACGCCGTGAGTGTCGGCCTCGCAGCGCTCGTCGTGCTCGCGGCCTTCAGCGGTGCCGCCGCGGCCAACGCCGAGTACTTCAACTCCGCCTCCGAGGAGGACAAGAAAGTCCTCCAGTGGGCACAGCCCGAGAACTCGCTGAAGCCCACAATGGAGATCGTCGACGACGTTTCGGCCGCGAACGACGGCACTGACGTCCTGTTCGTCGGATCGCGACCGCCGGGTAACGACGGCGAGGTGTTCTACGTCCGCAACGAGTCCTCGCTCGCGACGGCGCCGCCGGGCGGCCCCGCGTGGCACGATCGCCTGCCGCTGCCGTGGTATCTGGAACGGTACGGCGCGAACGTCACGAGTTCGCCGCCCGACGCAGACGTCGCGACGACGCTCTCGGACGCCCCGCCGGTCGTCATCGCGAAGGGCTACGACCGCGACGAGGTCGCCACAGAACTACCCGGCTACACCGCCTTCGAGCACAAATTCCGACTCTGGAACGACGACGTCGTCGTGTTCATCGAAGACGAGTCGCTCCAGCGTGTCGCCCCGGAGCGCATCGAGGAGACGAGTGGGGACGGCGCGGACAACGCGGACAGCGTGGGCAGCGGCGAATAACCACGTCCGTGCACATATCGTCGTGAGATTCGGCAAGGTTTATTCAGTATCCTCCAGTACCGTCGCCCGTGAACGTCACCGTACCCGGCCCCACGCTCGGCGTCGTCGGCGGCGGCCAACTCGGACGGATGCTCGCCGAGGCGGCCGCCCCGCTCGGCGTCGAGGTGATCGTCCTCGACCCGACGCCGGACTGCCCCGCAGCGCCGGTCGCCCGCGAACAGATCGTCGGTGACTTCGACGACCCCGAAGCGTTCCGCGAACTCGCCTCGCGCGTCGACGCGCTGACGTTCGAGATCGAACTCGCCGACGCGGCGTTACTCGACCGCGTCGCCGACGAGTTCGACCTCTCGGCTCACCCCGCACCGGAGACGCTGGAGACGATCGAGGACAAACTCGTCCAAAAGCGCGCGCTCGAAGACGCCGGCGTCCCGGTCCCGCCGTTCCGGCAGATCGACGGCGCCGAGGACCTTCGCGCGGCGCTCGATGAGTTCGGCGCGGTGATGCTGAAAGCCCGCACCGGCGGCTACGACGGCCGCGGCAACGTCCCCGTCACCGACCCAGCAGACGCAGAAGAAGCGATGGACGCCGTCGGCGGCCCCGCGATGGCCGAGACGTTCGTCGACTTCACGCGCGAACTCTCGGTCATCGCCGTCCAGGGCGACGACGAGGTCCGCACGTTCCCCGCGGGTGAGAACGTCCACGAGGAGGAGATCCTCCGGGAGACGATCCTCCCAGCCAGGACGACCGACGAGGTGCTCGAACGTGCCGAGGCAGTCGCCCGCGACGTCCTCGACACGCTCTCGGGGCGCGGCGTCTTCGGCATCGAACTGTTCGAGACCGAAGACGGAGAGGTCCTCGTCAACGAGATCGCCCCGCGGCCGCACAACTCCGGGCACTGGACGATCGAGGGCGCGCGCACCTCCCAGTTCGAACAGCACGTCCGCGCCGTCCTGGGCTGGCCGCTCGGTTCGACCCGCCTGCGATGCCCGACCGTGATGGCGAACGTCCTCGGCACCGTCGAGGAGCCCCAGCCAGCGCGACTCGGCAACGTCGAAGCCGTCCTGGGCGACGCCGACGCGTCGCTGCACTGGTACGGGAAAGACGAGGTGCGCCCGCTGCGGAAGATGGGCCACGTCACGCTGACCGGCGGGAGCGAACTCGATGCGGCCGCAGAATCGGACACTGACGAGCTCCTCGCGCACGCGAGAGACGTACGCGACGCGCTGACGTTCGAGTGACGAACTGACCACCGCAGAACCCGATCGACAATGACCGACTACACGCCCGACGACGACTCCGACGTGACCGTACAGGACCTGATCGACCGCCTTCACGAGGAGGCCGACGCCGACGCCGATCCCGCCACGACGCCCGACGTGGGGATCATTATGGGGTCGGATTCGGATCTCGACACGATGCGCGGCGCGCACGAGGCGCTCTCGGAACTCGGGTTCGCCGAGCAGACCGACTTCGGCGACGCGCCCGACGCGCGCTTCACCTACGAGACGTACGTCGTCTCCGCACACCGGACGCCCGAACTGATGTACGCCTACGGGGAGACGGCTGCCGGCCGCGGCCTCGACGTCATCATCGCGGGCGCGGGCGGGAAGTCCGCCGACCTGCCGAATATGACCGCGTCCATCGCGTATCCGATTCCCGTCGTCGGCGTCCCCGTCCAAGAGAAGTCCGTCGACTCCGTCATCGGGATGCCCACCGGGGCGCCCATCGTCGCAGTCGACGCGGGCAAGTCCTTCAACGCCGCGCTGTCGGCCGCACAAATTCTCGCGCGCGAGCACGACGAACTCGAATCCCGGTTGGTCGAGTACCACGAGGGGCTCGTCGGTGCGGTCGCCCGCGACTCGCGGGACCTGCACGACCTCGGGGTCGAAGGCTACGTGGCGAGTCGCGACGAGTCCTAACGAAAGCCGATTTCCGAGCCGTTCTGCGATTCCGTCTGTCCAGCCCGATGTAACGTTCGTCGGGTCCGCAGCCAGCGAAGTTCAGTAGTAGCACCTCAGTCGAGGTATAAATCAACGCTTATGGGGGGGGCCTGCTAACTGCCGGATGTTAGGGAGACTACGGAATGAGTGAATGGATCGCAATCGGTGCCCTTGGGCTCGTCGCCGTCGGCATCCCACTCGGGATGATGGCTGTGTCGGCGATACTCCGCCCATCGGTGCCAGAACAAGGTAAACGCGCCACCTACGAGAGCGGTGAAGTACCGACAGGAACGGCACGCGTCCAGATCAACATCCAGTACTACATGGTCGCACTGCTGTTTCTCGTATTCGACGTCGAAACCGTTCTCATCTTCCCGTGGGCCGTCATCTACCGGTCCGCGCTGGAGCAGGGCGCAGACCTCACGGCGGTGTTGCTGCCGATGCTGATTTTCATCGGTGTGCTCGTCGTCGGGCTGGTCTGGGCGTGGCGCAACGGCGCCGTCGAGTGGGTCAAAAGCCCGCTGGCGAACCGCCAAAAGACGGAGAGAAACGTATGAGTAGCGAACGAGACAAACCATTCGTCACGGACGACACGCAGGTACAGACCGCGACGCGAGACGCCCGGATGACGGGCTCGGGCGCGGACAACCGGTTCAACTCGAAACTTCGGGAGGCGTTCGGCTCCTCGCCGTTCATCCTCACGAAGTTCGACCAGTTCATGAACTGGGTCCGCGGCTCGTCGATGTTTATGCTGCAGTTCGGGATCGCCTGCTGCAGCATCGAGATGATGCACACCTACTCGGTGAAGCACGACCTCGACCGGTTCGCGGCCGGGGTCCCGCGTGCGTCGCCGCGACAGGCGGACGTCATCATCGTCCCGGGGACGATCGTCTCGAAATTCGCCCCGCGGATGAAGCGCGTCTACGATCAGATGCCCGAACCGAAGTTCGTCGTCGGGATGGGTTCCTGTACGATCTCGGGCGGCCCCTTCCAGGAGGGCTACAACGTCATCAAGGGCGCAGAGGAGGTCATCCCCGTGGACATCCACGTCCCCGGATGCCCCCCGCGCCCCGAGGCGCTCATCTACGGCGTAGCGAAACTCCAGCAGCGCATCGCCGAGGGCGAGTCGAGTCCGGTGACGGTGAAACCGTACGAACTCGAACAGTTCGACGACCTCGAACGCGACGAAGTCGTCGACAAACTCGCCGAACAGATCGACGAAGAGGACCTGGTTATGCGGTACAACTGGGCTGATTCGCCATGAGCTTAGAAGAACCCGAACCCGAAGACGGAGCCGTCGAAGTGCTCCCGACCGCGGGCGACGAGATCGCCGAGTTGCTCGGTGACCTGGTCGTCGACCGCGAAGAACACGTCAACGCACCCGGCTTCGTGATTCGCCCGGACGCGGTACAGGAGACCCTGACGCGACTCCGCGACGAGGCCGGCTTCGATCACCTCTCGTGTGTCACCGCCGAAGAACGCGAGGATCGGTACGAGTCCATCTACCACCTCACGAGCTTCGACGACCGGCAGCGGGAGGTCAGCGTCGTCGTGCCTGCACCAAAGGACGACCCCGTCAGCGAGTCCGCCGAGCCGGTCTTCCGGACGGCCGACTGGCACGAGCGGGAGGCCTACGACCTGATCGGCGTCGAGTACGACGACCATCCGGACCTGCGTCGCATTCTCTTGCCCGACACGTGGCAGGGACACCCGCTCTCGGAGAACTACGACCAGGACCGACCGCAGATCGTCACGCTCTCGGAGTGGGAGAACCCGCTCGCCGAGGACCACCGCGAGGAGGAGGGCGACACGATGTACGTCAACATCGGGCCGCACCACCCCGCCACACACGGCGTCCTGCACGTGAAGACGGTACTAGACGGCGAGCAGGTCGCAGACGTCGATCCCGACATCGGCTACCTCCACCGCTGTGAGGAGCAGATGTGTCAGACGAAGACCTACCGCCACCAGATTATGCCCTACCCCGACCGCTGGGACTACGCGTCCTCGGGGCTCTTGAACGAGTGGGCGTACGCGCGCGCGGCGGAGGACCTCAACGACATCGACGTGCCGGAGTACGCACAGATCATCCGGACGATGGGCGCGGAGTTCTGCCGCATCGCCTCGCATATGCTCGCAGTGGGGACGTTCGCGCTGGACGTCTACGGCGACTTCACAGCGATCTTTATGTACGCGATGCGGGACCGCGAGAAGGTCCAGAAGGTCCTCGAAGACCTCACCGGCCAGCGGATGATGTTCAACTACTTCCGCTTGGGCGGCGTCGTCTGGGACCTTCCGGAACCGCGCGAGGAGTTCTTCGAGACGATTCGGGACTTCCTCGACGACCTCCCGGAGGCGCTCGAGGAGTACCACGACCTCATCACCTCCAACGAGATCCTGCAGGCCCGGACGATCGACACGGGCGTGCTGCCGCCGGAGGTCGCGAAGTCCTACGGCGCGACGGGGCCCGTCGCACGCGGGTCCGGAATCGACTACGACCTGCGCCGCGACGACCCCTACGGCTACTACGACGAACTCGAGTGGGACGTCATCACCGAGGACGGCTGTGACAACTTCAGCCGACTGCTCGTCCGCCTTCGCGAGGTCGAAGAGTCCGCGAAGATCATCGAGCAGTGCGTCGACCTCCTCGAAGACTGGCCCGAAGAAGAACGGACGATCCAGTCTAACGTTCCCCGGACCCTGCGCCCGGAGGACGACACGGAGATCTACCGCGCCGTCGAAGCCGCGAAGGGCGAACTCGGGATCTACATCCGCGCCGATGGGACCGAGAAGCCGGGGCGGTTCAAGATCCGCAGTCCGTGCTTCTCGAACCTCCAGACGCTGCCAGAGATGTCCGCCGGCGAGTACATCCCTGATATGGTCGCATCGCTCGGTAGCCTCGACATCGTGCTGGGCGAGGTGGATCGTTGATGGTACCGCTGCAGTCACAGGTGCTCCTCCCCGAGCGGATCGCCGGTTTGCTGGGGCTCTCCGGCACGGTCGGACAGATCGTCGGCGGACTCCTCGGCGCCTTCCTCATCGCCAACTTGCTGTTGGTGCAGACGGCCATCGCCGGCCCGTGGGCAAAGCGGAAAATCACCGCCGCGTTCACCGACCGGATCGCCGTCAACCGGATCGGACCGTTCGGACTGCTCACCATCGTCACCGACGCCGTCCGACTGCTCTCGAAGGAACTCATCATTCCCGAAGACGTCGACCGGCCGTCGTACGACCTCGGCCCGCTTCTGGTGCCGTTCTCCGCGCTCCTCGGGTTCGCCGTGATCCCGATGGGCAACGGCATCCACCTCGCGGACCCGGAGACGGGGCTGGTCTTCGCGTTTGCCGCGTCCTCGATCGCCTCGCTCGGGATTGTGATGATGGGCTACGGATCGAACAACAAGTACTCGCTGCTCGGTGGACTGCGCGCGATCGCCTCGAACATCGCCTACGAGATTCCGCTCGTCGTCACCGCGGCGTCGGTGGTCGTCTTCACCGGGACGCTGCAGATGAGCGAAGTCGTCGCACAGCAGGCCGAACCGCTTCTCACCGTCGCCGGCGTCACGATCCCGCAGTGGTTCGCGTTCGTCAATCCGTTCGCGTTCGTGCTGTTCGTGATCGCGAACCTCGCGGAAGTCGGCCGGAACCCCTTCGACGTGCCGGAGGCGCCGACCGAGATCGTCGCCGGGTTCCAGACGGAGTACTCCTCTGTGTACTTCGTCCTCATCTACCTCGGTGAGTTCATCCACATCTTCCTCGGCGGCGCGCTCGCCGCGACGCTGTTCCTGGGTGGACCGGCCGGACCGATCCTGCCGGGCTTCATCTGGTTCACGATCAAGATCTGGGCGTTCTACCTGTTCACCCAGTGGGCGCGCTCGGCGATTCCCCGCCTCCGCGTCGATCAGTTCCTCGACGTCGGCTGGAAGGGGATGCTCGTGCTCTCGTTCGCGAACCTGGCACTCACGGCCATCATCGTGGGAGTGATAGCATGATTGGCGTACTCAAATCGATGGCAACGACGATGAAACACGCACTGGACGGGCAGACGTTCACGGTCGAGTACCCCGACGTCGCGCCCGAAGTGAGCCCCCGATTCCGCGGGGTCCACAAGTTCAGCCAGGAGCGCTGCATCTGGTGTCGACAGTGCGAGAACGTCTGTCCGAACGACACCATCCAGATCGTGCAGGACGACCAGCGCAACGGCGAACAGTACAACCTCCACATCGGGCAGTGCATCTACTGCCGGCTGTGTGAGGAGGTCTGTCCCGTCGACGCCATCCTGCTCACGCAGAACTTCGAGTTCACTGCCGACACGAAGGACGACTTCGTGTACAACAAAGAGCAGTTGAAGAACGTCCCGTGGTACAAGGATATCGACCCGCTCAACTCCCGGGAACCCGACCGCGACGCGTGGATCGGCGAGGGCGAGGGCGAGGTGGATTACCAGTGAGTTGAGACGTTCCACAGCGGGACAGATCGCCGATCAAAGTCCGTCTGAGGCGGTATGCGCCGCCCGCGGACTTCTCGAAATGTTCAAAGGGATACCTCAAGGAGACAAACACAATGGTTTATGAAACCATCGCGTTCGCGCTGTTCGCCCTCGTGACCGTGGGCTGCAGCCTGGGCGTCGTCCTCGTGCGGGACATCTGGCACTCCGCACTCCTGCTCGGGGGCGCGCTCTTGAGCGTCGCGGTGCACTACGTGATGTTACAGGCGGAGTTCCTCGCCGCGATGCAGATCCTCGTCTACGTCGGCGGGGTTCTCATCCTCATCACGTTCGCCGTGATGCTGACGCGTACACAACCGGAGGTGAGTAGCACATGACCACGAAACCGGAACTGAATCTGGGTTCGCATCTCGTTCCCGGCCTCGCTGCTGTCGCACTGTTCGTCGTGATGGCCGCGACGATACTCTCGGCGTCGTTCCCCGATCCGCAAGGATTCGCGGGCGATGCGAGCATCGTCGCGAGCATCGGCTACGCGATGTTCAACCTCGACTTCGGGGATATCGCCGGTGAGAGCTTCCTCGCCGCGCTCATCATAATCGCCATCACGCTCGACGTTGCGCTCGACGGGTCGATCCACCTCGCACGCCGCGAGGGCGACCAGGGCGGATCGTCACTGCTGGCCGACGGCGGGCGGGAACTCAAGCAAAGCCTGTTCGAGGAGGACGACGACTGATGGTCCCCCCACAGTACTATCTGCTCCTCTCGGCCGCGCTGTTCTGTATCGGGCTGTTCGGCATCCTGACGCGGCGCAACGCGCTGCTGTTTCTGATGTCGGTCGAGCTAATGTTGAACGCCGCGAACATCAACCTCGTCGCGTTCTCCAACGTCTGGGGGAACGTGACGGGACAGACGTTCGGGCTGTTTATGATGGCGCTCGCCGCCGCCGAGGTCGCGATCGGGATCGGGATCATCCTGGTGCTGTATCGCAACTTCGACGACGTCGACGTCACCAAGGCGACAACGATGAGGTGGTAAGATGGTAGGGATATTCGACTTCGCACCCGCGATCGTGCTGTTGCCGTTCGTTTCGTTCCTCGTCGCGCTCGCGGTGGGCGACCGCTTGCCGAAAGGCGGTGCGCTGGCCGGGATCGCCGCGACGGCGGGATCACTGCTTTTGGCGGCCGCGACGTTCCTCACCGTCGCCGGTGGGCGGACGTACGACGCGACGATCTACACCTGGGCCGAAGGGATCGAAGCGGTCGATCTGACGTTCGGCATCCTGATCGATCCACTGTCGGCGATGATGCTGCTCATCGTGACGCTCATCGCCTTCCTCGTCCACGTCTTCAGTCTCGGATATATGAACGACGAGGGCGAGGTCGGCCTGCCGCGCTACTACGCCGGACTCGGACTGTTCACCGCGTCGATGCTCGGATTCGTCGTGGCGGACAACCTCCTGATGGCGTTTATGTTCTTCGAGCTGGTCGGGCTCTGCTCGTATCTGCTCATCGGCTTTTGGTTCCGCGAACCAGGTCCGCCGAGCGCGGCCAAGAAGGCGTTCCTCGTCACCCGCTTCGGGGACTACTTCTTCCTCGTCGGCGTCGTCGCCGTCTTCGCGACGTTCGGCACGGCGGCGTTCTCCGGATCGGAATCGTTCCCCGTACTCGCGGAGGCCGCACTCCACGGTGAGGCGACCGTGAACACGTTCGGCTTCGCGCCGCAGACGTGGTTCACGATTGTCGGTCTCCTCGTGCTCGGCGGCGTCGTCGGCAAGTCCGCGCAGTTCCCGCTGCACACGTGGCTGCCCGACGCGATGGAAGGTCCGACGCCCGTCTCCGCGCTCATCCACGCAGCGACGATGGTCGCGGCCGGCGTCTACCTCGTCGCGCGGATGTACGGCTTCTACGCGCTCTCGCCGGACGCGCTCGCGATCATCGCCCTGGTCGGCGGTTTCACCGCGCTGTTCGCGGCGACGATGGGCGTCGTCAAGCGCGAGATCAAGCAGGTGCTCGCGTACTCGACGATCTCGCAGTACGGCTATATGATGCTCGCTCTCGGCGGTGGCGGCTACGTCGCCGCGACCTTCCACCTGATGACGCACGCCTTCTTCAAGGCGCTGCTGTTCCTCGGGGCCGGGTCGGTCATCATCGCGATGCACCACAACGAAGATATGTGGGATATGGGCGGGCTGAAAGAGAAGATGCCCGTCACCTACTACGCCTTCCTCTCTGGCTCGCTCGCGCTTGCGGGCATCTTCCCGTTCTCTGGCTTCTGGTCGAAAGACGAAGTGCTGTACGAGACGCTCATCCACGGCCTCGGCGGGAGCCCCGTGCTCCTCGCCGCGTACGCGATGGGTCTCCTCGCCGTCTTCTTCACCGGGTTCTACACCTTCCGGATGGTGTTCCTCACCTTCCACGGTGAACCCCGCACCCAGACCGCGAGCGATCCGCACAGCGTTCGCTGGAACGTGAAGGGTCCGCTCGCCGTCCTCGGCGTTCTCGCGGCGACGACGGGTCTCGTGAATATGGTGCCGGTCGAGAAACTGCTGGGAATCGGCGGTATCGACTTCCTGCACCAGTGGCTCGATATGAGTACGGAGTCGCTGAACGCCCACCACTACGGCGAACTCATCCCGTACAGTTCCGCGTACATCGGCGGTGAGGCGACGACAGTGGCCATCGGTGCCGGCGTCTCGCTGGGCCTCGCGCTTGCGGGCGCGGGCCTCGCGCACCTGCTGTACAACGTCCCCGAACCGGTCGAACACACCGACCGTCTCGGCGGTATCAAGACACTGCTGTACAACAACTACTACCAGGACGAGTACCAGGTTTGGCTGGCGAACGGCGTCACGCGCCCGGTCGCACGCGTCGCGAACAAGTTCGATCAGGGCGTCGTCGACGGCGTCGTCAACGGCGTCTCCAGCGTCAGCCTGTTCTCCGGCAGTCGCGTTCGCCGGATCCAGACCGGCGTGGTGAGTAACTACGCGGTGCTGCTGACGCTCGGCCTGACGGCGTTGCTTCTGGCCTTCGGTCTTCTCGGAGGGTGGTTCGTATGATAATTGAAGCGCTCATCGGGGTCACGTTCCTCGCCGCGCTGGTCGTGTTCGTCGCTCCCGACGAGTACGCCGGCAAACTCGCGGCGGCACTCAGCGCGCTCCCGGTTCTCGGGAGCCTCTGGATGTGGGCACAGTACGACGCGAGCGGGAACGCCCTGCTGGGCGGGTCGATCGCGTTCGAGACAGACGTCGTCTGGCTGACGCTCGGCGGCCTCGACCTGCACTGGTTCGTCGGCGTCGACGGCATCAGCCTGCCGCTTGTCGTCCTCACGACGATCCTCACGACGCTCGCGATCGTCAGCGCGTGGACGCCGATCTCGAATCGAGAATCGCAGTTCTACGGGCTGATGCTCTTCATGGAGGCGAACCTGCTCGGCGTCTTCACGGCGCTCGACTTCTTCGCGTGGTTCGTCTTCTGGGAGGCCGTCCTCGTCCCGATGTACTTCCTTATCGGCGTCTGGGGCGGTCCGAACCGCCGCTACGCGGCGATCAAGTTCTTCGTGTACACGAACGTCGCGTCGCTCGTGATGTTCATCGGCTTCATCGCGCTCGTGTTCGGCCTCGGCGACTCGGTGTCGTCGATGCGGCTCCCCGAGATCGCACAGGCGCTCCGCGCCGGTGCACTCGGCGGCTTCGCCGGTCTCGACGCCGCGACGCTGAAGACGGTCGCCTTCGTGGCGACGTTCCTCGGCTTCGCGGTGAAGGTGCCGGTCGCACCGCTGCACACGTGGCTGCCGGACGCTCACGTCGAAGCCCCGACGCCGGTGTCGGTGATGCTGGCCGGCGTCCTCCTGAAGATGGGGACCTACGCGCTGCTGCGGTTCAACTTCACGATGATGCCCGACGTGGCGACGGCGCTCGTCGTCCCCATCGCTGGCATCGCCGTCATCAGCGTCATCTACGGCGCGATGCTGGCGCTCGCACAGCAGGACCTCAAGCGCATCGTCGCGTACTCGTCGGTCTCCTCGATGGGCTACGTCATCCTCGGCCTCGTCGCGTACACGACCTACGGGGTCGGCGGCGCGACGTTCCAGATGATCGCCCACGGGTTGATCTCCGGACTGATGTTCATGGCGGTCGGCGTCATCTACAACACGACCCACACGCGGATGGTGGGCGATATGTCCGGCATCGCAGACCGGATGCCCCTCACCGCCGGCATCTTCGTCGCCGGCGCGTTCGGGTATATGGGTCTGCCGCTGATGGCCGGCTTCGCGGGCGAGTTCTTCATCTTCAAGGGCTCGTTCGCCTCCACCGTCCACTCGGCAATGCCGCTTTTCACGGCGGCCGCGATGTTCGGCATCGTCATCGTCGCCGGCTACCTGCTGTTCGCGATGCAGCGGACGCTGTTCGGTCCCTTCAGCTTCGATGGCGAGTACGAAATCACGAACGCACCGACGCACGACGTCGCACCGCTGGCGGTGCTGTTGCTGTTGGTGATCGTGCTCGGCGTCGCGCCTGACCTGTTCTTCGGAATGATCCAAGACGCTGTGAATCCGATCCTCTCGGGAGGTGGGCTGTGATGTTCGACCTCGCACTGCAGGCAGAACCGGCAGCGACGTGGACGGCACTCGCCCCAGCGATCCTGCTCGGCCTGACCGGCCTGGTGCTGCTCGGGATCGATACGATTCGCACGGACGAAGCGAGCAACGCGCTCTTGGCTAGCGTGTCGGCCGGCGGGTCGCTCCTCGCCTTCGGTACCGCGGCGTGGTTCCTCGTCGCCGGCACCGGACAGGAGCGAACCGGCGGCGCGATCACGCTGTACGGCGACGCGCTCGTCGTCGACGGGATGAGCCTCTTTTTCACGCTCATCTTCACGATCGTCACCGCGATGGTGCTGGTCGCCTCCTACGACTACCTGCGCGATCACGAGCATCGCGCGGTGTTCTACTCGCTCGTGCTGTTCGCGGCGACGGGGATGACGCTCCTGTCGATGGCGAACTCGCTGGCGACGGTCTTCGTCAGCCTCGAACTCGCGTCGCTGCCCTCCTACGCGCTCGTCGCGTTCCTCAAGAACGACAAGGGGAGCGTCGAAGCGGGGCTGAAGTACTTCCTCATCGGCGCTGTCTCCTCTGCGGTGTTCGCGTTCGGCATCAGCCTCGTGTACGCCGTCACGGGATCGCTCGTGCTCGGTGACGTCGCCGCCGCGGTCAACGCGCCGGAGATGGCCGGCGTCCTCGGCATCGGCGTGCTGATGATGATTGGTGGGTTCGCGTTCAAGACCGCCTCCGTGCCGTTCCACTTCTGGGCGCCGGAGGCCTACGAGGGCGCGCCTGCACCGATCTCGGCGTTCCTCTCGTCGGCGTCGAAGGCAGCCGGTTTCGCGGTCGCGTTCCGCGTCTTCGTCGAGGCGTTCCCGCTGGGCGCACTGCCTGCGGGCGTCGACTGGGTGATCGCGTTCCAGGTGCTCGCCGTCGTCACGATGACGCTCGGTAACTTCGCGGCAGCGACCCAAGAGAAGGTCAAGCGGATGCTCGCGTACTCCTCTATCGGGCACGCGGGTTACGCGCTCATCGGCCTCGCCGCGCTGACCGCCGGCGGACCCAACGGGGACGTCCTCGGGGCGTCGATGGCGCACCTGCTCGTCTACGGCTTCATGAACACCGGCGCGTTCCTGTTCATCGCCTTAGTCGAACACTGGGGCGTCGGACGGACGTTCGAGGACTACAACGGCCTCGCGTCGACGGCACCGATCGCCGCCGTCGCGATGACCGTGTTCATGTTCAGCCTCGCGGGACTGCCGCCGTTCGGCGGCTTCCTCTCGAAGTACGCCCTGTTCTACTCGGCGATCGAAGCCGGGTTCTGGTGGCTCGCCGCCGTCGGCGCGATCAACAGCGCGCTGTCGCTGTTCTACTACAGCCGCGTCGTCAAGGCGATGTGGATCGAGTCGCCCAGCGGTGACTTCGAGATCCAGAGCCGCCCGGTCGGGCTGTACGCCGCCGTCATCTTCGCCGGCCTCGGGACGCTGCTGTTGCTCCCGGCGTTCGGCCCGGTCATCGAGACCGCACAGACCGTCGCGGCGACGCTGTTCTGATCGGCGTCTCCGGACGTTCTTGTTTTATTTCTAACTGGTCTACCGAACTTCGGCCGACCAGATGACGGTAGGGTTTTGGCCGGCGCGTTCGGATGCCCGCGTATGCAACGGCGGTTGGTTCTTGGGTGCGGTTCGGCCGTGCGCGGAACCATCGAGCGCCTCGCCGAGTGGCCCGGCGAATTAGTCATCCTCTCACAGCGCGGCGACGTCGTCGACGCTATCGGCGCCGACGGAGTCACGACGAAGCGGCGCGCCCCGGCAGACGTCGAAGCGTTCCCGGACCGGGCAGAACTGGTGTTCGTCGCGAGCGACGACGCCGCGGCGAACGCCGAGGCGGCCGCTGAAGCCCGCGAGCAGTTTCCGGACGCACAGCTCGTAGTGTATCTGAGTGCTGGAGCGACCGCACAGGTGCGCGAACGAATACTAGAGACCGCAGATCGCGTTATCGACGGCGAGCAGATCCTCCTCGACCGCGTCCGAGAGTTGACGACCGCTCCCGGCGCGGAACGGATCCATCGACTCTTCGCGACGCTCCGTCGCATCGACGGGCGGCTGGCCGTGGTGATGCACGACAACCCCGACCCGGACGCGATCGCGAGCGCGCTCGCACTCGCCCGAATCGCCGCATCCGTCGACGTCCCCGCGGACGCGTGCTACTTCGGCGACATCTCTCACCAGGAGAACCGCGCCTTAGTGAACCTGCTCGACCTGGCGCTCGTCGAACTCGACGACGGCACAGACCTCGCGGAGTACGACGGCGTCGCTCTCGTCGACCACTCCCGCCCGGGCGTCAACGACGGGTTACCCGGCGACACCGAGATCGACATCGTCGTCGATCACCACCCGCCGCGCGCGCCGGTCGAGGCGCACTTCGTCGACCTCCGGCGCGACATTGGCGCCACCAGTACGCTCTTGGCGGAGTATCTTCGCCGGGCAGGCATCGAGCCCGAGGAGTCGCTTGCGACGTCGCTGCTCTTCGGGATCCGCGTCGACACGAACGACTTCGCTCGGGAAGTCTCCCCCGCCGACTTCGAGGCGGCGGCGTGGCTGCTCACCTACGCGGACCTCTCGATGCTCGATCGGGTCGAATCGCCCAGTATGACGTCGGCGGTGTTGGAAACGCTGGGGCGAGCGATCCGCAACCGCGACGTCCGCGGCGACGCCTTGGCCTCGAACGTCGGAGCGATCAGCGACCGCGACGCCCTCGCGCAGGCAGCCGATCGGCTGCTGAATATGGAAGGGATCCGCATCGTGATCGTCTACGGGTTCCGCGACGGGACCGTCTACGTCTCTGGGCGCGCACGCGGTACCGACGTAGATCTCGGGGAGACACTCCGCGACGCGCTCGGCGCGATCGGCAGCGCCGGCGGACACGCGGATATGGCCGGCGCGCAGGTGCCGCTCGGGATCCTCGCCGACGCCGACGACGAATCGATCGAGGAACTATCCAAGATCGTCACCGAAGTCATCGCCAGTCGGGTCTTCGAGACGCTCGAAGACGCGACCACGCTCCTCGACGTCGGCGCAGACGACACCGAGTGGGCCTTCGAGTTCCCGTTCGAGGTGGACGAAGAGTGACGAGAGGCACCCTTTTCCACGGGGACCGCGTAGACTCGACGATGAGCGGGAGACCGAAGGTCAAAGAGTATATGACGCGTGAGGTGCAGACCGTCTCGCCGACCGACACCGTCGCCGACGTCGCACGCCGGATCAAAGAGAGCGAAGGACACAACGGATTTCCCGTCTCCGACGGCCGAAAGGTCGAGGGGTTCGTCACGGCCAGCGATCTGCTCTTAGTCGACGACGAGGACCCGATCTTCACCGTGATGACCGAGGACATCATCGTCGCCCAACCCGAGATGGACGTGATCGACGCCGCGCGCGTGATCCTCCGGTCAGGCATCCAAAAGCTCCCGGTCGTCGACGACGCCGACAACCTCGTCGGCATCATCTCGAATACGGACGTCGTCCGCTCACAGATCGAGCGGGCGACGCCGGAGAAGGTGGGCAAACTGATGCGCACGCTCGAACAGATCCACGACGTCAGTCTCCACGAGGAATCTCGCGTCGTCGAGTTGGACAATCTCACGCCGACGCAGGC
This sequence comes from Halobellus sp. H-GB7, assembly GCF_030848585.1. Taxonomy (NCBI): domain Archaea; kingdom Methanobacteriati; phylum Methanobacteriota; class Halobacteria; order Halobacteriales; family Haloferacaceae; genus Halobellus; species Halobellus sp. H-GB7. The sequence goes on along the minus strand of NZ_JAVDDW010000001.1, from coordinate 668,994 downwards.
GCGTGTCTACGCCGACGAACTCGAGGGGCGGCAGTACGAACTCGAACGCGGACTCGCCGAACCGCTCGTGGTCATCGATAACGGCGGCGAACTCCTGCTGGCGGACGGCCACCACCGCGTGATGGCGGCGTTCCAACTCGGAATCGAGGAGATGGACGCCACGGTGATCGTCTTAGACGAACGCGTCGATCTGGGAATGCAACGAACGGCCGAAAAGGAGGGGCTCTCGTCGATCGAAGACATCGAAATCGCCGACTACGGCCGGCACCCGCTGATCGAAGCGACCCAGCGGTTACAGGAGTAGTCCCCGCCCGACTGCGGCCGCTCTCTATTCTTCCCGGGAGGCCGCGTCCGCTTTCCACTCTTCGATCAAGGCCTTCGCTGCCTCGACGTCGGCGACGCGCTCTCGACGGTAGTCTCTGCCACCGGGCGCTTGATGCAGGCGGTCGAGTCTGACGATCCACTCGCCGTCGGGTCGGCGGCGACGACGTAGCGTGACGTACCCGTCCTCGCGCGTCCACTCGACGAGGCGTTCCTCCTCACGAGTCCGTGTCCACTCCATACCGATGGCTCGCACGTCGCGAGCCTGTATCTTCCGAATAGGGTCGCACGACCGCGTCGCGATCAGTCGGCGAGGCCTTTGGACGCGGACTCGACGGCTTCGAGGCTGGCGAGCGGTCCGGTGCGCGCGCCGCATTCGGGGCACTCGGGATAGCCCAGATCGTCGTACCGGACTGCATCCGCGGGTAGTTCGGCTCCGCAGGCGGCACACTCGAAGTACGTGGGCCAGTCGAAGTCCATACTCCAAGTGTCACGGGGATATGTAATAGTTAATGAGTGGTTACGGCCGGTCTCTGGCCGGATTTCCGCCTGCCGGGACCCCACAACGCGACCGTACCTTCTTGTGCGATTGCGCGGAAGCCTCCGGTGTGACGCCTCTCGAACGACGAACCGACGCGGCACAGACGACGCTCGCCAACGTGGGCGCGGACGCGCTCGTCTGTGTCCCCGGACGGAACCTCCAGTATCTCACCGGCCTCGTCGAATCCCAGCGCGAGCGACACTTCCTCTTCGTCGTGCCCGCCGAGGGCGAACCGACGTTCTTCGTCCCGGCGCTTGCGGCCTCGCAGGTCCGATCAGAGTCGTGGGTGCCCGACGTGCGGGCGTGGGACGACGAGGCGGATCCCGTGAGGGCGCTCTCGGAACTGTTCGACGACCTCGGGATCCCGGCGGCGTCGCACCTTCTCGTCGACGACACGATGTGGGCGACGTTCACTCAAGACGTGCGCGAGATTCGTCCGGACGCCACGCTCGGCCTCGCCAGCGAGGTGCTCGCAGACCTGCGAATCAGAAAGGACGATGCCGAACTCGACGCGCTTCGGCGGGCCGCAGGGGCCGCAGACGACGCGATGGATCGCGTTCGCGGCCTCGGCAGCGACGCCGTCGGGCTGACAGAATCCGAACTCGCAGCCCGGATCGAGTCGTTTCTCGCCGACGCCGGCGGCGACGGCGTCTCCTTCGAGACGATCGTCGGCTCCGGACCCAACGGCGCGATGCCGCATCACACCCACGGCGAGCGAACGATCGAGGCCGGCGACCCGGTCGTCGTGGACTTCGGAACGCGCGTCGACGGCTACCCCAGCGACCAGACTCGAACCGTCGTCTTCGACGGCACCCCTGGCGAGCGCTTTCGCGAGGTCCACGAGGTGGTCAGACGCGCGCAGGAGGCGGCCGTCGACGCAGTCGAACCAGGGGTGGCTGCCGGCGCGGTCGACGCTGCCGCGCGCTCGGTCATCGAGGACGCGGGCTACGGCGAGCGGTTCATTCACCGGACGGGCCACGGCGTCGGCCTCGACGTCCACGAAGAGCCCTACATCGTCGCCGACAGTACGCGAGAACTGGAGCCGGGGATGGTCTTCAGCGTCGAGCCCGGTGTCTACCTCGACGGCGCGTTCGGCGTCCGCATCGAGGACCTCGTCGTCGTCACCGACGACGGCTGTGAACGCTTGAACACGACGGATCGCGGGTGGCGGTGTTGAGGAGCGCCAGCAGTAGTCGCACCTGACGGATACGAGGATTACGCCTCGTCAGCGTCCGTTGGGTTGTCGGAGTTGCCAGCGTCCTCCGGGTCCGCCGAGTCCTCCGCTGCGTCCGCTGCGTCCGCACTGCCTTCCTCCGGACCGAGCAGCGCGTCCACGTCGGCGTGATCGTAGAGGAGTTCGCTCATTCGGGAGATCGTCTCCTCGTCGCGGGCGCGGCCGGTGTTGACGACCGCCTCCGCGCGGTCGACGACTGAGAGGGTGTCTCCGGTGACGAGCAGGACGGGCACGCCCTTCTGTTCGGCCTTGCCGAGCACGGCCGGCGACGGGCGGTGTCCGCCGGTGAGGATGATGGCGTTGACGCCCGGGGCCTCCAACGCTGCGGTGATGATCTCCGCGCGGTCGCCGCCGGTGATGACTGCGGCGTTCTTGGTGCGGCGGAAGTACCGGAGAGCGGCGTCTCCGCCCATCGCGCCGACGAGGAAGCGCTCCACGTAGGCCCCGCTGTCGCCGTCGACGGCGACGTCGGCGCCGAGTTCGGCGGCGAGGTCCTCGACGGTCACGCCCGCGAGGTCGCGCTCGCGCGGGACGACGCCGAGAACGGGGATCCCGCGTCCTTCGAGGAACGGCACGCCCTGCTGTTCGAGGTCGTCGAAGGCGGCGTCGTTCACGCCGTTGAACAACACGCCCACGAGGCGGTCGCCGAAGGCCTCCGCGGCGGCGACGACGTCGTCGAGGTCGCCCGGGTTCTCGTAGTTCGCCACGAGGAGCACGTCGGCGTCGAGTCGCGACGCGATGTCCACGTCGGTCAGATCGACGATCCCACCGGTGGTCCACGAGCCGCCGCCCTCGACGAGCATCAGCCCGCAGTTGGCCGCGAGCTGTTCGAAGTACTCCTCGATGAGGGCGCCGAGCTCTTCGGGGTCCTCCTGCCCGCGGATCGCGCCGTCGACGAACGTCGGCGAGTAGACGATCGGCTCCATCTGGTGCATCTCACAGTCCAAATCGAGGAGTTCACGCGCCAACATCGGATCCTCGTCGAGCGTCTTGCCGACGTTCGACTGGAGCCGCGTGCCTTTGGGCTTCATATAGCCGACGTCGAGGCCGCGCTCCTGTGCGAGTCGGCCGAGCGCGAGGGTGACTGCCGTCTTGCCGGTGCTTTCCTGGATCGAAGCGACGAGTAGGGTGTTCGTGTGCATCTGTGGGACTCCTCAGAGTTGATCGGGGTCGACGGTGAGTCGCACGTCGACGGCTTCGACGCCATCGGGGGTGGCGACGAGCGGGTTGATGTCTAATTCGAGAATCGCCGGGAAGTCGGTCACGAGCTGTGAGAGGCGCTGGATCGTCTCGACGACGCCCGCGACGTCTGCGGGCTCGCGTCCGCGCGCCCCGCGCAACAACGGCGCGGCGTCGATCTCCCGGGTCATCGCCTCGGCCTCCGGTTCAGAGACCGGCGCGACGCGGAACGTCGTGTCTTCGAGCGTCTCGACGAAGATTCCGCCGAGGCCGAAGAGCAAGAGCGGGCCGAACTGCGGATCGCGGTTCATCCCGACGATTGTCTCCACACCGTCGTCGAGGTCGACCATCTCTTGGACCTGCACGCCGATGATCGTCGCATCGGGCTGGTAGTTGCGCGCGCGCGAGATCAGGTCTTCGTAGGCGTCGTAGACATCCTCGTTCGGGACGCCGACCTTGACGCCCCCGATGTCAGATTTGTGTAGGATATCCGGGCTGACGATCTTCATCACCACGTCGCCGTCGATGGACTCTGCGACTTCGAGCGCGTCCGCGGGTGCGTCGACGATGTCGCCGGCGGGCGTCTCGATCCCGTAGGCGTCTAAGAGACCCATCGCTTCGACGCCCAACCGCGTGTCCGCGCGGCCCTCGACCGACGTGAGGATCTCGCGGGCGCGCTCGCGGTCGACGTCGAACGTCGTCGGCGCCTGGTATTCCCGTTCGGTGATATCACGGAAGCGCGAGAGCGCGTCGAGGCCCTGCACCGCCCGGGCCGGATCGAAGTAGTTCGGGATCCCGGCGTCTGCGAGCGTCTCTGCGGCGGGTTCGACCCGCGCGCCGCCCATAAAGCAGGCGGCGACGGGCTTGTCGTGTTTCGCCTGTAGCTCGACGGTATCGGCGGCCAATTGCTGGTAGTCGAGGACAGCCGTCGGACACGAGAGGACGATGACGCTACCGACGTTTGCGTCACCGAGCGCGACGTCCAGCGCGTCGCGGAAGCGCTCGTTGTCGGCGTCGCCGACGATGTCGACCGGGTTGTAGATGTTACCTTCCGCCGGCAACGCCTCCGAGAAGGCATCGAGCGTCGAATCGGTGAACGACGCCATCGAGAGCCGCGAGTCGCCGATCGCGTCGGTGCTCATCACGCCCGGCCCGCCGGCGTTCGTGATGACAGCGACGCCGTCACTTTCGGGAAGGGGCTGGCTCTCTAAGACGCGGGCGGCGTCGAACAGTTCCTGGACGGACGCCGCGCGGATGACGCCCGCCTGTTCGAGGCCGGCCTCGTAGGCCTGATCCGAGCCGGCGATCGTCCCCGTGTGACTGGAGGCGGCCTGTGCGCCGGCGTCGGTGCGACCGGACTTCACGAGAACGACCGGCGTCTCTGCGGTCACCTCGCGCGCCGTCTCGATGAACGCCTGGCCGTCGTCGATGCCCTCCAGATAGCCGATTATCACGTCGGTGTCGTCGTCGTCGCCCCACTCTCTGACGAAGTCGGATTCGTCGAGGACGGCCTTGTTACCGAGCGAGACGACGTCTTTGAAGCCGATTCCCTGGTCGTTCGCCCAGTCTAAGACGGCCGTGATGAACGCCCCCGACTGGCTCATAAACGACATCCGCCCCTCGGTGGCGTTCTCGGGGCCGAACGTCGCGTTCATTCCAACCGGCGTCGACATAATCCCGAGGCTGTTGGGGCCGACCAGGTCGATGTCGTACGTTTGGGCGACCTCGATCAGGTCCTGCTCACGGGCGGCGCCCTCACTGCCGGTCTCGCCGAAGCCGGCGGTGATGACCACGACGTTTCGGACGCCCGCCTCGCCGGCCTCGCGAACGACGTCGACGGCGATCTGCGGTGGCACGACGACGACGGCGAGGTCGGCGTCGGCGGCGGCGACGTCGTCTAGCGTCGGGATGCCGAAGACCTCCTCGTGGCTCGGATTCACGGGGACGACCTCGCCCGCGAACGAATCGAGGAGGTTCTCCATAATCGCCCGGCCGACGGAGCCCGCACGCTCTGTCGCGCCCACGACGGCGATTCGTTCGGGCGAGAACAACGCGGATAACTCTCCCATCGGGCGAACGTACTCGGGGTCGGCGCTTAAATCCGTGCGGTCTGGTACTCGATTCCGAGTAGCTGTCTTCGAAGACACCAGGCTGATCGGCGTCCGTCTGCGATCACGTGAAACGGGATCAGACGACGTCGTCGGGGGCGTACTGCTCACGAGTCCGTTTCGCTTCCCGGGCGTATCGCCTGCGCTCGTCGGGGTCGGTCACGGTGCCGAGACTCGACTCGCGAGCGAGCAGCCCCGCAGTCGTGTCGCGTGCGTCGTCGAAACTGGTGAGGGCGCGCTCTTTGCGGAGATACTGCGATCCGTCGGGGGTCGCATACACCAGGATGACGATGTTCTGCTCGTCGTCGGAGTACGTCCGCTCGACGAGCCAGACGCGCTGGCGTTCGGCGTCTCCCTCGCTCTCTGCTGTGGCGTCCACCGGCGGTGATTGATCGGCCATAACTCCACCTACGATGCCGAGATACATAATCGCCAGTCCCCCAGTACTGTTAGCCGCGGGACTGATACTGTCGGACAGAAGCTCGTGAACTATGTTGACACCCACGGGTGTCGATAATCTTCACACAGTTCTGTCCGACAGTATGAGGGCCAGTACCGGACACGAATGTACAATTCCGAGCACGACAGCACACCTACAATTTAAATCACTCTCACCTGTAGCGACCGTATGGATTGCGATGGTGAAGCGATCGACGTCGAGACCGTCTCCCGAAATCAGATGGAGCCGGTGTTCGCTATCGACGCCGATGGCACCATCGCGTTCGCGAACGATCGGTTCTACGCGATCTCCGGCCTCTCCCCTGAGGCGGTGATCGGGGCCGACTACGACCGCTTCGGCCGGATCGTCGAAGACGGCCTCGACTCGCTACGGACGGCCGTCGAATCGGTGCTGGCCGACGAATCAGCCGAAGAACGGGTCGAGTTGGAGATGGGTCACCCCGAGGACGCGCCCGTCCCCCGCCACCTGCCGGCAGAGGCGCGGGTCACGACGCTGCGATCGGGCGGAGAGCCCATCGGGGCGCTGGTCTCGCTCCGACGGATCGGGACGCGGAAAGCGTACGAGCGCCAACTGGAGCGACAGAACGAGCGACTAGAGGAGTTTGCGAGCGTCGTCGCCCACGACCTCCGGAACCCGCTGAACGTCGCCGAGGGACATCTCGAAATCGCGAGCGAGGAGTGCGAGTCAGCGCACCTAGCGTCTGTCGACGACGCTCTCGACCGGATGTGGGACATCATCGAAGACACGCTCACGCTCGCGAAGCAGGGCCATCACGTCGGAGAGAAAGAGCGCGTGACACTTTCGGAGCTCGTCAGACAGTGCTGGGGCACCGTCAGCACGTCCGGAGCCACCCTCGAAGTCGAAGACGAGATGACGATCAGAGCCGACGTCGACCGGCTTCGGAACCTCTTCGAGAACCTGTTTCGGAACGCCGTCGAGCACGCCGGAGACGGGGTGACGGTCCACGTGGGTGCGATCGAAGACGGATTTTTCCTCGAAGACGACGGGCCGGGTATCCCGCCGGAGGACCGAGAGCGCGTGTTCGATCTGGGATACACGACGGCAGCGGACGGCACGGGGTACGGTCTCGCGATCGCCAAGTGGATCGCCGAGGCGCACGGCTGGGAGGTTGCTGTGGCCGACAGCGACGGCGGTGCCCGATTCGAATTCACCGATGTCGACGTCGTCCGCGAGTGAGGGATCGGATCGGCCCTACACCTCGATCGGCGTCGCGTCGGAGACGTCTCGGAGGGTCTGGGGGTCGATCGAGAAGACCGCTGTCGGCGCGCCGGCGGCCGCCCAGACGGTCTCGTAGCCGAGCAGTGATTCGTCGATGTAGACCGGCAAGTCGGCATCGTGACAGAACGGGGGGACGCCGCCGATGCTCCAGCCGACGACGCTCCGAATCTCGTCGGGATCTGCCATCGCGACGTCCTCGGCGTCGAGGTGCGATTCGAGCCGTGGTTCGCTGACGCGGTTCGCGCCGCTCGTCACGACGACGACGAGATCGCCATCGGCATCGAAGACGAGGCTACTCGCGATCTGCCCGACTTCACAGCCGACCGCGTCAGCGGCGTCGGCGGCCGTCTCGGTGCCTTCCGGGAACGATTCGACGGTGAGATCGAGATCGTGGCGTTCCCGTGCCAGTTCGGTGAACTCGCGTGCGCGGCGGTGCATACGCCCTCTTGTGACGGCCGTTCCGAAGAGCGCTTCGACCGGTCGCCGGACAGCGGGCAGACGGCGCGCTCCGCGACGGCGCCGACCGCCGAGCGGGATTACTCGCCGGATCCTGGCGTCCCGTCGTCTTCGATACGGGACTCGTATTTCGTCAACGACTCCTCCAGTGCGGCCTCGGCGTCGACGTCGAGTTCCTCGGCGAGCGCGAGTAGTGCGAAGAGCGCGTCGCCAAGTTCGTCGCGTTTCACCGATAGCGACTCTGGCTCGTCGCCGTAGGCGGTCGACTTCGTCGCGTCCGCGGCCAACTCGCCGACCTCCGCTGTCAGATCCAGGAGTCGATACGCCGGGTGGGTGTACAACTCGGCTTCCTCGAGGAAATCCGCCACGCGTCGCTGACTGTTGCGCATCAGACAGGTCCGCGAACGCCGGCGTAGAAAATGTTTTGTTTCCGAAATTATAGAACGTTGATGTCCTTTCGCGTTCGTTTGCGCGACGGTTTTAGGCCCACCAAAACAATCAGTAATATGAAATTTTTATACCGATTCAGTGGTTACACGCGAGTATGGTCGAGCTGTGGTCTTTCGGATTCGTCTTCCTCGCGGGCCTGATCACGGCGCTGGCGACGGGGTTGGGGGCAGTCCCGTTCTTCTTCGTCTCCGACGTGAGCGACCGCTGGAACGTCGCGCTGTGGGGCATTGCGTCCGGGATTATGCTGTCCGCATCGGTTTTCGGGCTCGTGTTAGAGGCGCTCGGCGAGTACGTCCACGTGGCGCTCGGTGGGGTCTCCATCGACCCGATCCCACAGCGTGAACTGCTCCTCCTCGGTGCGGGACTCTTCGCCGGCATCCTTCTCGTCTACGTCGCCCACGACCTCATCGAAGCCGCCGAGGTCGACCCGCGGCAGTACGAGGAAGCGGACTTCAAGAAGTTGGTACTCATCCTCGGCGTCTTGACCGTCCACTCCTTCCCGGAGGGCGTCGCCGTCGGCGTCTCGTTCGCAGACCTCGGGCTGCAGGGCGGAACGCAGCTCTTTGGGTTCGTAGTACCCCTGCTCGCGATCTTCATGACGATCGCGATCTCGATCCACAACATCCCCGAGGGCGTCGCCATCTCGATCCCGTTGCGTTCGATGGGCGTCGCGAACTGGAAGCTCGTCTGGTGGTCAGTGTTCTCGAGCCTCCCGCAGCCGATCGGCGCGGTTCTGGCGTTCTACTTCGTCCGCGCCGCTCGGGAGTTCCTCCCCGCGGGCTTCGGCTTCGCGGCCGGTGCGATGATCTTTCTCGTCCTCACGGAGTTCATTCCGGAGGCACTCGCCGTCGGGCGCAGTCTGCCCGGCGGCGGTCGTCGTGAACTGGCTGCGGGCGTCGCAGCCGGCTTCCTCGCGATGGTTCCGCTGCTGTTCGTCTGAAAGGTGAAAAGAGATCGTGCCGCGATCGCCTCGTGCGTTCAGTGACTGTGGCCCATCGCCTCGTCGAGCGAGACGCCGAAGCGCTCCTCGAAGAGTTCCTCCATCTTCTCGTTCAGTTCTTCCAGGTCGGCGGGCGTCTCGCCCTGTCCGTGGTGGACGACGGCGTGAGCCTGCTGGGCGAACGACTGGATCAGGAGGTCGCCGACGACGGCCGTCGTCGACTCGCCCTGTTCGGTGAACACGTCGGCGAGGCCCTCGGGGAGTTCGATCTCCTCGACGTCGCCGTTCGGCGCTTCGATCGTGTAGGTCTCGGTGTCGACCATACGTCCTCTCCGGCGCCTCGACATAAGGGTCTGTGGGAATCGGCCGCTCGAACGACGACGCGGCGTCGCTCGCTCATACTATCGGCCAGCAGTTTGTGAATTGCGCTGGCACCCACGGGGTGCTGATACGCCGCACAGAGTGCTGTCAGACAGTATCAGTCGTCGTCGGAACTCATCGACACCGCCGGGGAGTTCGCTCCCGTCGTGACCACGGAATCGTCCTCACCCGACAGCAGCGGGTGGACCGACTGGTACTCCCAGACCATTCCGACGATTGCGACGACGGACATAAGCGCGAACGGGAAGCCCGTGATGATCGCCGACGACCGGAGAGCGTCGATGCCGCCGCCGACGATGAGCAGCGAGGCGAGACCGCCCATCAGACCGCTCCAGATGATCCGATTGACCGTCGAGGGGTGTTGCTTGCCGCCGGTCGTGAGCATCCCGAGCGCGAGCGTCGAGGAGTCAGCCGAGGTGACGAAGAACGTCACCACCAGTAGCATAAACACGCCCGCCAGCACGTCGCCGAAGGGGAGACTGGCGAAAAGCGGGAAGCCCGAGACGGAGACGCCGTACTGGTCGACCATCTCGAGCATCGGTGCGATGTTGTTGCGCTCGAAGAAGATGGCGCTGCCGCCCATCGTGAGGAACCACGGGATCGTCGAGGCCGTCGCACCGATGAGCGCGGTCGCGACCACCTGTCGGATCGTCCGGCCCTTCGAGATGCGTGCGACGAACAGGCCGCCGAAGGGGGCCCACGAGAACACCCACGCCCAGTAGAAGACCGTCCAGTTACCGACCCACTCGCCGGTGCCGGTGGCGTTCGTGTAGAGACTCATCGAGACGAACTCGCTGAAGTAGCCGCCGACCGCCTGCAGGCCGGTGTTCATAATGTAGTTGGTCGGTCCCAGCAAGAACGTCACGACCGCCAGCGCGGCGAAGACGCCCATATTGAACAGCGACACGCGGGCGATTCCCTTTTTGACGCCGAGCGTGACAGAAACGGTGAACGCGACTGTCAGGCCCGTGATCACCAAGACCGTCCCGCCGTCACCGAGTGAAACCCCCGCTGTGTACTCCAGACCGGTGAGGAACTGTCGCCCGACGAAACCGAGCGTCGTCGCGATGCCGCCGATCGTCGCGAACACCGCCAGCACGTCGATGGTTTTCGCCCAGAAGCCGTCGAGGTTCTCGACGCCGACGAACGGCGCGATGAGCGTCGAGACGCGCATCGGCGCGTCCTTCCGGAAGGCGTAGTACGCGATCGGAATCGCGACGATCAGGTACGGGACCCAGTAGGAGATGCCCCAGTGAAACAGCGTGTACTGGATCGCGCCGACGGCCGCCGCGGACGTGCCGGCTTCAGCGCCGACGAGCGGCGGAACGCTCGCGTAGTGGTTCAGCGCCTCTGCCGGTCCCCAGAAGACGATGCCGGCCGCGATCCCCGCCGAGAACATCATCGAGAAGAACGACAGGAGACTGAACTCCGGATCGTCCCCGGGCTTGCCGAGTTTGATGTCGCCCCACCGGCCGAACATCAGCCAGAGGCTGAAGACGACCATCAGGAACATCGTCCCGATGTAGACCCACATAAACTCGGTCCAGAGGTACTCGTTGATCTGTCCCATCCGCTCCGCTGAGACGTCTGGATTCAGGAAGAAAACCAGAATCGCCAGCAACGAAACGGAGAACCCGACACCGAAGACAACGGTGTCGAGTTCGTCGACGAATTGTCGCAAACTCGTGCGTATCGTACGCATACATCCTGGTCTCCACGTGATGGATTGTCAAACATAAGACGGCATATGACACCCGTTGAAGTGAGCTATTGCATCACTCCAGTGCGGTGACAAAATGCAGCCTAAATACTAGATAATTGGTATGAGGTGCCCGGTACGTTCAATCACTCGGGTCCGGGCGGTAGCCCCGGCTCACGACTTTCCAGCGGTTCGAGCGGAACCGCCAGAGGTTCACCACCATCGGCACGGCAGTCTCGGCGAGCAGCGCGAGGAGCAGTCCACCGGTCCCGAGCGCCGGGACGACGGTGCCGAGCCACGCCAGCGGGACCGCCGCGAGATACAGCCCCGCCAGCGCCGAGACGAACGGGATCCGGGTGTCGCCTGCGCCCCGCAGCGCGCCCGTGATCGAGCCGTCGACGCCGAGTGCGACGACGCTGACCGCGGCGACGCGGACGAACTGGGCCGAGAGCGCGCGGTTCGCGGGTTCGTTCACGAAGATGCCCGCGATGGGGTTCGCGAAGACGACGACGACGGCGGCAGCGACGAGGTAGACGAGTACCGAGAGTCGGACGATCCCCCAGCCGTACGCCTCGGCTTCGCTTTCCTCGCTCGCGCCGAGTTCCTGGCCGACGAGCGTCGAAGCGGCGATCGAAAAGCCCCACGAGAAGCTCCCGAGTAGCGATCGGACCTGTCGGCCGACGCCGACCGCCGCGACGGCGACGGGACCGAAGGTCGCCGCGATGGCGAGCAGCGGAAACACCACGAGCCCTTGAGCTGCCCGACGGGCGACGAGCGGGGCCGAGACCTGTCCGATCTGCCGGAGTAAGTCGCGGTCGAGTAGCGGCCCCGAGAACGTGAGCGGAACTGGACTCGCCCCCCGACCCCGAACGTAGTTCCGGCCCGTCATCCCCCACGCGAACACGACGGTCACGAGCGCCGTCGCCAGCGTGGTGCCGAGCGCCGCGCCCGCGACGCCCATATCCAGACCGAGGACGAACGCCGCCGACAGCGCGATGTTGGCGACCGCGCCGCCTGCCCGAACCGCCATCGGCGTGAGGGTGTCGCTGACGCCCGCGTAGGTTCGACTGGCGATCAGATTCAAAAACTCGAAGAGCAGTCCGGGGGCGACGACCGCGAGGTACGTCGCGCCGTATCCGACGCTTTCGGAATCCTGTCCGAGCAAGTCGACGAGTGGCTCGGCAGCGAGGCCGAAGAACGCCACTGTCGGGATGCCGAGCGCGACCGCCAGAAGGACGCTCAACCGGACGACCGACGCCGCGCGTTCCGTGTCGCCGCCGCCGTAGTTCTGCGAGACGAGCGCCACCGTCCCGCCGGCGAGGCCGATCGCGAGGAACTTCGCGACCATCCAAAAGGCGTTCGCCAGCGTCAGCCCCGCGACGGCGGTCGGCCCGATGACGAGGCCGACGAGCGCGAGATCCACCGTTCGCTTCGACATAATGGCGAACCCGGTGACGATCCGGGGCCACGCTAAGTCGACCGTCGCGCGGAGGCGCGTCTCCTCGATGACGCCCGCATCCGCCAGTATCCGGGCGAGCGCCGTGCCGGTTCGCCTGAGTCGTGACACGGCTAACAGAAGCAGTGCCCGCGGCTAAGGGATTCCGTTCGGCGGCCAAGGCTGCCGGAAGTGGATCGAAGACACGTCGCAACCGTAGCATCACCGCGCTCCCTGTGGCTGCCACCGCGAGCGGAGCGAGCGGTTTTTTCGTCCAGATTTTTTGGCCGGGGTCGAGCGCCGTCGAAGGCGGCGCGAGGCACCGGTGAAAAAGGTGGGTGCTTAGTCGTCGCTCTCGACGGCCGCGACCTCGCTACCCGCTTCGGCCTTCTGCTCGCGTTCGAGATCTTCGAGGTAGTCGTCGGCGTCGAGGGCGGCCTTCACGCCCATCCCGCCGGCCGTCGCGGCCTGCTGGTAGTGGTAGTCGACGACGTCGCCTGCGCCGAAGATGCCGGGGACGTCCGTGGCGGTCTGGTTGCCTCCCGTGCCGCCCTGGGTCTTGAGGTAGCCGTCGTCGTCGAGTTCGACGCCCGTGCCTTCGAGGTAGCCCGCGTTCGGCGTGTGGCCGATAGCGTAGAAGACCGCGCCGACGTCGAAGTCGAACTCCTCGGTGTCGGGGTCGTCGAGTTTGTCGGTGGGGTGGCCCTCGGGGTGGCTGACGAGCGTGACGTGGTCGACCCCCTCCTCTTGGCTGCCGTGGAGTTCCGTGACTTCGGTGTTCCGCATAATCTCGATTTCGCCCTCGTCGACCTTCTCCATCACGCGGTCGATCCAGTAGTCCTCCGCGCGGAACTCCTCGCGGCGGTGGACGAGATAGACCGTCGAAGCGAACTTGGTGAGGAAGTTCGCCTCTTCCATCGCGGCGTCGCCGCCACCGACGACGAGGATCTTCTCGTCGCGGAAGAACGCGCCGTCACAGGTCGCACACGTCGAGAGGCCGTAGCCCATCAGTTCGTCCTCGCCCGGGATGCCGAGCGTCCGCGCGGATGCCCCCGATGCGGAGATGATCGCGTCGGCCGTGTAGACGTCGCCGTTCTTCAGGCGGACCGTGAAGGGGCGTTCGTCGGCCTCGACGGACTCGATGATGCCGTTTTTGATCTCCGCGCCGAAGCGCTCGGCCTGCTCTTTCATGTTCTGGACGAGTTCGGGCCCGGAGATGCCTTCGGGAAAGCCCGGATAGTTGTCGACTTCCGTCGTCAATGTGAGCTGTCCGCCGGGTTCGTCGCCCTCGAATACGAGGGGCTCGTTGTTCGAACGTCCGGCATAAATTGCTGCAGAGAGCCCCGCGATACCGGAGCCAGCGACGATGAGCGGGCGATGTTCGACGACCTCGTCAGCGGTATCTGTCATACACACTGTTTCGGTAGACACGGCCTTTTAGATTCCGCTGTCGTGCGCACGTCCCGTCAGACTGTATTGTGTTACCGTCACAAGATCGAATTTGGCCGGATATATACGCCCAGCGCGGCGACTGTCGGGTATGGCCGCGGATCTGATCGAGAAGACGGACCGATACGAGCGGATGTTCGCCGACGCGCTCGCGGAGGCCGACGTCGTCGTGCCGGCGTCGACGCCGCTGGGCGAGGCGGCCGCCGAAATTCGGGAGATGTCGCTGTCGTACCTCGAAGACGGGCGGCACTTCCGCGAGAACGACGATCCTGTGGACGCACTCGCTGCCTTCTCGTACGGCTACGGGTGGCTCGACGCCGGCGTCCGGATAGGGCTCTTCGAGATTCCCGAGGAGACGCACCTGTTCACGATGGAGTGACGAGTCGCGTCTGCGGGAGACGCACTCGGCGAGGAACGCGGAGCGCTACCCGAATCGATACGTCGGGCCGTCGTCGCTGTCCTGGATTTCGATCCCGAGGGCTTCGAGATCGTCGCGGAGGTCGTCCGCGCGCTCGTAGTTGCCCGCGTCGCGCTCGGCTTCACGAACGTCGAGGACGAGTTCTACGAGTTCCTCGGCGAGCGTCACCGTTCCGTCCTCGTCCATCGCCGCGCCGAACGAGAGGCCGAAGACGTCGCCGCCGAGTTCCTCGAAGGCCTCGACGCTCTCACGCAGCGCCCAGTAGTCGTACGCGTCGTGGTCGTCGACGTGGCGATTCACCGCCGTCGCCAGTTCGAGCAGCGCCGCCATCGCCTCCCGGACGTTGAAGTCGTCGTTCATCGCCTCCCGGAACTGGGTTCGGGTCTCCGCGAGCGCCCCGCGGAAGGTTTCGTCTTCGACTTTCGCGTACGCGTCGGTGCTGTCGCAGGCGTCGACGGCGGTCTCGTAGGCGCGGTCGAGTCGCTCCCAGCGTTCCTCGGCCTCGCGCATCTCTTTCTCGCCGAACGTCTGCTCGCTGCGGTACGCGGTCGAGAGATAGAACGTCCGGACGACGTCGACGCCGTACTGATCGAGGGCGTCGTCGACGGTGAGGAAGTTCCCGAGGCTGGATGACATCTTGTCGCCGGCGGTCTGGAGGAGGCCGACGTGGAGCCAGTAGCGAGCGAACTGCTGGCCCGTCGCGGCCTCGCTCTGTGCGATCTCGTTTTCGTGGTGCGGGAAGACGAGGTCGCGGCCGCCGACGTGGATGTCGAGCGTGTCGTCGAGGTGCGTCATCGACATCGCAGAGCACTCGACGTGCCAGCCGGGTCGGCCCTCGCCCCACGGCGACTCCCAGGTCTGGCCGCAGGGGTCTTCGACGGCCGGGAGATCCGCGTGGCGGTGTTCGGCGACGTCCTCGGGCGCGACTGCGCCGGCCTTCCAGAGTGCGAAGTCCGCGGGATGGCGCTTCTCGGAGCGCTCGTCTTCGGGCCCCTGGGTCTCGATCTCGTCGAGGCGCTGATTCGAGAGTTTGCCGTAGTCCTCGAAGGCGGTGACGTCGAAGTACACCGAGCCGTTGGACTCGTAGGCGTAGCCCCGTTCGACGAGCGTCTCGACGAGGTCGATGATGTCGGGGACGTGTTCCGACACTCGGGGGTAGACTTCGGCGCGCTTCAGGTTCAACCCGCGCATATCCCGGATCACGTGGGAGGTGAAGTGTTCGGCCACCTCGGATTCGTCGCCGCCGAAGTCGTCCTCGCCGATGCGGGCGACGATCTTCTCGTTGACGTCGGTGAAGTTCTCGACGTGGCGGACGTCGTAGCCTTCGTGTTCCAGCCAGCGGTGCATCACGTCCGCGTGCGCCCACAGGCGCGCGTGCCCGAGGTGTGCGTCGTCCGAGACCGTCAGCCCACAGACGTACAGCAGGACTTCGTCGTCGTTCCGCGGCTCGAACTCCTCGCGTTCGCCCGTCAGGGTGTTGGTCACGGACAGCGTCATCGACGGTGGATACTCGCGTCCCGGTTGTTAAATCGTCGGAAGCGAGCGCGGCTCAGAGCTCCGAAACCGACGCCAGCGCATCTTCGACGGTCCGGAGAGCGCTCGCGCCGTCGCTCCGCGGGACGACCACGACGAGTTCGTCGCCCGCGACGCCGGCGGCGTCGACGAGGACGTTCTCGGCCCGGAGTCGGCCCACGACGGCCGTGAGTGCGCTCGCGTCGACCTCGCCGTCGACGACGATGGCGGTGAGGCTCCCGTCGGCGGTGACGACGGCTTCCTCACCGACCGACAGCAGTGCTTCGGCGCCCGCGTCGAGATCCAGCGATTCCGAATCGTCGGCAGCGACGTCGACACCCGCGAGTCCAACCCCGCTGCGCATTCGAACGACGACGTCGCGCTCCGCTGTTTCGGCGGGTTCGAGGTCGTCTGCGAAGCGCCGCAGCGCCGTCGCGATCGAGTCGGTGTCGCCGTCGACGTCCAGCGACTCCGCGGCGGCCGCGTAGTTCACTACGCCCGCCCGGAGCGCCTGCAAGAGCCAGGGACGGGCCCGAACGGCGGCCCGCGTCTCGGCGGCCAGTGACATACCGGACCCCTCGGACGACGGGGAGAAAAGTCCGCGGATCTCTGTGGTCGGGGCGATAGAGACGGGACGCAGATGTGTACCGTCTTCCACCGATCCGACAACCATCCAATTTCGGCTTCCGAAATCTGAAAAATCGTTCGCGGAACCCGAAGTCCCTAAGGGCGCTCCGTCCTCAGAGCCGGGTATGCAAGCGCTGGTAATCGTGGCGCACGGGTCGCACCTCAACCCCGATTCGTCGACGCCGACGCACCGCCACGCGGACACGATCCGCGCGACGGGCGCGTTCGACGAAGTGAAGACGGGCTTTTGGAAGGAGGAACCCTCGCTCAGAGAGGTCCTCCGCACTGTCGAATCCGACGAGGTGTACGTGGTCCCGCTGTTCATCAGCGAGGGGTACTTCACCGAGCAGGTGATTCCGCGGGAACTCCGCCTGTCCGGCTGGGACGTCTCCGAGTGGGACTCCGACGGCCTGAGCGCCGACACGGCGACGCTGGTCGCCGAGGACACGGGCCAGACGGTCCACTACTGCGGGCCGGTCGGCACCCACGAGGCGATGACCGACGTGTTGGTCCGCCGCGCCGAGACCGTCACCGGCGACCCGAACGTCGGCGAGGGATTCGGCTTCGCCGTCGTCGGCCACGGGACCGAGCGCAACGAGAACTCCGCGAAGGCCATCGAGTACCACGCCGACCGCGTTCGCGAGATGGATCGCTTCGACGAGGTGCAGGCGCTCTATATGGACGAAGAGCCCGAAGTCGACGACGTCACTGACTACTTCGAGGCCGAAGACGTCGTTGTCGTCCCGCTTTTCATCGCGGACGGCTTCCACACCCAAGAGGACATCCCGGAGGACATGGGCCTGACCGACGACTACCGGACGGGCTACGACATCCCCGCCGACGTCGACGGCCACCGCATCTGGTACGCCGGCGCCGTCGGGACCGAGGGCCTGATGGCCGACGTGATCCTCGAACGCGCCGCCGACGCCGGCGCGGAGATCGAAGCCGCCATCGAGACTGTGCGCGAGGAGACCCGCGAGACGCCGGCGGCGGGTGACTGACGTGCACGACGAGCAACTCGACGCCTTACTGGCCCGCCTCGAATCAGATTCGGACCCGGTGGAATTCGACGGACTCTTCGCGGACGTGGACACGAACGCCGACGCGAGCGACGACGGCGGCAGCTACACGCTCGACGTCGCGTCTTCCGACGAACGCCACGAGAACCTCTCGGAATCGGCGTTCCGATCGGTCGCCAGCGGCGACCCCGTCGCCCCGTACGTCACGAACTGGTACTACTGGGAGGAAGTCGTCGGGGACCGCGGCCGCCACCGACGCGCCTTCCTCCGGCACGCCGAGGCCGCGTCCGAGCATTCAGTTCCCGACCGCTACGCGGCGCTCCGCTCGGGGATGCACACCGAGTGGGGCGAGGTGCTCGTCACAGCGACGCTCGGCGAAGACGGGCAGCGGCGCTACGAGATCCGGCACACCGAGGACCGCGACGCCGAGGCCGACGACCTCGACACCTACCACGACCCGCTCGGCGCTCGCGACATCGCCACCTACGACGACCGCGGTCGGTACCGACCGCTGAAGACCGCTCCCTCGCTCGTTTCGGGGTGGGTCTTCCCGGACCTCGACGGCCGCGACGCGGTCGAGACGCTCGACGTGCTCTATCCCGCGTCAGTCGCCAACTGGAACCTCGAACGCGAGGGCGACCTCGACGTGACGCACTGGCACGAGACCGCCGAGCGCCAGACCGGGATCTACGGCGTCGTCGAGGACCTGCCGGCCGAGGCCGTCGATTGGATGGCCGAAGCCTGCTGCGTCGATTCGCAGTGTCTCAAGCGCCGCGAGTGGGAGTACGACGAGGGACACGAACTCGACGCCGACGGCGGTACGGGGGCGTTCCCCTGCCGAGAACCCTGTTCGCTCGTCGTCGCGGCCGCGCGCAAGTGGACCAAACTCGAAGAAGAGGAGACGCACAGCTACGAGTTCGAACTCACGCCCTCCGAGAAGGAACAGGTCGAAGAGATCGTCGACGCCGTCGCCGACGGCCGCACCGAGGAGATCCGCGAGGCCGACGTCTACGAGGGCGCGAACCGGTATCGAGCGCGGTTCCTCCGTGCGAAGCGCTTCGACGAGGACGGGAACCTCTCAGGTACGCCGACGCACCCCGAAGATCACGAGGCGGACGCGGAACACGACGACGGGCACTGAACCGGAGTCCCGGCGCAGGCCGTCCCGTGAACCCTGCTACCGTTCGTCGAGCAGTTTCTCGGCGTGGTCGAGCGACTGCGCGCGCTGCCACCGCACTTGCGCAGCGTCGCCGTAGGCCAGTTCTTCCCGAAGCTCGTCCGGCAGAAAGCCCGCGACGGCCTCGACGACGTCGCCGTCTTCGTCACCGAATTCGACGAGTCCGTACGCGTTGGGAACGCTCCCGACAGTCTCTCGCGTCAACGGCTGCCATCGTTTTCTGAGTGCCATCGGAGTCAGGCGTCGCCGCTGTCTGCGGGGGTGGTGGCGTCGTTATCTGTGTCCTCGCCGTCGGCGTCGGCGCTCTCGGTCACGAACTCGTAGGACTGTTCGCTCCAGTCGTCTTCGACGAAGACGAACACGCGCCCGCGGGCCACCTCGGGGTCGGCCTCGACTTCGGTCCGCATCCCGCCGGGACGACGCACCGTGACGCCGGGAAAGACTTCCTCCTCCTCACCGTCTTCGAGGATGACCCGTCCGACGCCGGTCGATTCGAGGACGTCGTCGTGCGTCTTCAGGTCGTTGACGTACATCATCACGCCCTCGGTCTCAGTCGGATCCGTCACGAGGACGTGTGTCTCCTTCTTCGGCGGCGTGGTGAGTGTGTCGGTGACGGGCTCGGGGACGCCCCGATACAGCGTCGTCCGGCCGTCGGTGTACTCGACCTCGACGCCGTGATCGAGGAGTTCGACGCCGACAGTGCTCGGTGGGACGTCGTTGCGCGCGCTCATATCCCGGTGTTCGCGTGGCCCGCTCAAAAGGGACGCGATGGCATCTCCAGCGCCGTAGTGGGGTGTCGGAAGCGTCGGAGTCGTGGTGAAGTGTAGCGCCCGAGTGAGTCAGTCGAGGGCGACGACGCGGCCCGATTCGGCCGTCCGACCCCCGTAGCTCGCGTCGTCAGTACCGACGAGTATCCGAGAGCCGACCGGGACGACCGCCGAGACGGAGCCGCCGATCGGGTGGCGCCACTGCACGTCGCCGTCGAGCGACAGCGCGGTCACGCGGCCCGGCGGCGGGGTCTCCACATCGGCGTTCGACCTCTCAGCGTTGGTCTCTTCGGCGGCCGAGTCGGGACCCGGCGTGACAGAATCCCACCGCGTTCCGACGAGGACGCGGTCGCCGGCGACGACGACCGAGCGCACCCAGTTCTTAAAGTCGATGCGCCAGCGCTCTGCCCCCGTCGTGGCGTCGCGGCAGAAGACGGCGCGCCGGCGGCCGTCGTCGCGTCCGGTCCGGAGCGCGTGGAACAACCGCTCGCCGCGCGCCGCGAGTTCCTTGACGACTACTGGCTCCGACAGCGGCGTGGCATCGAGAGTCGCCCAGCGCCGCGTGCCCTCGCCGACTTCGTGCGTCCGGAGCGACGGCGAGTCGCCGCCGACCGAAGACACCGAGAGCCGCCCCGTCGCGACGAGGTCGGCGGCGTCCGCGCGTGTCACGACCGTCGGATCCAGCGTGTAGTTTGGCGGGTCCCGGTCCCAGACTGGGTCGGGCGGCTGTTCGAAGACCACCTCGCTCCACCGTCGGGCGCCGAACCGCGTCAGGCGGCCGCCGGCGAGGAAGAGTGCGCCGTCGGCGAGAAGCGGCGTCACGGGGATTCCCCACGTCGACGTTCGAAACAGCCGGCGGCCCCGGTCCCGGCCGAATGCAGTCACCCCGCCGTGGTAGCCGACGTAGACCGCCCGCTCGCCCACCATCAGTCGCTCGCCGTAATCACGGACCTCGCGTTGCCACTGCGTCTCTCCCGTCGTGGCGTCGAGCCGCGTGACGGTTCCCGACCGCCCGCTCTCGTCCCGTTCGGACCTCGGTGCCGCCTCGCCAGTCGCGTACACGGCCCCGGCGACGAAGGCGAGTCGCCGTGCTGGCACCTGCCGCGTCCACCGGACGGTGCCGTCGGCGCGATCCAGCGCCGCGACGGCGGGTGCGTTGCCCGCGGTCCGGGCGCTCCCGACGTACACGCGCTCGGGGCCGACGACCAGCGCGTCGACTGACGGTACGGGCTGCTTCCGCCACGCGATTTCGGGTTCTGCGGGTGGAGTCGCTGCCGGGGCCGAATCGGTCCGCTGCGCGTCGCGGTCGGTGAAGGGCCAGGTCCCCTCGGGAACTTTGGGTGCAGCAGGCGGATCGGTCCGCAACTGCGTGAGCGCGCCAGCGCCGACGCCGAGACCGCCGGCGACGAGGAGTCGACGCCGCGTGATCGCGCGTTCGGCCCGCTCGCGGAGGGAGGGGTCAGCAGGTACATCGCCGGCCACGTCGGAGACCATACTACACGGCCCGTGTCGGCGTGTAAGTGTCTTTGGCACGACTGCGAGAACTCGCGGCGGTTCTGCATCGAGAGCGCAGCGGCTTTGATGGCTGGCGTCGAGTGCTCTCGTATGACCGATCACGACCCGGGGGTTTCTGCCTCGACTGCGACGGACGAGCACGTCACGCCGCTCGACTCCGACGGCGCACGCGACGGTGGGACGGCGGCGGACCGGCTGACGTACGAGGAACTCGCCGTCGGCGACCGGTTCGTGGCCGATCAGACGGTCACGTTCACGCGCGATTCGATCGTCGACTTCGCCGGGAAGTACGACCCGCAGCCGTTCCACGTCGGCGACGACGCCGACGCAGCGTCGCCGTTCGAGGGCCTCGTCGCCAGCGGCCTCCACAGCTTCTGCGCCTGCAACCGCCTCGCGACCGAGGCCTTCTTCGGGCGCGTCGCGTTTCTCGGCGGCCGTGGCGTCGACGACCTGCGGTGGCACCGGCCCGTCCGCCCCGACGATACCCTGTCCGTCGACGTGGAAGTCGTCGACAAGCGAGTCTCCGAATCGGACTCCCGACGGGGATACGTCGACGTCGACGTGACCGGGCGAACCCCGGCGGGCGACCCGGTCGTCACCTGGCGCGTGCTGGGGATGATCCGGCGGGGTGGCGCTGTGTCGCCCGGCGAGACCTGATCCGACAAGCAACCGCTACACCTTTTACGGCGGTCGATAGCTATCCTGTATGTACGGCCGAGCAGTCGCACTGGGCGCGGGGACGGTGCTGAACGCCCTCTCGACGGGCGTCGGGTCGGCGTTCGCGATCGACGCCGAAACGACTGCGACCGTCGAACTCGACGACTCCGCGACAGTGACGGGAACGATCGCCGAAGACGCCGACGCCGACACCCGGCTGATCGAACGTTGCGTCGAACTCGCGATCGAGACGTACGGCGACGGCGAGGACTACGGTGGTACCGTCCGGACCGAGAGCGACGTCCCGATGGCCGCCGGACTGAAAAGTTCGAGCGCCGCAGCCAACGCGACCGTCCTCGCCACTGCCGCCGCGCTCGACGCAGCGCCGGATCGCCTGGAAGCCTGCAAGCTCGGCGTCCAGGCCGCCCGCGACGCCGGCGTCACCGTCACCGGCGCGTTCGACGACGCTTCGGCGTCGATGCTCGGCGGCGTCACCGTCACCGACAATGACGACGACGAACTGCTCGCCCGCGACGAAGTCGAGTGGGACGTCTTGGTCTGGACGCCAGCAGAGCGCGCCTACAGCGCCGACGCGGACGTCGATCGCTGTGCGAACGTCGCTCCGATGGCCGAGTTGGTGGCCGACCTCGCGCTCGACGGCCGCTACGCCGAGGCGATGACGGTGAACGGACTGGCCTTCTCGGCGGCGCTCGGCTTCTCTGCGGACCCCGCTGTCGAAGCGATGCCCCACGTCGACGGCGTCTCTCTCTCCGGCACTGGTCCGAGCGTCGTTGCCGTCGGTCAGGACGACGGACTCGACCGCGTACAGGACCTGTGGGACGAACGCGGCGGTCACACGTGGCGCACGACGACGCGAACTGATGGAGGACGAACCCTATGACACAGAACGAACCTACAGCCCCCGAGGACGCTTCCTTAGACGAACTGCGTGCAGAAATCGAAGACATCGACCGCGAGATCGTCGAGTTGATCGCGCGGCGGACCTACGTCGCCGACTCGGTCGCACAGGTGAAGGACGAACGCGATCTGCCGACGACCGATGAAGGCCAAGAAGACCGCGTGATGGAGCGTGCCGGGCGAAACGCCGAGCACTTCGACGTAGACTCGAATCTCGTTAAAGCCGTGTTCCGCCTGTTGATCGAACTGAACAAGGTCGAACAGCGCGAGAGCCGATAGCTCGATTTTCGACGATACAATCCGTATGGAGCCCGTTTAGCCCTCGAAAATTCTTCCGATAGCTGCTCTTTCGAGTCAGGCTCGATGAAAAACACTATGTCCGGTTTCGGCGGCTCCGAAGGATGTGGTAGTGGAAAGAGGGCAAATGTTTTGCCCCTATACTCACAATGTACACATATGAGCCCCGAATCCAAAAAGAAGCGCGTCCAGTTCCGTGCACCGAGGGGACTAGTAAACCGGGCCGACGCGCTCGCTGCGGTGTTCGAGACGGATCGGACGGACATCCTCATCTCCGCGCTTCGGGACTACCTGCGGGACGCCGCGCACTCCGACGAGGTGAAACAGGAGATCGCAGAGGCCTTCTACGACGACGATATTACGTTCGAGGAACTGAAAGACCTCGTCGGCCACGAGGAGGCCGCCAACTTCCAACTGCTGAAAGGGCAACTGACCGACGAATTCGTGGACGGGGTCGCGGAGGAGCTGGCCGACTCGTAGATGGTTCTGATAGTCGCCGACACGTCGGCTCTCGTAAGCCTCGGGACGGTGGCGGGCACCTCACCGAATCCACTCGACATTCTCCTCGATTCGCACACCGTGGTCGTCCCAGAGCAGGTCGTCGACGAACTCACCGAGACGGCGTCCTACGACGATGCATCCGGTGAGGCGGCACAGGCGGTTCTCGACCGTCGCTCTGCGTTGGAGACTCGTTCCATCGGACTGGACGAGACGTTCCCGCTGGACGACGGCGAGAACGCGGCAGTTACGCTGGCGAACGATATCGACGCCGTGCAACTGCTCTGTGACGAGTTCAATCGACTTGCGCTCGTCCACGCCTCGCTGGCCGAGACTCGCCTTGTCACAACGCCCATCCTCCTCACCGCACTGGTTCGCAACGACGCGATCTTGCCGGACGCTGCCGACGAGTTTTTGGCCGAGATGAGTGACGCTCGCAGTTGGTCGTCAAACTCTTACGTCGAGCGGGCGCAGTCCACGCTTCGACAGCAACGCGATAACGAGCAACCCGATCCGAAGTGATCGACTCGTTAGACACGCGCTAGCCGATCAGAACGACTCTCCGTAGAGCAAGGGCACCTCATTTAAATACGCCACCGATACACGCCCTTTGTGTCCTGAATTCTGTCGTATTGGACGTGTTGTTGGACACTATTCCAGAGAATCCATTATGGATTTTAACGACTTGAACAAAGTCGAACAGCGCGAAAATCGCTGACGGCGGATCTCGAAGTTCTCCTCGCTGCATCCGAGAGTACGATCCGCCGGAAGGCGGGCGTACACAGCCACTCGACCACGGTTTTCGAGCGAACAGGGGAGAGTAGGGCCGAATCGAATCCGTGGGTTTAAACCGTCCGACCTCGGTATCCAGCAATGAGGGCGCTTAGCTCAGTTTGGACAGAGTGCTTGGCTTCGGACCAAGTTGTCGCGGGTTCAAATCCTGCAGCGCCCATCCTCTCGCAACGCTCTTCGAAACCAAGAGAGGCGAGTACGTCACTTGGAGTACTCAACAAGCACTACGAAGAACACACCCCGTCGTCTTCGTGTGAGCCGGAGCCGTATAGACGCTGACGCTGTCGTGGTACGGGAGGCGGGGCTCCTCGTCTCGCATCCCGTGGTACTTGACGACCCTCTTGATGGGTGGCCTTCGCTGCCATTTTGTGCTCGTCTCTCCCCCGATGAGGGAAAATTAAACGTCCTGTACCCGTCGCGCCGTTGCCGCGCGCACTCTGCCGTGACGGCACGGTGCCGAGCGGGTATTCGCGTCATCTCCAGACGGAGTATGTGGGAGTTATACACATGGTAATGGCGGGTGAATAACTGATTAACTATTCTTTTACCCCGACGCAGTCGTTCGTTTTTCTATAATTACCCGTGTGAAAATCGGGACATTTCCCGTGGCGGTGGAAGCGGTCGTCCTGGTCTGTAACTTCCGTCCTAAGCCGGTTAATTATCTAATACTTATCGTTTCTTGACCCAGGTGTATGCCAGAAAAGACAAACAGAAACGAGATTACCACATCCGGTGGGTTCGAGTGGCGGTCCGTCCCGGACTCGAACAGTGGCTCGGAGCGCAGCCACCTGGCGTTGGTTGCGTTCGTGGCCGTCACGGTGGTGTTCGGCAGTGTGGGGATGTTAT
The DNA here is from genome assembly GCF_030848585.1 of Halobellus sp. H-GB7. NCBI lineage: Archaea > Methanobacteriati > Methanobacteriota > Halobacteria > Halobacteriales > Haloferacaceae > Halobellus > Halobellus sp. H-GB7. The sequence goes on along the minus strand of NZ_JAVDDW010000001.1, from coordinate 644,059 downwards.
TTATGTCGGCCCCAGCGAGCGCGAGCACCTCATTCACCGCGAACGATGTGTCGGCTACCACGGCCAACGGTAAGCTGAATGAACTGACGGTGGCACCGAATGGGACCGTGAGCTACTCCGGGCTCGAACAGGAACCCTCGGGGGTCACGGTAACCGTCGAGGTCAAGGGGGGTTCGGCATCCGACTGGAAAGAGATCAGCTCGAAGAGCCACAGCGCGACCGGACTCAGTGGCGAAGTCAGCTACGACTTCAGCGAGACGAGACTGCTGCAAGACACCTCGATGAAGCCGAGCGATTTCAGGGCGACCGACGGCAACTCGGGGTCGACCGACGTGCAGATCCGCGTGACCGCAGTTGTCGAAGATGCAGGACCGAACGGTGACGACGTAACGACGACGAGCACGAATTCGTTCGCCGTCACGGTTGAGAACACAAAGGCCGGTGCCGGCGTCGGCGGCAAGGCCAACGCGGGTGCGAGCGGTCCCGGGGGAGGACAACAATGATTCCGACACCCACTCGGCGAGCGGACGTGCTGCGTTCGACACTCGCTGAGCGCGCGGACGTGCTGCGTTCAACACCCATTCGACCGGCCGACGCTCGCCAACGCGGGAGGTCACGGCGATGAGCGAATCCGGGAAGCCGATGACAGACGTGACGCTCCCGGGTATGGGGGGAAGTACGGTGAGTGTGTATCGTCTCTGCGACGACGAGTCGTCGTCCCTACTGGCGTTTCCACCCACTTCGGTCGGCGTCAACGAGCTTGACCCGACGCACCCGCTCTGGAACCTGACGTGGTTCCAGTTCACCGCGAGTGTGAACGTGTACGTCGTCGTCGATCACGGGAAGGCGTCGATCCATACCGGTCCCGATCAGTTGGCCGGCGTAGTCCCGCATCTGACAGACGCCGAGCAGGACCTCGCCGCAGCGTGTGGCATCGCAGACAGAGGCGAGCGAGAGACGACGTGGGTCTGCCTCGTGGACCAGACCGGGACGGTACAGTCGAGGTGGGCCACAGACACGGAGGGCTTCGACCTCGACGCCGTTCACGAAACGATTCGCGAAACCATAACGGAGAATCCCCAATGAGTATCAAAATGACCGATCTGCAGACCGAAGAGCAACGAGTGGAGAAGACAGTCAACGGCGTGACCGTTCGGAAAGAACTCAGAGAGACCGAGAGCGGCATCACGGTGGTCGTGTTCACGCTGATGAACGGGCGCGACGACGAGGTGGCAGTCGATCTCGACGAGCCACTCCCGGAGGATTTCTCAGTTGAGAAGGTCGGTCTCCATCCGGAATACAACTCCGACAGGTGGACAGTCACCAAGGAGCGGCTCATCTTCGAGGCGATTATCGACGGCGGCGAGGGACTCGTCACGCTGTACGGGGTCGACGTCGAGTCCGCCGAGAAGGCAAGACCGTTCCTCACGGACCCGCAGGTGGATACGAGCATCCCCCTCGAAGATCCACTCGAGGACGACGGATCGACCGAGGACACCAGCGGCAGCATCAACCACGACGAACTCGCGGACCACTTCTCAGAACTTGACGAGGTGACCGGCGAGGGCTCCGCGGCCCTAAGCACGTCGGCGGACGGAGGCACGGACGTCGTCGAGGACGACACATCCCACGCCCGCCCCGCCGGCGTTGGTGAAGAAGAAGCCGAGGCGGCCGACGAGGCGAAGAACGGCGAGAATGACGAGACCGGGGATGTTGCGTCGGAGGTGGCCGAAGAGGTGCGCCCGGCCGACGACGAGGTCGATCTGGACGAGGCAGGCAGCACCAACGGGGCGTCCGACGCGACCGGTGCCACAGAGGAGTTCGAGGGCGAACAGGCAGAGAAAGAACCGGTTGATGAGGCGGATGCTGCGGCGACCGAGGAGGAGAGCGGGTCGAATGACGTGCCGGCCGACGCGTTGACGCGCGACGACCTGCTCTCCTGTCTGGTGGAGGAACTCGAGGACCGAACCCTGACCTCCCGTGAGCGGTCGGTGCTGGTCGAGTCCCTCGGCGTCGGCAAGGTCAACACCCTCGACGCCCGACTCCGCCGCACGCAGCGGACCGTAGAGGACCTCTCTGCGTACGAGGACGCGCTCGCGGAGTTCATCGAGCACAACGGCGGCGCCGCCCAGGTCATCGACGAGCTCCGTACCGAGATCGACGAGTTGCGCGGCGACGTGGCAGCCATCGAGGACGAACTGGGGGAGACTCACGAGAAGGTGGCCGCGCTACAGTCCGATATGGACGCGACGTCCGACGCCGTCGAATCGGTCCGAGGCTCGGTCGAAGAGCTGGAGGTCGACCACGAGGACGCCGTCACCGGGCTCGAGACCGACCTTGACGAACTCGAGGACACCGTCGAAGATCTTTCGACGTCTCACGAGTCCGCCATCAACTCGTTGGAGTCGGACGTCGAGTCCTTCCGCGACTGGCAGCGCTCCCTCAGTGAGGCAATCGAGTTCACGTTCACCGACGAGGAGTAGTGTCTGACGAGACATTTATGTTTCTTGGATCACATATGCCAGAACGGTTACGGAGTATAGTGGGGGTAGACCGTATCTTAAGCGGGCAGCACGACAGCGGCCACAAAAAGCAGCTACCTGACCCTGCAGAGGAGGTCGGCCAGTCGGAACTCCATCGGATACTATCCAACGAGCGGCGACGCAGGCTCATCAGAGAGATCGTCGAAAACGAGGACGAGGAACTGACCGTCAGCGAACTCTCCGAGCGACTCGCGGCACAAGAGTCTGGCACCGAACCTGCCCCGCGGAAGGTGCGTCACAGTGTCTACGTAACCCTGCGGCAGAACCACGTCCCGAAGCTCGACGACCACGATGTAGTCGATTTCGACGGCGAGTCGAAATGCATCGAACCGAACGAGCGGACGCCGGTCTTCTACCGACTCATCGACGAGACAGACAGGACGGAGTGGCCCTCCGAACGCCACGTACTACTCGCGCTGCTCGTTGGAACGGGGCTGGGCCTCGTGGGTATCCTGGACGCCTTGCCACTTGGGCTCTTCACCGAGCCACAGGTCGCAGGGGCGTTCGCCCTCTGGCAACTGGGACTCATCATCGTCCTCAAACGGTACTCCACTTGAGTGTGGACGACCCACGAATAGTCCCGCAACCCGTTCTCGAATCGTGTCGCGCTGTCCTGGTTCTTCTCGTGGTGACGTTCCGTGTGGTCTGTCTGCCCGACATGGAGACGCAGGGGCGATCGTGTGCTGGCGACAATCGAGCGAGCACTGTCGCGACCGCCATCGAGAGGTCAGTCGAAAACCTCACTAGACGAAAGAGTGATTCGAATCGACGCGGCAAACAGCAGATCGCGCGGGCCACGTTCCCTCGTCGATGGCGCACACCTCCTCAAAGCGGCACGCCAACGAGTTGGACTCCGGTTCCAGGAGATTCAAATCCGTTCAGCAACGTGGAGCCACCGACAGCAGAATCGCGGCTCCAGGCCTTCGGCGTCTGGTGGAAATGCCAAACTTGACACGAAGGTTCTGTCTATTCAGATCAGCTCGAAGACGTGGATCGGCCACTCCTCCTCGTAGGACAGGCCGAAGTCCGGATCGATATCGACCGTCTCGGGATCACGGACTTGGAGTTCGACGCGGTCTCCGATCGTGACGTCCTCGAGCGAAGCGGTAACACGACCTGTCAGCCGAGCCGACGAGTCGAGTTCGACCACCGCGACGGTGATCGGCGCCAAGTGGTCAAACGCTGACGGAGGTCGGTTGACCGACGTGTACGAGATTACCTCGCCGGTCCGGGGCTGTTCCGATAGCGTAACTGCCCGGCTGCCACAGCCGTAACAGGCGGGACGAGGCGGCAGCAGGTGTGTATCACACTCCGTACAGCGGGCAGCCACCAACCGGCCCTCAGCCAACGCGGCGAAGAAGCCGGGGAGCGTGAACGGCGAGTCGGCGGTGATGTCTTCCGGTACGAGCGGTCCTGTCGTCGTGGAGTCGGTGTCTGTCATCGGTGAATCACTCTCTTCGGTCATTGTGCAGTCAGAACGTGGGCCACAGTATGGGCGTCTGCGACGCCACCTTCGTTGATGAGCAGCGCGGTGTCGGCGTCGGCCACTTGCCGCTCTCCGGCCCGTCCGGTGAGCTGTTCGTAGGCTTCGACCGCCTGCAACAGCCCGGTCGCCCCAATCGGGTGCCCACGGGCCTTCAGTCCGCCACTGGTGTTGATCTGGACGTCGGTCCAGCCCGCCGATCGGTCCTCGGGATCCTCGACGGTCTCGATTCCGCGACCCTTGGGGGCGAACTCGGCGGCCTCGGCCAGCAGTGCCTCGCAGACAGTGAAGGCGTCGTGGACCTCCGCGACGTCGATATCCGCGGCGTCCACGCCGGCGTCCTCGTAGGCGGTCGAGGCAGCGACGTTCGCCCCCTCGACGAACGTCAGGTCGCGCTCGGCGACGGCGAGGTTGTTGGCCGCCGAGCCAACGCCGGCTACGCGAACCGTGTCGGGACGGCTCTGCAGGTCGGCCGCCACCTCGTCGTTCGCGACGACGACGGCTGCGGCACCGTCGGTAACGGGCGCACAGTCGTACAGTTTCAGCGGGGGAGCGACGTCGGGAGCGTCCATCGCAGTCTCGATATCGACTGCCTGCTGGAACATCGCCCGTGGGTTGGCCACCGCGTTCTGGTGGTTCTTCACGGCGATCTTAGCCAGGTCTCGTTCCGTCGCGTCGGTTTCGTGGAGGTATCGCCGCGCGAGCAGGGCGTACGTCGCGGGCGCGGTGATCCCGGACCGCTGTTCTAAGGCACGCTCGAAGGCGGCCCCGAGCGCGTTCGTGGCCCCTTCGGTCCCGCCGGCGGTCATTTTCTCGACGCCACAGGCCAACACTGCGTCGTGGACCCCCGCCCGAACATCCCGGACTGCGTTCTTGAGCGCGAGCGCACCTGCGGCCGCACACGCTTCGACGCGCTCTGCGGGGACGTTCCGCAGGCCAGCCCATTCGGCCATCAGTGTTCCCTGCATAATCTGGTTCTCGTACCGCTCGGACTGGGCGCCGACGTACAGCCCGTCGACGACATCGGCCGGATCGGGCAATCCTTCGAACGCCTCGGCCAGTGCTTTCGAGAACAGGTCGCGGCCGGGCAGATCTGTCTTGCCCAGCGGAGACGAACCGACCGCGATGAGATGAGCTGTGGACATCTCCTATGGTTCCTCCACTATTGATATTAATAGTTTGGCCGCAAAGCCGTCTGGCTTCGGCTCTGGTCGTCGCAATCGAGCGGTCGCATACTCGACTCCACCTGGAGAAAGAACTTTACGTCCCTCTGTCACTCGTTGGCATACTGTGAATCGACCGATGACGACGCTCGACTTCCTCGACAGGGGGGTCGACATCTATGGCGACGTCGTTGGCGTGATCGCCCACGACGGCACCGAGTACACCTACGCAGAGTTCGGCGAACGCGTCGACCGCGCAGCGGCGGCGCTCGCAGATCTCGGCATCGAGAAGGGCGACCGCGTGGCGCTGCTCTCGCCAAACACACACTGGTTTCTGGAGACGCTGTTCGCAATCAACGTCCTCGGGGCTATCTCGGTCCCGCTCAACTACCGGCTCATCGCCGAGGACTACGAGTACATCCTCAACGACTGCGGCGCTCGGGCGATCATCGCTGATCACGAGTACGCCGAGAAGGTCGAAGCGATCCGCGGCCAGGTCCCCGCCACGGCGTTCGTCGCCAATCCGGCCGACCGCGTCGACGGCGACTGGCGCGACTACGAGTCACTTCTGGAGAGCGCCGACCCCGGCGCAGTCGAGCGCCCCGACATCTCCGAGGACGACCCCGCGACGATCAACTACACGAGCGGGACGACCGGCGACCCAAAGGGCGTGGTCCGGACGCACCGCACCGAACACTGGCACGCGCTGATCACCACCCACCACACCGAGGTCAGCGACGACGACGCTTACCTCTGGACACTCCCGATGTTCCACGTCAACGGCTGGGGCTATCCCTACGTCATCACCGGTGTCGGCGGTACACACGTCTGCCAGCGCCACTTCGACAGCGGGGGCGCCTTCGAACGCATCCACGACCACGACGTGACCTACCTCTGTGGCGCGCCGACGGTCCTCGACCAGATGGTCGACCACTATCAGACCCACGACATCGCGGCGACCGGTGACAAGCCAGTCAGGATCGCGACCGCGGCCAGTCCGCCGCCGGAGGCCACAATCCGGACCGTCGAGGACGAACTCGGCTGGAACATCTTGCACGTCTACGGGCTGACCGAAACCGGCCCGCTGATCACGACGAGCAACTCGCCGCGCCGGATCGAGAGCGAGGGTCGCTTCGCGATCAAGACCCGCCAGGGCCACGCTATGCTCGGGACCGAACTGCGCGTCGTCGACGAGGCCGGCGAGGACGTGCCGACCGACGACGAGACGATGGGCGAGATCATCGTCCGCGGCAACCAGGTTATGGATCGCTACTGGAACAAGCCCGAGCGGACCCGCGAGGCCTTCTCTGGCCGGGTCGACGGGTGGTTCCACACCGGCGACTTCGCCACTGTCGACGAACGCGAGATGATCTCGATCAAGGATCGCAAGAAGGACGTCATCATCAGCGGCGGCGAGAACATCTCCAGCGTCGAGGTTGAGGACGCCCTCTACGACCATCCCGACATCGAACGCGTCGCCGTGATCGGCGTCCCCCACGAGAAGTGGGGCGAGACGCCCAAAGCAATCGTCGTCCCCGCCGACGGTGCCGACCTCACCGAGGAGGAGGTCATCGAGTTCGCCCGCGACAACCTCGCACACTTCAAGTGCCCGACCGTCGTCGGGTTCGTCGACGAACTCCCCGAGACCTCCACGGGAAAGGTCCGTAAAGTCGAACTTCGGGAGTCCCACGGCGACCCTGTCGAGTGACCCGTCCGTTCCGGTTCTTGCCGGCGGCTCTCACGAGGGCTACGTCGCGATAATCTGCTTGTAGGTGGCCTGATTGAGGACTTACGGGTCGTACGTCACACTACGGGAGTCGAGAACGTCGACGAACGCGCGAAGGTGGTTCTTCGAGCCCCCGTGAAGATTCCAGTAGACTCGCTCGATGTCCTCGTTGTCTGCCGCGTCGGTCTCCTCTCGAATGTTGATAGCATCGATTTCTTCGATCAACCCGCCAACGCGCAGCGCTTCGAGTTCTGACTCGCGACCACGGGAAACGAGATGATTCACGACTTATACCATCAACATCTTTATAATTAGAGTTTCACTCGGCACCGACAACGTCGCCGCTGCCGAGCGTCACCCCTCAGCTCTCGGAGCCACTCGCTTCCTGTTGAGTGTCTGCGTCGTCGGGCTGGGTTTCGCGCCACCAGACCAACTCGAATTCGATGCTCTCTTTCGATTCTGTGCCGCTTTCTGCGGGGTCGGATTCGCCCTCCAGTTTGAACGTCACCGAATCAGTCGGATCCACCTGCATCTGTCGACCACCCAGTTCGAGCGTGAACTCGCTGCCCCCTTCGAGTTGATCTGCCAGGTCTCGGAGGTACGCCGCGACTTCAGCGCGTGTCTTCTCGGATTCGGTTTCGATTTCGGACATAGCTGTATAAACAGGTGACACGATGATGAATGATGGAAGTTTTCCCAGGCCGTAAGAACGCTCGGCGTACCGAATCACCGCTCGAACGCCAGCGAACGAACGCTTTGCGCGCCGGTGTACCTACGAGGATCGATCACAGCAGACGCCACCACTCGGGGTCAAGCCTCCTGCTCCTGCCAGCCCCCGGCGTCGAGGACCGCGAAGAGTTTTCGCCAGTTCTCGTCGTCCTCGGCCTCGGGCAGTTGATTCCGGAGTTGTTGTACGTCCGAGTCTGGCACGAGCGTGCTCACGAGGTCGATGATGACCTGGGCGTGGTACGCGGCGTCGGAGCGCTTGATCCCCTCAACCTCGCTGACCCGGCCGACGAACTCCGTCCAGTCGAACCGCTGGCCGTGCTCGTGGACTGCGCCCGTCAAGTACCACTTGATCTCCATCGGGAGCGAGGCGGCGAGGTCCTCGGCGTTCCCTTCGGGGATCCGCTGTCCGAGCGTCGTCAACGTCGCCCGGATCGCCCGCACTGCTTCGCCCGTCCCGGGGAGTTCGAGTCGGTGCTGCACTTCGCCGGTGAATTCGTCGAAGTTCATAGGAATCGCCCGCCTCAGAGTATGTGAGATCGTCTCATAATTGCTCGCGTAGTTACCATTCGCTTGTGAACGCTGCGGGTGTCGTCGACCTCTCTCGGTGGCGTCGACAGCGAGGATCGAACCGGACGTCGCACTGTCCGATACGGCAGTCAGGGGACTTTCAGATACGCGTAGCCGTCGCTCTGGAGACGTGTGAGTTCGCCGACCCCCGACGGCACGAGTTCGACGTTCGAGAGGAGATCGGACTTGGCGATGTCGTGGCCGCGAACGGAGTTCCGACAGCCGACACACCGGACGCCCGTGCTTCCCAGTCCGCGAATCTTCTCCGAGAGCGGCGCACCGGCCTCGAACAGCCAGATCGCTCCGCCGTTCGCGAGCAAGACCGCGTCGTCGACGTCTGCAGTCTCGTCTTCGAGGAGGTTGCGGACGTTCTGAACCGCGTGTTTCCAGTCGTCGACGTCGCCGCTGGAGACGTGGAATACGACCTGCATACAGGTGCGTACACCGGACACCGTTTAGAAGATTGGTGTCTGCCGACGCCATCGCGACCCCCCGGGACGCCCCGAATGAACAACCGTTTTGCCACTCGACCGCGCTCGAACGTGGTATGCACGCCATCACGAACAGCGGGTGGATCGAGGTCGTCACGGGCTCGATGTTCTCGGGAAAGACCGAGGAGGTCCTCCGTCGACTCCGCCGCGCGGAGATCGCGGGCCAGGAGATCGCGGTGTTCAAGCCCGCCGTCGACGACCGCTACGGCGAGACGACCGTCGGCTCACACGTCGGTCGCCAGTGGGAAGCCTCGGTCGTGCCCAGCGAGGGCGACGGGGTCTGGGAGATCCGAGACCAACTGAACGGGGAAGACGTCGTCGCGGTCGACGAGGCCAACTTCTTCGGCCCGGAACTCGTCGCGGTCTGTCAGCGCCTCGCCGACGACGGCCGGCGCGTGCTCGTCTCCGGCATCGACCAGACGTACCGCGGCGAGCCCTTCGAACCGCTCCCGCAGTTGATGGCCGTCGCCGAGTACGTCGACAAGCTGCAGGCGATCTGTTCGCAGTGCGGCGAACCAGCGACCCGCAATCAGCGGCTCGTCGGCGGCGAACCGGCACACGTCGACGACCCGACGATCGTCGTCGGGGCCGAAGAGTCCTACGAGGCGCGGTGCCGGAACTGTCATACCCTCCGCCGCGACTAATAGAACGTAGAGACGACCGTGACGACCTGGGTAGAGAATCCGAGTGGTGGGCGCGAGCGCGGGCCGCGCGGGGTCGCGCGGGCGTGGATCGAAGTACTCGTTCGACCGCAGCAGTTCTTCCGAAACGGCGTCGCACCCGGCGATCAGGCGCCCGGACTCGTCTTCGGCGTCGCAGTCGCCGTGGCGTATACGATCGGCCTCTTCTCGTTCGCGCCCGAACGAATCCCGGCGCTCGCCGGCGGACCGGCGGTCTCGGCGCTCATCGCGCTGACGGCCGTCGCGCTCGTGATCGCGCCCGCGACCCTCCACCTGACGGCGGCGCTCCAGACGATCATCCTGATGATCGCCGTGCGTGACCGCGGCGGGGTCAGCGAGACGGTACAGGTGATCGCCTACGCCGCAGCGCCCTGCATTTTCGTCGGGATCCCGTCTGCCCCGCTCCGGCTGGTCTGCACGCTCTATGCGGCCGCGTTGCTCGTCGTGGGGCTCCGAGAGGTCCACGGGACGACCACGGGACGTGCCGTGATCGCGGGCGCCGTTCCGGCGACGCTGCTCTTCGGGTCCGCGTTCGGCGGCGTCGACGCCGCGATGGCCGTCCTCCGGCTCGCGGGGATCATCTGAGAGAGAGTGTCGTCCCCGTTCAGAGATCCTCTCCGCATCGTCCGGCGAGAATCGGTGCAGACGCACGTTGCACCCCTTGAGGAGGCGCCTTCTGGCTGCCTGTGATTCTGGCCAGACGCGATTCGCCAGCCGAAACGTCACGAGTGGGATTCGACAATCGTTTTAGGCCCGGACCATTTGATTCGCTCAATGGATTGGATTACGCACGACGAGGACGTTTGGTTCGATTTCAGGGGAGATTCCCCAGAGCAGCTCACGCCGGGACGGTATTACAAGGGTACCGTCGATGGATTCGCGGACTTCGGCGTCTTCGTCGATCTCGCGCCCGGGGTGACCGGGCTTCTGCACCGCAGCGAACTGGACCGCCGGCTGGAGAGTCTCGAGTGGGACGCCGGAGACACCGTCTTCGTTCAGGTGAAGAACGTTCGAAGCAACGGTAACATCGACCTCGGCTGGTCGATCCGACAGTCCGAATCGGAGTTCCGTGGAGCGCGTATTCACGACCCCGACGGCGAGCACGACAACGAGCCGATCGAAGCCGCGGACGACGACTCGGGGTCGGCGCCGGTGAAGAAGACGCCGAAGGGCGTCTCCACGAAGTCGCGGGCCGCGAACGGACAGACCTCGGCCGAGACGGCCGACGGGGCGGCCGACGAAAACGAGAGTACAGCGACCGAGGAGACGACCGAAGCTGATTCGGCCGAAGCGACGAGCGAGGGCGCTGAGGAAACGGAGACCGAGGACGCTTCCGAGACGACCGAGAACGCTGACGCAACCGCGAGCGGAGATGCAGCGGCCGAAGCATCCGAAGACGAGGCCGAACCCGAGCGCGTCACCGTCGAATCGCTCGGCGACCGCGTCGGCGACGTGGTCCGCATCGAGGGCGAAGTCGTCGGCGCGCGACAGACCGGCGGCCCGACGATCTTCGAGGTCCGCGACGAGACGGCCGTCGTCGACTGCGCGGCGTTCGTCGAGGCGGGCGTTCGCGCCTACCCCGACGTCGGCGAGGGCGACGTGATTCGCCTCGACGGGGAGGTCGAACTGCGCCGCGGCGAACTGCAGATCGAGACCGAGGAACTGACTTCGCTCTCCGGCGAGGACGCCGACGCCGTCGAACAGCGACTCGCGGACGCGCTCTCGGAGAAGGCTCGCCCCGAATCGGTCGAGCCGCTGGCGGCACACGAGGCCGTCGACGCCGTCACCGACCAGCTCGCCGACGCCGCCGAAGCGATCCGCGGCGCGGTGCTGCAATCGCGCCCCATCGTCGTCCGCCACGCTGCGACGGCCGACGGCTACGTCGCCGGCGCGGCCATCGAGCGCGCCGTGCTCCCGCTGATCCGTGAGGAGCACGCCCGCGCGGACGCCGAGTACCACTTCTTCACGCGCCGTCCGCTCGACGACCCAGTCTACGGAATGGACGCCGCGACGAACGACGTGACGCGGATGCTCCAGGACAACGAGCGTCACGACGAGAAACTGCCGCTCGTCGTCCTCGTCGGCGTCGGGGGCACTACCGACTCTCTCGACGGCCTCGGCCTGCTCGGCGTCTACGGCGCGTCTCGCGTCGTCGTCGACGCCGAGACGGTCGACACCGAAATCGTCGACGAGGCGAGCGTCCTCGTCTCGCCGAGCCTCACCGACGTCGCCGCCGAGGACCTCTCGACCGGCGCGCTCGGGGCCAACCTCGCCGCCGCCGTCAACGCCGATATGAGCGACGATCTGTCCCATCTCCCCGCAGTGAGCTACTGGGAGGACGCACCGTCGGTGTACGCCGACCTCGCCGCAGACGCCGGCTACGACGCCGACCGGACGCGGAAGCTCCGCGAGGCCGTCGCGCTCGAAGCCTACTACCAGTCCTATCAGGACAAGCGCGAACTCATCACCGACCTCCTGTTCGACGACGACGGCGGCCTCGCCGACCACGTCTCAGAGCAGTTCCGCATCAAACTGGACGACGAGGTCGAGACCGCCGAAGCCAACCTCGAGACGCGCGACGTCGACGGCGTCTCCGTCGCCGTCCTCGACGCTGACTCCTACAGTCACCGCTTCGACTTCCCGCCGACGGCACTGCTCGCCGACGCGCTCCACCGGGGCGCCGACGAGGAGCGAGCAGCGACCGTCGTCTACTCCACGGACGAACTGTTCGTGCGCGCGGCCGACGTCGACGTCCGCGCTGCCGCCGACGCCGCCAGCGAAGCCGTCCCCGAAGGCGGGATCACGGCGGTCGGCATCCGACAGAATCGCATCGAGTTCCTCTCGGGCGCGCGTGAGGACGTCGTCGACGCCGTCGTCGATGCCGTCGCCGATCAGCTCTAAGCCGTAAGCTGGCTTCGCACACGACTCCGCGCACTTTTCCCGTTCTCTCTCGTTTCGACTCCTCGGAGCGACACGCTTAACCCCGAAACGCGACGAGAAACGCCCAATGAAACACCGCTCGCGACGACTCTCGGAGGTGACTCGCTAGTGAGCACGGACGCCGACCCCGAGCCGACAGAGACGGACGCGTTCCGCCGCACTTGCGAGGACCTCGTCGAGCGCATACTCGACGGCGAGGTCGGCCGCGACGACCTCGAATCGGCGAAACTCGACGCCTGTTCGACGCACTCCTCGCCGAAGGTGCCCAAGAACGCGGAGATCCTACAACACGCGCCGGAGAGTCGCCGCGAGGAGGTGAAAGACGTCGTCCGACGCAAACCCGTTCGGACCGCCTCGGGCGTCTCGCCGGTCGCGATTATGACCTCGCCGCATATGTGTCCGCACGGCAAGTGTCTCTACTGTCCTGGCGGCCCGGCCTCGGAGTTCGACTCCTCGCAGTCGTATACGGGTCACGAACCCGCGGCCGCACGCGGCGAGCAGAACGACTACGACCCGTACGGACAGGTGACGCTCCGACTCGAACAGCTCCGGCACATCGGCCACCCGGTCGACAAGGTCGAACTGATCCTGATGGGCGGGACGATGACCGCCCGCAGCCACGACTACCAGGAGTGGTTCGTCAAGCGCGCTCTGGAGGCGTTGAACGACTACGACCTCGATTCCGAACCCCAGCCGGCCGAAGACCAGTCGTTCAAGCCGGACCCCGAGGAAACCGAGTTCAGCTACGTCGAGGACGTCATCGCCGAGAACGAGACCGCAGACATCCGAAACATCGGGACGACGTTCGAGACGAAGCCCGACTGGTGTGACCCCGAACAGATCGATCGGATGCTCGACCTCGGCGCGACGAAGGTCGAGGTGGGCGTCCAGACGACCTACGAGCGGATCAACAGAGAGATGCACCGCGGCCACGGCGTCCAGGCGTCGATCGACGCCAATCGCCGACTGCGCGACGCCGGGTTCAAGGTCGGCTTCCATATGATGCCGGGGCAACCCGGGATGACGAAGGAGATGATCCTAGAGGACTTCCGGCAACTGTTCGAGCGCGAGGAGTACCGCCCGGACTACCTCAAGATCTACCCGACGCTCGTCGTCCGGGGGACCCGCGTGTACGATCAGTGGCGGCGCGATGAGTTCGAGCCGCTCGGAAACGAGGAGGCCGCAGAGATCGTCAGCGAAGTGATGGGGATGATCCCCGAGTACACGCGCCTCCAGCGCGTCCAACGAGACATTCCCGCCGACTTCATCGATGCGGGGGTCTGGAAGTCGAACCTCCGGCAACTGGCCGCCCAGCGCGCCGAGGAGAAAGGGATCGAGCAGCGCGACATCCGGGCGCGCGAAGCCGGGATGAACGAGGCCGACCCGGACCCAGAGCGGGTCGAACTGAACGCGAAGACCTACCAGGTCGCCGGCGGCACCGAACACTTCCTCGCCTTCGAGGATCCGGTCGAAGACCTACTCGTCGGGTTCTGCCGACTCCGTTTCCCGAACGACCCGGTTCGTCGCGAACTGGAGAACGCGGCGATCGTCCGCGAACTCCACGTCTACGGGAGCGAAGCGGGCATCGGTAGCGGCGAGGGCGAGTGGCAGCACAAAGGCTACGGTCGACGGCTCGTCCGTCGGGCGGAGGAACTCGCCGCCGACGCTGGCTACGACAAACTCGCGATCATCTCGGGCATCGGCGCCCGTGAGTACTACCGGCAGAAGCTCGGCTATCACCAGGACGGACCGTACGTCTCGAAGCGGCTGTCCTGATCGGCCCTCCGGCTGACGCGCCGTGTGGCGAACAGTCGGCACCCGCGTCGACGACGTCCCCGGCGCGCCGCCGTCCGCTTCCACGCCGACGTGCCGAGCGACCGCGACCCGACGTGGGTGAATGTCAGCGCACGGCGTGGCTGCTCCCGTCATCGGATATAAACATCCGGTCGCGACGGATCGTGGCGACTCGTCCGTCTGAGGCGGGCGGCGCGCCTCTGGAGTCGCAAAACGAGCCGACTCTCACTCCCGCGTGGAGTCGCCGTCGTCGTCGAGTGGCTTCGTCATCGACACGTGCGGGATTCCGGCCTCGTAGAACACGTCACCGTGTGCGACGTAGCCGAGCCGATCGTAAAAGTCGCGGACGCGGGTCTGTGCGTGGAGCGTGAGCCGTCCGAAACCCTCCTTGCGGGCTCGTTCTTCGACGGCGTCCATTAGCCGAACTCCCCATCCCTCGCCGCGCCGGTCGGCGGCGACGGCGACCCGCTCGACCTTGCCGGTCGGCGCGGCGGCCTCGGCTGCGCTGGCCCCTGCGGAGTCTGTGTCTACGGACGGGACGCGAAAGCGGGCCGCGCCGATGGGTTCGCCGTCGTCGTAGGCGACGAAGTGCGTCGCCGCCGCGTCGGGTTCGTCGTGTTCGTCCCACTCGATTTCCTCGTCGACGCCCTGTTCGTCGACGAACACCGCTCGGCGGACTGCGAAGGCGTCCTGCCGTTCGGCAGAGGACGTAGCGACGAAGACGCCGGTTCGACCGGCGTCGGTCTGTTCGCCGTCGGAAGCGCTGTCCTCGGCTGTGTCGCTCTCGGAGGTCACAGGAACACGAACGGAAGCCGAACGACTGAGCGTTTCGGATCAGTCCGGACGTTGGGTCGCCGCATCCCAAACTCAAAAAGTGAGCGTCACGCTCACGAGCGTAGCAATTCGCCCGAGCGAACCCGGGCAGAATGATGTGCCGTCGTGTTAGTCGCCGAGGCGACTACAAGCCGGTATTAGTTACGAACGAGGTTCGTCGCGCGCGGGCCCTTCGGCGAGGACTCGATTTCGAAGTCGACGTCCTGACCCTCTTCGAGGTCCGGGCCGCCGACATCCTCCATGTGGAAGAACACGTCGTCGTCAGAGTCGTCAGTCGAGATGAAACCGTAGCCGCCAGTGTCGTTGAAGAAGTCAACCTTACCGTTTGCCATTGCAAACAATCGTACACCCCACTCACGGATAACACTTGTGAGGGTCGCGGTACCACGACGGTCACGAGCCGAACGGTACAGTAGCGACTGACGGGATCGGTCGGTGCTAAAGAAATGTCGGGGTGTACGAGTCGTCGCTTACTCGAAGAGTTCGACAGCCTGCTCGTAGCGAGCGCTGGGTTCTTCCCAGTCGACTACCTCGAAGAAGTTCTCGACGAAGTCGCCGCGGGCCGGACCGTAGTCGTGGTAGTACGAGTGCTCCCAGACGTCCAGCGCGAGCACCGGATGGCTGCCCCAGAGCGCGCCCTGGTCGTGCTTGTCGACGACCACGTTGCGCAGCTGGTTCGAGAACGAGTCGTAGACGAGAAGCGCCCAACCGCTCGCGGCGGACGCCGCTGCCTCGAACTCGCCCTTCCAGGCTTCATAAGAGCCGAAGTCCTCCTCGATTCGGTCCGCGAGCGCTCCGGACGGCCCGTCGCCGCCCTCCGGCGACATACTCTGCCAGAACAGGTCGTGGAGGATGTGACCGCTGCCGTTGTGGGTCACGTTGCGGATCGCACCGGCAGACGAGGAGAAGTCGCCCGCCTCACGGTTCTCTTCGAGCGTCTCCTCGGCCGCGTTCCAGCCGTTTACGTAGCCCTGGTGGTGGGTGTCGTGATGCCACGTCAGGACCTGTTCGGAGATGTGCGGCTCGAGCGCGTCGTAATCGTACGGAAGGGGATCGAGTTCGTAGCTCATAATTGGACCTCCGTTCCTTACCACGGACGGATTCCTGTTAAACGTTAAGAGAGGTATGTTAACACGAATTTCCTACTGGCCTGACCGGTCTGTTTCGCGACCGATTCGGGTGCGCTTCCCGTTCTGCGATACGGTTGAGTGAGATACGCATTACTACAGGAGAGGCTCCACGCATCGTTTCAGACGAAGCGCTCACGAGCGCGATACTCCGGAACCAAAGCAATAACAACTCAAAGTCACAAAATAATAATTGAGTGGTGGAGACAATATAATGCACCGAAGAACGACCCGTTGCGACTTCGCCGACGCGGGAACTGTAATGAAATCGGATCTGCGACTCGGCTCGTCTCACGCGGGCGCTCGCCCGTTCGCGGTCACAGGGGCGGGTGTGCGATGACGGCGTTCACGCCGATCGGCCGGGTCGACTCGCCGTTCGAGCGCCCCGCCGACGTCGATCACGACCTCGTCGACGAAACGGAGGGGACGATCGTCGTCGACGAGGAGTACGCCGCGGGCCTCGACGGCCTCGAGGACTTCTCGCACATCGTGATCCTCGCACACTTAGATCAGATCGACGACTATCACCTCCGCGCCCGGCCACCGCACGTCGAGGGCGTCGAAGTCGGCGTGTTCGCGACGCGGAGTCCGCACCGGCCGAACCCGATCGCACAGACCGTCGTCGAACTGCTGGAGCGGGACGGAAACCGTCTCCACGTCCGCGGACTGGACCTCGCCGACGGGACGCCCGTCCTCGACATCAAGCCGTACGTGCCTACGGTGTCCGAAGACGAGGGCCTCGCGCTCGGCTGGCTCGACGAGCGGTAGCGCGCTCGCCGTCCTGGTGGCCGTTCGCTTTCCCCGAGCTGTCTCTCCTCATAATGATTACTCTCGTCTCTTACCGCCGACCATCGCCTCCGGGAGTGGCGCTCGGCGATACACAGTGAGAGTAATCACTATCAGTCCTCGCCGCGCGCGGCCTCGAACATCGCCAGTGCAGCCTCGCGGCGCTCGCTGTGGTCGACGATCGGTTCGGGGTACTCGACGTCGATGCCGGCCCGTTGCGTCGGTGAGAGTTCGTGCCACTCGTGGATCAACTCGGCGTCGACGTCGCGGAGTTCCGGCACGTACTCCTTGATGTACTCGGCGTCGGGGTCGTAGCGTTCGCCCTGCGTCATCGGATTGAAGATCCGGAAGTACGGCTGAGCGTCGGTTCCCGTCGACGCCGCCCACTGCCAGCCACCGTTGTCGTTTGCGGTGTCGTGGTCCGCGAGATACTCCCGGAAGTGATCGTAACCCTCTCGCCAGTCGATCTGCAGATCCTTCGTGAGGAACGACGCGACGATCATACGGACGCGGTTGTGCATATACGCCTCCGCTTTGAGTTGTCGCATCCCGGCGTCGACGATCGGATAGCCAGTCTCGCCGTCCTTCCACGCCTGCAACTCGTCGGGGTCGTTTCGCCACTCGATGTCGTGTTCGTACGCTCGGAAATTCTCGGTCACGACCTCCGGATTGAAAAAGAGGACGTGCGCGTAGAACTCCCGCCAGGCGAGTTGGGACTGGAACTCCTCGACCGACTCGACCTGGTCGTCGCTGGCGCGCGCTCGCGCCCCGGCCGTCGCCTCGTACACCTCGCGGATGCCGATCGTGCCGAACTTCAAGTCCGCCGAGAGGTGTGAGACCGCTTCGCGGGTCGGGTAGTCTCGATCCTCCTCGTAGCGGTAGATGCCGTCCCCACAGAACTCAGAGAGGCGGTCGCGGGCGGCTGCAGTTCCGGCAGACTGGATGTCCGCGCCCGGTTCCTCGAAGCCGAGTTCTTCGATCGTCGGGAGCGCCTCACCGGTGACGTCCGCGAGTGCGTCGGCCCCGGGTGCGGCGATCGGGTCGGGCTTCTCGCGGTCGCGCCACTTCTTCCAGAAATAGGTGTAGACGGAGTAGGGATCGCCGTCGTTGGTCGTGATCGACCCGGGTTTGTGGAAGATAGCGTCGTGAAACGACTCCCGGGCGACGTCGCGCTCGTTCAGCGCGCGCCGGACGCGGGCGTCGCGCTCGCGGGCGAGTCCGGAGTAGTCTTTGTTCCAGACGACGCGGTCGGCGTCGTATTCCGCGGCGAGGTCTGTGAGCACCGCCGCGGGGTCGCCGTGGGCGACGACGAGATCCGAGTCGCGCTCGCGGTACCACGCCCGCAACGCGGCTAGTGCGTCGAGCAGATAGCGGACGCGGGCGTCGCCGGCGTGATCGAGGACCGCGTCGTCGAAGACGAACACGGGAACGACACCCGAATCGGGGTCGTCGCGGGCGGCGTCCCCCACGGCGTCGGCGGCCGCCGTGAGCGCACGGTTGTCTACCGCGCGGAGGTCCCGTCGGTGCCAATGAAGCTGCATACCGACACGTCGAACGCCCCCGTCGTCAACGTATCGGCAGTCCTGCCAGGTCTGCTGGCGAAGCGCGAACGCCTACGAGAGCGCGAGCGGATCGATGTCGTCGCGGCGGCCGTCGAGAACCGCGAAGCGCTCGTCCCGTCGGCGTTCGAGCAGGTGGAGCAGCCGCTCGGCCCAGCGGAGTTTCTTCGCCTTCGGCGGTGAGACGCTCGGGTCGTCGAAGTCCCACCCGACGAAGCGGAGTTCCGCCGCGCCGAATTCGTCCGCGATGAACGCCGCGCGGTCGCCGTCGGTGAAGCCGCCGAAGTTGTAGACGGCGTCAGTCGGAGCCGCCTGCGTCGTCGCGACGACGTGCTCGTTTGCCAACTGCGGCGCCCACTCCTCTACGAGCGGGACGTTGTCGCCGTGGGCGTGTGCGGCGACGGGTGTCCCCTCCTTGGTCAGCCCACGGGCTGTTTCAGGGTTCTTGTCGAGGTCCGTGACGAATAGGTCGACGTCGTAGCCGGCGTCGCGGACGACGTCTGCGGCCGTCGAGGCGGCGACGACCCTGTCGGCGTCGGCGACGCGGTCGACTGCCTCTCGCAGTGACGGCGCGGCACCGACGACGGCGACGACCTCGCCGGCGTAGTCCAGTCGGTCGAAATCGAACGGCGTCGCGTACGCGGCGAGCACGTCGCGGGCGCGCTCGTCGCCGTCGCGTGGATACCCGAAGTCGGTGAGGATCGATTCGTAGATCGGCTCCCAGGTTTCGAAGCGCATAGCTATCGCTCCCGAGCGTTACGGTACGAGCCGGAATGGCACCAAGTACCCCTACCCGCGTGCCCTTCCGGCTTCCAGTGGACCGGTTTCAATCGGTCCGTCATAAGCTTTCCCGTGTTCTGACGCGTCTGACGGGAGGACACACGGCGTCTGACGCGCGTCTGCCGACGGTCCGGTCAACCCACTCGGGACGTTGTCTCATTTACGCTAGGTGTTCGGCAATCGTTTCGAGCGCCCCGGTGAGCCCGTCCGTGCCGCCCGTGAGCGCGCCGGCGAGTCCCGCAAGCGCGCCGACCGTGCCGAAGAGGAGGACAGTCCGCCCCGTCCCCCCGTCGCGGTCAGTGGCGCCGGGAGTTCCGTTCCCGTCGGCGAGCACGGACTGACCGCCGTCGACTGTCGCGCCCGAAACCACAGTCGCGCCCCGCTCGGCGGCCACCGTCGAGAGCGCGCCCACGTCGGCGTCGGAGAGGCTGTCGAGTTCGAACACCCGCACGACGGAATCGGTCGACACTGCTTCGGCGTCGGCGACGCCCACCCGGTCGAGGTGGCGTTCGGCCTCGCGAGGCGTCGTCACGTCGAGCTCCTCGATCGAAACGTCGCCGGCGTCGCGTTCGCGGACCCGGTCGCGGGCGAACTCGTGCCCGATCAGCGCGGCGTCGCGCGTCTCCGCGACGTCGTGCGTTCGGATCACGTGCGCGCCGCGCTCGACGGCCATCGACGTCGCCGCCAGCGAGACAGGGAGGGCTTCCTCGGTCGAGCGGCCCGCAACCGAGCGGAGGAAGTTCTTGCGGTTGATCGAGACGAGGATCGGGTAGCCGAGCCCGCGGAACTCCCGGAGCCGACGGAACGTCTCGCGGTCGTCTGCGAGCGTCTTCTCCTCGGACCAGCCGCCGAAGGCCGGGTCGACGAGCGTCTTGTCGGTGAAGCCGTTCAGCGAGAGCGCGTCGTAGATGTCGTCGACCTCCTCGATCGCGCCCGGACGCTCTAGGTCCGGCGGCGACGCCATCTTCGCGACGGCGACGTCGTAGTCCGCACAGACCCGTGGCATTTCCGGGTCGGCGAAGCCGCAGATGTCGTTGACCATATCGAAGCCGCACGAGAGTGCTGCGTCGGCGACCTCGTGATAGCGCGTCTCGATCGAGAAGACGGCGTCGCCGGAGACGCTTTCGAGCGTCTCGACGGCGGTGTCGAGCCGTTCGAGTTCCTGCTCGGCGGAGAGCACCTCGAAGCGCTTGTTCGCGGATTCGAGGCCGACGTCGACGATGTCTGCGCCCTGATCGATGAGTTCCTCGTCGACGTAGGCGGCGGCTTCACCCGGGTCGTCGAAGACGCTCGGGTCGTAGGGCGACTCCTTCGAGACGTTCAGGACTCCCATAATCCGCGGCGGGTGCTCGTCCCCGATCGGCAGACCGGCGGCGTCCACAGTTCGCATACTCTGAGGAGGGGCGGGAGACACATATACTGTCTGGCAGCGGCTTCTCGGCGGGACTTTTGACGCCGCAGCGAGAACGGGGTCGTATGCCCAAGCCGAAGGACGATTTCGACACGCTGTATCCGTACCGCCTCTACGAACCGACTGAGGTTCTCGACTCCGAGTTGATGTACACCGTCCCGGAGATCGCACGACTGTTGCAGGGGCTCGATCCGGACGTCGAACTCGACGCCGACACCGAAGACCGCGTCGTCGCGTGGACGATCCCGTGGCTGATGACGCACGCCGACGAGTTGGTGATCAACGATCCCGTCGGCGACGAACCCGGCTACTTCGGCGTCGCCAGCGAGGACCGACCTGTAGAAGAGATTCCCGACGACGCCGACGTGTAGCGGGCGGTGGGCGTCGAGCGAAGGGACTCCACCGCTTTCTCACATCCGTGCGGCCCGCGCGGCGAGTTCGACGTCGTCGATCGGACGCTCCGTGATGCTGGGGCCGTGGCCGACGTGAAGCGCCGCGAGGTCGTCGTCGAGGACATCGAGGAGCGCGTCGATGCTCCGGATCAGCGTCTCGCGATCGCCACCCTCGAGGTCGGTTCGGCCGAACCCGCCGTTCTCGAAGACGAGGTCGCCGGCGAAGCAGATGCCGGCCTCACGAGCGTACAAGCAGAGGTGGTCCGGCTTGTGTCCGGGCGTGTGCAGCGCCACGTAGTCGTCGTCGCCGATCTGGACCGTCTCGCCGTCGGCGATGGCGTTGTCGACGTACTCGTTCTCGGGGTCGTACCCCCACGTCTCGACATCGAACGCCTCGCGGATTGCTGGGAGGTTCTTGACGTGGTCGGGGTGCGTGTGCGTGAGGTAGACGCGGTCGAGTTCGTCCACGTGCGCTTCAATGCGCGCGACGACGTCGAAGTTCGCGCCCGCGTCGACGAGCGCCGTCGTCTCGCCGGTGACGAGAAAGACGTTCGAGGTGAACGCTCGGACGCCGCTCGCGAGATTCTGAATCATAGCCCCGGCTAGGCGGTGGGCCGACTTGCCTCTTTCCGATCGGACGGGACGGCTGGCCGCCGCCTCTCCAGTGGATTCGTTCGAGCCAATCACGGGACGGGTCCGGGAATTTTTGTGTCCGCACGCCCAGCCGTGGGTATGTACCGGAAGGGGCACTACGGGGTCTCGCTGGTCGTCTTCGCGCCGCTGGCGTTCGTTCTCGTCACGCTCGGCCGCGCGGATCTCGCGGTCGTCACCGGGGGGATAATGCTGTGGCTGACGATGTTGCCCGACGTCGATCACCGCCTTCCGGGGGTTCCGCACCGCGGGCCGACGCACTCGCTCGTCTTCGCCGCGCTCGTCGGCGCCGTCTTCGGTGGCGTGGGTGTCGCGCTGACGACGGTCGCGACCGGTAGTACGCCGTCGTTCGCGACCGTCGCCAGTGGAGCCTCGCTCGCGGCGGTCGGATTCGCGACTGGGGTGCTCACCGTCGTCGCGCACCTGGTCGGCGATGCGCTCACGCCGGCGGGCGTCAACTTCTTCTGGCCGTTCTCCGATCGCACGTACACGCTCGGACTCTGGCGCGCGGACAACACGATCGCAAATTACGGGCTGTTTGCGGTCGGAATTTTCGCGACGGGAGCGGCCGCCTACCTCGCTCTCGCGGTCTGAGGCGGGTTGCCGTCCCATACGGATGCTTCGCGAGCCGATCTCGGCTTCCGTCTCAGGATTGCGACACAAGGCTTATTTATCACCTTCGCGTTTTTGGGATTGCAATGGCGAAAGGAACGGTTGCGTTCTTTAACGACACAGGCGGTTACGGTTTCATCGAGAGCGAGGATTCTGACGAGGACGTCTTCTTCCACATGGAGGACGTCGGCGGTCCGGACCTCGAAGAAGGACAGGAAGTGGAGTTCGACATCGAGCAGGCCGACAAGGGCCCGCGCGCGACGAACCTCCAGCGCCTGTAAGGACGCACCACGATAGCGGTACTGCGGTCGGCGATCCCGTCGATTCTCACCACGATTCTGCATTTCTCACCCGGCGAGCGGCAGCGCCGACGGACTGTGGGGTTACAGCGACCCGTCAGCGGCTCGCTCACGCACCTCGTCGGCTCGCTCGCGGATCGCCTCCAACTCGGCGTCGTCTTTGCGGTCGACGTGAGAGTACATCAGCCCCATTCGTCCCGTGCCCCGGAGCGTCTCCTCGTTGCGCTTCAGGAAGTCCCAGTAGAGCGCGTTGAACGGACAGGCGTTCTCGCCCGTGGTTTTGGTCTTCGCGTACGGGCACGCCGAGCAGTGGTCGCTCATCTTGTCGACGTAGTTGGCTGACGCGGCGTAGGGCTTCGAGGAGAGCACGTCGGTGCCGAACGACCCCATTCCGACGACGTTCGGCGTCGTCACCCAGTGGTAGGCGTCGACGAAGCCGAGGTGGAACCACTCGTTGAGTTCCGCGGGGTCGACGCCGTACAGCAGCGCGAAGTTCGAGAGTAGCATCAGGCGTTCGATGTGGTGGGCGTACCCGTGGTCGTGGACGTGGGTGACGGCCTCCGAGAGACACTGCATCTCCGTCTCGCCGTCCCAGTACAGCGGCGGCAGCGACGCCGTCTGACCGAGTTGGTTCGCCAACCCGAGGTTCGGCATCGCGCGCCGGTAGACGTGGCGCATAAACTCCCGCCAGCCGATCACTTGCCGGACGAACCCTTCGACGCTGTTGAGCGGGGCGTCGCCCGATTCGTAGGCCGCGACGACCGGCTCGACCACCTCGCGCGCCCGGAGCAGGCCGAGATTGAGCGCGGCCGAGAGCAACGAGTGACACAGCGCCCACTCGCCGTCGCGCATCGCGTCCTGGTACGTGCCGAACTCGGGGAGCCGGACCGAGACGAAGTGTTCGAGCGCCCGCGTTGCCGCCTCGCGCGTGACGGGCCAGACGAACTCGTCCATCGCGCCCCAGTGATCGCCGTAACGGTCGGCGACGAACTGCTGTACCTCCCGCGTCGTCGCGTCCGGTTCGAATCGCGGCACGTCCGGCGGCGTCCACTCGGGCGGCGGCGTTTCCCTGTTGTCCTCGTCGTAGTTCCACGCGCCCCCGACCGGCTCGTCGCCGTCCATCAGGATGCCCGTCTCCCGGCGGACGTGGCGGTACCAGCCTTCCTGTCGGAACGTCTCGTTCTCGTCGCGCTCGCCCGCCCAGTCGTCGAACTGTTCGCGGGAGGTCAGAAACAGGTCGTTCTCGACGAGCGTGAGCGTGCCACCGCGTTCAGAGACTAACTCCCGCCGGCGGTCGTCGGCCCCGTGGCTCGGCGACCGGAGTCCGAGGAGGTCGTCGCCGGGGTTCACCTCGAAGTAGCGATCGAGTGCGTCGCCGAACGTCTCCGCTTGGAGGTACGTGACGTCGTAGCCGCGGTCCCGAAGGTCGTCGCGGAAGTGCCGCATCGCACTGAAGACGAGCGTGAGCTTCTGGGGGTGGTACGGACGCCGCTCGGCGAACGCGTGCGCTTCGATGAGCAGGACGTGATCCGCGGACCCGAGCGGGGCGGCGTCGGGGTGTAATTGATCGCCGAGGAGCCAAACCGTCATCGAACGGAAATTCGATGCCCGACGACAAAGTCGACACGGCCGCTCCGTCCGATTACAAACTTCGAAAATTGCGACGCGGGCGTCGGTGCTGGCACAGGCTCTGAAGAACGACGGGAAACGGTTCCTCGTCTCTCTTTAGCCGCTCTCGGTCTATCTCAGGGACCGGAGGGGGGAGGGCAAGAATTTAGACGACGGGCGACGACGTGCGACGTGGATCGCTATGGACGGCGCTACACCCCAAATCCTCGTCGTCGAAGACGAGCCAGACTTGGCGGAACTCTATGCCATCTACCTCTCGGACGTGTACGAGGTTCAGACGGCCACTAACGGCGAGACCGCGCTCGAACTCGTAGACGACGGGATCGACGTCGTCCTCCTCGATCGCCGGATGCCGGATATGACCGGCGACGAGGTTCTCGACGAGATTCGAACCCGTGGCATCAACTCGCAGGTCGCGATGATCACGGCCGTCGAACCCGACACGGACATCCTCGAGATGCCGTTCGACGACTATCTCGTCAAGCCTGTCACGCAGGAGGATCTGCACGGGCTCGTCGAGGTACTGCTCCGCCGCGCCGACTACGACGACCGCTCACAGGAGTTCTTCCGGCTCGCCTCGAAGAAAGCCGCATTGGAGTCCGCCCCCGACGTGTCGGTCGGAGAGGTCGACGAATACAAGGAACTGACACAGCGGATGGAAGAGATCAGAGCCGAACTCGACGACACGCTCTCAGATCTGAGCGAGGACGACTTTCGGGACGCCTTCGCGTCGTTCCCGGACATCGACGTCGACGACTCCGCCACGTTCGGGAACGGGGACGTCGACGGCCCGGACTCGTCGCCGTCCTTCTGAGATTGTAGGCCGCTCTGCGCCGCTCTCTTCGAATCAGTCCGCTCTGCGGCTCCCCGGCTGGGGATCGACGTGCGCCGGCGTCATCAGATCTTCGTAGCGCTGCTCGTCGAGCCACTCTAAGAGCTCTACCAACTGCTCCGTCGCCGCCTCGAACAGCCGCGCGCCGATTTCGGCCGTCGCGTCGGTCTGGTCGCCGAACACGCCGTTCTCGGAGTTCTCGACGGCGTCGTAGAACGTTCGCGCGCCGTTCTGCCGGAGATGTTCTGCACTTTCGATGTCGCGAACGCCGCCGTCGCGGGCGGCTTCGAGTTGGTCGTCGCGGACGAGTTCGGGCGCGAGATGCTGAATCATCGCCGTCTCCTTCGGGCCGCCGTGGGGGCCGTTCTGCTCGAACACTTCGTCAACGAGTTCCGGGATCGACTCGTTCCACATCCACTCGACGGCGTAGAGCGTGCCGTCGTCGCGGAGGCGACGCCCGACTTCGCGCAGATGCTCGACGTTGCCGCCGTGGGCGTTGACGTACACGACGCGGTCGATCCCGTGGTACGCGAGGTTTCGCGTCATCGACTCGACGTAGTCGCGGAACTGCGGGGCGTCGACCCACATCGTGCCGTGGAACTGCCGGTGATGCGGGCTGACGCCGACGTTCACCGTCGGCGTGCAGAGAAAGCCCGTCCGGTCGGCGGCCTCGCGAGCCAGCCCCTCCGCGATGAGATGGTCGGTCGCGAGCGGGAGATGGGGACCGTGCTGTTCGGTCGATCCGAGCGGCACGATCGCCACCGACTCCTCGGCGACGTAGTCCGCGAGTTCGGGCCACGTCTGGTCTGCGACGTACATACCGGCCGGACGCGGCGAGGCATCAAGAAAGGTACGGCACGACGACGGACAGCGGCGGGACGGTTGCGTCCGACAGTGTTACTCGCTCGCCGTAGCGGTGCTCTCCGAGTCGCTCCTCACTGGTCTGCCGACGGAGTGCCGATGGCCGCGCCGGCGTCCTCGTCGGGACCCTCCTCGGATCCACGGAGCACGACGACGAACGCTCCCAGGCCGACGAGCAGCACGGCGAACTGGACGAGGCCGCCGAGGATCGGGACGGCACCCAACAGAGCCACGGCGACGACGCCCACGAGGAGTGCGACCCACTGGTTCTCGTAGTCGACGAGCGACAGCAGCCACGTGCCGACCACGATAGCCCCGTAGACCGACGTCACCCACAGGAGCAGCCCGAAGACGACGAGCCCGGCCAACGAGAGCGGAATACCGACGATCGTGATGAGCAAGAGCAGTAGCACGATCGGGACGCTGATCAGCGTCAGGAGCCCGATGCCGCCGCTGCGGAGCGTCTGAGTCCGGCCCGCATCGACGAGCCGTCGGGCGAAGTTCGGTGCGACTACGAGGAGTACCGCGCCGAGCACGAGGTTGACCAGCGTGGAGTAGACCGACCCGACCCAGGCGGGGACCGCCGGGAGGCCAGCGCCCCCACCGGAGCCGAACACGTCGGGACCGGTGACAGAGAGCGACTCGTCGCGGGTGACCTCACCGGAGACGCTCGCACCATCGGCGAGCGTGAAGTTGGCGGCGTCGTAGGTGAGAGACCCGCCGATCGCTGCAGTCGATCCCACAGCGAGTGTGTCCGCGCCGACCCGCGCGTCGCCGTCGATCGCCCCGTCGAGGCGGACGTCGGCTGCGCCGGCTTCGAGCGACCCGCCGACCTGCGAGCCCTCACGGAGCGCTAGCGCCGCCGAACCGACGGTGACGTCGCCGTCGACAGTGCCTTCGATCACGACGCTCCCGGCGGCGGCGTCGAGCGACCCCGTCACGCGACCCGTCTCGGTGACGAGCACCGATCCGGCCGCGGTTTCGACGTCGCCGTCGACCGTGCCAGCGATGACGATCGACCCGCCGGCCGCTTCGAGATCGCCGTCGTACGTTTCGCCGGCGTCGACGCGGACGACGCCGCCGACCGATCCGTCTGAGCCCGGCCCGCTCGGACCGAACTGCTGTGCGCTCGCGACCATCGGTAGTCCGCCGAAGACGACGATGGCCGTGAGGAGGAGTACGAGTGTTACACGTGGAGACTGTGACATTCTGCTCACGAGAGGGGACCTCTCACCGAAACGATACGATGGCATCGGCCTTAATTATATTCGAGTGAGATTATTCGGGATTCACCGGTCCCACCTCGCCGCGTGGCTTTTTGCCGGTCCGGTGTGTGCGCTCCGCTATGGAGTACACGACGCTCGGTAATACGGGAACGACCGTCTCGAAGATCTGTCTCGGCTGTATGAGTTTCGGCGACAGCGACTGGCGCGAGTGGGTGCTCGACGAGGAGGACGGGAAGGAACTCGTCGATCGCGCCATCGAACTGGGCGTGAACTTCTTCGACACCGCGAATATGTACTCCCGCGGTGAGTCCGAGCGCGTCCTCGGCGAGGCGCTCTCGGAGTACGACCGCGACGAGTTCGTCGTCGCCTCGAAGGTGTACTTCCAGATGGACGACGACGATCCGAACTCCGGCGGCCTCTCGCGAAAGGCGATCGAGCAGGAACTCGACAACTCCCTCGCGCGACTGGGAATGGACACGCTCGATCTCCTGCAGATCCACCGCTGGGACTACGACACCCCGATCGAACAGACGATGCGGACGCTCGACGACGCCGTCCGGCGGGGCAAGACCAGATACCTGGGCGCGTCGTCGATGTGGGCACACCAGTTCGCCGAAGCACAGCACACCGCCGACCGACTCGGTTTGACGCCGTTCTCGACGATGCAGAACCACTACAATCTCCTGTACCGGGAGGAAGAGCGCGAGATGCTACCGCTCTGTGAGAAACAGGGCGTCGGCGTCATCCCGTGGTCGCCGCTCGCGCGCGGCCGACTGGCGCGGCCACACGAGGACTCGCGCGCGACGACCCGCGGGGAGACTGACGACTACGCGCACCAGCATCCGTATCTCGACAGCGGCGGCCGCACAGTCAACGAGCGCGTACAGGAACTCGCCGACGAGAAGGGCGTGAAGATGGCCCAAATCGGGCTCGCGTGGCTGTTCGCCGACGACCGGGTCGACGCGCCGATCGTCGGGACGACGAGCGTCGAACACCTCGAAGACGCCGTCGAGGCGCTGTCGATCGACCTCTCGGATTCGGACATCGAGTACCTCGAAGAGCCCTACGAGCCCGTCCGCGTCTCCGGGCACGAGTAACTCACTCGGACGCATCGCTCACGATCGTCCGTCCCCCGCCCCCGGCGTCTTCCGACCCGGCGATTCGCCACACCGCCCGCCCGGCGACGAGTGCGATCGCGACCTCCGAAGACCCGACGAGGAGGAACGACGCCAGGAACCCCGCTGTCGACGTCGTCAGCCCACCGAGGAGGAATCCGGCGAGAAATCCCAGACTTCCGAACACGTTGAATCCGCCGAGCGCCGCGCCCCGCGTCTCCGGCGCGGCGACGTCCGTCACGAGAGCCATCGTCGCCGGCGCGACCAGCGCGCCGAGGGCGCCGACGGCGACCATCGCGAGGACAGCCAGTTCGACGCCGGGCGCGATACCGACGGCGACGATCCCGAGCCCATAACAGATCGACCCGACGGTCACTGGAATCGCCCGTCCGACGCGGTCCGAGAGGATGCCCGCGGGGTACTGCAGGAGCGCGAACGGGACGAAGAAGGCCGCGAGCGCGAGGCCGGCGCCGGCGGCGTCGAGACCGAACGATTCCCGAAAGTAATAGACGCCCACGAGCGCGAAGAAGCCGGCCGTCATCCGGTCGATGAAGCCGAAGGTGTAAGGAACGGCCAGTACCGGGCGGTCCTTGAGCCGTTTGAGCGCGTCGCCGACGCGGATCCGACCCGCTCCCGGCAGTTCCTCGGAGATTGTTATGAACAGAACCGCGACCGCGACGAGCGTCGCCGCCGCGGCGTACAGCGGGTACAGCGGGTCGGCGTCGGCGAGACGGCCACCGAAGACGGAGCCGAGCGCCGCGCCGAGACCGATCGCGATGCCGGCCGCGCCCATATTCCGACCGTTGCCACCGGAGAGGTCCGCCAGGGCGGTGATCGCGAGCGAGAACGCGCCGATCGTCGCCGCGCCGCCGACGAGACGAACGAGAAGGACACCCGCGAACGGGATTCCCAGCGTCGGTGCGGCCGCGAGAAGCAGGTAGCCGGCCGCGCCGCCGAGTGCGCCGGCCGCGGCCAGCGGCATCCGTCGCCCGAGGGCGTCGCTCGCGGCCCCCCAGACGCTGGCGAAGGTGACGAACGCGGCGAACTCCGCGACGAGGAACCACATCCCGGCGCGGATTTCTCCCCCGCCACCGAGTGCGGTGACGATGTCCTCGACGCCGGGGTACAGAAACACCTGCGAGACAAGCACCCCCCAGACTCCGATGGCGAGCCGAATTCGTGTCTCGCGACGAGTCACGGGACCCTTTTTGCTGTCCCGATAAATATCCGCGTCGCTTTCGGAACCACAGCAGGTAGCCGACGCTGCCGCTGGTCGCACACACTGTGCGCCATCAGAACCCACTTTGCCGTCAGGGATCTACTGACTCGTATGGTAGACGGGCGGGGCGACCGGACGCGTCGCGACGTGCTGAAAGCAGCCGTCGCCGTCGGCGGCGCGGCGGCGCTGTCGGCGTGTCTCGAACGCACAGCGGAACCGGTGCCAGCCGGCACCGACCAGTTTTCGTCGCTGCCGGAGCGACAGCACGCGTGGAACGACCGCGTCCGGACTGACGAACACGGAAACACGCTGCTTCCCAGGCATCAACTGTTGCTGTATCTGACCCTTCCGGGCGAGGGGCCGCCGGAGGAGGCCGACAGAGCGACCGTCGAGACAGCCCTACAGACGCTCGATCGGGCGTACGAACGGAGCAGCGAGGGATTGTTATACTCGATCGCGTACTCACCGCGGTACTTCGATCGGTTCGAAGACGACCTCCCCGACTCGATCGACCTCCCCGAGCCCCGAGCACTCTCGTCGTTCGAGACGCCGACGCTGGACCGGCAGGACGCGCTGCTTCACCTCGCCTCAGACCGTGCGGACGTCGTCCTCACCGCCGAGGAAGCGCTGACAGGCGACGAAGACACCGCGAACGACGTCCCCGTCGAGGCGACCCTCACGGACGTCTTCGAGGTTTCAGATCGCCGGTCCGGATTCGTCGGTGCAGGGATGCCCGCGGACCGACAGGACGGGCTGGCGGGCATCCCATCGTCGAATCCGGTCCCGAAAGAGTCACCGCTTTTTATGGGCTTCATCGCGGGGTTCAAGCAGAACCAGGCGACCGAAGACTACGTCACGCTCTCGCAGGGTTCCTTCGCGGGTGGGACCACGAAACACGTCTCGAACCTCCGGATGCGTCTCGACGACTGGTACGAGGAGCAGTCCTTCGAACAGCGCGTGGCGGAGATGTTCTCGCCGGTGCACGCCGAGCGCGACCTAGTCGAGGGCGTCGGCGCGAACCTCGGCGACGACAGCGGCGTCACGGCGGAGATGATCGACGACATCGAAGGCCACGCCCGACAGTTCGCCCGCGTCGGCCACGCCCAGAAAGCCGCGCGTGCGAACCGCGAAGCGGACGGGACGCCGCGAACGCTCAGACGACACTTCGAGTCGACCGACGACGACGAGGCGGGGCTACACTTCCCCAGTCTGCAACGAGAGATATCGACGTTCGAGGAGGTTCGCAGGGCGATGAACGGGACGGACCTCACCGAGATTCCGACGATCAGACAGCGCGTGAACAACGGGATTCTCGAATACGTGTTCGTGAAGCGTCGCGGTAACTTCCTGGTGCCACCGCGGTCGCTTCGCGCGCTTCCGACGCCGAGCGGCACGACACCTGGTCTCGACTGAGTCCAGTTTCCAGAGAGGCGGCTCGATCAGCCGAGTTGGCTGTCGATGGCGCCGCTGACGCGCTCCCAGCCGTAGTTGTCGAGGAGTTGCCCGTTCACGTAGACGGCCGGCGTTCCGGGGACGCCTCGTTCGGATCCGGTCTCTCGGTCCGCTTCGACGACCGGACGGTAGGACTCCTGGTCTGCGGCCGCGGCGACCGTACAGCCGTCGACACCGAGGTCGGATGCGATGTCGTGAACGACCTGGTAGCCGTCGTCGCTGAGGCGACCCTGATTCTCGTAGACGCGCTCGGTGAAGGTGAAGAACGTCTCGGCGTCACTCCGATCCTGCACCGCGCGCGCAGCAGAGGCCGCGAGCCACGACCAGTTGCTCACCGGGATCGGGTAGTCGAAAAATCGGAACTGGACGTCGCCGGCGTCGACGTAGTTCGACTTGATCTTCGGAGCGACAGACAGCGTAAACTCCTGACAGTGCGGGCAGGTGAAGTCCTCGAAGACGTCGACGGTGACGGGGGCGTCTTCGGGGCCGAGTGCGGGGCGCGGCAGCGACGAGACTGTGTCGAGGTTGCCGACGTCACACCCTTCTGGAAGCGCACTCCCACCGGAGCCGCCGAGACAGCCGGCTGTCGCGCCGAGCGTCGTCACTCCACCGACCGCAGCGAGATAGGACCGCCGTGTCGTTCGCATACCGGATCGCACGGCTCGCCGACATATATATAGTACCGTTTGCGGAAGGCGCGGTTCCGGTGAGCGCGGCTCGGCGACTCCGCGTTCGGAACCAGTCGATTTTTCACCCGCGCGCGCGGCTCTCCGGTATGGAGTTCGAAGAGGACGACAGCGTGGTACTGCGCGACAAGCACAGCGAATTCGACGGCGAGGTCGGCACGATCACGCAGGTCGTCGAGACGATGTTCGGCGACGCGACCTACACCGTCAGCTTCGAAGACGGTCAGGAAGTCGGCATCTCCGCCGACCAGCTCGAAGCCGCGGACGAAGACGAAGAGTAACGGGAGTTTTTCCCCGCCGCAGCGCGAAGCGTCGCTAATGCCCCGAATTCCGTTTCACTACGTCGATCTGCGGACTTTCTGCTACGAGACCGAAGACGACAAGCGAGTCGAGAGCGCGCTCCGGACCTTCCTCCCCGAGGAGTTCGAGGTGACCCGCACCGAGAGCACCGGTCACCACGGCGACCGAATCATCGTCTTCTCGGCTCGCGTGGAGAACGCCGACGACGTCCGCCACGTCCTCGCGAAGTTGTCCGAACTGCCGGACTTCGACGCGCTACTCGAGGAACTCGACGAGCGCGTCACCGAGAACACCGAGCTATTCTTACGATTGGACAAACAGGCGGCGTTCCGCGGCGACGTCCGACGCGGCAACGGGATCACGCTGCGGGCGAAGGTAGAAGCCTACCCCGCCACGAAGGAAGCAGCCGTCGAGAACGCCCGGGAAGCGCTCTCTGAGGCCGAAAGCCTGTCGTAGCGGTGCTATCGGAGAAGCGAACAGGTAGCACTGGACGGCTCACAGGGCGGTGTGCTACGCATCCGCGGCGCGCCCTGTGATAGGGGTCAACGCACGCGGTGCGTGGTCTCGTCTTCGTATATAAGTGCAATCAAGGAGAGAATGCAGATAGCCGTCGCCGACTCAATTGTCCGTCCACTTGATCGAGCAGCCCTGCGAGGGGGTCTCTGCGAGCGGAACGTCCTCACCCCCGAGAAGTGCTTCGACGGCCTCGCGCATCTCGTGACGGCTCGGCTCTTCGTCGGGGCTCATCGCGTCGTCGATGCGTGAGTGGAAGGCGAGTCGGAACGTATCGCCGTCGCGCTCGAAGAGGAATGGATCGGGCGTGCAGACGGCGCCGTACGCGTGCGCGACCTCCTGTGACTCGTCGCGGAGGTACGCGGTGTATTCGATTTCGCCCGCGTCGACACGTTCTTGCATCCGTTCGAGGGAGTCGTCGGGATACTCCGCGGCGTCGTTCGGGTTGATTCCGACGACGGCGAGGTCGTCGTACGCGCTCGCGAGGTGATTCAGTTCGTCGACCTTCGCCTCGGCGTACGGGCAGTGATTGCAGGTGAAGACGACGAGCAGCGCCTCGTAGTCGTCGAAATCCGAGAGCGTGTACGTTTCCCCGTCGGCACCGGGGAGTTCGAACGCCGGTGCCTCCTCGCCGTGCGACAGTTCCGAATCGGATTCGACTAGAACCATATAGCCGAGGTAGAGGGCTGTCGACAAAAGACGTTGTCCGTTGCGGCAGGTCGGTGTGCAGCCTCGCGGCCGGCCGGTTCACTCGACGCTGACCAGATACACCGCTACGAGCGCGAGGCCGATCCCGAGCAGCTTCCGCCCCGTCAGCGATTCGTTCAGGAACACGATGCCGAGCGCCGAGCTGAGAACGAGGAACATCCCGAAGATCGGCGAGACGACGCTCACGGGACCGAGCGACAGCGCCCGGTAGTACGCGAGGATCCCGACCATCAGGCAGACGCCGGCGGCGAAGACGTACTTGGATTTGGGGTGAGAAACGTACGAGAGCGCGTCCGACCCGTTGTAGACGACGACGAGGACCGTGCCAGCGACGAGAATCGCGTTGCCCAAGAGCGCCGCGACGTTGCTGGGGATCTTCACCGAACCGGTCGTCGCGACGCTCATAAGCGGAGCGACGAGCGAGTACGCGACGAGGGCCAGAATAGCCCACGGGAGGTAGTTCATACTCGGCGTGGGTACAGCGACGGATTCACCGTTTCGATCGCAGCCCGATGGACCGGGCAGAGCTCAATCGCCATCGGCGCCGGCGGCCGCACCGGGAACCGCGAACGACGCGTCGCGGACGATGCGGAGCCCGAGAGCGAGCGAGAGGACGCCGAGGGCGGAGACGAGCCCGAATGAGACTGTGAGACCGGCCACGTCGACGAGATAGCCGAAGACGGGCGGGGCGACGACGCCGCCCAGCGAGATACCGATCGTGACGAGCGCGAAGTTCTTCCCCAGGTCCGCGCGCCGCGAGAGCCGATCGGCGAGCGTCGAGCGCGCCGGGCGGGAGAAGCTGATGCTCCCGCTCAAGAGTAGCACGATGCCGACCGCTGCCAACGGGAGCGAGAGCGTCGCCAGCAGCGCGGCGACGACGACGAGCGCGGCGTATCCGCCGACGACGATCGGCCCGGCACCGACGCGGTCGGTGAGGCCGCCACCGGCGAGGATCAGCCCCGCGCCGACGACGAGCATCGCCGACGTGAGAGCGCTCGCAGTCCCCTCAGGGAGTCCGTAGCCGCGCACGAGCAGGCTTGGCGTGTAGGTCCGGATCGCCCACGCGGCCGCAGAGGTGAGAAACGCGAGCACTGTGAGCCCCAAGATCCCGCCCGAGGAGGCGAGCGTCCGGAACAGCGCGCGAATCCGACCCGGAACGGAGCGCAGCGTGGGACGTTCGTCGGGGCGCTCCGCCAGCCCCGGCCGGGTGATCTCGTCGTCGACGCCGCGGAAGCGGAGCAGGCAGTAGCCGGCGAAGGCCGCGCCGACGACGGCGACGAATCCGATCGCGACGCGCCAGGACAGATCCAGCGCCGTCGTCCCGGCGACGACGGCGTATGGGGCGGCGAGCCCGACCGACCCGCCGAAGGCGTGGGCGCTGTAGGCTCGTCCGCGGTTCTCGTCGGTCGAGACAGCCGCGAGCAGCGGATAGTGAGCGGGGTGGTGGCCGGCGACCCCGACTCCGAGCACGAGCTGGGCGGCGAGCAGCCACGCGTAGGACGTGGCGAGCGCGGTGAGGGCCGCGCCGAGGGTGCCCACGACGAGCGAGATTCCAAGCACGAGCGTCCGGCTGTAGGCGTCGGAGACGTATCCCATCGGAAGCTGGAGGACGAGCACGACCGCGTTCTGCACCCCGATCGCGAGCCCGATGGCGGCGATGCTCACGTCGAAGCGGGCGGCGAGCACGCCGACGAGCGGCGCAAGCATCACCAGATAGGAGTGGTTCACGAAATGCGAGCCAGTGACGAGAGCGACGACCCGGCGGTCCTGTGCGTCGGTCACACCGGGACGTCACCACCCGAGCGAAATATAGCCGCCGGAAGCGCCCCGTCGCGGCCGGTTCATACATCGGCGCGTTACCGCTGTCGTCGCTGCTTCGTGCGCCGCCACCCTCACCGCCGTCTGCGCTGCCGCTCGCGGCGGTCCTGCTGCCGCCAAACCTCGGCGAAGGACTCGAAGAAGTCCGCGCCAGTGTCGACGACGACGTGATCGGCGCGGAGCGTTCGGGCTCGCGCGGCGACGTCGTCGACGTGTTCTGAGAGCCGGTCGCGGTACGCCTCGGCGGTCGAGCCGGCGAAGTACGCGCGCTGGGTCGTGCCCGTCTCGGGGTCCTCGAAGACGGTGTCGCCGGCGACGTCGGGGTCACGTTCCTCGGGTGCGACCACGTGGACGAGGAAGACGTCGTTGTGTCCGAGCGCGGCGATCCCGTCTTCGATCGCCTCGGGATCGTCGAGAAAGTCGCTCACGACCACGACGAGCGAGCGCGAGTGGATCGTCCGCCCGTACGCCTCCAGCGCGTCGGTGAAGTCGGTCCGGCCGTCGGGTTCGATCGCGTTCACGGCGTCGAGCAGGCGGAGGAGTTCGCCACGCGTAGACCGGCCGCGGTCGAGGCGGTCGACGCCCGTGCCGAGCGCCGAGAACCGGAACGAATCGTGCTGTGTGGCCGCGAAGTACGCGAAAGCGAGGCCAAATCGGGCCGCGAACTCGAATTTGTTGGCCGCGCCCTCGCCGAAGTCCATCGAGGCCGAGGTGTCGAGGAGAACGTGGACCGTGAGGTTGCGTTCGGCCTCGTACTGCTTGATGAAGTACTCGTCCGTTCGGGCGTAGACGCGCCAGTCCACGAGCCGAACGTCGTCGCCGGGCGTGTACCGGCGATAGTCGCTGAACGTCAGCCCCTCACCGACGTTCGACGAGCGTTGTGTGCCCTGTTGTCGGGCGTCGGTCTCGCGCCGCAGCGCCCCCTCCAGACGGGCCAGTTCGTCGAGGAACGCGGGCTCGATAGGCATCGTTACAACAGGTCTGCGACGACGTCGTCGGCGCCCACGCCCTCGCGCTCGGCCCGGAAGTCGACGATGAGGCGGTGTCGGAGCACCGGATGCGCCATCGCCTCGACGTCCTCCCAGGAGACGTGCGAGCGGCCGTCGAGGAACGCGCGCGCCTTCGCGGCGAGGACGAGACCCATACTGGCCCGGGGGCTCGCGCCGAACTCGACGTCTTCAGCGGTCCGCGTCGAGCGCACGAGGTCGATCACGTCGTCGCGGATGTCGTCGGCGATGGGGACCTGTCGGGTCAACTGCTGGGCCCGCTGGAGTTGGTCGCGAGAGAGGACGCGCTCTACCGTCGGATCGGGTGCGCCCGTGGTGTACCGGTCGACGATCTCGCGCTCCTCGTCGCGGCTCGGGTAGTCGACGAGGATCTTGAGCAGGAAGCGGTCGGTCTGCGCCTCCGGAAGCGGATAGGTCCCCTCCTGGTCGATGGGATTCTGCGTGGCGAGCACGAAGAACGGACGCGGCAGTTCGCGCGTCTCGCCGGCGGTCGTCACCTGCTTCTCCTGCATCGCCTCTAAGAGCGCCGCCTGCGTCTTCGGCGTCGCGCGGTTGATCTCGTCGGCGAGGACGATGTTCGCGAAGACCGGCCCGCGCTCGAAGACGAACTCCCGCTCGCCGTTGACTTCCCGGATGATTTCGGTCCCGGTGATGTCGGCCGGCATCAGATCCGGCGTGTTCTGGATGCGCGAGAACGACAGGTCGGTCGCCTCGGCGATCGTCCGAACGAGCGTCGTCTTCCCGAGGCCGGGATTGCTCTCGATCAGGCTGTTCCCGTCGCAGAGCAGACAGACGAGCAGTTGCTCGACGACGTCGGACTGCCCGACGATTCGCTTTGCGACCTCCTCGCGGAGGGCGGCGAGTCTGCGCTGAATCTGTTCGATCTCCTCGTTTGTTCCGTTCATCGTAGTAGGTTCAGATTAGGTCTGGGCGGCCGCGCCCTCGTCTTCCTCGTCGAACTCCCTGATCCGCAGATTGTACTCCCGGACGAGTTCGGCATCCTCGATCTGCTCGGCGCCGGTGAAGCCGGCCTGCTGGCTGTCGAACTCGCCGCTCCCGCCCCCGCCGACGTAGCCGCCCGACGGCCCCGTCGGACCGTCGCCGGTGCCGTCGCCGGTTCCGGGAACGGTGATGTTCTCCAGTTCGTCGCCGGCCTGAACGTCCTCGGGGTCGCCGAGGATCTGATCGCCGTCCTGCAGGTCGTCGTCGTCGGGCGGCGTGAGCTGTCCGTTACCGTCGCCACCCGGACCGAGAAGGCCGCCGAGGTCGGGGTCCACGATGGCGACCTGCACGCTCGCGAGGCTCACGAGGACGATCAAGAGC
The DNA here is from genome assembly GCF_030848585.1 of Halobellus sp. H-GB7. Taxonomy (NCBI): domain Archaea; kingdom Methanobacteriati; phylum Methanobacteriota; class Halobacteria; order Halobacteriales; family Haloferacaceae; genus Halobellus; species Halobellus sp. H-GB7. The sequence continues at coordinate 606,803 of NZ_JAVDDW010000001.1, read as the reverse complement.
GCGGTAACGGCGACACGGCGGGTCGCGACGAGTTCGAAGCTCGACGTCTCGCCGAGCGTCTCGATCACGTCGTCGTAGAGGCGACGCGCCATCGCGGTGTCGGCGTCATCGCCGACAGCGTCGCGGGCGGTCCGCAGTGCCTCCCGAACCTGGGGGTTGGCCGTCTCGAACTGTTCGACGAGCGGGCGACGGAGTCGCAGCGCCGACTCCACGGCGAAGGCGACGACGCCGACCACGACGGCGAGAAGCGAGGCAGCGTGAATAGATCGCGGGGCGACGTCGCCGAGCAACGGGAGGGCGCGGAGCGCTTCGACGACGACCGTCGGGAGACCGAACGCGGTCGCGAGCCACGACGGTTCGAAGAGTGCGAAGGCGAGATTCGCAAGAACCGCGAGGAGTGCGGCGTCGACGGCGGCCTGGAGGAGTGCCGCCTTCTGCACTTCGCGTCTGACTTCGTCGAGCGCTTCCCGTACGCGATCCGTCGCGGCGGCGGTTCCGGTTTCGGCGGCAGGTTCCGCGTCCCCGTCACGCCCGTCTGCGTCCGCTGTTCGAGCGCCGAAGCCCGGATCGGCGTCGAACGTCAGGTCGTCGGCGTCGCCGTCGCCCCGCGCATCGTCGCCGTCGTCGGGCCACTCGCCGTTTCGTTCCTCGGCCGAACCGAGCCACTCCTCGACGGGGTCGTCGTCGCCGCTAGACATTTTCACACTCCTGTGGGACTGTCTCGTTCGCCTGCTGCCACTGCTGGCAGACTGCGCGTAGATCCTCCCGATACGCGTCGCGCTCGTCGCGAGCCGTCGACAGTTGGCTCTGTAGCTCCTCGACGCGATTCTCCAACTCCGACACCCGCGACTGCAACGACTGAATCCGGTCGCGGGCCGAGCGCAGATCCTCGCGGAGCTGTTCGTTCTGCGCTCGGAGTTGGTCGTTCTGTGCCGCCACCTCGGAGACGCCGGACTGATAGAGCGCCGTCACTCCGACGGTCCCGGCGGCGAGGACGAGGAGGGCGGCGACGAGCACGAGGTTCAGGCGACGGCCGACGAAACTCACGGGAGGCCTCCGTCCGACGTGGTATCGCGGCGACGAACTTGAAGCCGCCGGTAGCTCACTTCGGCCGTGAAGACGAGTAGGCCGAGGAGTAACGGGAGCCACGTCCAGTCGGTCCGAACGGGCCGGATGCCACGGGCGCGCTCGGTGGCGAAGCGAGCGATCTGTTCGCCCTGCCCCGCAGTGAACTCCCGGCCGCCGGTGTCCTCGGCGAGCGATTCCAGGGCCGGGTCGGGACCGAAGGCAGCGTACTCGCGGGCGTAGTCGGCGGCGTAGGTCGCATCGAGTATCTGGAAGTAGCCCGTGCTGTCGGGCGTCACCGTCGCCTGGAACGTCTCTTCGCCGACGCGCCGGAACGCGATGCCGTCAACCGCGGGGCGGTCGGCGCCGCGATAGGTCACGGTCGTCGGCTCGCCGACGCGCGTGTCGGGGATACCCGTGACGCCGGTCGCCTTCCGCTCGGGATCGCCGATAGCGTAGTTCGTCGTTCGGGTCACGAGCAGGGAGTCGGGTTCGCGGAGCAGACCGCCGAGCGTGCCGTCGTCGTCGTGCGCGGTGATCGTGGCCACGCGGCCCAGCCCGTAGCGCCACGTCGCGAGCGCGGGCTGGCCGGTGTCGCCGGCGACGAGGAAGTCCGCGCCGCGGCGGACGGACACGTCGTTGAACGCGTCGGGATCGGCTGTCAGCGTGACGCCGGAGGTGATGAACGTTCCACGGTCGATGACGATGAGTCCGGAGCCGCCGGGCGCGCCCGTACCGCCGAAGAGGATGCCGAGCCGAGTCGTCTCGGTCGCCCGGAAGTAGCTTCCTCCACCGGCGCCGGCGATGGTCCGCAGCGTGCGCTCGTTGATAGTTTCGCCCGCGCCGACGGTGACGACCTGGATCCCGCGTTCGGAGAGTTGTCGGGCGACGCCCGCGGCCTCGTCGGGGTTGTCGTGGCCGTCGCTGATGAGGATGACCGTCCCGACGCGGTCGCCGAGGAGTTCGCCGCCGCCATCGACCCCGGCGGCGATGTCGGTCGCCCCCCCGGCGCGAAGCCGCCGGATCTTGTCCTGAAGCTCCTGGCGGTTCTGCGACAGCGGTTCGACCTCGGAGACGCGATACGCCTGGTAGTTGAAGCCGACGAGCCCGACTTCGTTCTCGTCGCCGAGTTGGTCGAGCACCGAGAGCGCGGTCGCCTTCTGGATCCGCATTCCCTCCTGGGCGCTCCCCGAAACGTCGACCGAGAGGACGATGTTGGTCGATCGGGGTTCGCCCTCGCCGACCGAGACGGGAAGCATCGACGCGAGATTCGACCCCCGGTAGCCGCCGCTCTCGAAGGAGTTGGTACCGCCGACGACGAGCAGGCCGCCGCCGTCGATGACGAACTCCTGGAGGCGGTCGACGTTCCCGATCTCGTCGGCGGGGGTGTCCTGCACGACCACCGCGTAGTACGGAGAGAGGTCCTCCGGCACGCGCTCGGCCGTCTCGACGTCGTACAGGCGGTCGAGATAGTCGCGGAAGGGGTACTCGCCCGGCGAGACGTAGAGGATCTCCGGGCGCTCGACCACGCGAACCGTCTTCCGGCTGACGTCGTTCTCGACGAACCGATCGGTGACGTCGATCTCTGCGGTCACGGTGTGGCTGCCGGTGGACTCGAAGGTGTGGTTGAACACCACTGGCGCGGGCACGTCGTTCACTGTCCGTTCGAGCACCTGTTCGCCGTCGACCGAGACCGTGAGGGTCGCGGTGGTGTTCCCGCCGACGCCGTCGACCCGGGCGACGAATCGGTTCTGGACGCCGAGGCTGGCTTTCTCGGGCCCCTCGATCGTCACGTACCGTTCTCGCGTTCGGGGTTCCATCGAGACAGTCGAGACCGTCGCGTTGGCCGAGCGCGCGAGTTCGGCCGCCTGCTGGAGCGACTGCCCGCTCGTCACCCGCCCGTCGCTGAGGAGGACGAGACTCCCGTTCTCGCGGATGTTTGCCGCGACGGCGTCGCCGACGGGTGAGGAGTCGGCCGCGCCGACTGGGACCTGTCTGACCGAGACACCCGCGGATTCGATCGACTCCGCGAGCCGGTTTTCGACGTTCGGCGTGACGGCCATACTGTCTGACTGGTCGACGAGCATCGTCACCCGCGGCTCGCCGGTCGTCAGTTTCGATTGGGTCGTGTAGGGACCGGCCGCCGAGAGCACGACGAGCGCGACGACGGCGAGCCGTGCGGCGAGGAACCACCGTCGCGAGTCCTCCGAAGCCGTCCCAGACGCGTCGCGGAAGACGAGCGCCCAGAGCGCGAGCGCCGCAATTGGAAACGCGAGGAGGTACGTTGGGCGCGCGAGGCCGACGGAGAGTCCCTCGATCAGTTCGACCGACAGTTCGAGCAGTGTGGCCGTGGCGGGATCGAGCAGGATGGCCGTCGGCACGAGTGCCCCGAGCGCGACCATCAGAGATCACCCCGCCGGCGGAGGAACGCCACCTCGCCAATCGCGACGGCGACGATGCCGAGTGCGACGAGTTCCGTCAGCGGGTCGGGAGCCGTCCGTTCCTCCTCCCGCGTGGTCGGCCCGCCGCCCGCCGTTGCGTTGACAGTCGCCGCCGACACGTCGGACTCGGCGGGATCGAGCAGTGAGGCGCTGTATCGGACTCCGTCGGCGGTGTAGAACCCCGCGTCGGTCGCCTCGACGCTCGACGCGGTCACCTCGCCGCGCGGCGTCTGGACCGTCGTCTCGTTGCCGAGCCTGATCCGCTCGCCCGTCTCCCGGTTGAGTTCCGAGAGCGATTCTCGGCCGGCGAGCGCGTAGACGCTCCGCTTCCAGAAGATCGGATACTCGAAGTCGTATTTGAACGCCGAGGCGGCTTCGACGTAGCCGTAGTAGAGCACGCGCCCGCCGCCCTGGCTGTCGCGGGCGATAATCGGCGTTCCTTCCGTGGTCGAGACCAGCGCACGCCCCGCGCGGAGGTCACCCTGGACGTACCGCTCCGGCGGCGGGAACGTGATGTCACGGGTAAGTTCGTCGTCCGCAGGCGTCCTCAGCGTCGGATTCGATCCCACGCCGCTGGGCGAGACGAGCAGCAGATCGCCGTACGATTCGACCGGCATCGACTCCTGTGCCTGGATACCGACGCCACCGCCTGCCGCGAGCGCGTCGCGGCCAGCGGCGACGTGCGAATCGCGGAGTTGCCCGCCGGCGACGTTGCTGTAGAGCACCACGTCGTAGGCGTCCGTGGGCGGCGACGGAACTGACGACGGAGGCTCGACGACCGTCAGCTCGACGGGATCGACGAGCGAGAGCGCGGTCGTGAGATAGCGATTCCGGTCGTTCGTCACGAGCAGCACGTCGACGGTGGCGTCCGAGGGCGCGGCGACGTACGCGACGTCGTCGGTCGGGAACGAATCGCCGGGCGAAAGCCGTATCTCACCGCCGCCCGCCGGGACCGGAAACGTGAGGCTGCGGACGTCACCGGGGGCCAGCGAGACCTGTGTCGTCTCCCCGCCGAGCGATACCTGTCGAGTCGCGTTCGCTGTCCCGAAGTTCTGCACGGAAACGGTCACCTGCTCGCCCGAGAAGCGCCGGTCGACGATGCCGACGTTGTTCGTTCCGCCCGCCGCGAACTGCCGCAAGTCGACCGTCAGGCCGCGAGCGCTCGCCGCCTGCACGGCCGTCTCCCAGTCGGTGTCGCCGGCGAAGTCGCTGACGACGACGACGCGAGCGTTCTCCCCGGCGACGCTCGTCGCTCGCGAGATCGCGGTTCGGAGGTCGCCTGGCGCGCCCGTCGGACGGAGTGAGGAGAGGACTCCCTCGGCGTCGGCGGCGCTGCCGCTGCGTAACGCGATCGAGGCGTCGCCGCCAGCGACGACGATGGACGTGGTCGAGGTGGTGGCGTCGCGGGCGCTGTCGATCGCTCGGTCGAATCGTGTCACTCCATCCGACTGGACGTTCATACTCGCACTGGCGTCGACGACGAGCACCGTCTCCTCGACTGTCTCCGACTGCGACGTCGAGACGTACGGCGTCGCGAGCGCCGTCGCAAACAGGAGTATCGCCAAGAGCTGCAACAGCAAGAGCGCACTCCGCTTCAGCCGTTCGAAGAGGGGCGTCGACGACGACGTCCCCGCCGAGTCGGTCAGGAACCGGACCGTCGGCAGCGTCACTCGGCGCGGGTCCGGGCGTACCAGATACAGGAGGATCACGGGGACGGCCGCGAGGAGGGCGGCGAGTCCGAGCGGGGAGAGAAAGACGTCCGAGAGGGCCATCGTCACAGAGGCGGTCCGCCGGGGTATTGGGCCTTTCCCACCCGACGTGCTCGACCCGTGTCACGACCCCGAGGTGCGTGTGAGACTTTGACTCGCGGCATTTGGTATCATATAAGGAGAGCAAACCCTTTCAACGGGGACCGCATCGAACCGTCTATGGAAGCGAAGCGGGAACTGCTCGACCTGTTGCTGAGTGACGCTCGACAGAGCACGGACGACATCGCGCGACAACTCGGTGTGGACGCAGCAACGGTCGAAGCACTGGTCGACGAACTGGAGTCCGAGGGGGCGATTCGCGGCTACCAGGCGGTCGTCGACTGGGACAGCGTGGGCGAAGAACACGTCCGCGCGGAGGTCGAGTTGAACGTCGAACTCGACCGCGAAACCGGCTACGAGGAGATCGCCCGGCGCATCGCGAAGTTCCCGGAAGTGTCGTCGCTGCGGCTCATCTCCGGCAGTTACGACTTCGCAGTCGACGTCGAGGGCGAGTCGATGCACGACGTCTCGAACTTCGTCTCCGAACAGATCGCGCCGATCCCCGAAGTCACCCAGACGGTGACGCACTTCGTGATGACGACGTACAAAGAACGCGGCGTCTACTTCGGCGACGGCGACGACGACGATCGACTCTCGATCTCGCCATGACCGAGGGGACACACAGCCCGCTCTCGAAGCGGGCCCGAGAGACGCCGCCGTCGGGAATCCGCCGGTTCTTCGAACTCGCCGAGGAGATGGACGACATCGTCTCCCTCGGCGTCGGCGAACCCGACTTCTCAGCGCCGTGGGCCGCCCGCTCCGCCGCGATCGATTCGCTGGAGCGCGGTCGCACCTCTTACACGGCCAACCGGGGCCGTAAGGACCTCCGCGAGCGGATCGCAGAGCACGTGACGCGCTACGACCTCTCCTACGAGCCCGACGAGGAGATCCTCGTCACGGCGGGCGCGAGCGAGGCGGTCGACCTCGCGATGCGTGCCCTCGTCGATCCCGGCGACACGGTGGCTGTCCCACAGCCGTCGTACATCTCCTACGGCCCGACGGTGACGTTCGCCGGCGGCGAGGCGCTCCCCGTGCAGACACGCGCGGAGAACGACTTCGTCCTCACCTACGAGGACCTCGAACGCGCCGGGGCCGCAGACGCGGACACGCTCGTCCTCTGTTACCCGAACAATCCGACGGGCGCGGTGATGACGCGTGAGGAACTCACAGAAGTCGCCGAGTTCGCCCGCGAGCACGATCTGGTCGTGCTGTCCGATGAAATCTACGCGGCGCTCCGTTACGAGGACGAGCACGTCTCGATCGCGACGCTCCCCGAGATGCGCGAGCGGACGGTCGTGTTCAACGGCTTCTCGAAGGCCTACGCGATGACTGGGATGCGCTTGGGGTACGCCCTCGGCCCAGCGGAGATCATCGACGCGATGAACCGCATCCACCAGTACACGATGTTATCCGCGCCGACGACGGCGCAGTTCGCCGCGATCGAGGCGCTCGAGTCCTGCGACGACGCCGTCGAGGAGATGCGCCAGGAGTTCGACCGTCGGCGCAAGTTCGTCATCTCCCGCTTCAACGAACTCGGGATGGACTGCTTCGAGGCGAAAGGCGCGTTCTACGTCTTCCCGAAGTGTCCGCCGGGCTGGGAGGACGACGAAGCGTTCGCGGAAGCGCTCATCCGAGAGAAGCGCGTCGCGCTCGTCCCGGGACGCGTCTTCGGCGAGGGCGGGAACGGACATCTCCGCGTCTCGTATGCGTCAGGGATGAGCGAACTGAAGGAAGCGCTGAACCGGATCGAGTCGTTCGTCGAGTCGAACTAATAGGGAATATCGTAACTGTTCGGAGATTCTCGCCGTATCGTCCGGCGAGACATCTATGGAGACGTACGATAATCCCTATAACCTGACAGACGTTTCATATCACAAAGTATTACTTTAGTGGCGGTTTTGTGTGCAGACGAATGCACACAGGAGGCGGCCCCGACGGGACAGACGTCGGTGCCACTGTGGGCGTCGCGACCGCGCTCGACGATCTGAAGTCAAACGGTAGCGCGCTTTTGATCGTCGGATCCGTGCCCGATGAGGTCTACGCTCGTCTGTCCGGGTGTATGCTCGGCGACGAGGACGCGGCGGACCGGCGTCGCGTCGTCGTCGAACGGGGGGCGAGCCCAGACGCCCGATTCGAAGACGTCGAGCGCTGGACGCCGGAGTGGACGCGAATCCTCCGATGGGACGTCGCCGCGCGACGCTCGACGACAGCCAACGGACAGAGAGCCACGCATCCGGGTGCGCGGGCCGGTCCGTCCTCGAATTCCCGCGACGAACCGGCGCCGATGGGCCACCTGCCGGACGTCGACTCGACGCCCGGGATCTACGTCGGCGAACGTGGGTACGCGGGCGCCTCCGTGACGGCCGAAGGATCGATCGCCGAACTCGGAGTCGCGATCGGCGAGGCGATCGAACAGCTCGATTCGGTCGCCGGCGGTCTCGACCCCGCCGAGTTGCGCGTCGCGTTCGACTGCGTGGCCCCCCTACTGTCCGAGTACGACGAACAGACGGTGTTCCGTTTCCTGCACATCCTCGCGAACGACGTCCGGACGGTCGACGGGATGGCACACGTTCGGCTGCCGGAACCTCTCGAATCCGAGACGACCCGACTCCTTGCGCCCCTGTTCGACGCCGTCGTCGAGTTGCGGCTCGACGGCACGACGCCACAGCAGCGCTGGCACTTCCGGGACGCCAACGTCTCCTCGGAGTGGCTGCCGATCGATCCACAGTCGTAGCCGTCTCTGCCCAGCGGGACAGAGAACCCACACGGGCCGTCGATCACCAGTACGCTTTTTGCTTCGTGCGTGATGTATTGTCACAATGGAAGGGTTTGGGCGCCGTAGGGGGCCGGAGTCGGACGCTGTCGCTCCGGTTGGGGACGACCACCTCCAGATCGAGTTCGATTCACCGGCCGATCAGACGGGCGTCGTCGTCTCCGATCCGATCGAACGGAGCCGGTTCGTGCTCTCGACGCCGGAGGAGGTTCAACTACGGACGGCCGACCCCGACGCGTTTCAGTTCCCCGCCGACGAGGCGGTGACGCTCCGGACGACACAGTTCGACTTGGATGTCGTCTCTGTCTGCGTCCGGGATGCAAACGGAGAGATGTTAGCGCAGGCAGAGCACTTCGCGGACCAAAGTTTCCCCCACGGGACGTACAGTATCGAACTGTTCGCACCCATTAAGCTGTATCTCAAGGTCGACGGCCCGTTTCGAGTCTCCTCGAATGCGGTTCGAATGCGACTCGAATTCGAGTCGGAGACCGACGTGCTCGTCGGCGCACGGTCACATCACAAGCGTCCCGCGGCGACGATTCGGACGACGGATCATCCCCGGGACGCTATGCGTGCCGTTTCGCTCCTCGGGTCGGCGCTGAAGACGACGACCGTGGAGCGCTCCTATCCCACGCTCCGCGGACATCCGCCCCTCATCGAACGCGGCTCTCAGTTCGAGGCTCCGGACGGTCTCGAACCGCCCGAGACGGGCGTTCGGCTGGAACTCCCCGAGACGCACCGGCACGTCTACGTCGCCGCGCCGCTGGCGTACTATCTCGGCGCGGAGGTTGTGCCGGGGACATCGCCGCGAATCGTGACCGAGGGCGGGTTCGCGTACGACCTCGACGGTCTCGATGGGTTCGAGAAGTCCGTCGAGCGGGTCCTCAAACAGACCTTCTTCCTCGACTGTCTCACGCGTACGGAGGGCTACTACCAGGTCGATCTCCACGAGCGACGGACGCTCGAATCGACGCTGGATCTGGACTTCGCCGATCTGTACGATCGTTCGATCGGCGAGCAGCTCGAAGCGTACCTGCGTATCCCCTACGAGACGATCGAGCCGCACCTCCCGGAGTGGAAACTCACCGCTCACGTCACGCCGAACGCTCCGAACGTCGAACTCCTGCCGTTCGTCGCGAACGACCTGGCGGTAGTCACGACGCCGGCGACCCAACCGACCAGCGGGTCGTCCGTTCAGGCGAACGCCGTCGACGACTTCCTCCGCAGAACCGCGACGCCGCCGTCGCCGAGCACCGCACCAGCAGCCGGCGAATTCACGCGAAGTGCGGGCACGCGGAGTCAGCAAGTCGGCCCCGACGAGAGCAAACAAACGTACGTACAACCTCCGGAGACGGACTCGCTCGAACAGGCGTGGCTCGGGCCGGGGATTCCGATCGGTGCGAGTAAGACGTCGCTGCAGGCGTATCGTAATCGGTTGTCCCGCGATCCAATCGAGGGCGACATCGGAATCACCGTCGTCTGCAACGATCCGAAGATGGCCGAAGAGCGGGACGCAGTCGAATCGGTCTACGGTTCGCGCGACGAACTCCCCTTCGAGGTGCGGACGCACTACGAACTCTCTGTGGAAGAACTCAGATCCGTGCTCGCCGAAGAGACGGAGTTCTTGCACTACATCGGACACATCGACGAAGACGGATTCCAGTGCCCAGACGGCGCGCTCGACGTCACGACGATCGATTCGCTCGGCGTCGACTCGTTCCTGCTCAACGCGTGTCAATCGTACGAACAGGGAATGGAACTCATCGAACGCGGGGCGATCGCCGGGATCGTCACGCTGAACGACGTGGTCAACAGCGGCGCCGTCGACATCGGTCGAAGCCTGGCGCGACTGTTGAACTACGGCTTCCCGATCCGGATCTCCTTGGAGATCGCTCGCAAAGACAGTTACATCGGTAGCGACTACATCGTGGTTGGAGACGGGAGTTTTTCAGTAGCACAAGTGCAAGCGGCGCTTCCCAATATGTGTAAGATCAAGCGGACTGGCGATGGATTCGAAGTAGATTACATAACGTACCCTGCCGCCGAGTACGAACTCGGGAGTCTCGTCGTACCTTATACTCCCGGTAACGAGACGTATTATCTGTCGTCAGGCACAGCTAATATTTTCAATTTGACGCTATCGGAGCTAGAAGATTTTCTCTCCCTAGAGAATATACCCGTGTTGACAAACGGTTCGTTACGCTGGAGTACGGATCTAAGCGTAGACTCGATCTGATTTAGGGGCCCGAGATCGCGCCGTGATTTCCTCCGGCGACGACCGCGCCAGCCTGCGAGAGCAGGAGCACGGCGGTGAACAGGACGCCCATCGCGCGGGGGTGGTCAGCTAGGTACTGTGCGACAGCGTTGGTGTCATCGTCGGACATGACGATTAGTCCATCAGCGCGGTTTAAAATAAAATTTTCTGACACTTTCTGATATGATATTATCTTATTTTAGTTGGGTTTGTATATACAAAAAGGCAGACAACGACGAGAGAACCTCTCGACCCCGTCGCACCGCTCGAAGCGGAAAAGAGTAGAAAAGAAACGGAATCGCAGCTGACCTGTCGTTACTCGGACTGTTCGACGTCGGCGTCGGCGGGCTCGACGTCGAAGTCGTCGCCGAGGTCGCGGTACATCGCCGTCATATCGTGCTCGTCGTCGAATTCGACGAGCGCCTGATCGAGCTGCGAGCGGAGTTCGTCGACGCGGTCCGAGAGTTTCTGGTATTCCTCGTGCTCTTCGAGCGTCGCGGCGTCTTTCTCGGACTCCAGGATGGCTTTCTTAGAGGCCAGCGAGAACAGTTCCTGGATGCCGTCGTCGTAGGTGTTGCGAAGCAGGAGATTCTCGACCGTCTCTTTGAGCGACTCACGCGAGACGGGCTTGACGAGGTAGTCGTCGAATCCCATCTTGACGATGTCGAAGTCGGGTTCGACGGCGGTGACCATCGCGACCCGGCATTCGACCCCCCGGTCCCGGATCGCCTCTAGTGCTTCGTCACCCGAGAGATCCGGCATCCGGCGGTCGAGGAGGACGACGTCGACTTCGTCGTCGAGTTCGTCGAGGGCCTCACGTCCCCCGTAGGCGACGCGGACGCGATAGTCGTCTCTCAGCCACGTTGCGTACAGGTCGGCGAGATCTGGCTCGTCTTCGACGACGAGCACTAGCGGCAGGTCAGCGCTCATTGGTAAGTTCGCGGTGTTCCGATGACACCGATATGAAGGATTGTTTTCCGGGGGCATATCAAGATACCCCTTGTGAACCCTACGTCAGGCGTGACGCCGACGTCGCGACGGGGACAGTCGGCTCACGAAGGTGGTCGAGAGGATCCGCAGTTCGCGGCTCTAGTTACTGTCGGGGCTGTAGTTCGGCGCTTCGTCGGTGATCATCACGTCGTGGGGGTGGCCCTCGGTCTGGCCGGCACTGGAGACGCGGACGAACTCCGCGCGCTCTTTGAACGCCGGGATCGTCTCGGCGCCGACGTAGCCCATCCCCGAGCGCATCCCGCCGACGAGCTGGTGCAGTTCGGAGGCGAGCGTGCCCTTGTACGGCGTCGCAGCCTCGACGCCCTCCGGGACGAACTCCTCGTCTTCTTCGGTGTCTTTGAGGTAGCGCTCGCTGCCGCCGGATTTCATCGCGCCGACTGAGCCCATTCCTCGATATTGCTTGTACTTTTTCCCGTTCATCGTGATGACGCGACCGGGCGCTTCCTCGGTGCCGGCGAAGTACGAGCCGAGCATCACGGCGTCTGCGCCCGCGGCGATCGCCTTGATCGCGTCGCCGGAGTAGCGGATGCCGCCGTCCGCGATGACGGGGACGCCTTCGGGTGCGGCGACATCTGCGACCTCCGCAACCGCGGTGATCTGTGGCATCCCGGCACCGGAGACGACCCGGGTCGTACAGATCGAACCGGGGCCGATGCCGACCTTCAGCCCGTCGGCGAAGTCGACGGCGGCCTCGGCCGCTTCCTGAGTGCCGACGTTGCCGACGACGACGTCGGCGTCGACGGCGCTCTTGATCTCGCGTGCGCTGTCGAGGACGTTGAGGTTGTGCGCGTGCGCGCAGTCGATGAAAATCACGTCGGCGTCGGCCTCGTCGGCCGCCTGGGCGCGGTCGGCGTCGAAGGGACCGACAGCGACGCCGACGCGGAGGCGTCCGTCTTCGTCGCGGGCGGCGTTCTCGTGTTCGCGACGCTGGAGGATGCCCTGCATCGTGACGAGACCGACGAGGCGGTCGTCGTCGTCGACGATCGGAACGCGCTCGATCTTGTGGTCGTACATCAGTTCGAGCGCGTCGCGGGCCTCGACGTCGCGCGGGGCCGTGACGACCTCGTCGGTCATCGCCTCCCGAACCTCGTCGGTGTCGCCGACTTCGAGGTAGGGACGGATGTCGGTGCCGGAGATGATCCCAAGCACGACGTCGTCGTCGTCGACGACCGGCGCGCCCGAGACGCCTTCTCGCTCCATCATCGCGTCGACCTCGCGGACCGTCTGGCTCGGATTCGCCGTGACCACGTCCTCCCGGCGGATCACGAGTTCGTCAGCGCGCTTTACGTGTTCGATCTCTGCGACCATCCGTTCTGTGTCCATATTCTGGTGGAGGACGCCGAGACCGCCTTCACGAGCCATCCCGATCGCCATCCCGGCTTCGGTGACCGTGTCCATCGCGGCCGAGAGGATCGGAATGTTCAGTTCGACGTTCTTCGAGACGTGTGTCGAGACGTCCGCCGCGTCGGGTTCGACGCGGCTCTCCATCGGTCGAAGGAGCACGTCGTCGAACGTCAGCGCTTCCGGTACTCGAAGTTTCTCGGAGAATGGGCCGTTGTCAGAAACGTCGTTCGCCATATAAACGGTCCACAGTGAATCGACAAAAGCGTTGCGAGACACCACGCCTGTGAAGATCGTTGGCACGTATCGGCGCTCGATACACATACTTGTGTACACATTTGACGGTAGGACATCTGTCCCAGGCCGCGTTAGCACAGTCGTGCGTCGCTTTCTGATACGTTAATTATTGCCGCGAGATGTGGGCGCTGCGCAGTCGGACGCGACGCAACTATCGCCGCATCCAACCCTCGGTTCCGACAGTTCGTAGAGTTATTTGACCGGATTGTGGAACATCGGAAATTTGCGTGGTTGGATGATGAAAGAGCCCCGGAACCGTGAGCACACGTCCCACACAACGTTTAATATCCCATTCCCGTATATTTTAGATATGGACTCCGAGTGTCCCACTGCATCGCGCATCGCAGGTCAGCCGACCACCGAATTCGATGCGAACTTTACATTTACAGCGATGCAGTCCTTCAAACGCGGGAATCAGACGCTCCCCGCGCTCGACTCTCTCGGAGTGCTCGGCCAGGCCCACGGCGCTTCGCCGTCGGGCTTGCGCCCGTATCGCCGTTTGGCCGATGGTGACGGCCGTTAGTCCCGAATGAGCGTCTCTCAGCACCCTGTTGCACTTCAGCTTGAGCAGCAGGTCGGTGGTGCGACCAGGCTTCTCGCGACGGTAATGGCCCTCCCGCTCGTCGACGGAATCTTCCCGGCACTCATCATCGCCGGGACGCTCAGCACTCCGCTCGGGATCATCGAGACGGGGCTGCTGATCTTCGGCGGTTCGGCGACGGTCGCAGTCATCCTCGCGGAGATGGACGGGACCCGACGCGAACAGGTCACCTCCGTGCTCGTGCTCGGCGCGCTCTTGCTGCCGGTCGCGGGGGTCGAAGCGCTCTTTGCGGAAACCCTGAAGACGGTCCTGAACTTCGAGGTCTTCCACCGCTTCGCGGGCCTCGTGATCCTCGCGGTCGCCGCGAAGACGGCATCCGCGAAGATCGGCGAGTTCCTGCCGTCGCCGAGCGTCATCATCGGCCTCGGACTGATCGCGAGCCTCGACCTCAGCAACGCCACGCTGGTTGTCGACCCGAACCTCGTGACGGTCGGACGGGCCGTCGCCGCAGCGGGCACGGGTGTCGGCTTCGCGCTCGCCGTGGCGCTCTTCGCCCCGCGGCTTCGCGGCGCGGTCGATATCGACCTCTTCCGCTTCGGGAGCTCGGTCGCGCTGGGAATGCTCGCGATCGACGTCCTGGGGCTCCTGCCGACGCAGGCCCCCGTCGCACTGGGCGTGCTGGGCGTCACCGCGTTGTTCTCCTACGACCCCGCGTCGGACGCGGAGGACACCGCGGTCGACGATGCCGACGACGAATCCGAGCCCGAAATCGAGGCCGACGTCGACGACGATACTAGCGTTCCGTCGTCGCTCTCAAGTTCGACCGTCGCCGACGGTGGTGACTGGGACGACGCCGAGAGCGACGAGGACTCGCGATCGGAACGCGACCGCGGCGACAGCGGCGGGGACGTCGGGTACGGATACCCCGACACCGACGGTTCCCGGGCCCCGTGGCTCTGAGGCCGCGATTCACTTCTGCAGCGCCGCTCCGCTGTCGATCCCCCACGCGACGGATTTACCACCTTCCACCCCGTGCCCGACGTATGAGCAATCGCGTCGTCGAAGGGCGAATGGTCACGCCGAAGCGACTCGCAGAACTCGTCGAGGGCGAAGCACCGATGGATGCCGAACCGATCGAGGACGCCGAGATGGACTGCCCCGAATGCGGCGGCAACGTCATCTCCGTGGGGTATATGCCGAGTGTGACCGAGTTCGTGACGGCCTACAAGTGCCAAGACTGTTCGTGGTCGGATACGGATCGCTAATCGCCGACGGTTCGAGGTGGCGTAGCGCCGACCGATCGTAATCCCTTTATGTAGAATCAGCATACGAGCGGATGCACGCAGAGGGGCCGTGGCCAAGCCCGGCATGGCGACTGACTCCAGAGGCTTGGCGCCCGGTGACGACACTCCAGACTGATATACCGAGCGGCCGACTGATCATCGGTTCGCGACGACGACCCTCTGGAGTACCGAGGCGCGTACCGGAGATATCAGTCGATCGGGGGTTCAAATCCCTCCGGCCCCATTCCAAAAAATAAAACTTTCTGAACCTCAGGTAAACACAGACCCAACAATCTGCGAATTTTGTGGCCTGTGGATCGATGAACGGTAAATAGCAGTCTCTGGCACTCTCAGAGGAGAATGGACACGGAGGAACCAATTATAGTAGCATTTGCAACTGATTGCTCATCCAATCGCACGACAGCGTACGATCCGATGAGTGAAGACTTGCAAATGCTACTATAGTTCCCTATTTTTCACCACGAACGAACGTCTGGTACCCCTCTATCGAGCAGTCTTCGACAGAGAAGCCGTGTGATTCGAGGAGGTCGTACACGTCCGAAACCGAGTGGCCCCGAGAATTGAGACGGTCCTCGTGGAGTTCACAGTACACGAGTCGACACTCGGGACGTGCCAAAGTCGATTCGAACCCTTCTAGGACTTCCATTTCGGATCCCTCGGTGTCGATTTTTAGTACCGTCGGAGGCTGTACGTCCTCGTTGGCGACGAACTCGTCACCACGCCGTTTTTCGACCTGAATCGTCTCGGACGCCTCGTCGTAATAATCCGTGAGTAGTGTATGTCCAGCAGAGCCGGCCACGTCGGCGTCGAATCCGGGAGCGAGTTGCATCCGGGCCGTTCCCGACGACGACGCGAGGGCGACCCGCTGAATGGATACGTCGGCATCGTTCAGAGCGACGTTCTGCGCCAGTTTGTCGGCGTTTGCCGGGTGGGGTTCGAACGCCACGACCGTCGGTGCAACGACGCTGGCAGCGAAACAGGAATACACCCCGAGGTTCGCGCCGAGGTCGTAAAACACGTCATCGGGCTGGAGATCCGAGAGCAACTCCTCCAGGAGGGGTCGCTCGGGCAGTTTGACGAAATCCAGATATTCACGTCTCGTCGGTATAGCGAACGCCGCCTGTGCCTCCTGTGCCGTCACTCGATAGGTACCGCTACGGAGCCGATGCTGTTTGTATCGCACATCCCACGCCGTCTCGTAGAGCCTCCGCATCAGCCAGTAAAGACGTGCAGCGACGGGCCGAACCCCCAACCTCGTCGCCCATCGGTTCACCTTGGTGAGTTTATCGGCCATCACAGCGAGATATCCGGAGAAGAAACATAGTTAACGGGTAGTTTTCGGGGAATTACGCTCTCGGTACTCAAATAGCTGTGTCTCGGAACCGCGGCCGCGGCAGTCTGTGGACGCGCACGGGGCGGCTGTGCGGATCCGTTCGCTATCGTACCGGTTGCAACTGCTGCGCAACAGATCGTACGCTGCGGTACGATCAGGAGTGTGAAGACGTGCAAACTCGGCTATCGAGACAACGAAAGAACACGTTCATATCCGGGCCGCTCGGAGACCGGCTATGGTCCTCGGTTCCGACGTGATGGTGTACCTCCTTGCACTCCTCCCGGCAGTCATCTGGGGATTCACACCAGTGCTAGACAAGCGGGGGATGTCGCTCGACGGCACCGCCCTGCAGGCGGCGCTGGTCGTGGTCATCGTCGATCTCTCGCTGTTTCTCGTGGCCCTACTCGCGCTCCGTGGGAGCGACGTTCTCGCCGGCCTCGACCCGTCGACGGCAGGGCTGTTCCTGTTCGCCGGCGCGACGGGGACGGCTCTCGGCCGCCTGGCCATCTTCGTCGGTGTCGACCGCGTCGGCGCGAGCATCAACAGTGCGGTCGTGAGCGCACGCCCGCTGTTCGCGACCGTCTTCGCTTTCGGCCTACTTGGAGAACCGATCTCGCTCAGTACGGCGGTCGGAATCGTCGTTCTCGTCGCGGGCTTGGTCGTCCTCAGCCTCGCGAAAGGCGGCGACCTCGCCGGCTGGGAGTCACGTGATCTGTTCTACCCGCTGGCGTCTGGGGCACTGTTCGCGTTCGGGAACGTCCTTCGACGGTTCGGGCTCGGGACGGGCGGGGCGGACGTCCTCCAAGCCGTCGCGCTCAACGAGGCAGGTGCGCTGGTCGTCTTCCTCACCTACGCTGCGATCCGCGGGACGCGTGGCTTCCAGTCCGCCGATCGCCGATCGTACGGCTACTTCGCCGCCAGCGGCGCGCTCACTGCTGTCGCCCTGCTATCGCTGTTCGGGGCGCTCGCACTGCCAGCGGGTCGCGTCGCGATCGTCGAATCGCTGGCGTCGACGGCACCGCTTTTCACGACCGTCTTCGCGTACTTCCTCCTGCGGGATCTCGAACGAGTCACGCGCGGTGTCGTCGCTGGAGCCGTACTGGTGGCCGTCGGGGTGGCGCTGGTGACGCTGGGGCCGGGAGTCGCAGCCTGAGGCGGGGACCTGCAAGACGGATCGCTACGGTGCGTTCGTGAGCCTCCGTCTGTCCCAAGAAGGTACTGTCGTAGTGACGAGCGAGAAGGCCGAGAGAACGGCCGGAAGTCGGTTACTTCGGCACGCGGTCGTTGAATTTTCGGCCCGAGAGCTCTTCTGGGATCAACTGAAAGAACGCCATCGAGAGGTCGTCGGGGCCAGTGTTCGGAAACACGTTCAGCGTCGGAATGTTGGCGTTCTCGGCGATTGCGGTCGCGGCCCGCGTCTGTGCGGTCTCTGGGACGCGTTCGAGGGCACCACGGACGAGCACGCTCTCGGCGGGCTCTTCGGTAAAGACCGTAAAGGAGGCGGTCTCCGTCGACTCCATTAGCTGCATCTTCTCGCTATCGCCGTCGTAGACCAACTGAAAGTAGAGCAGTTCGCCATCGTAACCGAACGACTCGGGGATCCCGTAGGTTTCGGTCCCGTCTGTCAGCGACAACACGCCCGCGCCGCGCGCCTGCAGCAGGTCGTCGATCTCGGCGCGTCCCATCTCTCTCGTCATCACTGCGGTATGGCGGAGGGACGTGGATATGTGTGTTGACTCGCGAACGGTATGTCGCGGCCGCCAGCTCAGTCGCTGGGGGCGGGCACGGTGACGAGAGGCGACGAACGACGCGGGCGTATCATTCGAGCGACTTCGCTCGGTTCTGGAACTCGCCGCCGCACTCCGAACAGACGCCGGGATGCGTCTCCGAGTGGACGATGCTGCCGCACTGGAGACATTCGTACTCCGAGATGACCCCGCCGGTGTCGCCCTCGGTATCTTGATTGTGTGGCATACTCTAACATTGTCGTTCGCGGCTGAAAAGTCTTGGTCGAGAGGGGACAGGTCGAACAGAATCTCCGACACGACAGATGCCCTCCACAGGAGCGCGGAATTAGACAGCCGACACGTCTAGCCGCTCGACACGTCTTGAAGAGCCAGACTGTCGGAGAAATTCGTCGTCTCCGCACCGTTTGCCGGGTTTTACCAGATGGTAAAATACTTCTTTCGAGGGTTCCCCGTCTTCGACGATGGTAGACGTAGCAATCGTTGGCGGCGGTCCCGCTGGACTGAGCGCAGCCCTGTACGCTGCAAAGAACGATCTCGAAACGATAGTCTTCGATACCGACGAGTCGTGGATGCACAAGGCGCATCTGTTCAACTACCCCGCAGTGCGAAGCATCAGCGGCGACGAGTTCCTCAAGATTTCGCGCGGCCAGGCCCGCGACCGCGGCGCTGCACTACACGACGCCGAGGTCACGGACGTCGAACGGACTGACGACGGATTCGTCGTCTCCACGGCCGACGACGAGTACACCGCCGACTACGTCGTCCTCGCCACGGGTGGGGCCCGAGACCTCGCCGAGGACCTCGGCTGTGCGTTCACCGAGGAGGACGTCGTCGACGTGAACCTCGATATGGAGACGTCGGTCGAAAATGTGTACGCTACCGGCGCGATGGGTCGCGCGGAGAAGTGGCAGGCTGTCATCGCGGCTGGCGACGGTGCGGCCGCCGTCCTCAACATCCTCTCGAAGGAGAAAGGCGAGTACTACCACGACTTCGATATGCCGTCGGACGTCCCCGAACTGTAACGCTCGCACCCACCACACCGCGACCGACGTGGTCGCGGCCTCTCTCGTTTCTCCGGATTCTCACCCGATCCGACTCCGAACTGATTACCGCAGCTACTGCGTCGGCTCCAACGAATCGAGAACGAACGCGTCGATGGCTCGTCGTGCCTCTGCCGGCGCGTCCTCGTGATCGAGGGCGAGTCGACGTTCACGAGCCGCGTGGATTACGTCAGTGATGAGTTGTCCCATCAGCTCTGCGTCCACCTCTCGGAAGACGTCCTGCTCGATGCCCGCTTCGATGACCTCGACGATGCTCTGTCGAATGTGCTCGTAGTGATCGTTGAAGATATCCTGGTGTTCGTCGTCGTGCTGTGCGTACGCGAACAGTTCGTGATACACCTTCATTCGGTCCCAGTGCGTGAACTCCTCGAACTGCGGGCCGAGCAGACACTGATCGATTCGAGCGTCCAGTTCGGCACGCGGCGCCGCATCCCCATCCACGTCGACGCTGCCCTCGTACTGCTCGATGACGTACTGCAGAAACGCGGATAACAGATCGTACTTGCCGTCGAAGTGGTAGTGAATCACCTGCCGCGACAGCTCCATCTCCTCGCCGATGTCGCGGACGCGCAGGTCCTTGTACCCGTGTTTGCTCACTGCTCGGAACGTTGCCTCCATAATCTGCTCGCAGGTATCGTCGGCGGCGACGCTCCCGTCCGATCCGCTCATACATCGCTTTCACGAGAGCGACACAAATCGCTTTCTCCCATCGTGTCTGTCCCGCTGTCAGAAGACGAACGGCCCACGCTGTCGGATCGGTTCGTCGTGGGGGTTGCCGGCGACGGCGACGACCCGTAGTCCGGAGTCAGTCGCGACCTCGACGTCCCGAGCGTCGACGAGTGGAACGACATCGCCTTCGCCGAACGACCACCCGTCGACGCGCCCGGTGCCGTCGACACCGTAGAGAAAGCCCGACCAGCCGTCCGCGACCGACCACGTCCAGCGGTCCGTCACGCGCACGTCGAGGTACTCCATCGGCGTCTGCAACTCGATCGGCGAGCCCTCGCCGACGACCGTCGTGATGGTCGCTCCCGGTCGGGACTCGGTGGGAAGTTCCTCGGCATCTGCGTCGGCGTATCCTGGATCAATGTCTTTCCGAGCGCGGGGGAGGTTCACCCAGAGCTGGAGGCCGTTACAGGCGGCTCCGTCCGCCGGGAACTCTGAGTGTCGGATCCCGCTGCCGGTGGTGACGCGCATTACGTCACCTTCGGTGGCGGTGTTTGCGACGCCCAGCGAGTCCTCGTGGTCCATTCCTCCCTCGAGCAAGTACGAGACGATCTCGAACCCCTCGTGTGGGTGCATCGGAAACCCCTCGTCGGGCTCGATGTAGAACCGCTCGAAGAGCACGAACGGATCGAGATGCTGCGGATACGCGTTCGTCGGGAACGCTCGGTTCGAGGTGACGCCCGTCCCGTGTTGCACGCGCTCGCCCGAGAGAGGAGCCTCGGCGTCGCTCGTGTCGTCGTCTACTGCCATACGGCAACTGATGGATCCGTCGCAGATAAGCCATCTGTAGTGACAGACAGCACAGTCCCCTCAGTACGGACGTCGAGAATTCGGAGAAGTGCTCCGTCAGGGATTCGAACCCTGGTCCTTGCCGTGAGAGGGCAAGATGATTGGCCGGACTACACCAACGGAGCGCTGCTACACTTTTCCGTATCTCCGGGATGTGTAAAACGGTTCCGTTTTGCCCGCGCCGTGCCGTGGTGTCTCGTACCCAAATACGGCGACTGCAGACGGATAGCGGCGGAGTTACTGTCTCTCGCCGGCTTCGTCGTCGTCGCTCTCGGGGGCGTGTTCGGCGATGATCTCCGCGACGTCGCTCTCTGCGACTGCTTCGTATCCATCGGGCGTAATCGTCGCGACGCTCACGCTCTCGGCGGCGAGTTCGCCGTCTGATTCTAAGAGTGCGCGAACGGCGATCGAGACGCCGTCGTCGAGAGAGAGCTCCTCCGACCAGTGCTCTTCGAGGAACTCCTGGATGTCGTCGCGCCCGGAACCGATCGCGACGGCGCGCCACTCCTGGGGTGCACCCGACGGATCGGTCTGGAAGAGTCGCGGGCGGGCATCCGGACGCTCTCCGTCCATCCCGGCGACCAAGAGCGCGGCACCGAACGGGCGCGTACCACCGTACTGGGTGGTCTCCTGAATCTCGTCCGACAGCGTCTTCGTGAGCGTCTCCACGCCGAGCGGTTCGCCGTACCGCAGTCGGTTGCGCTGGGCGGCCGTCCGCGCGTCGTCGATCAATCGGCGGGCGTCGGCGACGTGCCCGGCCGAGGCCGCGCCGAGATAGTCGTCGAGTTTGTGCAATTTCTCGATGCTCTCGCCCTCCATCAGCGACGAACTGGTCCGACGCTGCGCAGCGAGGACGACCCCGTCCGTGGTGCGGATGCCGAGACTCGGCGCACCGCGTTTGACCGCTTCGCGCGCGTACTCGACCTGATAGATGCGTCCGTCCGGGGAGAAGAGCGACGTCCCCCGATCGTACGCCTGCTGGTCGTTTCGGTTCATATACCCCTACTCCGACCCGGGGACGGATAAAGCCACCACCGGCACACGATATTACCGGAACCGACGGTCCGAGAAGGGCCGTGCTACCAGCACCGAGGCGGCGCGTCGCCGCTACTCGGCTTCGACGACGTCGGCGTCGGGAGCGTTCTGTTTGACGCTCTCGATGCCCTGCTTTGCCTTCTGCTTCGTCGCGTATCCCTCCCCGCTGTCGGCGATGATGTTCCCGTTGGAGTGAACGAGCCGCCAGCGGTACTCTCCGGCCTGATCCTCGTACACCTCGAAGGTGGCAGTCATACGACCGCCGTGTTGAACTGCTCGCGACAAAAATCCCGGTGCAGTTTGCGTTCGGCGCGTCGCCGGGCCAAGACGGCGACGTGGTGGCGACGTGGCGGCGGCGTCACTCCCGTCGCCGCTCGTAGGTCACGAAATCGAACTGGTCGCGGTCGTCGCGGTCGACTTCGACCCACTCGTCGTCGTCCCACGCCGGGAAGGCTGTGTCGCCCTCGTAGGCGCCGTGAATCTCGGTGAGCACCATCCGAGACGCGTGCGGGAGGAACTGCTCGTAGACGCGGCCGCCGCCGGCGACGTACGCCGTCTCGACCCCTCGCTCGGCTGCGTCGACGCAGGCCAGGTCGATCGCCTCCTCGACGGAGTTGGCGACGACGGCACCCGCCGGCAGGTCGAGCGACTGCGAGGTGAGCACGACGCTCGTCCGGCCAGGGAACGGTTCGCCGAGCGCGTCGACGACCGTCTCGTAGGTCTTGCGACCGACGATCACCGGGTGGCCCGTCGTCGTCTGTTTGAAGTGCGCCAGATCCTCGCTGAAGTGCCACGGCATCCCGCCGTCGCGACCGATGGTGCCGTTCTCCGCGACGGCGGCGACGAGGACGATTTCGACGTCCATCATTCGGCCACCGCGAAGCGGATCCCCGGCGCGGGATCGTACTCCGACAGTTCGACGTCCTCGAACGTGAGGTCGTCGAGCGGCACGTCGGCGACGTCGATCGTCGGCCGCGCTCTCGGTTCCCGGGCGCACTGTTCGAGGAGTCCGGGGACGTGGTCGTACCGCTCCTCACCCTCGGCCTCCGGGGGGGCAGTCGCTTCGAGCCACTCGCGCACGTCGCGATACCCGGTTCGGTCCTCGACGTCCCCGAGACGCGACTGCAACTCTCCGAGGTGGTCGGCGTACCACGCGCCGCGGTCGCCCGCGCCACAGTACACGTGGGCGTCGACGACGGAATGGGCGAATTTCCCGGGCTCGAAGCCGGTCCGCTGGGCAAGTGCCGTCGCGAGCAGCGAGTACGCGGCGATGTTGAACGGGATGCCGAGTGCGACGTCGCCTGAACGCTGCGTCAGGTGGACGTTGAGGCGGTCGCCCTGCACGTTGCAGACGAAGGTATAGTGACACGGCGGCAGCGTCGAGACGGCGGCGTTCGCCGGGTGCCAGGCGTTGACGACGAGGCGGCGTGAGTTAGGATTCTCTTTGAGTTGATCGAGGACGTACTGGATCTGGTCGAACGTGCCCTCGTCGTTCATCCAGCGGTGGCCGTCGTCGGGCCAGGACTCGCCCGGAAGCCCCTCGTCGGGGACCGGAAAGCGACGCCAGAAGCGCCCATACGCGGTGTCAAGGCGGCCGTCGTCGTCGGCCCAGGCGTCCCAGATACCAGTCTCCTCGCGGAGCGTGCGGATGTGCTCCTCGCCGGAGAGATACCAGACGAACTCGTGAATCAGGGAGTTCCACCGCGCGCCCGAGAGGTCCTTCGTCGTGAGTAACGGAAAGCCCTCTGCGAGGTCGACTTCGTAGTGGCGGCTGAACGCCGAGATGGTGTCTACGCCCGTTCGATTCGGCTTGTGGCCCCCGGATTCGAGGACGTCGGTGACGAGGTCGAGATACTGACGCATAGTAGACCGGATTGTCCTACGATGTTGCGCCTGCAATCTTGATTGTTTGTGTTCGCCGCCGGTGCTCGCACCGCCGGGGACCACTGATCGTGCCTCCGTGCCGGTGCGGGCGACGTGGCAGCCCGGCAACAACTATACGATAGTCCGCCGTCGCGACAGACGTGAGCGACGCCGATCAGACGCAGACGACAGACACGTGGCTGTACGGCTGGGCACTCGGCTACGCTGCCGTGGGCGCGGCTTCGCTGCTCGTTCCCCTCTACGCTATCGACCTCGGCGCGGGCGCGTTCCTGGTCAGCCTCATCGCCGCCACGGCTGCCTTCGCCGGCGTGCCAGGCGCGATCCTCTGGGGGCGGTTAGTGGCGCGGACGCGACGACGCCGACCGTTCATCCTCGTCGCACTGGGCGCGAGTGCCGGCGTCTTCCTCGTCTTACCGTTTCTGGCCTCGCCGTGGACGGTCCTCGCCGCCAACGCCGCGCTGTGGTTCGTCGTCGCGGCCGCCGCGCCCGTACTGAACGTCGTCGTCGTGGAGGGCTACGAGCCGTCGCTGTGGACGCAGCGATTCGGCCTGCTGAACCACTACCAGGGCTACGGCTGGCTGGCCGGTCTCGTCGCCGGCGGCGTCTGGTCTGCGGTCGCCGGGTCCCACGTCGGCCTGCCGGCGCTCGCAGCCAAGCGACTCTTCTTCGTCGGCGGCGCGACCGCCACGCTAGCTGGTGTCTTCGTCGTCTTCCTCCGCTATCCGGAAGCGGTGACGATGTCCGAACAGCGCTTCCGACGGCTCTCACGTCGCTTCCGCGCGGGGAACGGGGGCGCCGAGCGGGCCACCCGCGCCGTGCCGTTCGGCCCTGCCCGAATCTACTGGGCGCTCCGCGAGATCAGACTCGGTCGGGGCTCCCTCACGCGCCTCCGCGGGCGGTTCTCGGCGCGGTTGCTCCGGTACCTCCTCGCAGCGACCGTGTTTTTCGCCGGGTTCTCGGCGTTCTTCGGACCGTTACCCGCGTATCTGGTCGACGCGGGCTACGCCACCGACGAGGTGTTCGTCCTGTTCATCCTGAGTTCGGCGGCGTCGGCCGCGGCGTACGCCCGGGCCGGGACGGCGGCCGCGGCGTTCGACCCGTTCCGACTGCAGGTCGGGGCACTGCTCTTTCGCGCCGGGGCGTTCCCGATCGTCGCCGTCACCGGGGCGGCGATTGCGCCCCCGACCGGTCTGCTCGTCGTCGGCGCGCTGTTTCTCGCGCTCGGGGCCTCCTGGGCGGTCATCGCCGTGACCGCGACCGGCCTCGTCTCCGAACTCGCGTCGGAGACGGTCCGCGCGGAGGCGCTCGGGATCTACACGGCTATCGGGAGCCTCGGCGGCGGCATCGGCAGCGTGCTGGGCGGTGCGATCGCCGACGCCGTCGGCTATCTCCCGGCGTTCGGCGTCGCAGGCGGGTGTGTCGTCGTCGGCATCCTCGTCGCTGGTCGAGCGGAGACGGCGGCACACGAACCCATCCAGGGCTGAGAGCGGCAGCGGAAGTGACGGCTACTTGTCGACCGTCTTCGTCGGGGAGATCCAGACGACGAGGTCCTCCTCCTGTCGCACGATTCCCTCGATGAAGTCGCCGCGATCCATCGGCGGGTCCTCGACGTCGTCCATCGAGACACGGACGACCTGGTCGACCTCGTCGACGAGCCAGCCGACCGCGGCGTCGTCCTCGAAACTGGTCGCGTCGAAGATGACGATACGACTCGCCTCACCGGTGTTCTCGACGTTCAGGAGCGTCTTCGGGTTGACGATCGAGGTGGTCCGTCCGCGGAGGTCCATCACGCCTTCGACGAAGTCGGGCGCGTTCGGGACCGCGGTGAGCGAGCCACGGTCGACGATCTCGGAGACGTAGTCGATGTCGACACAGTAGGTCTCGCCCCCCAGCTCGAACTCGAGGACCTGCATCTGGCGGGCGGTGGCGTCGGTGTCGTCTGTGGCGGTGGGGTCTGAAGCGCCCGCCGCCGCACGTTGTTCCTGCGACATAGCCGTGTCGCCGACGGCTGTAGAGCCGCCGGTTGTTACCTGATTTTGGCGCACACGTCGGCAATAAATGTACGCACGCTATTATCACGGCTGATTTTCGCCGGCGAGCGCTTAAGTCCCCCAGTTGGGAAGTTTTCCAGTAGAGATGAGCGGGTACGAGCACGGCGTGGACCGGCCGGACGCGCCTACGGGACGGAGGCGGCGTCACGGCCCGAGACACGAGTGCGTCTCGCGGCTGCGAACCGAGACCCGTCGTCGTTCGAGGACGGCGCAGGCGGAGATAGACGACGGACACGGGGGAGACGAGCGATGAGTACCGCCTCCGAGCCGGGCGGCAGCGACGAGTCGACGCGGGCAGTCATCGTCGACGACTCACGGTTTATGCGGACGCTCATTCGAAGCCTGCTCGAAGAGGGCGGCATCGAGGTCGTCGGCGAAGCCGAAGACGGCTCGAAAGCGCTCGATGCGGTGACCGAACACGACCCGGATGTCGTGACAATGGACATCGAGATGCCCTCGATGAACGGCCTCGAGGCCGTCGACGCCATTATGGCGGACCACCCGACTCCGGTGTTGATGCTGTCCGCACACGCCGAGGAGGACGCCGACGTGACTTTCGAGGCGCTCGACCGCGGCGCAGTCGACTTCGTGACCAAGCCCGGCGGCGAGGTCACCTCGTCGATGCCGCGGGTGAAGCGCGAACTGGTCGAGAAAGTCGAGTCCGCGGCCCGAGTCGACCTCTCGGCGAACGCCCGCCTGTCCTCGGAGGACCGCGGCAGTTCGACTGCGACGAGCGGGTCCTCGTCGCGAACGGCCGGCTCTACCGCGTCGACAGACACGAGCGCGGCCGATGGAGCGACCGCGTCCGGAACGGCGACGGGAGCAGACGCGTCCCGACAGCAACGGACGGCCCGAACGGGGTCCGCTGCGGGGCAGACGGACGCCACCGACACGGGGTCATCGACGGCATCGACAGCAGGGAGTTCGCCGGCAGCGACGCAGACCACGACGTACCCGGAGGCCGGAACGCTCGTCGTCGGCGCCTCGACCGGGGGACCGAACGTCGTCGAGCGCGTCCTCGGAGCGTTACCGCGCGAGGCGAACCTCAGGGTCCTCGTGGTACAGCATATGCCCGAAGGCTTCACCTCGCGGTTCGCGACGCGACTCGACGGCCGGTCGGGGTACGATGTCACGGAGGCAGAGTCGGGCGAGCGGATTCAGGCGGGCGAGGCGCGTGTCGCACCCGGCGGCCACCACCTGCTCGTCACCAGCGATCGGAACGGGCGTCTCAAGCTCGAACTGACGGAGACAGAACCGATTCACGGCGTCCGGCCCGCCATCGACATCACGATGGCCTCGGCCGTCGAGAGTGTGGAGGGACCGCTGTGTGCGACTCTCCTCACCGGGATGGGCCGCGATGGCGTCGACGGGATGCAGCGGATCCACCAAAGCGGCGGACACACGATCGCACAGGACGAGGAGACGTCCGCGATCTTCGGGATGCCGCGGCGCGCCATCGAGACGGGGAGCGTCGACGTGGTCGCGCCGGCCGAACAGATCGCCGAGAACGTACTGCAGTACTTCGCGGAGGAGTGACCGATGGACGACGAACTCTACCAGGAATTCATCACCGAGTCCGAAGAGAGCATCACGCAGTTGAACAACTCACTTTTGGATCTCGAATCGAACCCCGACGACGAGGAAGCGATCGACGACATCTTCCGACAAGCCCATACCTTGAAGGGGAACTTCGGGGCGATGGGCTTCGACAACGCCGCGACCGTGGCGCACGCCGTCGAAGACTTACTCGACGAGGTCCGAAACGGCCGCATCGAGGTCACCCACGAGCGGATGGACCTGGTCTTCGACGGGATGGACGAGATCCTCGACATACTCCACGAGATCGAAAAGCACGGCGAGTCCCAGCGCGATCCGAGCGATCTCGTCGAGGAGATCCGCGCCGCTGCAGAGCCTGAGTCCGACGCGGACGCCGGGGAGGAAGCCGCCGCGGACGCCGAACCCGCCTCCGCAGACGCCGAGTCAGGCGACACAGACGGAATGGAAGACGCGGTGGAGCCGGAATCCCCGGACGCTGACAGCTCAGCGGAGTCGGGAGAAGCCCTCGCGGCAGCTTCGGACGCGCTCGATCTGGACGAGCCCGACGTCGCCGACGCCGACAGCCTGTATCACGCCGAGATTTCGCTCGACGTCGGAGATATGAAAAGCGTCGACGGCGGCTTGTTCGTCGGCGGCCTCCCGGAGGACCTCGCGGTTGTCGGTGCGGACCCGGACCTCGATCGCATCGAGGACGGCGACTTCGGAGACGACTTCGCCGTCTTCGTCGCCGACGAGGACCGCGACGAACTCGAAGCGACCCTCTGGGACCTCTGGAAGGTCGAGTCAGTCACGCTCACCGACGTGAGTGCGGTGCTCGACGGAGAGACCGGAGATATGGCGGCCCCCTCCTCAGACGGTGCGACAGCCAGCGCGGACGCAGACGGATCCGACGCGGACACCACAGCAGACGGATCCGAGGCGACCCCCGGAACGCCGGCGGCGAACGGGTCCGCGGGCGACGCCGGGAGCGCGCCGACGTCGACCCCGAACGAGGACGTCGACGCCGAGTCTGCGGCCGCCGCGGTCGACGCTGTCGTCGACGCGTACACCTCGGACGGAGCGGCCGCCGGCGACGCGGCGGACGGGACTGGTGACGCTGCTGCAAGCGACGACGCAGCAGACGAACACGACGACGCCGCGGACGCGGCGGCCGAGGATACAGCGCCCGCAGACACCGACGAGACCGAGGCAGACGCAGACCCCGGCAGCAACTCCCCAGGCGTCGCGGAGGTCGATGGCGCTGCTGACTCCGGCGACGATGCCGAGGAGTCCGACGAGAACGACGCGGACAGCGACGACAGTGGCGGGACGGCGCGAAAGCGTGGAGACAGCGGCCGGGGCGGCGACGAGGACGATAAAGACGAAGACGACGAGGAGTCACGCTCGATTTCGGCGGTGAAGTCCGTTCGCGTCGACGTCGACCAGCTCGACGAGCTGCACAGCCTCGTCGAGCAATTAGTCACGAGCCGGATCAAGCTCCGCCAGGCGCTCGGCGAAGACGACTCGACCGGCCGCGACAACCTCGATGAACTGGATAAAATCTCCTCGAATCTCCAGGACACCGTGATGGATATGCGGCTCATCCCGCTGAAGAAGGTGTTCGACAAGTTCCCCCGACTCGTGCGTGACCTCGCGCGCGAGGAGGACAAGCGGGTGAGCTTCAACATCGAGGGCGAGGGTATCGAACTCGACCGGACGATTCTCGACGAGATTTCAGATCCGCTGATGCACGTGCTCCGGAACGCGGTGGATCACGGTATCGAACCACCGGAGGAGCGGGAAGCCGCCGGGAAGTCCGCGACCGGCGCAGTCGAGTTGCGAGCCGAGCGCGAACACGACACCGTCGTCATCACGGTCGAAGATGACGGGGCGGGCATCGACGCCGACGTGCTCCGCGATAAGGCGGCCGAGAAGGGCATCCGACCGCGCGAGGAGTTGGTCGAAATGCCCGACGAGGAGGTCTACGACCTCATCTTCCACCCGGGCTTCTCGACGAACGAGGAGATCACCGACGTCAGCGGCCGCGGGGTCGGAATGGACGTCGTCAAGACGACCGTCGAGTCGCTCGACGGATCGGTCAACGTCGACAGCACGCTCGGCGAGGGGACGACCATCTCGATCCGGCTGCCGGTGTCGGTCGCGATCATCAAAGTGCTCTTCGTGCAGGTCGGCGACCGAGAGTTCGGCGTCCCGATCAAGTACATCGACGAGATCTCGCGGCAGACGCGCGTCCAGAGCGTCGACGGGGCCGAGGTGATCGTCCACGAGGATCGTATCTTCCCGCTGATTCGACTCCGCGGCGCACTCGCTCTCAGCGACGAACGGCGCGATAGCGGGATGATCGTTCGCATCCGACCCGCCGACCGGCAGGTCGCGCTCCGCTGTGACGACGTCGCGCGCCAGGAGGAAGTCGTCGTGACGCCGCTGCAGGGGCCCCTCAAAGGCACGGAGGGACTCTCCGGAACGGCCGTCGTCGGCGACGGGAAGGTCGTGCCGATCCTCGACGTGAACTCACTGTCGGTTCCCGACGAGGGCAAGCAGGCGCGCCGTCAGTGGATCCCACCGGAAGACGACAGCGCGGAAGCCGAGGGGGCGGCCGACTGATGGGCCTCGACATCGACACCGGATCCGACGACGCCGAGGACGCAGACGAGCGAGCGTTCGACGACTTACTCGAGTACGTCGAGTCGTCGCTGTCGTTCGCGACGAGTTCGTACAACCGCTCGTACCTCGACCGACGGGTCTCCGCCCGGATGCGACGCAGACACGTCGACGACTACGACGAGTATCAAGAGCTGCTTGAAGCCGACGAGGACGAACAGGAAGCGCTCCTGAACGCACTCAGCGTCAACGTTACCAGTTTCTTCCGCAACCCCGACGTCTGGGAGGCGTTACGCGAGATCATCGCGGAGTTGAGCGACGACGGCCGGACCCGGATCTGGAGCGCCGCTTGCTCGGACGGCCGCGAAGCGTACTCGGCGGCGATGCTCGCGCTCGACGACGACCGAATCGACGCCGATCGCGTCGAGATCCTCGGTACCGACATCAAGCCCGAGATTCTTCGGGCCGCACGCGGTGGCGAGTATCACGCCTCGGAGACGAACGATCTCGAAGAGCAACTCGAACCGCTGGAGAACAGCGACCGGTACATAGAGCGTGAGGGAGACACCTACCGCGTCAGCGACGAGGTGCAGGAACTCGTCTCCTTCCGCCGACACGACCTCGTACAGGAGGATCCCCCGAAGACGTTCGACCTCGTCATCTGCCGAAATCTGTTCATATACATCAACAGAGAAGCAAAAGAAGCCATCTTCGAGACGCTCGGATCCGCCGTCGAACCCGGAGGATACCTGACGATCGGGATGACCGAAACCGTCCCGGCGTCCTGTCGCGACCGGTTCGATCCGGTCGAAAAGCGACTCAGGATCTACCGCGACACGGCGGGTGAGGAGACGTCTCGAACACGGAGGTAGGTGCGTGTGAAACCAGGTGAAACGAAACTCGCGGACACGCGCGGACGGTTCCTGCAAGCGCTCCGTAACGGTCGCGAACGGAGCGACGCCGGCTGGACGAACGGCCGCATCCTGCTCTCGAACAAACGGATCGTGCTCGCGGGGACGAGCGGCAAGCGCACCTTCCCGCTCTCGAAGATCGAACAGGTGGGCGGCCGATTCGACGTGAACCAGCGCGTCGCGACCGTCGCCGACTACATCGCGCTGCAGTTCGACGACGGCGAGGACGTGATCCTCGTCGCGCCCGCGGAGTTCGAGGAGTTCGAGATGGACCTCTACGACGCGCTGCTGTCCTCGACGAAGTTCCTCGTTCGACACCCGGCCGTCGAGGGCGGCGTCGTGCAGAACACCGAGTGGGAGCGCGCCAAGATGCAAGTCGAGACGGAAGCCGTCAACATCGCGACCGTCGCCGGCACGTTCGTCGGCGTCCAACTCGACGACATCGGCGACATCGAGATGGGGCGCCGAACCGTCCGCGAGGAGCGACGAGAGGTCATCGAGGTCGAACACTCCGACGACAACGGGACGAGCGTCCAGACGTACATCTCAGGACCCGAACGGGCCGTCGGCATCCTGAAGTCGCTTCTGCGGATCGGCGAGGAACAGACCGAGACGGCGCTCGATCTCTCGAGACAGGACAAACAGGTGTTGATGGCGCTGTACTCCGGCGTCTCCCCGTTCGACATCCCCGCGTTTCTCGGGATCGACGTCGACGAGGTCGAAGAACTCTTTGTACGGCTCATCGACCACGACGTCCTAGACGAGGTCCGGATCCGACACGAGGTGGAACTCAACGCCCGCGGGCGGTCGATCGCGGCTGACGCGATCGACGAACAGGGCGCGGAGATGTGACGACGACGAGCACCTCGAAAGAGCAGACCTCGCCGAGTCCCGCGCTCACCCGCTAGCGTGCGCCAGAATCTCTGTGCGGGCCTCCGAAGCGCACTCCCGACCACCCCGGCCGAAGTGAAGGGTGTTCGCGTTGACCGGGTCGCTGAGGAGGCCCCCCGAGTCGACGGGGACGTCGACCTGTTCGATCTGGAGGTAGCCGATAGTGATCCCGTTGGCGAGGTCGACGCCGATTATCTCGTCGGCTGGGATCGTCTTGTCGTCGAACCGTGAGCGGTTCACGCGATAGATTTCGACGCGGTCCTCGTAGACGACCAGCGTACCGTCCTGGAACGTGCAGACGACGAGCGCGTTCGGATACTCGTCGACGCCGTCCTCGGAGTCCTCATCCGCGTCACCGCTCCGTCCCCACGGGAGATCGACCATCGAGAACTGGTACCACGGGACACCGCAAAAGCGTTCGGCCGGGCCGGGCTTCAGTCACCCGACCACGCCGCATCCGAGAGCGTGCGCTGGACCGCCTCCTCGCCAACCGCGGCCGCGAGCGCCTCGAAGCCACGTCGCTCCGCGCGGTCGCGGGCGTTCGCGACGAGTCGGGAGACGATGAACTCCGGCGTCGACTTGCCGACCGTGCCGAACCGTGGCTGGTAGTCGACGCGGAGCGCGAGATCGTCGGTCAGCCCCTCCGCGAAGATGCCGTCGATGCGCGCCTCCGGGGGGAGGGGACTGAGGTCGTCGGCGAGGTGGGTCACGTAGACGCCGAGCGCGTCCTGATCGACCGTCAGATCGACCAGGCCGTTCAGCAGGTCGGCGGCCCGGCCGGGTTCGGTGATCGCCTCGAACTCGTCGACGAGCATCAGCGTGCGGTCGCCGGTCGACAGCGGCGGGACGATCGATTTCAGCGTCGACTCCAGGACGCCGGCGTTGAAACTGGCGTGTCGGCGGTGGAAGACCACCGTATCGAACTGACCGACCTCGGCCCGCGCTGCGGGCACGGGCAGCCCCATCGAGGCGAGCAGGACGACCTGTGCGAGCGTCTCTAAGAGCGTCGTCTTCCCGCCTGAGTTCGCCCCGGTGAGGACGGCGACGCGGTCGCCGGATGGCGGCTTCGGCGCGTCGTCGCCGAGGTCGGCCGAGCCTATGCCGTGTGACCCGACGGCGTACGTGACGGGCTGAACCTCACCGGACAGCGAGAGGTTCCGCGCGCCGACGACGGCGAGTCCGTCCTCGACGAGTCGCGGGCGGGTCAGATCGTACGCGGCGGCGAAGCGGCCGAGCGAGAGGTCGAACGCGATCTCGGAGACGGCGCCGACGGCGGTCTCGACGTCCTCGCGCGCGGTCTCGATCGACTCCCGCAGATCGGCTGCCACTGTGCGTTCGCGTTCCTCGACGTCGGCGTCGAGTTCGGCGACGAGCGCCCGGAGGGACGTCCCCGCGAAGTCCGCCTCGTCGTGGGCGTCCTCGGCGACCGCGGCCTCGACGCGCCCGCGGCGAACGTCGGTCTCGCTCGCGACGTACTCGACGAACGCCGCGCGGAACTCCTCGAAACTTCGGACGCCGCGCTCGCGCACGGACTCTAGCACGTCGAGCGCGCTCGACTCCAGTTGCGCGGCGGCGTCCCGCTTCTCGCGCAGACGATCGAGTTCGTCGTCGGTACCGGGTGCGACCGATCCATCTTCGTCGACGGTGCCGAGCGCGGCCGCGGCCGCTTCGAGCGCGTCGTCGTCGAGGTCGTCCAACGCGGCGAAGGTCCCGCCGCGCAGGCCCGCCTCGCGGAGCGCGAGCGCCGTCTCGACCGCGATTCGGTCGGTGCCGCCGGCCTCGTCGTAGGCGTCGAACGCCGAACGGACGGCCGCGCGATCCTCGTCGTTCAGTTCGACCCAGGCGTCGCGTGCGGCGAGCACGCGGTCGAGTCGCGACTCCCGTTCGTCGACGTCCGAAAGCGGCGTCAACACGCGAATCCGGTCAGCGGCGTGCGCGGTCAGCGCGTGTTCGCTCGCCAGCGTCAGCAGTTCGTCGTAGACGTCGCGGGCGTCCCGCGTCCCGAGCGTTTCGATGCCCGCCGCACCGTTGGCTCTGCGGAGGATTCTGACCGCACGCCCCCGCGGGATCCCGGCGTCAGCCAGCGCGCGGATGTCGGCGTTCTCGATGGCCGCGACGGCGCGCTCTGTGCCCATCGCCTCTCGGAGTTTCTCGCTCGTCTTCGGACCGACCCCCCAGTAGTCCTCCAGTCGCATAGCCTCACCTCCAACGGGAGCATCTTGTAGGTTTGCGGTTCGACTGGTCGGGGCGTGGGAGCGCCGTCACGGAGGTGACGGCAGGAGGAATGGGGAAACGAAGGGACCGCCGTATGAGGCGGTCCGGAGGGGACGCCCGACAGCGTGGTTGGGGGAGTGGTGGACGCTGTCGGAACGGGGGGTCGGCGTCGGGGTCGGGAGGCGGTGGAGCGTCGTGTCGGGAGCACCGACTGCGTCAGGGGGACGACGAGACGCGCCGGGCACGGGCGTCTCGGACTTCTGCTCCCTCCCGGATTGCGTCCTCACAGTTGGGACAGACGCGGGCGTCTGTGAACCCTTCCGGGGCGAAGACCCGGACGTAGTCCCGCGAGACGAATGAGCCACAGTTCTGACACTCAGGCATTGCACGCCACCTCTGCGACGGATCGGTCGAACATATCCACTTGGGGAGAGGGGGTGTAGTACCCTAACACGGACCCCTACGTCCTTAGGTCCCGAGCGGAAATTGGGGGTCTGAGGGGCAGCTATTTATCCGTGGACTCGTTTCGTCCGGGTATTAGGATGACATCGGACGGTTCGTCGAACGGCTCTCAGTCGGGGCCAGACGACACGTCGGCTGCGACAGGTTCGCCCCCCGGCGGGACGGTGGAGAACCCTGCGACGCCGACAGACGGACCGCGAGCCGAGACCGATGCGTCAGACGACGGGCCGGTCGTCCTCGTCGTCGACGACGACAGAGACCTCGCCGACACCTGCGAGTACTGGCTCCGCGAGGACTTCGACGTTCGCGTCGCCTACGGCGGAGAGGACGCGCTCGAACAGATGGACGACGAGGTCGACGTCGTCCTCCTCGACCGCCGGATGCCGGACCTCTCGGGCGACGAGGTGCTCGCGGAGATCGACGAACGGGGGTACGACTGCCGCGTCGCGATGATGACGGCCGTCGAACCCGACACCGACATCGTCGAGATGCCGTTCGACGAGTACCTCGTCAAGCCGGTCGACGAGGATAGCGTCACCGGAACCGTCGAAGAACTGCTCGTCCGCTCGGAGTTCGACGAGCGTGTCCGCGAGTACTTCGCGCTGGAGTCGACGGAAGCAGTCCTCGAGGAGCGCGATCTCCGCGACCTCGGCGATCCGACCGCCCTCGACGACCTAACTGCCAGAGTCCGTGAACTCCGCGAGGAGCGCGAATCGGAGATCCGCGAGCGCGAACGCCAACTGGACCGCGTGCGCCGGATCAACGGCTTCCTCCGCGACGTGGACCAGGCGCTCGTCGACGCGAGCACCCGCGAGGGCATCGCGGAGACGGTGTGTGCCTCCTTCGAGTCCTCGCCCTACGACGGAGCGTGGATCGCGCGGTACAACGAAGCAGTCGACACCGTCGAGTGCGCGGCCGCTGCCGAGTCGGTCACGTCCCCGTTCGCCGAGGGCAGTTCGGCGGATCCGGCGGCGCTCGTCCGCGAGGCGATCGACACGCGATCTGTCGTGACCGACGCCGTCTCGCCGGCCCACGCCGCGGCAGCCCTGCGAAACGCCGACGCCGTCGCTGGGGAACTGACCCTCGTCGCCATCCCGGTCACCTACCGGGAGACGGTCTACGGCGCGCTCGTCGTCTACGTGCGCGGATCGATCTCCGAGGAGGAGCGGTCGATGCTCGGCGGCGTCGGCGAGACGGTCGGACACGGCATCAACGCCGCCGAGTCAAAGCAGTTGCTTCACGGCGACAGCGCGGTCGAACTGGAGTTCGAGCACACCGACACCCGAGACGTGCTCGTCGACCTCTCCTTGGAGTTCGACACGACCGTGACGCTCGAAGGCGCCTCACTCGCAAACGAGGGCGTCGTCTCCTGCTACGTCTCGATCGAGGACGTGGATCCGTCGACGGTGCTCTCGGCCGTCGCACCGCTCGACGCGCTTACGAACGGGCGGGTCATCTCCGACGAAGACGACGAAGCGCTGTTCGAGTTCCGGCTAGCCGACGCCTCGGTGGTCGTGACGCTCGTCGAACTGGGCGCGTCGGTGGAGTCGTTTAGCGCGACCGGCGGCGAGGGCGAACTCGTCGTCAGAGTGCCCGCCCGGTCCGACCTCAGAGCGCTCACGAACGCCGTGCAATCGTCGTACCCGGACGTGTCGGTGCTCGCGAAACGAGAGGTCGAAGACGCAGTGCAGTC
This sequence comes from Halobellus sp. H-GB7, assembly GCF_030848585.1. Taxonomy (NCBI): domain Archaea; kingdom Methanobacteriati; phylum Methanobacteriota; class Halobacteria; order Halobacteriales; family Haloferacaceae; genus Halobellus; species Halobellus sp. H-GB7. Next base: position 571,012 of record NZ_JAVDDW010000001.1, on the reverse strand, counting down.
GACGTCTTCGTTCCGTCGACAGCTCGAAGAGAAACTGACCGACAGACAGCGCGACGTGATGGAGACGGCGCTGGCCTCGGGCTACTTCGACTGGCCGCGCGGCAGCACCGCCGAGGAGGTCGCAGCCTCGCTCGGCATCGCCGCGCCGACGTTCCACGAGCACCTCCGATCCGGCGAGCGAAAGCTCATCGAATCGTTCTTCGCGGAGACGTCGACCGACCGTCGGACGAGGAATCCAGCCGACGACACCGGCGACGCGGCTGGCGACGACTGATAGTGATTACTCTCACTGTGTACCGCCGAGCGCCACTCCCGGTGGCGATGGTCGGCGGTAAGAGACGAGAGTAATCATTATCATACGGTCGGACGTACTTGGCCTGAGTGTCTGATACTGTCGGACAGAACGATGTGAAGACCATTGGCACTCCGTGAGTGCCAGCGTGATTCACGAACTGCTGTCTGACAGTGTGAGCGACGGGAGAGTCGGCGTCGGAAACTGCAGGCGATCGGGGGCCGCCCGCGTGCGCAGAAATCTACGGAGAGTGTATGCCCGAGAGGGCTGTGAGCCGAATCAGGCGTCGTTCATCCGCTGGGCGCGTTCGTCGCCGCAGGCACGGCACTTCGTCACTCGGTAGGGCTCTCTGGAGAACGCTCGGTTCGTCTGCTTCTTGCTCTCGGTCTTGAGTTCGATCGAAACCTCGTGGGGAGTCCGCGCGCCGCATTCGTCGCAGTACTCGGTCAGTTCGGTGTGGGAAGATTGGCTCTTGGACATCGTCGTTCGGTACCAGAGTAGATGGCCGAATCCACATTGACTCCCGACCCTACACCCTTAGGGTCGGGCGGATCGGCGGACTGCGGTGGGATCTGTGAGCGAAAAAGCGTCGACGGGACCGCACAGTGATTGAGACGGCACCCCAGTTGGAGATTCGAATACGTCCCGACGCCTGCGCAAGCGCGTCAGATACTGCCCTGTCGGTAGATGAGGTTGCGCTGGATCTCGTTTGCCCCCTCGTAGATGACGGGAATGCGGACGTCGCGGTACACCCGCGAGATCGGGTACTCTTCGAGGACCGAGCGGCCGCCGTGGAGTTGCATCCCGCGCTCGGCACACTGCATCGCTACCTCTGTCGATTTGGTCTTCGTCGCCGCCGCCCAGAAGCCGGCGTCCTCGTTGGTTTCGACCTTGTGCGCCGCACGCCAGTTGAGCGTCCGCGCCGCCTCGAACTCCATCCGCATATCGGCGATGATGTGCTGGGTGGACTGGAACTCGGAGATGTTTCGCCCGAACGCCTCTCTGTCGTGGACGAACTTCCACGTCTCCTCGATGGCGCGTGCTGCGAGACCGATGCCGTGACCGCCGACGACGACGCGGCCGTGATTGAAGAAGTCCGCGAGGACGTAGAAGCCGCCGCCTTCGGTGCCGACGAGGTTCTCCTCGGGGATCTCGCAGTCGTCGAAGACGATGTGGCCCTGCTTGGAGGCGCGCATCCCCATCTTCTCGGGGATGTGCTCGGCCTCGTACCCGGGGGTGTCGGTCTCGACGATGAACATCGAGTAGTCCGAGTAGCGGTCGTCGCTGTCGTCCGTCTTCGCGTAGACGGTCAGCCAGTCGGCCTCCACGGCGTTCCCCACCCAGTACTTCTCGCCGTTCAGGACCCAGCCGTCGTCGGTTCGCTCGGCAGTGGTCGTCATCCCGGCCATATCCGATCCGGTCTGTGGCTCCGAGACGGCGAGTCCCGAGATCTGCTCGTTCGCTGCGACCGGTCTGAGGTACTCGTCTTTCTGTTCCTCGGACCCGTACTTCTCGACGATCTCACAGCCGAACGACGCGAGCATCAGCGTCAACGCGATACCGGCATCGGCCGCGTAGAACTCCTCGTTGATCGCGAGAATCTGTTCGAGGTCGAGACCACGGCCACCGTACTCCTCGCCGATGTCTTGGGCGACGAGACCGGCGTCCATTGCCGCTTCGAGGATCTCCCAGGGGTACTCCGCAGATCGGAAGTACTCCTCGGCGTTCGGACGGATATACTCGTCGGCGAACTCACGCGCCTCCTGTTTTACTTCGCGAGCGTGCTCGGGCACGACCGACTCGTCGAGAAGGTCCATAGGGGCCACTCGAATGCCACGAGCAAATAACTCTCGGAACTTTGAAAAACTTTAGATTCGTTTATAGTTCTCTGATTCAGTCGTCGGTGCCGGCGTCCGAGTCTGTGCGGTCATCTTTCGGCCTCGTCCCGGTGAGCCGCTCCCGGACGGCTTCTCGGTCCACCGTCCCCGAGACGGTCCGCGGAATCGCTTCGGTGACCACGATCACTTTCGGGAGTTTGAAGCCGGCCAGTCGGTCGCGAGCGAACCCGAGCAACTCGTCCCGGTCGATCGAGTCGCCTTCGGGGACGACCAGCGCCGAGACGCGTTCGCCCCACTCGGCGTCCGGCACGCCGACGACGGCCGCCTCACGCACGCTCGGGTGTGCGAGGAGAGCGTCGACGACTTCGCCGGGGTCGACGTTCTCGCCGCCGGTGACGATCCGGTCGTCGACGCGGTTCAGAACGGTGAGCGTCCCATACTCGTCGGCGACGCCGACGTCGCCGGTGTGGAACCCGAACTCCCCGAACGCTGCCTCGGTGGCGTCGCTGTCGCCGTAGTAGCCAGGTGTCACCGTCGGCCCGTCGACGACGAGTTCGCCGGGCTCTCCGGGTGGGAGCGGCGATCCCGCCTCGTCGACGACGGTGACGTCGGTCATAAAGAGCGGGCGACCGACGCTCTCGGGATTCTCGTACGCCGCGTTCGGGCGGGCCGTCGCGATCTGGGAGGCGGTTTCGGTCATTCCGTACGTCGGGTACACCGGGACGGAGTAGTCGCGGCAACGCTCGATCAGTTCCGGCGACGCGGGTGCGCCACCGAGAAGTACGACGCGGAGCGACTCCGTGAGCGTCCCCCGGCGGTCCAGCATCCGGCGGAGCATCGTCGGGACCAGCGAGACGGCGGTCGCATCGTATCGGTCCAGATCGTCTGCTGCCGCCCCGGCATCGAAGCCCGCTCGGAAGACGACCGTCATCCCGTACAGCGGCATTCTGAGAATCGGCGCGATCCCACCCATATGGTGCAACGAGAGCGTCACGAGCCACCGGTCGTCCGGGTCGAATCCCAGACGGAACGCCGATGCGACCGCGCTGGCTAGGAGATTCCCCGTCGTCAGCCGGACGGCCTTCGGATCGCCAGTAGTGCCGGACGTGAACAGGATGAGTTGGGTGTCCTCGAGCGACCATTCCGCGGGGGTCACAGACTCGGGCGTCACCGACGAGAGGGAGGTCACGGCGTCCGTGTTCGGTTCCTCGACGGTGACGACCGAGGCGGTGCGGTCACAGCCGGCACCGTCCTCGCCGCCGGGTACGTCGTCGAAGTCGGCCTCGCCGCTGCTTCCAGACTCGTCCTCACTACCGGTCTCGTCCTCACTACCGGTCTCGTCGTCGGAGTCGGTCTCGTCGTCGGAGTCGGTCTCCTCGCCAGAATCGGTGGCTTCGCCATTACCCCCGTCAGTGTCGGCCGCTTCGCCAGCCACGCGCGAGAGAGCGTGTACAACCGTCGTTTCGGTCGCGTCGCCGCAGACGATTGTCGACACGTCCGCCGTTTCGATCTGCCCGGCCAGCTCGCGGGCGGTCAGTTCGTCACCCATCGGAACGAGCGTGACGCCGAGTCGCATCGCGGCGTGGACGAGACAGACGTATTCGAGTCGAGGGTCCAGCACGACGCCGACGTGTGCGCCGCGTTCGACGCCCGTCGCGGCGAGTCGGCCGGCGAGGTCGTCGACGAGCGCATCGAGGTTCGCGAACGTGTAGACGTCGCCCGTCGCTGCAGTCACGAGAGCGTCGCCCTCCGGTTCGATCCGAACCCGGTGAGAGAGCCAATCGCGCATCCTACGCGTGTGGACGTGACGGGCCGCCTAATACTGTCGGCTCCTCCGGCGGCCCCGACCGCTACGCCCCGTCGCCGTGTTCGACGTACTCAACGAGGACGCCCCCGGTCGACTTCGGGTGCAGGAACGCTACCTCGTGGCCCCACGCGCCCGGTCGCGGCTCCTCGTCGACGAGGTCGACGCCGGCGTCGCGGGCGCGTGCGAGCGCCGCGTCGATGTCTTCGGTCCGGAGTGCGACGTGGTGAATGCCCGGACCGTGGCTGTCGAGGTAGCGCGCGATCGTGCCGTCTTCGAGCGGTTCGAGCAACTCGAAGTAGCCGCCGTCGAGTTCGAGAAACCGGGCGATCATCCCGTCGAACGTCTCCTCGTGGACGATCGAGGCCTCGAAGAGCGTCTCGAAGGTCGCTGCCAGTTCTTCCCCGTCGGTCGTCGCCACGCCCAGGTGGTCGAAAGCCATCGGCATAGGGGGACGGTAGCGCGACGCGGAGATAAAATCCGCTGCCGCTATCGCGCGGGACGGTACTCGCCGAATACCTCGCGGAGCGCGTTCGATATCTCGCCGACCGTCGCGTAGGCTTTCACGGCGTCGACGATGGGCAGCACGAGGTTTTCGTCGCCCGCGGCGGCCTCCCGAACAGTCGCGAGCGCCGCTTCGACGGCTTCCTCGTCCCGCTCGTCTTTCACTGCCTCCAATCGTTCTCGTTGCCGCGTTTCGTCCGCCTCGTCGACGTCTTCGACGTCGACCTCCGGTTCTTCGTCGACCTGGTACTCGTTGACCCCGACGACGATCCGCTCGCCCGATTCGATCTCCTGCTGGCGTTCGAAGGCGACGTCTTGGATCTGTCGCTGTACCCACCCGGACTTCACCGCCTCGAGCATCCCGCCGCGGCTGTCGACCTCCTCGAGGATCTCGAACGCCTCGGCTTCGATCTCGTCGGTGAGCGACTCGATCGCGTAGCTCCCGCCGAGCGGATCGATCGTGTCCGCGACGCCCGACTCGTGCGCGAGGATCTGCTGCGTCCGAAGCGCCGTCCGCACGGACTGCTCGGTCGGCAGCGACAGCGCCTCGTCTTTCCCGTTCGTGTGGAGGCTCTGGGCGCCGCCGAGGACGGCCGCCATCGCCTGATAGGCGACGCGGACCACGTTGTTCTCGACCTGCTGGGCGGTGAGGGTCGACCCGCCGGTCTGGGCGTGGAACTTCAACTGCTTCGATTTGGGGTCGTCCGCGTCGAATCGCTCGTCCATTATTTTCGCCCACATTCGCCGGGCAGCCCGGAACTTCGCGACCTCTTCGAGGACGTTGTTGTGGGCGTTGAAGAAGAACGAAAGCTGTGGGGCGAACTCGTCGACGTCGAGTCCGGCGTCGATGGCCGCTTCGACGTACTCGATGCCGTCGCCGAGCGTGAACGCGATCTCTTGTGCCGCCGTCGACCCCGCCTCCCGGATGTGGTACCCCGAGATCGAGATAGTGTTGAAGTTCGGCACCTCGCTCGCGCAGAACTCGAAAAGGTCGGTGATGAGCCGCATCGACGGCTCCGGCGGGTAGATGTAGAGATTGCGCGCGATGTACTCTTTGAGAATGTCGTTCTGTATCGTGCCACGGAGTTTATCTCGGGGGACGCCCTGTTGATCGCCGATCGCGACGTACATCGCGAGCAACACCGCTGCGGGGGCGTTAATCGTCATCGACGTCGAGACTTCGTCCAGCGGGATGTCGTCGAAGACGACTTCCATATCCCGGAGGCTGTCGATCGCGACGCCCGCCTTACCGACTTCGCCCGCCGCCATCCCGGCGTCAGAGTCGTAGCCCTTCTGCGTCGGGAGGTCGAACGCCATCGACAGCCCGGAGGAACCCTGGTCGATGAGGTAACGGAAACGCTCGTTGGTCTCCGCGGCGGTTCCCATCCCGGCGTACTGCCGCATCGTCCAGAGCCGGCCGCGGTGCATCGTCGGGTAGACCCCGCGCGTGTAGGGCTCCTCGCCCGGGAATCCGAGGTCGGCGTCGTGGTCGAGGTCAGTCACGTCCTCGGGGGTGTAGAGCCGTTCGACCGTCTGCCCGCCGGTGTCAGTGGTGAACGTCTCCCGTCGCTCCCCGAAGCGTTCCAGCGTCGGTGAGAGCGTCTCGGCCTCCCACTCGCGTTTTGCCTCCCGGATCGTCGCGAGGTCGTCGGGGTCGAACATACTCCAGTGTGGGGTTCCGACCGGTATTGAAACTGTCCGACGGTCGGGGTCGTGGGGATTGTCGCTCCAAAGGGAACAAGGCCATTACGGACGCCGACAAACGGCGTGCTATGAGCGACGACGTTGCCGACGACGTGACCCCCGGACGGGTACGTGGCGGGCAGATGACCGACGCGGAGATCGACGCCTACCTCGAAAGACAGGGGACAGGCGTCCTCTCTTTGGCCGACGGGAACCGAGCCTACGCGGTCCCCATCTCCTTCGGCTACGAGTCCGGGCGCGCCGTCTTCGCCTACTGGCAGTTCCGTCCCGACAGCACCAAACTCGCGTTCACCGAGACGACAGAGCGCGCGTGCCTGGCAGTGTACGATTTCAACGCACAGACCGACTGGCGGAGCGTGCTCGCGTTCGGCCCGCTGCGGGAACTCGGAACCGACGAGTGGGCCGAGATCGGCGAACTGATGGACGAAAACGCCTGGTCACCGGATTTGACCGGCGTCGGACGCCGACAACTCTCCATCGTCGGCTTCGAGATGCCGATCGAGGAAGTGACCGGGCTCAAGCGCGAACCCGACGCGGCGAGCGAGTGAGCGTTCGCCGTCCGGTCGAATCGACAGGGCGACGGAGACCCACCTGAACGGCACGGTTCGCCACGCTTTTGCTACCGGCCGCCTACGCTTCGACCAACTATGTTCGGCGGAGGCGGTATGAACCCACGGAAGATGCAGCAGATGATGGAACAGATGGGCATCGACGTCACCGAACTCGATGCCGAGGAGGTCGTCATCAAGACGGCCGACGAGGAACTCGTCTTCTCGGACGCGCAGGTCACCCGGATGGACGCGCAGGGCCAGCAGACCTACCAGATCGTCGGCGAGCCCGAATCCCGGGAGCGCGGGGCCGACGAGAGCGAGACCGCAGAACTCGAAGGCGGCGACGCCGAGTCCGGCGGCATCCCCGACGAGGACGTCGCACTCGTCGCAGAGCGCGCCGGCGTCGACGCAGACACGGCGCGTGAGACGCTCGAAGCGACCGACGGCGACCTCGCGGCCGCCATCGCCCAGCTGGAGTGAGTTTCCTCCTCGTCCACGACGACCGCGAGTACCTCCGCGCCCCGGGCGACGAACTCCAGACGGACCTCGGCGTGCTCGACGTCCCCGAAGACGTCGAACCCGGCGACGTCCTGGAGACGCATCTCGGCGAGGAGTTCGTGGTCCGTCGACTGCGCGGGCCGGATCTGTTCAATCACTTCGAGCGCACGGGCGCGCCGATGCTCCCGCGCGACATCGGCCTCGTGGTCGGTCACACGGGCGTCGCGGCCGGCGACCGCGTGCTGGACGCCGGAACGGGAACGGGCGTACTGTCGGCGTATCTGGGCCGGCTGCACGCGGACGTCGTGACCTACGAGGTCGACGCCGAGTTCGCCGACGTCGCGCGCGAGAATATGCGACTCGCCGGCGTCGACGACCGCGTCGACGTCCGCACGGGAGACCTCACGGAACACCTCGACGCCGTCGCCGAGGACGGCCCCTTCGACGTGATCACGCTCGACACCGGCGACGCGCCCGCGGTCGTCGAGCGTGCGCCCGACCTCCTCGCGGACGGCGGTCACGTCGCCGTCTACTCGCCGTTCGTCGAGAACAGTCGCGAGACCGTCCAGGCGGCCCGCGAAGTGGGGCTCCGCGACGTCGACACCTTCGAGACGATCCAACGCGAGATGGACTTCGGCGAGCGCGGCTCGCGACCCTCGACGGCGGGCGTCGGCCACACCGGCTATCTGACGTTCGCGCGAAACGAGCGCTGAGCAGGGTCGGCACGGCCAACGCGCTCACTCGATCGAACGCAACATTCCGAACAGTTCTTCGCGAGCGCGCTCGGGATCGAACGTCTCCGGCTCCGGAACCGTAAGCGGGTACGCGCCACCGCCGAGGAGGTACTCCTCGCCGGCTGGCCACGCGGCGAAGTACGCCTCCACGGGGCGATTGCGGCCGTCGACGCGCACCTGCGCGCGGAACCGCGTCGCCTCTACTTCCGTGTGGTCCACGTCGATCCGGTGCGTGTCGGCGCGGTCGACGCCGGAGAAGCCACGTTCTTCGAGCACCTCGACGAACTTCGACGTCGCACGGTCCCTGACGAGGCGCGTGAGCGACTTCGACGGCGAGGTGGTGGGCGAGATGCGGAGCCGACTGGCAAAGACGAACCGCCACGTCGTCCCGCGATCGACACCTGTCGCCGCTTCCAGCCGCTCTCGCAACTCGACGTCCTCGTAGATCTGAGTGTGGGCCTCGATTCGGACCACGCGCACGTCGAACGGCGCCGTCACCTCTTCGGAGACCAGCCGCCAGCCATCGGGGACGTCGATGCTCGGCGGCGCGATCTCGTCGGTCACGGGCACTCGTTCGGGCGCCACCGACTTAATTCGCAGCGACGGGCGGGGTCGAGGGGTCACAGCGAAGACGGCATATCCACTCGGTGGGGCACGCGTCACCGGAAAAACCGCCGTAGTATGCGAACGATGCGACAGCGACGGCTCATACTGTCGGATAGAACGATGTGAAAAGTATCGGCACCCGGTGGGTGCCAACATATAGTAGCGTTTGCAAGTCTTCACGCACCTAATCGCACGCGGTCGTGCGATTGGCTGTGTAATCAGTTGCAAACGCTACTATAATTCACGAACTGCTGTCCGACAGTATCAGTGGTCGTCTTCGCGCCACTTGTGGCCGCACTCGGTACAGGTGAAGAACCGGGTCTCGGATTCGTCGGCCGAACGGATCTGCTTCATCTCATAGCGCGCGCGGTCGTTTCCACACTCCGGACAGATGACCGTCGTCGTCGGTCCGATCTCCGCGTCGTCGACGTCGGACATATCGACCACCTCGCTCTCCTCGCGGGCGGCCGTCGAGGTCATATGCTCTTCGTCGGCCGTATCGCGGGGTTTCTCGTACCCGCAGTTTCCGCAGACCCAGACGTCGTCCTCGGTCTTCATCATCGAGCCGCATTCGTCGCAGAACTCCATCTTACCCCGACTCAGACGCTTCGGAGACTTAAGCGGCCGGGATCGGTGCGACCGCGTGTCGGATGTTGAAACGTCTTAATACCACAGTGCGAAAAGCCGTGTGTGACAGATAATCGAGCCCTCTCCGAGCAGGCGAAAGAACGGCTCGCCGACGTCGTCCGCCTGCAGCCGACGAAAAACAAAGAACTCCAAGACCAGTGGGGGATGGAATCCGGCAGCGAGGTCCACCAGTACCTCGAAGGCGAACTGAAGGACTACTACTACCGGGACGACAACAGCCTCATTCGCGCGACGGCCGAGGCCGCGGAGTTAGTCGACGTCGAGCCCGGCGTCGAGGGCGACGGCGACGACGAGGGCGGCGTCCCCTCCGTGATTCGCGTCCCGGCGCTCGAGTCGCAGGTATTCCAGGTCGTCGCCGGCCCCGACGAGCGCTCCGAGAGCGTCGTGAGCGTGTTGAACAAAGTCCGCGACGACTTCGACGTCGACCCGCCGGTCGAGGACGTCCGCCGGGCGCTCCAGAGCCTCCGTCGGAAGGGCGTCGTCGAAGTGATCTATCGGACGGTGCCGACGTTCAGGCTGGCCGCGCCACGCGACGACATCGACGTCGAAGTAGCCGATTCGTAGTCCGAGTATCGGGCGTGCTCACTCCGCCGGGGTTCTCGTTTCTGACGGAGGCGCACTCCGGCGGTTTTCTCATTCGCGGTCGTGTTCTCGCGCGCGGATCCACGCGCGCCGGTCGTCGAGGAGCCGTTTGATCCCCTTTCCGGGACCGCCCTCGATGGGCCACCCGCGAGTGCGCCACGTCGGCGGTTCGGGCTCGAACTCCGGGCACGACCCCGCACACTCCGCGGCGGTCTGTGAGCGCTCCTTCGCAGCGCAGTGCGGCACGAGCGCGCGGTCGAACCGGCGGAGTTCGAAGTGGCGGCAGTCGGGCCGCATCGTCTCGTGATACGACCGCCAGCCGCGGCCGTACGCGCGCTCGGCGAGTTCGAGCCGCCGTCGCTGCCGCTCGTCGTCGCCGTCGGCGGTGTCGGGAGTCACCTCGCTCGGATACCACTCGACGTTCGCAGCGGTGCGCCGACTGGCGTCTGCGGACTGTCCCGCGGCTTCGCTGTCGTCGTCGCCGTCGAACGAGACCGCCAAAATCCCCACGTCGACCGGAAGGTCTTCGAGCAGCGCCGGTTCGATGCGGCTGTCTGTCGCCTCGGTCGCGACCCAGACCTCGTCGGCGAGCGCTGTCTCGACGTCGTGTTCGAGTTGCGCAGAGAGCGCGCGGGCCGCCGAGGCGTCGAGGTCGGGCTTGTTCTCGACGGCGACGATCCGGCGGAGCCAATCGGGGTACGGCGCGATCCGTCGGATCTCGATTCGGTTGCTCCGGCGGCGCGTCTCGACGACGCCGCGGTCGGCCGCGCGGTGCACCGCTGCGCGGACGTAGCGCCAGGGGTAGCCCGGGTCCGGCAAGGCGTCGCGGTACCACGTCCACTCGGCCGGGGCGTTGCGGACGACGTGCAGGAGATCCGAGTCGAGTTCGCGCTTGCCGAACTGCGCGCGGGCGGCCAATCCGTCCGGATCGCACTCTAAGACGACGGTGTCCCAGCGGCGCTCCCGCGTTCCGAGCTGTCGGGCGACGACGACGGCGTCCTCGCGTCGCTCCTCGGGCGGCCAGGCGGTCTCTGCCCAGCGGCAGACGAGCAACTCGAAGCCGAACTCGGCGGTGCCGGGGTACACGCGTCAGGCTCCGATCGCCTACGCGAGGTACTTGCCTTCGCCGGTCTCGCCGTTTTCGGCGGCGAGTTGGTCGAGGTACTCGTGTGCCTGCTCGAAGATCTCGCGGGGGCCGTCCTGTGTGATCGTGTTGGTCGCCTGCTCGTAGTCGCGCCACTGCAGGTCGCGGTGTTCGTTCGAGAGCTCCGCGCTCGCCTCGAACGAGCGGGCGATGAACAGGTGGACGGTCTTGTGGATCGTCTTCCCGTTCGCCTCGAAGACGTAGTCGTACTCCTCGCGGAATCCGTCGATAAGACGGAAATCTTCGATTCCGGCCTCCTCTTTCACTTCTCTGATGGCTGTCTGCTGGAGCTCCTCTTCCCCTTCGACCCCGCCTTTGGGGAACTCCCAGTCCCCCGGACGGCTCTTCAGGAGCAAATACTCCCGTTCGCCGCGGGTGTCGCGGAAGAGGATCGCTCCAGCGCTAACCGCTTCCACAGTCATTAGATGGATAAACCGGGTAGGGAGTTAAGAGGCTATCGGACGTTTGGACGGGTCCGCGCTCTCAGAGGGTCGACTCTGTCGGGGTCTTCGAGTCGCAGCGAAGGCTCGTTGGCGTTACTTCCGTCCTATGGATGTGTTTTTAGGGCTCGGTGACGACGTATCTTCTATCCCAGCGAGACCCCAGCTATGACCTTCGTCACAAAACTACACTTCCAGTCGGGGAACCGATACGAACTGGAATCGGAAGTTTCAGAACTCAAATCGATGCTCGAACGCAAAGGCGCGGAGTGTAAAGGCCCACACGCGGATCCGCCGGAAACCGTCGCCGTCCCGCAGTATCGATCGCTCCAACCGGGCGACGAGTTCTCCTCGTGGAGCTACACCGTCTACTCCCGAAAACTCGAGATCCACGGGAACGATCACATCGCCCGCGAGGTCGGCCATATGGACTTTCCCGAGAGCCTCCACGTCGAGATCGAAGTCGAACAGAAGAAGCCGCTCGGACACCTGCGGGACTGACTCCCTCCGTTCGCGACGTTACTCGCCGTCCTGGAGCACGTCGACGACGCGGGCGGTCCCGCGGTGTTGCCCCTCGTCGAACGATTCGATTTTGATCGTGACTTTCGCGTCCAAGAGCGCGGGGTCCGCGTCGGGCAGTACCAAGACGGTGTCGCCGACGCGGACGAGCAGTCCCGACTCGCTTTGGCCGGTGACGAACGCCGGGACTTCGTCGCCGACCTCGAAGGACGGCGTGGCAGTACGGAAGGTGAGGCCAGCGAGCACTTTCTCGAAGCGGCTCATACGCGACTCACCTCCTCGCTGGCGCGGTCGGAAACGTACTCACGGCCGTAGCCGGTCCACGCCGCGAGCAGGAAGACGGCGACGAGGAACCAGCCGTGGAAGACGAACGGCCAGACCGACGCGGGATTGACAACCATCGCCTGCGTGAACCACTCGTACTGCTCGGGGAGTCGCTGCATCGCCGAGTAGCCTGCGAGCAGACCGCCACCCCACGGGAAGATGTAGCCGAGCGCCGACGTGTTGGCGTCGAGGATGTTCGCGCGGCGGTAGCCGTTGATGTTGAAGCGACGCCCGAGCGTCTTGATGTACGGGGCGATCGCGATCTCGGCCGCGGTGTTGATCGTAATCATCGCGTTGACAAGCGCCGTGCCGAGCACCATCGTCGTCTCCGCGCGGCGGACCGTCGTCGCGACCCGTTCGAGGAGGAACTCCTGGATCGCCTCGAAGCCGCCGCCGCGCTGCATCACCTGCGCGGCCGCGACGATCAAGAGGACGAGCACGATGAGCGGGAAAAAGCCCGCTGCGCCCGTGTAGAGGCTGCCCGCGACGGCCGCGTCGCCGGGAGCCACGGGGACGACGAACGCCCCGATGAGGGGGAGCGCGTCGATCGACTGCACCAGCGCGGATTCTTGAGAGGCCTCGAAGGCGAGCATCGCAGACACCTCAGCGAGGCCGAACGCGAGGTTGAGAAACACCGAGAGGACGATACCCCACGAGATGGCCTCGACGATGTGACGGCCGCGGATCGCCGTCACGATCACGACGCCGATCGACGCGAGGTGGACGAGGCCGAGCGCGGTCCCGGCGCCACCCGCGCCAGCGACGTCGACGGGCGTCCCTTGCATCGTCTGGCCCGCCGCGAGGTACGCCGCGAACGCGAACACCGCGGCGACGATGGCGTACTTCAGCCGCGAAGCGACGACGCCGCCGATGTCGGCGTTCTGCGTCACGGCCGAGACGATCGTGGTGTCGCTCACGGGCGCGAGATTGTCGCCGAAGACGGCTCCCGAGAGGATCGCGCCGAACAGCAGCACCGGGTCGGCGCCGACCGCGACGCCCGCCGGGAAGACCAGCGCCGTGAACGCGATCGCCGTCCCGTAGCCGGTGCCGATCCCCGTCGCCAACAGCGCGGCGAGGAGGAACGTCAGCGCCGGGAACAGACCCGAACCGACCTGGACGGCGTCGGCCGCCCAGACGAGGCCGTCGACGAACCCGCCGACCTGGATGGTCTCGGCGAACATTCCGGCCCACAGCCACGCTACGATCGCTGTGGCGGCGACCCGTTGCGTCATTCCGTCGAAGAGGACGTCGGCGTAGGTCTTCCACGGACCCTTGACGAAGAACATTCCGACGACGAGCCCCACGAGGATTCCGACGATGAGACCGGTCGTATCGCCGATTCCGAGCAGTCCGCTCTGGAAGACGGCCCAGGCGATGAAAAACGCGATCGGGATCGCGCTTGCGGCCCGGCCGCCGTAGAAGCTCAACGTTCTGGATGCGTCGCTACTATCGCTCATCGACAGACCGGTTGCAGTCGTCCCCGATAAACGAACCGATCCGGACGGTACCAGAGAGACAGCAGGTGCTCGCCTCCGACGCGACTTTACCACCCGACGACGCAGAGACGAGTATGACTGCTGCCGACCTCGTGGAACTCCGGCGCGACCTGCATCGCCATCCAGAACCCGCCTGGCGGGAGTTCTACACGACCGCGCGGATCGTCGACGAACTCGAGACGCGCGGTCTGGACGCGATCTACGTCGGACCGGAGGTCCTCGCAGATGACCGCGTCGGCGTCCCGGACAGCGACGAACTCGACGCGTGGCACGAGCGTGCGCGCGAGGCGGGCGCTCGCGACGACATCCTCGACCGACTCGCCGGCGGCAACACGGGTGCGCTAGCAGTCGCAGAGCGGGGTGACGGACCGACGGTCGCGCTCCGCGTCGATATCGACGCGCTGCCGATCACCGAATCTCGGGGCGACGAGCACGCGCCCGCAGCGAGCGGGTTCCGATCGACGAACGAGGGGTATATGCACGCTTGCGGCCACGACGCCCACGCGACGATCGGCATCGGTGTCCTCGATGCCGTCCTCGACAGTGACTTCCAGGGCACGCTGAAGGTGTTCTTCCAGCCCGGCGAAGAGCGGATCGTCGGCGGCGAGCCGATGGCGAACTCGGGGCACCTCGACGACGTCGACTACCTGCTCGCCGTGCACATCGGCCTCGGTCACCCCTCCGGCGAGATCGTCGCGGGCATCGACGGCTTCCTCGCGGTCTCACAGTTCGAAGCGGAGTTCGAGGGAGCGCCGGCCCATGCCGGTATCGCGCCCGAGACGGGTCGGAACGCGATGCAATCGGCCGCGGCGGCGATCCAGAATCTCTACGGCATTCCACGGCACGCCGACGGCGCGACCCGCGTCAACGTCGGCGTCATCGAGGGCGGGACGGCGACGAACATCGTCCCCGAGCGCGTCGCCATCGAGGGCGAGGTGCGCGGCGACACCACCGAACTGATGGAGTATATGGACGAGAACGCTCGGCGCGTGCTCCGCTCGGCCGCAGAGATGCACGACTGCGAGGTCGACGTGACCACTGCGGGGCGTGCTCCGTCGACGGCGAGCGATCGGGGACTCGCCGCCGTCGTCGGCGACGTCGCCCGAACCACCGACGGAGTGACATCTGTTCTCGACTCGGACCACCTGGGCGGCAGTGAGGACGCGACGTATCTGATGCAGTACGTACAGGAACGCGGCGGAAAGGCGGCGTACGTCGGGGTCGGCACGGACCATCCGAGCGGCCACCACACCGATACCTTCGACGTCGACGAGGCGAGCATCGGCGTCGGGATCGACGTCCTCGCGAACGCGATCGTCGAGATCGGCAGGCGGCGGCCCTGAGCGGGCGCTGGGTGCCCGGTGAACCGCCGCTCGGTCGAATTAGCCGAACGTCTCGTTGAAGCGATTGACGGCGTCGTCGGTCCCGGCGACGACGACCGTATCGCCCGACTGAACGGTGAATTCCGGGCCGACGTCGGTCCGGAGGTCGTCCCCGCGTTCGACCGCCAGCACGGTACTCCCGGTCCGGGCGCGGACGTCCGCGTCGGCGAGCGACATACCGGCCAGACCGGGCGCGTCGACCCGAACAATCTCGACTTGTGACTGCGGCGCGATGACCTCCTCGTCGGTGAGGTTCGACGCCAGCATCCGCCCGCTGACCGTCGAGAGCGCGAGGACGTACTCCGCGCCCGCCCGGTAGATCTTCGGGACGCTGGCGGCGTCGTTGGCCCGGACGATGATCTCCGCGTCGGGAGCCAGGCGTTCGACGACGAGCGTCGCGAAGATGGCGGTCGTGTCGTCGTCGAGCGCGATGAGGACGCTCTCGGCGTCGGTGATCCCCGCCCGACGAAGCGTCTCCGGGTCGGTAACGTCGCCGACGACGTCGACGCCGGACTCGTCTCGCTGATCGATGACGACGTGCGGGACGTTCGCGTCGGTCAGTGCCTCGGCGGCCGTCGCGCCGACTTCGCCGTGACCGGCGACGACGACTCGCCCCTGCCGGTGCCGTCGCGCCTCCGAGCGAGCCAGCTCTCTGAGTCGCGAGAGCTGTTCCTCCCGGCCGGTGACGAGAAGCGTGGTGCGACCGTCGAGGACCGTGTGCGGGGAGGGCGGCGTGACGAACTCGCCGCGCGACCACAGCCCGATGATGTTCGCGCCGGTCCGCCGACCGACCTCGCATTCGGCGATCGTCCGGCCTTCGAGTTTGCTGTCGGGATGGATTAACACCTCCGCGATCTCGAAGCCGTCGCCGAGCGGGATCGCGTCGTCGCTTGGAACGATTGGCGAGGCGGCCTTGCGCGCGAGGCTTTCGCCGAGTAACTGCCGCGGGAGGACGACGTCGTCGGCCCCGGCGTATCGGTGGTAGTCCGCGACGTCCGGGTCCTCGACCAGGCTGACGATCCGTACGTCTGAATCCAGTTGCTCGGCCGTCAGCACCACGCTGGCGTTCGTCTGGTCATCGCTGTCGGCGACGAGGGCGACTGCGGTATCGGCGTTCGCCGCGCGGAGATCCGACACCGACTCGGGGTCGCCGTGGACGACTTCGTACTCGCCGTGGAGTTCGCGAGCGCGCTCGCGATCCGGTTCGAGCACGAGATACGCGATTCCCTTCGACTCGAGTTCGCTGATGAGGATCTCGCCGTGGGCGGTGAGCGGTGTGACGATCACGTGCCCGGTCAGCGACGTCTCCCGCGGCGGGTTGCGTTCGAGCGCCCGCTCCACGAGCGGGACGACGAAAAGCGGCAGCGTCGTGAAGATGAGCGCGACGCCGGTGAACTGCATCGCCATCGAGAGCAGGTACGTCGGGGTCGCACTCCAGAGGCTCGCGTCCTCCCCGTAGCCCGTCGTCGTGAACGTCTCCACGACGATGTGCGCCGATTCGACCCAGCCCACGGTGACGCCCTCGAAGGTCGCCATCGTCCATCGATAGAGGATCGTGTAGAACACGATGGCACCGACCGCGATGCCGACGTAGAGACCGAGCCGTCGCTGGGCCTCCGAGGGCGACCAGGTCGAACCGTCTGCCATACCAGTGGCTTACGGCCCGAGAGGAAAAGTTCGCCGAAGCAGCCGTCGCAGATCCGTCCGAAGCCGGAGAGTGCCCGGGGCGTCCGACGATCGTCTGACGCCGGTTCGCGAGATCGGGAGCCTGCGCCCGTGTACCTGGCACCTGCCGGTCGAGGGCCTAGCTCTCCGGAAAGTATTTGATCTGGATTCTGTGATACACACAGGGATGAACAGTCGAACTATTGATGTGGTGACCGACTGGGAGACGGTCGCCACACCCGACGGATACGAGGGGCTCCACGAGCTCGCGGACGCGGAGTTCAGCGGAGCCGTCTCTGCCGGGATGGCGTGGGCGTTCTTCCTGAACGGCCGCGTCGTCGGCGTTTTCGAGGGGGAAATCGGGGACTTCGAGGACGCTGAGCTGACCGCGTACCGCGCGGCAGACCCGAGCCTCCCGCTGCTCTTTTCGATGCAGGAACGCGGGGGAGAGACACAGGCGAGGTACTACACGAACAAGACACCGCTTTCGGACGCCGACCAGACGCTCTCGAACGGCGGATTCACCGGCTACATCGAGCTCTCGGAAAACGTTCTCTCGGGGGATTACTACGTCGTCTACCACGGGGGCAAGTCGATGAGCGCCGCCTTCGTCGGGAGCTCCGAACGGCTCGTCACGGGCGATGAGGCCTTCGAGACGGCCGCCGACGAGGTCGGGATCTACGAGGTCGTCGACGTCGACGTCGAGATCGTCGACATCCCGGAACTGGCGACCGACGAGGCGGAGACGGATGAAGACGACGCGTCGGGTACGGAGAGCGGAGCCAGCGAGGAGACCGAGGACGCGACCCACGCCGACGAGGCGGAGACCGCCGACGATGCCACGGCGGCGACTGACGACGAGGAGCCGACCGCAGCAGCGGATTCTGACGCGGCCGCAGTTTCCGACTCGGCAGCCGAAGCGGCAGTAGACGACCCGACAGCAGAGGATGGGGCGTCGACAGCAGACGGCCCGACAGCGGACGAGACCCCGACGGACGACGGTTCCGGTGGGGGACCGGCGACGGCGGACGCGGAAGCCAGCGAGCCATCGGACGCTCCCCGGGGTGGCGACCCTGCGAGCACTGACTCACCCGGCGCTACCGCTTCCGAGGGCCGGACTGCGGACAGCACCGAGGCGGAAGGAGAGACGGGTGCCGCAGACGGACACGCGACTGACACCGGCTCTAGAGCCACACGGCCGGACGACCGCCAGCCGTCGGAGCCATCCTCCGAGACGGCGTCGGGTGCGGGCGACACGGGCGATGCCACCGTCGCGGGACCGACGCAGAAAGGTGCCGCCGCAGACGGGGTCTTCTCCGACGAGGAACGCTGGCGGGAGGCGAAGACGATCCCGTCGCTCGACCCCAGCGAGTCGAGTTCGAACGGGACGACAGCGCAGGCCGCGAGCGCCGAGCAGGATCGCCGATCGGCGGGCGAACGCGCCGCGCAGATGCAGCGAAAGCGGACCGCACAGAAAGCCGCCCAGGACCGATCGAGCGCCTCCAAAACGGCGGACTCGGGATCGACCACACAGGCGAGCGCGCGCTCAGCAGCGGGGGGCGAACAGCCGAACGTCGAACGGCTCGAAAAGCGCCTGTCGAAAGCGAAAGAGCGCGTTCAGTCCCTTGAATCCGAGCGCGACGAACTCGCCGAGGCGCGAACGAAACAGCGCGAGCGGATCGACGAACTGGAAGCCGAACGCGAGGAGTACCGCGAGCGCGTCGAGGAACTCGAAGCCGAACGCGAGACGCTCGAAGCGGAAGTCGAGCGCCTGGAGAGCGAACTCGAACGGCTGGGCGGCGACACCGGCGGCGCTCCCTCACAATCGATGTCTGTCGACCAGGCGCTCTCGGGGACGAACCTCTTCGTCCGCTACGACCGGAAAGGCGAGGCGACGCTGGAGCACGCCCACGACGGCGCGGCGTCGCGGGCCGACGTCAGCGACAACCTCCGGCTCGAACACCACACCACCTTCGAGACCGGGGGGCTCGCCGTCGACGGGCAACCATACGAGGCGTTCCTCCACGACAGCACCGAGTACGCCTTCGCACAGTGGGTCGTGACGGATCTCCTCTATGAGATCGGCGAGACCGGCAATCAGTCTGGGCTCGCGGGCGTCTTCGACGCGATCCCGGAGATCGACCGCGTCGAGTTGTCGGGGACCGTCGGCGTCGACACCCCCGACGGCGTCGAGCAGCGTGACTTCGACGTCATCTTCCGGGACAAGATGGGCGATCCGCTGTTCGTCGCGGACATCAACGCCTCGCGGAACGCGACCACCGAAGCGATGGTCGGCTCGCTGGTCGAGAACACGGGCACGATCGCCTCGAACGACGAGTCGCTGGCGGCGGGCTTCTACGTCACCGAGTCGTTCTACGAGCCCGGTGCGTTAGAGACGGTTTCCGAGGAGACGGGCGGCGGCCTGCTCTCGCGGTCGAAGAAGCTCTCGCACGTGAAACTCTCGCGAAAGCGCGGCTACCACCTCTGTCTGGTCGAGGCGCGAAACGGGGAGTTCCACCTGAACGTCCCGGATCTGTAAGCAAAACGAGACAGAGACGAGACGTGGGCGGGACGGTTACGGTTTCAGCTTTCGACTTCGACGGCCTCTTCGATCTTCATCTCGTCGAGCTTGTCGACGATCTGATCGAGTTTCTCGTCGAGTTCGTCGACGAATTCGGCGGTCCGCTCGGTCGTGATCGCACCCTGGCTGGACGGTTCGATGAGGTTCTCCTCTTCGAGGACGCGCAGCGAGTAGCGGACTTTGTGGTGTGGGTAGCCAGTCTCGTTCGACATCTTCACGATCCCGATCGGTTCGCTCTCGATGACCATTTTCAGGACCTGCAAATGCCGTTCAAGCATATCTACTTCCTTTTCGAGTCGGTCTATCATGTCATCTGTTAACTTGTCTGGGCAGGATTTAAATGTTACCCTCTCCCCCGACAAAACGCGGCACAGTGGGTATCACACCGTACGAATGGGAGCGTAATTAACGATTCGGGTCGGGAGTCGCTGGCGGCGGCACAGACTCAGAAAACGGACGGTGCGTCTCTCACGACTCGTGGGTCGCCCTGTTCTACACGGAGGTGGGCAGGTGCGTCGATACTCCCGCAGTGGTATCCACTTTCGTGACCATCTCGCGGCGGCGGACCGTAATGGGTTTCACGGGGCGCGCAGAACCGCCGTGTATGACCGTCACGATCGTCGGCTCCCAACTGGGCGACGAGGGCAAGGGCGCTCTCGTCGACCTGTGGGGAGGCGACGCCGACGTGGTCGCCCGGTATCAGGGCGGCGACAACGCCGGCCACACCGTCGTCGAAGACGGCGACGAATACAAGCTTTCGCTGGTTCCGAGCGGCGCCGTCCGCGACAAGGTCGGCGTGCTCGGCAACGGATGCGTCGTCAACCCGAACACGCTGTTCGACGAGATCGACGAACTCCGCGAGCGCGGCCTCGACCCCGACGTCCGCGTGGCGCGACGCGCACACGTCATTATGCCGTATCACCGCGTGCTCGACGGCATCGAGGAGGAGGCCAAATCCGACTCCGACCTCGACGCCGGCACGACCGGCCGCGGCATCGGCCCCACCTACGAGGACAAGGCGGGCCGACGCGGGATTCGCGTCGGCGACCTGCTCGATGCGGAGGTCCTCCGCGAGCGTCTCGAATACGTCGTCCCCCAGAAGCGCGCTCTCGCCGAGGACGTCTTCGGCGTCGAGGCCGGCGAGGCGTTCGACGTCGACGCCGTCTTCGAGGAGTACAAGGCGATCGGCGAGCGCCTGCAAGAGGAGTCGATGACCGTCAACGCCGGGGAGTTCCTCGGCTCGCACGTCGATAACGGCGAGAACGTCTTATTCGAGGGCGCACAGGGTACCTCGATCGACATCGACCACGGGATCTACCCGTACGTCACCTCCTCGAACCCGACCGCGGGCGGCGCGGCGACCGGCACGGGCGTCGGCCCCACGGTCGTCGGCCGCGGGGAAGTCGTCGGCATCGTCAAGGCGTACCTCTCGCGCGTCGGCACCGGACCGCTCCCGACCGAACTGACCGGCGACGACGAGGACCTCGCCGATTACATCCGCGAGAAGGGCGGCGAGTTCGGCACCGTCACCGGCCGGCCGCGCCGGATCGGTTGGCTCGACGTGCCGATGCTACGCCACGCCGCTCGCACGAACGGCTTCACCGGCCTCGCCGTGAACCACATCGACGTCCTCGCGGGCCTCGAGGAGGTGAAGGTGGGCCACTCCTACGACCTCGACGGCGAGGAGTTGCTCACGATGCCCGCGACGACCGAGCGCTGGGGCGAGTGTGAACCGAACCTCCGCGAGTTCGAGCCGTGGCCGGAGGTCGACTGGTCGGCCGTCGCCGACGAGGGCTACGATGCGATCCCGGAGAACGCACAGGCGTACCTCGACTATCTCTCCGAGGAGGTCGGCGCACCGATCTACGCCGTCGGCGTCGGTCCCGACCGCGCACAGACGATCGAACTGGAGAACCCCTTCCAGCAGTAGCCCGATAGTGCTCGGCGCACGCCGAGTACTGTCGGTGAACCCGTAGCCTTTTCACCGCCGCTTTCCTCTCGTAGCGTGATGAAAGAGTCACTGATGGACATCCTCTGTGACCCCCTCGACAAGAGCGACCTCGAACTCGAAGTCGACGAACGCGACGGCGAGGAGATCATCGAGGGTCGACTCGTCGGCACTGTCACGGGCGAGGTCTACCCCATCGAGGACGGCATCCCGAATCTGCTGCCGCCGGATATGCGCGACGAAGAGTAACCGAGTTCCGCTCTCGTCGACACCCGTTTCTGCCGCCGCCTAGCGCCTGTTGAGCCACCACCAGCCGACGCCGAGCACGAGCACGACAATGAGCACGCCGGCCGCGAGAAGCGTCGTATCGCTCGCGCTCGTCTCCTCGACGACGGTCACCGGAACCACGTAGGAGTCGAGAACGATCTCTTTTCCGTCGGGCCGCTCGGCCGTGACGTTCACCGAGACCGACGAGCGCGTCGGCACCGCGTCTTCAGAGACCGTGACCGCGAACGCGAGCGTCTCTGTGTCGCCGGGGTCGAGCCGCTGGACGTACGCCGTCCGCGCCTCCGAGGAGAACGGCGGTTCGGTTTCGAGTCGGGCACGAACGTCGGAGAGGGTCATATTTTCCCTGTTGCGGACGCGGACCGTCAGCCGATTGTCCGTGTCGATGCCGAACGTGGCGTTTTGTGGCGTGACCGCCAGCCAGTCGCGCTCGGGCAGCACCGGCACCGTCGGTTCGAGTTCGTCGCTCACCTGGCGGTTGTTCTGCGCGTCGCGATACCGCACGGAGAGATTCAACTGCCGGTCGGTCGCGGTCGCGTCCGCCGCGACGTCGACTTCGAACGTGAAGTCGCTCCGTTCGCCCGGTCCGAGGCGGCCGAGCGCGGATTCCGTATCGACCGGTACGACGTTCGGGTTCGACGAGCGATAGACGAGCACGGCGTTGTCGACGGGGGCCGGACCGGTGTTCCTGACTGACCCGCTGATCGTCCCGGGCTCACCGACGTACAGCGTGCTCGTGAGGTTCTCCACGGCGAAGGTGACTTCCTCGCGCGGCGTGACGCCCGCCGTCAACGGCGGCGACGTGCGCTGGATGCCATCGGGATCGGTGTAGGAGACGGAGGCCCTGAGCGGGTACTCGCGCTGCTGGGCGTCGGGGGCGAACCGCGTCCGGAACTGGAACGTCCGGTTCTCGCCGGGCCCCCACACCCCGGAGTACGCTTCGGACTTCGCAGCGCCGGTGCCGAACGTGACCTCGTCGTCCGGCGAACTGAGCTGAAGGGTGGCGTCGCGGGCGGCTTCAGTACCCGTGTTCCGGACAGTCATCGAGAGCGGGCCGTAGCTGCCGACCCGAGCCGTCGAGGACACGTTGACGACCTGGAACTGCGGACGGTCCTCGACGACGACGGAGAGCGAGAGCGTCCGCGCGAGGTCGACGTATCGGTACTCGGGGCCGTCAGTCCCGGACCCGTACTCGACCTTCGGCGCGTAGCTGTAACGGACGCGTACCGGGAGCCGATACGTACCCGGCGGCGTGTCCTCCGGGACCGTAATCGAGACCGGAATCGGCCCGGTCGTCCCCTCGGGGACGTTGCCGACCGGATATCGGGCCGTGTTCACTTCGATCGGGGTGTCTCCGCTCCGCACCTGCAGCGTCAGCGCTCTGGCAGTCGTCACGCGCGCGACGTACTCGGCCGGGCCGGACGACTGCAGGCTCCCTTCGTTCGAGACGTAGACCGGAAGCGACGCCTCCTGACCCGGAACGAACGCGTTGTCCGGGCTCTGGACGGACACGTCCGGCGAACCCGTGACGTTCTCGATGGCGGTGATCGGAACCGGAACCGCCGCCACCACGACGAGCAGGAGGACCAATCCGAGGGGGGCTCGAAACGTTGTCAACGTACAGACAGACCACGCGATTCCATTTAAAATGTATCGTCAGGGCGCACAGATCAGACGACGAGTTATAGGAGTTATCGTAAGTCCGCATAGCTTCTCGCCGGACGAGACGGTGAAGAAGCTACGAACGGTTTTACCCCTCTCAGATGTCGCGGTCGTGGAAGCGAACGACGCTGAGAAACAGCAGGAGGAGCGTGACAGCGAAAAGCAGGAGCGAGTCACCGACGTAGATGTTCTCGTGGAGTAGGATCTCCGTCGGGTCGATGTACCGCGTCGGGCTGACGTCGCCGAGCCACTCGAGGTCGGTGCCGACAGTGACCGAATCGAGGAGAAAGAGCAGGAAGACCGTCGCGATGCCGCCCAACTGCGCGGTGTTGCCGCGACTGAACGTGACCGAGAGCAGTTGGCCGATGCCGAGACAGACGAGGTGGTACGGAATCGAGAGCACGTGCACCGCGAGCAGGTAGACCGGGTCCAGCGGGTAGTCGATCGCGACGGTGCTGGCGAAGACGACGAGGGGGATCACGAGATTGAGGACCAAAAGCGGCGTCAAGAGCGCGATCGTCTTCTCGAGGACGACCCGCGTTCGCGACACCGGCGTCGCGAGGACGAGATAGAGCCGTTTCGACTCGATGTCACCGGCGAACGTGCCGCCCGCGGCGTACGCCATATAGAGGCCGAGCAGGAGAATCCAGATGAACTGATACAGTTCCGCGGCGATGAAGCCCTCGATGGTCGAGTAGGCTTCGACGCCGAGTCCCTCCTGAAACGACTCGGGGAACGCCTCGATCAGCGCGTCGATGTCGGCGCCCGCCTCGGCGATCGAGGGGTAGAGATAGACGATAAGGATCGAGAACGCGCCGAGCAGCGCTGCCAGCGCGAGCGACCCCCGGACGCGCTGTCTGGCCTCGTAGCGGGCCGTGTCAAGCCGCATCGTTGCGCTCCTCCGTTCGCTGCGGCCCGCCGTAGTAGTGCATAAACACCTCTTCGATCGGCGGTTCGTCGATCTCGACGTCGACGATCCGATGCTGCGAGAGCGCCTCGAACAGTTCGTCGTAGTCGCCGGTGAAAGTGAACTGCGCCTGTCGACCCTCGGCCTCGAAGTCGACGACGCCGTCCAGGCCGAGGTCGGCTTTCGTCAGCGGCGGATCGGTGTGCACGCGGACCCGTTTGCCCCCGCGCTGGAGGAGGTCGTCGACGGTCTCGACAGTGACGAGGCGACCCTCTCGAATGATTCCGACCCGATCGCAGACGCGACGGACCTCACCGAGGACATGCGAGGAGAAGAAGACCGTCAGTCCGTCATCGCGCTCCCGACGAAGAAAGCGGTTGAACGCCTCCTGTTTGAGCGGGTCCAACCCCGACGTGGGCTCGTCCATTATCACCAGATCGGGATCGTGCATAAACGCCTGGACGAGCCCTAGCATCTGTTTGTTCCCCGTCGAGTACTCGCGGATCTTCCGCTCCAGCGGCGGCGTGAACAGTTCGAGCAGTTCCGCGCGCCGTGAGTCGCCCTTCAGTCGCGCCTGGTAGTCGAGGAACACTTCGCCCGTGACTGAGCCGTTGAACGCCGGCTCACCGGGGAGAAAGCCGATTCGGGACTTCACCTCGCGCAGCGCGTCCTGATCCCGAATGTCGGCGCCGAACAGGGTCGCGGTGCCAGCGGTCGGCGATTGGAATCCCATCAGTTGCCGGATCGTCGTCGACTTCCCGGAACCGTTGGGACCGAGATAGCCGAATATCTCCCCGCGCTCGATCGAAAATTCGAGGTCGTCGTTCGCCAGGGTGTCGCCGTAGGCCTTCGTCAACCCCTGGACCTCGATCGTCGCCATCGTCTTCCCATTCCTGTCACTGGGCAATAAAACTCTGTCAGAGCGGCGGCCTCCTCACACCGGACGATGACCGGGACCGTTCCCTCCGACCCCAAGTCACCTGAACGCTTTTACACGCTCGCGACGACGTTGTCGACGTGTCAGAGTCGCTCCAGGTGGAACTGAACGGGGAGACAGTCCACGCGATCGACGCACCGGACGCACACACCGTCAGCGGACCGTTTCACATCTATCTCCGGAACGCCGGTGGCCCCGTGCACGTCCACATCCACCTCGACGACGCCCTCTCGGAGGTCGCGCGGATCGACGCCGTGAACCACTACGTCGAGGGTGAGGAGACGATCCGGATCCCGGTCGGCGTCGCCGCGGACCGAGAGCAGGTCAGCGGGCGACTCAAGATCGTCTCGGGCTACGGCGCCGAGATGGAGTACGTGAACGTCGTCGTCGAAGCCAACTCGTCTGGGGGTTCGAGCGGCCGGCGTTCTCCGAGCAGCCAGCGTTCCCCGAGCAGTGACGACAGCGCACGTCGGAGCGTCGAGAGCGCGGAGGCGCGGACGCCGCAGGACCCGGAAGCGTCGGCGGCTTCGAGCGGGGCGGATGATGCAGCATCGACGACCGGCGCAGCGTCGACGGCCGACACAGGCACGGCCGAAAGGCGCACAGACGGGGTGTCTGGAGGGTCGACGACCGACGCGAGGGCGTCGCAGTCGACGACGAATACGACGACCGACACCGGAAACGGCGCGTCAGGCGGCGGTGGGAACCGGAAGGCGACTGGGTCTGCCACCACCGGCGGGCGTCGTCAATCTAACCGCTCGGAGTGGGAACAGCGAGCGCGCGCGGCCGCCGACGAGGCCCAGCGTCTCGTATTGGAAGCCGACGTCGCGCCCCGAGAGGGCCTGGCGTTCGGCGCGCTCACGGTCGTCGCGCTCGTCGTCGGCCTCGGTGTGATCACGACGGTCGGCGAGGCCCTCCTGACGCTCGTCATCCTCGTGATCCTCGCGGCCGTCGTGGCGACCGCCGGCTGGCTGTTGTTTCAGTGATTGCGGTTACGACGCGGCGCGTGCGCTCGGGGCGCACCGCTCGGCGGAGTCGCTCACCGTCTCCAGCACTCCCCGCTTACTGCAGATACGACGGTTCCTCCGCGTCGCAGTTCTCCTCGTGAGCCTTCGCGTCTGTCTCGTCGTCGAGCAACAGTCCGCACTCGTCGCACTGGTACCACGTCTGCCCGTCCCGCTCGACGGTCGACACCATATCGTGCGAGAGGATGCCACGATTCAAAACCCTTCCCCCGCGGCGTCCGGCGACCCCGGGCAAGACAAAAGACCGGGCGCGCCGAAGCAGAGGTATGAACGCGGACGAGGGCCTCGAACTGACCGTTCGCGGGGCCGAAAAGCGAGACGCCGGCCGAGGCATCGCCCGGCTGCCGGAACCGGCGCGGCGGCGACTGGGCGTCCTCAGCGGCGACACTGTCGTGGTCGCAGGCGAGCGAGAAACGGTGGCGAAAGTGTGGCCGGCCGGCGGGGACGTGCCCGACCACGTCGTCCTCGTCGACGCCGACACCCGAGCGAACGCCGGGGCGAAGATCGACGAGACCGTTCGCGTCCGGAAAGTCGACGTCGAGGGCGCCGTCTCGGTGACGCTGTCGATGCCGGGCGACGTCGCCTTCGAGGACGACGAGCGCGCGGTCGAACTGATAAAGCGGGCGATCCGCGACCGGCCGATCAAACCCGGCGGCCAGATCCACTTCGAGTCGCTGAGCGACGACCCGTTCGTCGTGAGCGAGACGACCCCCGACGGGATGGTCCGCGTCACGGACGCGACGAAACTCCGATTGACGCGCGAAGGCAGGCTGAGTCGCGTCGTCTCCTCGATCTCGGGGAGCGATTCGGCCAGCGGCACACCGACTTCCGCCGGCGACGACCAGCGCGGTCGCACGAGCGGGTCGGGGTCGACGCCGACAGTCACCTACGAGGACATCGGCGGCCTCGACGAGGAACTCGACCTCGTCAGAGAGATGATCGAACTCCCCCTCTCGGAACCGGAGGTGTTCGCACATCTGGGGATCGACCCGCCGAAAGGCGTGCTGTTGCACGGCCCGCCCGGGACCGGCAAGACGCTCATCGCGAAGGCGGTCGCAAGCGAGGTCGACGCGACGTTCATCGACGTCTCCGGCCCGGAGATTATGTCGAAGTACAAGGGCGAATCCGAGGAGAAACTCCGCGAGAAGTTCGCGCAGGCCCGCGAGAACGCGCCGGCGATCGTCTTCTTCGACGAGATCGACTCGATCGCGGGCAAGCGCGACGACGGCGGCGACGTCGAGAACCGCGTCGTCGGACAACTGCTCTCGCTGATGGACGGCCTCGACGCCCGCGGCGACGTCGTCGTGATCGGCGCGACGAACCGCGTGGACACGCTCGATCCCGCGCTGCGGCGCGGCGGGCGCTTCGACCGCGAGATCGAGATCGGCGTCCCCAACGAACAGGGGCGCCGCGAGATCCTCGAAGTCCACACCCGACGGATGCCGCTGGCCGACGACGTCGACGTCGACCGCCTCGCCGCCCGGACGCACGGCTTCGTCGGCGCCGACCTCGAATCGTTGACGACGGAGGCCGCGATGATCGCGCTGCGTCGCGGTCGCCGCGAGGACGTGAACGCACCCATCGCGGATCTCCAGGTGACTCGCGCCGACGTCGAGGCCGCGATGGCGGCGGTCGAACCCTCGGCGATGCGAGAGTACGTCGCGGAGTCGCCGACGACGACGTTCGCGGACGTCGGTGGGCTCGACGATGCGAAGCGGACGCTCGAACGCGCCGTGACGTGGCCGCTGACGTACGGCCCGCTGTTCGACGCCGCGAAGGCGGACCCGCCGACGGGCGTACTACTACACGGCCCCCCTGGAACTGGAAAGACTCTCCTCGCGCGGGCAATCGCAGGCGAGAGCGGTGTGAACTTCGTCCAAGTGGCCGGCCCGGAACTCCTGGATCGCTACGTCGGCGAGTCCGAGAAAGCGGTTCGCGAGGTGTTCGAGCGCGCCAGACAGGCCGCGCCCTCGATCGTCTTCTTCGACGAGATCGACGCCGTCGCGACGAACCGCGACGCGGCGGGCGGCGACTCCGGCGTCGGCGAGCGCGTCGTCTCCCAACTGCTCACCGAACTCGACCGACTCGCCGATCAGCCGAACCTCGTCGTACTCGCGGCGACGAACCGGAAGGGCGCGCTCGATCCCGCACTGCTCCGACCCGGTCGCTTGGAATCGCACGTGCACGTCCCCGCCCCGGAGGAGGCGGCCCGCCGTGAGATCCTCGACGTCCACCTCGACGGAAAACCGCTCGCGGACGACATCGATCGCGACGAGCTGGCGGCGATGACGGACGGCTACTCCGGCGCTGACGTTGCCGCCGTCGTCCGCGAGGCGTCGATGCGGGCGATCGAGCGCGTCGCCGACGCCTACGAGGGCGAGCTCGCGAACGAACACGCCGACGAGGTGCGCCTGACGCGCGAGGACTTCGAGGGAGCGCTCGAGGCCGTCGAGCCGTCGGCGTGAGAGGTCGCGGGCGACCGCGTTCGACCGCTTTCCACCGAGATCAGTCCCAGAAGGACTGCGTCCGGGCGTACTGGCGCTCCTGTTCGAGGATGTCGCGGTAGAAGTCGGCCTCGTCTTCCCGTAGCTTCCCGATGATTCTGGCGGCGGTCTGTGGCCCCACGCCGCGGGCCGCGAGCGCGATGACGGCCTGTTTGCCGTGGCTCTGAACGAGGCTCGCCGAGCGATACGCGCGCTGAACGAGACGCTCGGACTCGTCGTCGCGGTCGTCGGCGTCCGCGCGGACCGCGGTGACGGTCTCCTCGTCCCAGGGGTTCAGACACGCGATGCGGGTCGCCCCGCACTCGGGGCACTCTGGCTGGTCGCGGACGCGACGCACCTTCGTCTCCCGCTCCCAGTCCGCACAGTGCAGACAGAGCAGGCGCACGCGGTCGTTCCGGATCCGTTCTTTCACGGCCTCGATCACGCTCGCGTCGGCGTTCTCCGGAACGAGGAGTTCGCGCCCGCTGGACCGGCCACCGATCCCGATCGGGGTACGCTCGCGGGCCGTCTCCAATCGAGCGTCCGTATCGTCGTCGCGGAGTCGATCGAGCAGCTCCGCAGTTTCGTCGACCGCGAGGTCGACGTGGAAGACCTCCCGGACGGCCTCGTCGTAGACCGGCGTGTCTTCCAACGCGGCCAGCAGCCGATCCGCGCCGAAGCGCTCGCGGCCCTGATAGCGCTTGAGCGCGCCGAACTTCGCGGCGACCTGCGCCAGCGTGAACTTCAGCGCGTCGGAGTTCTTCAGCGCGAGTTCGAGGACGGCTTCGACGTGGTTCGGATCGGTCGTCTCTAACACATCGGTGACGTCGCGGAGGGACGCACGCGTCGGCACTTCGAGTTCGATCCGATACGGGCTGACCTCCATCCCGACGGACGAGCCGGTTCGCTGGCCGACGAGCGCCGCGAGCAGCCGCCCGAGCGTCTCGTTCACCCGGTGCCCGTAGCAACTGTTCACGACGACGGTCCGGGCTTGGCCTTCGACGACGAGCCGGTCGGCGGTCGGGATCGGATGGCCCGTCTCGACCTGCCGCTCGATCGGGTCGAGCGCGGCCGCGAGCGTGTCGACGTCGGTCGGGTACCGAGCGCTCAGATCGCGGGCGACCGCCTCTCGCGACGCGCCGCGCTCGAACTGCCCGGCTGCAACGTCGCGGATCTCGCCCACCTCGTTCGCGACGCGGGCTGGGACCGGAATCTCGGAGCCGGTCCAGGAGGGCACCTCGCCGCTGGGATCTTCGATCGGCGTGACGTTCACTCGCGCCTCGTCGTCGTCGATGTCGTTGATGCGCCACATCTCGCCGCGCTGGACGAACGCGGCCCCCGGCTCGGCGAAGTTGACGACGAAACGCTCGTCGAGCGTACCGATCTGCCCGCGCGAGGAGATGTCGTGGACCTCGTAGGTCTCCTCGTCGGGGATCATCGAGAGGTTGGCGTAGAAGTACTGCCAGGTTCCGCCGGATTTCTCCAGGCGGTCGGCGTCCTCCTCGAGCCAGATCAGTCGGTTCTTCGAGAGTTCGCGCACGACCTCTCGGAAGGTCTCCTCGTCGAGGTCCGAGAACGGATACGCGGCGGTCACGAGCTCGTAGGCGCGACGGGCCGAAACCTCGCCCTCGTCCATCACGACGCCGACGATCTGGTTCGCGACGGTGTCGAGGCTGGCGTGGTGGATCCGCGCGGGTTCGACCTCGCCGGCCTCCGCGCGCCGGGCGATCGCGAGTGCTTCGAGCGTGTCGTCCGGTTCGGAGGTGACGAGCGTGCCGCGGGAGACCTCGTCGCGGCGGTGGCCTGCGCGCCCGACGCGCTGGAGGAGCCGCGAGACTTCTCTCGGGCTCCCGTACTGGACGACGTGATCGACGCGCCCGACGTCGATGCCGAGTTCCATCGACGACGTGCAGACGAGCGCGTCGAGGTCGCCGGCCTTGAACCGGTCTTCGACGTCGATTCGGACGTCTTTCGAGAGGGAGCCGTGGTGGACCTCGATCGGTTCGTCGAGCTTCTTGAACCGCGAGCCGAGCGCCTCCGCCGTCTGCCGCGTGTTGACGAACACCAGCGTCGATTCGTTGTCGCGGACGATGTCGCGAATCACGCGGACGTGGCTCGCGATCTCGGCGTCGGTCGCGAGCTGGCCCGCCAGCTGCTCGTCTTCGGGCGTCACCTCGGGGTGCGTGACGGTAAAGGAGACATCGCTGCCGACGTCGACCTCGACGATCTCGAAGCCCCGGTCGCCGGTGAGGAACTTCCCCACCTCCGCGGGCGACCCGACGGTCGCCGAGAGGCCGATCCGCTGGAACGGCCCCGAAAGCTCTCGTAGGCGTTCGAGACCGACAGTCAACTGCGCGCCCCGCTTCGCGGAGGCGAGTTCGTGGACCTCGTCGACGACGACGTGACGAACGTCCGAGAGCGCCCGGCGGAGCTTCTTGCCCGTCAGCATCGCCTGGAGCGTCTCGGGCGTCGTGACGAGGACGTCCGGCGGATCATCGGCCTGCTTCTGCCGCTGATACTGCGTCGTATCGCCGTGTCGGACGTCGATCTCTACATCCAGGGTGTCGCCCCACCACTCCAACCGTTGGCGCATATCCCGGTTGAGCGCCCGCAACGGAGTGATATACAGCGCGGAGAGCCCCTCACGGTCTTCGGAATCGGAGCGAACGATCGCGTCGAAGACGGGCAGCATCGCCGTCTCGGTCTTTCCAGTCCCGGTTGGGGCGATCACGAGCGCGTTCTCCCCCGAGGCCAGCGGCGGGATCGCGCGGCGCTGTGGCTCTGTCGGCGTCGTGAATCCGCGCTCGGAGAGCGCCCTTCGAACCGACTCGCCGAGCGCCGTGAACGCGTCCATCCCCTGCGCTGACGTGCCGTCAGCCATCGCGTTCACTACCGGCGCGACCGGATTAAGGGCAGCGTTCGGACGCCGAGCCGCCCAGGTGAGAACTGCTTATAGGGATTATCGTAACTGTTCGGAGATTCTCGCCGTACTGTCCGGCGAGAGATCTATGAGGACTTACGATAATCCCTATTATACTGTCGGACAGCAGTTCGTGAATGATGTTGGCACCCACGGGGTGCCGATGATTTTCACATCGTTCTGTCCGACAGTATTACTCGCCGAGCAATCGAAGGCCTCCACCGAGCGCGACGACGAGGCCGCCGAGGAGGAACGTTCCGGGAAGCGGAATCACGAACACCAATACGCCGGCGAGCAACACCTTGCTTGACATTCGCATACATATTATTGCCGCCGAAGACGGAAAAACGAGGCGCCGACCAGCCTGGACCGAGGTGCCGCACCAGCAGCCGGAGTCAGCGTTCGACCCACGACGGTTTTTGTCCGCGAAGCGGACAGTTGTCGTATGGGTCCCCGACGAACGTTCTGGCTCGCCCTCCTCACGTACGACCTGCTCTCGATAGCGACGTTCGCACCGACGGCCAGCGCGTCACAGCCGGGATCGGTCGCCGGAACCGTCGGCAGCGCGGTCCTCGTTGCTGGCGCCGGCTACGCGCTCGTCGAGCCCGAGCGAGCTGGCGGCCCCGAGGGGTGGAACCTCGTCGTCGTGGCGGCCGTCACGGGAGCGGCCCTCTTCGCGCTGGGTGTACTCGTGGGCGCAGTGTAGGGCGCGGCGCGTCCGGCCCAGCCTGCCGACACCTACACCGATCGGTACGGCCCCAACCGTGTGCCGTCGAGGAGATACGCGTCGGTGTCGGCGTCGACGAGCGCCTCGGGGAGGAACGGCGCGAGAAAGCCCTGGCCGTCGACGTTCACCCACGTCCCGCCCGAGCGGTCGTTGAACGCGGGCACGATCACGAGTTCGGGGTCGTGCCAGTCGAGGTCTTCGACAGCGAGATGCAACTGCTCGGCGAACGGCTCGGGCCGGAGCGGTCCACGAAGCCACGCGCGCTCTTTGCGCCCGCCGCCGACGGTGTCTTCGAGCCGGACAGCGGGGTGTTCGTGGCCCATACAGACCACGTCGCTCTCGACGACCTCGCGGGACGGCCAGGTGTGGCCGTGGACGAAGCCGACGCGACCGAGACGAACGCCGCCGCTTTCGCTGACGGTGAGTCGGTTGCGGTGGTCGTCGGCCGCGTCGCCCGCGCCGTCGTCCGAGCCGAACCGCTCTGCGACGCCGCCGTCGTGGTTCCCGCGGACGAGCGTCACGGGCACGCGGTCGAGAACCGCCGCCAGCAGGTCGTCGAGTTCGTCGGCCTCCTCGCCCTCGGGATTCCCGATCTGGTGACCCAGATCACCGAGGACGACGAGTCGGTCCGGATCGACCCGGTCGAGGAGGCCGAGCAGGCGCACGCGCCGGACGGCCGCGTTGCTGTCGAGTTCGACGCCGCGCTCGTATCGGAGGCCGGCCTCGATGCCTGCGTGGTAGTCGGCGACGACGAGCGCCGCTTCGTCACCCAAGCGGGCGACAGCGGCCGGGGCTCCCGGGACGGGCTCGACGAGCGGCCGCTGCGCTGTGCCGCCGGTGGCGGAGCCGTCCGCAGAAGTCCCTGTCGGGGCGAGTGAGCCGGCGGCCGCGTCGGCGTCGTCGGACGCCCCGGAATCACGCGGCACGGCTCAGATCGCCTTCAGGCTCCCTTCGGCGGGCTCGTAGCACTGGCCGCTCATCAGCGCCTCCTGGATGGCGTCCTCGACGTCGTCTGGGTCGGCGCCGTACTCCTCGACGACCGTCGCGACGACGGCCTCGCGGTCGGCCCCGTCGCCGTCGTCGAGATCGGCCATCACGGACACCGCGGCGTCTTCGAGGTCGACGTCAGCGGCCGATTCCTGTGCCATGTCGTCGGCATCAGCCGCGGGAGCCGCGTCCGGTTCGGCGGACGGCTGCTCCGGCGCGGAGTCAGGGGCGGACTCCGCAGCGGGCTCTGCAGGGGCTGTGTCGTCCGCATCTGCCGTGAGCGAATCGCCTGCGTCCGATGCGGTGTCGTCGGCCGTGGCTGCCGTCTCCTCGGCCGGACTGCCTTCCGATTCCAACTCGTCGACGTCCGGCACGTCGATGTCCGCTTCGCCGGGCTCGTCGACCTCGTTGCCGGTCGAGAACTCGGTGCCGAACTCGGCTTCGATCTCTGCGCGCTCGTCCTCGTCGAGTTCGTACATCTCGCCCTCGTCGAGGCCGGCGTCGGTGCCGGCGGCGGCGCTGGCGTCCGCCTCAGTATCCGAACCGAACTCCGAATCGGTCTCGAAGTCGGACGCGGACTCGCTCTCGCTCGTCGCTTCGTCAGCGGGATCAGCATCTCCGGCGTCGGCGCCGAAGTCGCCAAGATCGTCCGTTTCGCCCGAGTCGTCCATTCCGCCCAAGTCGTCCGTTTCGGTCGACCCTGCGTCTGGCGTCGCCTGCGTGTCGGCAGACGTGCCGTCGACGTCAGCGTCTGCGGTTCCGGCGTCCCTGTCGACCGTGTCAGCTGCGTCGGTCGCCTCGCCAGCGTCCGCCGCACCCGTCGAGGTCGTTGTCTCCGAGGCGTCGGTCGCGGTTCCGGTGGTCTCTGTATCGGCCGTAGAGGTCTCCGCGTTGGGGGCGGCGCCCGTGTCGGTGGCTTCGGCGCCTTCCTCCGATGCTGTGTCCGTCGGCGCCGTGTCCGCCGGCGTCGCGTCCGCGGATTCTGGCGCGGACGACTCGGTCGCGTCGGAAGCAACGGAGTCGGCTGCGGCCTCAGTATCGGTCGATGCAGCCGACTCCGCCGTGACCGACGCAGCAGTGTCTCCCGGTGCGGCCGACGCGGCCGCGACGGTCGGCAGCGGGCCGAGTTCGTCCGGTCCGGCTTCGTCGGGGGCGACCGACGGCGTCTCGACGGAGTCGCGTTCGTCGGCGACCAGTTCGAGCGCCTGCACGGCCATCGTCCGCACGGCTTCGAGGTAGTGTTCGGTCGGTTCGTAGTGATCGACCGTGAGCGCGACGCCCTGGGCGAGCGCGGCGTCGACGCCACGCGATTCGAGCGCCGCGCGCAGGTCCTCGCCGCGGACGTCCATCGTCAGCGCGGCCGCGGTCGTCGCGACGCGTTCGAGCGTCGCCTCCGCGGCGGCGACGACCCAGCGGTCGCGCGTGTCCGCGTCGACCTCGTTGAGGCTCTCGGGGCGGACCGAGGTGAAGATTCGATCGGAGTCGTCGGGCTGGTACGTCCGCGCTTTCCCGGTGAGTGAGACGAAGCACGGCGGTGCGGCGCGGTCGAGAAAGCCCATCGCGTCCGGTTGATACTGACCCGCGTAGGTGACGAACACGCCCGTCGGATCGGCGATCCGACCGCGGACGATGTCGTCGTTGACCTGTTCGACTTCGGTGAGCGCGCCGACGGCGAACAGGCGGTTGATCCGCGCGCCGGTAGGCGTCACGACGTAGTTGGGCGCGCGCTCCTCCTCGCCCTCAGAGTACGAGAGCGTCGCGTCGTCGAACTCCGCGGCGAAGAGGCGTCGAGCCACCTCACGGCGGTTCTCGGCGTCGCTCACGGCCGCACCTCCGTCAACAGCGCAGTCGCACGCGCGGCCGGATCCTCCGTCGAGCGCTCGAACTCGCTCGCCTCGACGCTCGCGCCGTAATCGTCGACCGAGAGGTTCCCCCGGACGCGGAACTCGTGGCCGACGACGGTCTCTCTGATCTCGTCGGCGACGACTTCCTTGTCCATCGCGTCGCGGGCGGCCGCCATCGCGTCTTCCATCGTGCCGCCGTAGAGGTCCTCGGTAAGTTCGCGATCGAGGATCACCGTCACCGTCCCGGTGCCGTCGTCGACGATCGCTTTCACGCGCATATCGTCTTCCCCGTCGATGTCGCCGTGGACCCGGCACTGGCCGTTCTGGAGCACGCGGCCGCAGTCTGGACAGCGCTCGATGAGTCCCGAGCCGTCGCGGACTTCGAGGACGTTGCCGACGAGTTCGACGTCGAACAGGCCGCCGGAGGCGACCGCCTCGGCGACGTGCATCCGCGGCGCGTCGTCGTCGACTTCGACCTCGCGCGCGAGCGGGGTGATAGTCGTGAACTCAGAGAGGTTCACCTGCGGGACGCCGCGGAACTCCCGAACGTACACGTCCTCGAAGCGGAAGGCGTGACCCTCGCGGAGTTCCGAGCGGGCCTGCCAGTCGGTGAATGGCAGTCGCCCGGTCTCGTCGGCGACGACGCCCGAGCGGATGGTCGTCTCCCCGCTCCGTCCGTCGATGACGCGCTCCTCGGATTCGAGCACGCGAACCTCGACGTTGCGGCCGCGGTCGCCCGATCGGAGGTCGACGAGAGCGGTGTCGCCGCCGATCTCGTAGGGTACTTCGACCGGTGTCGTCTCGACCGCGACGGTCGACGATTGGCCGATGTTCAGTTCCGGTTCGCCGTCCCACTCGCGGACTCCCGCGTTGCCGACGGTGATCGAATCGCCGGGCTCGAAGCCGAAGTCCTCCCAGGCCGTATAGGAGAGTTTCCCCGTCGCGTCCGCAAACTCTCCCTCGCGGATGACTTGCTCTTCGCCCTGATACTGGATCGAGCGCCGACCAACCGAGAGCACGCGGACCGTCACGGTGACGTTGCCGTCCTCGGTCGTGACGTCGGCGACGTCTTTCGTCGTCGGGGTCGCACCGCCGCCGTCGTCGCCGCCGTGTTTCCGGCGGATGCTCTGTTTGGCTTCCTCAATCGGGACGCTGTACGATACGAGATTCTCCAGGTCGGATTTGACCTCCGCTTTGTCAACCCCGAGGGCGGAGGCGAGCTCCTCGGCG
This sequence comes from Halobellus sp. H-GB7, assembly GCF_030848585.1. Classification (NCBI taxonomy): domain Archaea; kingdom Methanobacteriati; phylum Methanobacteriota; class Halobacteria; order Halobacteriales; family Haloferacaceae; genus Halobellus; species Halobellus sp. H-GB7. The sequence goes on along the minus strand of NZ_JAVDDW010000001.1, from coordinate 534,745 downwards.
TGTTCGTCTACGTCCATCGTCGGTGGGACTACAGCCGCCTGGGATAAAAAGGGTCGCGGGGCGGGAAGTTCCCAGCGCGTCGCTGGCAACGAGCGCGGACAGCGCCCTGATTAGCCCTCGCTGTCGATCTCGCGGGAGACGTAGATGACGAGCGCGAGGGGGACACCGAGGACGAGCGCGAGGGTCAGTCCGCCGAAGGCCGCGAAGCCGAGCGGCGTCGCCGGAAACGGGACGACGAAGAGAAACATCGGCTGTTGAAGCCCCTCGACGAACGTCGCGGTCAGAAATCCAACCGCGGCCCCCACGGCGACGAGCGCGGTGTACAGTCCGAGGACGAATCGACTCCCGCTGCGCCCACCGGCGTCGCCTTCGCGGCCGTCGTCGCCAGGCTGGTTCGAGATGTCGGTCTCGCTCACGCGTTGCCCTCGGCGACGCGGGCGGTTAAGCCACCCGTTCACGATCGTTGCCAGCCAACCGACGCACCTTTGCCCGCGCGCACCGAAGAGGTGATATGAGCGATAGGGACCTCCTCGGAGTCGTCCTCGGTGCAATCGCCGTACTGATGTTCGCGACCGGACTCTTCCTCGCCGTCTAACAGACCGCCGGTCGAGTCTCCTTTCTTGGACTGCGAGCCCACAGGCAGAGTCGTACGTAGCGCGCTGGCTGCGACACCTGAAGACCGACCGACAGCGCGGCCGCTAGTCGAAGGTAAAAACGTGAAGAAGTGATCGAGCGGTTCAGGCGTCGTCGCGGTCGTCCGCGTCGCCTTCGGGCTGACCGCCGTCGGTCAGCGCCGTCTCGTCGCTCTCTTCTCCACCGTCAGCGATCGCCGTCTGCTGTTTCTTGTCGTACCAGTCCCACTCGGCCGTGTAGAGGCCGGATTCCCGAAGGTTCCACGGGTCACCGTCCTCGACTTTCGGCCCTTCGAGCCACGACTGGACGAAGTTCCAGACGAAGATGACCTGTCCGGCCAGCAGCAGCAGCGCACCGACAGTCGCGAGCTGGTGCATCGTCGCGAACTGCGGGAGGTACGTCGCATAGCGGCGCGGCATCCCGCCGTAACCGAGCAGGATCATCGCGAAGAACGTCAGGTTCGTCCCGACCATCGTGAGCCAGAAGTGCGCCTTGCCGAGCGTCTTCTGGTACATCCGATCGGTGTACAGCGGGAACCAGTAGTACAGTCCCGAGAACACCGCAAAGCCGATCGCACCCATAATGACGTAGTGGAAGTGCCCCACGACGTAGTAGGTGTCGTGGAGGACTAAGTCGACCGGGATGGACGCCAGGAAGACGCCCGTGACGCCGCCAATGATGAAGTTAGCGACGAAGCCGACCGAGAACAGCATCGGCGTCGTCAGGCGGATCCGGCCGTTCCACATCGTCGTGATCCAGTTGAACGTCTTCACCGCGCTCGGAATCGCGATGGCCAACGAGACGGCCATGAACGAGGCCCGAAGTCGCGGGTCGATGCCCGTCGCGAACATATGGTGCGCCCAGACACCGAAGGAGAGCACCCCGATCGCGAGCGTGGAGTACACGACGAACTTGAACCCGAAGAGGCGGCGTCCCGAGAACCGCGGGATCACGTAGCTCACGATCCCCATCGGCGGGAGCACCAGGATGTAGACCTCCGGGTGTCCGAAGAACCAGAACAGGTGCTGCCAGAGGATCGCGCCGCCCTCACCGGAGAAGAACGTCGTGCCGAAGTTCCGGTCGAAAAGCAGCATCACGAGCGCGCTGCCGAGAAGCGGGAACGCGAACAGGATGAGCCCCGACTGCGTGAGGATCGTCCACGAGAAGATGTCGAGGTTCGCCCACGAGACCTCGTCGCCGCGCTCGGTGAAGATGGTCGCGATGAAGTTGATCGCACCCATCGTCGCCGAGACGCCCGAGAGGTGCAGGCCGAGCAGCATCAGATCGACGCCGGCGTTCGCTTGATTACCGGCTCCGACACCCGCCGACAGCGGCGTGTACATCGTCCAGGCAGTCTGTGCCGGGAGCACGTCCGGAAGCGGGAAGAAGCCCGCCCAGATGAGCAGTGCCGCCGGCGGCAGCAGCCAGAACGCGATGGCGTTGATCCGCGGGAACGCCATATCGTCTGCGCCGATCAGAAGCGGCACCAGATAGTTCGAGAACGCCGCCAGAATGGGCGTCCCGAACAGGAACAGCATCGTGATGCCGTGACTCGTCAGCAGCGAGTTGTAGAACGTGTTCGAGATGAGCGACATCCCGGGGTCGAAGAGTTCGACCCGCATCAGAACGACCATCAGGCCGCCCACGGTGAACGCCGTGAGCCCGTACGCACCGTACAGGATTCCGATGTCCTTGTGATCGACTGTCGTTAACCAGCGAATGATACCAGACGGTTTCTCTTCGGAAACGTAGCTATCCTGCTGCCCGTACCCGCCGCCCCCAGCGATCGGGCTGTACGAGCGCCAGTTTTCGACCCGCGCGATCCACGCGGCGACGGCAACGAGGAGGATCCCCATTAGAACCGTCAGTGCTAACTGTCCGTTAACCTCCATAGGGGTGTCTGAGTAACGGAAGGTAATGAAAGGTTCGGGACGCCGTGACGGCCCCTCCGAATCAACTCACACCGCAGGCGCTGATCGAGCGGTCCAGCAAAGAGGAAGAAGTCGATTCGAAGCGCGTTAGGCTTCGTCTTCGCTCGCAGCGTCGTCGGTGTCGGCCTCGCCTTCGACGGCCGCTTCGGGCTCTTCGTCTTCGTCGAATTGATTCATCAGTTCGCCGTCTTCGCCGAGCGGTTTGGCACCCTCGACGCCTGCCTGGCCGGGCAGGTAGAGTTCGCCCGTCATTTCGCTTCCGGCGACGGCACGCCCGGCAAAGTACGTCAGAATCGCTAGCAGTACGAACGGAACGGCTACTAGTCCGAACTGAAGCGATGACGCGAGCGGGTCGACCCCGAACGGTGTGACCACGGCGAAAGCGACGATGAAGAACGCCATGATGAACAGCGGGACCATATTGACCGTCAGGTCGAGCAGGGTATCCCGATCGAAGATCTTGTTCGCCATAGGTGGTTCTTCCGGTGGAGAATAAAATAGGTTATTGATTCCGTGCGATTCGAGCCCACCTCAGCGCCGGGGTCTCGCCGCGCCCGGTCACAGCGGTTCGGCGCGTCGGCCGACTAGTACGTCGGTTCCTCAGTGTCCTGTGCGAAGAGCGACCCCGCGAGACCGCCAGCGACGAGGATCACGGCAGCGGCGATGATCGCGAACCCGCGGTCGGGGAGGTTGATGCTGGTGTAGATGAATCCCAACCCCAGCGCCGCGAGCGGGATCGCGACGACGACCATCGCGCGCCACGGCGTCCGCGCGTAACTCGATTCTGTTGCCATCCCAGCCACGCTCCCGCCGAACAGGAGCAACCCCCCGACAGAGAGCGGAAACAGCCCGAAGAGGATTCCGAGTTCCGCAATCGGAACCCCGAGCGCGATGAACAGCGGCCACGGGCTCGCCATCCGATACTGCTCCGAAAGTCCCGGTTCAGCGTCCATTATCGGCGCTACGTCCCGAGAGGTACAAAGGGCTTCGATTTGTGCCAGGAAGTCGACGGGACCGAGCCGTAATCCGGAAAGAACACCTTTTTCGACGCAGATCGTAGATTCATAACCGATGGGACTGGAGGAAGAGATCGACGAACTCCGCGAGGAGATCGCGAACACGCCCTACAACAAAGCCACCGAGGAGCACATCGGCCGGCTGAAGGCGAAACTCGCGGAGAAGAAAGAAAAACTCGAAAATCGATCCTCCAGCGGCGGCGGTCACGGCTACGCGGTCGAGAAGACCGGCGACGCGACCGTCGCGCTCGTCGGCTTTCCGAGCGTCGGCAAGTCCACGCTGATCAACGCGCTCACGAACGCCGACAGCGAGGTCGGCGAGTACGAGTTCACGACGCTCGACGTCAACCCCGGGATGCTGAAGCACAACGGCGCGAACATCCAGATCCTCGACGTACCGGGCCTCATCGAGGGGGCCGCCGGCGGGCGCGGCGGGGGGAAGGAAGTGCTCTCTGTCGTCCGCACCGCCGACCTCGTGGTCTTTATGCTCTCGGTGTTCGAGATCGAGCGCTACGAGCGCCTACAGCGGGAACTCTACGACAACAAGATCCGCTTGGACACGTCGAAGCCGAACATCACGATCTCCAAGCGCGGGAAGGGCGGCATTCAGGTGACGACTTCCGACGACGTCTCGCTCGACGACGACACGATCGCGAGCGTCCTCCGCGAGCACGGCTACGTCAACGCCGACGTGACCGTCCGCGGCGACATCACGATCGACGAACTCATCGACGGCATCATGGACAACCGCGTCTACCTGCCCTCGATCGTCGCCGTCAACAAGGCGGACCTCATCGACCGCGACTACCTGCCGACGGTCGAGGAGAACCTCCGGGACGTCGGCGTCAATCCCGAGGAAGCGATCTTCATCAGCGCCGAGGCCGAGAAGGGGCTCGACGCCCTCAAAGAGAAGGTCTGGGAGGCGCTCGGCCTGATCAGAGTGTATATGGACAAGCCCGGTCGCGGCGTCGACTACGACGAACCGCTCGTCCTGATGGAAGGCGAGAACACCGTCGACGACGCACTCAGAAAGCTCGGCGGGACGCTCGACGAGCGGTTCCGCTTCGCCCGCGTCACCGGCCCGAGCGCCAAGCACGACGAACAACAGGTCGGCCGTGACCACGAACTGCAGGACGAGGACATCCTGCGCGTCGTCGCCCGGAAGTAACGCTTTTTTCGTCCGCTGGGAGACTGCTTGGCGTGCCCTCCACGAAGCAGTCACTGGCTATCCTCGGGATCGTCACCGCGCTCCTCGGTGGGGCGTACGTCGCTGGCATATTCGACTCTCGACCACCCAGCGATCCGACAGCCGAACGGTTGGCCCATCAGGCGGCGAACGCGACGGCGGAGGTACCCGCCTACTCGTTTACCGTCGGTGGGAGCGTCACCGTCGAAGGCGGCGGCGACGAGAAGCAAGCGAGCTACTGGGGCCACGGCGGATTCAATCGCTCCGAGCGCAGGTATCGGATCGAGATCGGACTCGCAGACGACCGTGAGACACGATTTCTGCAGGGACGGACGCGCTACACGCCGTGTCCGTACTCGCGGTACGTCAACGTCGCGAACGTCTCCTATGCGACGGAACTCCCACAGAACCGGTCGTGGACGACTTACACGATCCTCGGCGGTCAGCGGCAACTGTTCGAGTTCGCTCGCGTTTACGATCGGGGTACGAGCACCGTCGGCGGAGAAGCAGTGCGCGTCGTCGAGGTCGTGCCCGACCAGTCGAAACTCGCCTCGGTTTCGCTCTCGGTCTCCGGCGAGGGGGACGTCGAGCAGTTGAACCGGAACGCGGACGAACTCCGCGCGATGCTGTATCTCTCACCGGAGACGCACCTGCCGCGCCGCGTCGTCGTCCACCGCGAGCGTGGTGGATTCGGGCGGCCATCGATCGAGGAGCGCATCGTCTACGACTTCACGTACGGGCCGAACTCCGTCGAGCGCCCGCCTCGAACAGTCGACAACGAGAGTGCCTGTCCGACCCCGTAGGCGGACGCTGACCGTGTCCTTCTTGCGGATACGGCACGGAGTAGAGCCGTGTCTCGCACCACCGCACGAACCGTCGCCGTCCTCCTCGCGCTCCTCGTCGTCCCGTGGTCGGTGCAGGTCTTCAGCGGCCGCGACGCCACGTTCCTCTTCGCGTGGGGGCTGTTCAACACGAACCCCCTCTCGGTGACGACGCTCTCGGACTTCCTGTTCGTGTACACGCAAGGGCTGCCAGAGTACATCCTCGCGTGGCCGCTGTCGGTCGTGTTGTACGCGCTCGCGCTCGTGAGCGCCGTGATCGGCTGGCGGACCGGTCGCGAGGACCCGAGGGTCACGGCGGGCCTCCTCGTCGTGGCCGCGATCGCGCAACTCCGACTCGCGTGGGGGTTCTCCGTCCAGCCGGCGCGAACCGCGTGGCCGACCGGCACGGCGGCGTTCCTCGTCGTCGTGTGGTGGTGTTACTGGCCGCGGGTCCAGGCGCGGTTTCGACGCCAGTTCGACGCCTCGTGAGCGGGCCGGCCCTGTCGAATCGGCGTCCCCGAGCCCGCCGGGGGGCCGCTTCAGCACCCTTTTTGCCCGCGGCGTCCGTCCGTTCGCGTATGTCTGGAGTACTCGACCACGTGATGATGCGCGTCGAAGACCTCGAGGAGTCTCTCGATTGGTACACGACGCACCTGAACTACGAGGAGAAGGGCCGCTGGGAGGCCGACACCTTCACCAACGTCTACCTCGGCCCCGAGGAGATGCACGAGGAAGGTGCGATGCTCGAGCTCACCTACAACCACGACGACCGGACCTACGAGATGGGCGACGCCTGGGGCCACATCGCCGTTCGCGTCCCCGAGGGCGAACTCGAAGCCCACTACGAACAGCTGATGGAGGAGGGCGTCGAGGACTACCGCGACCCCGAGTCCTGTGGTGGCCGCTACGCGTTCGTGAAGGACCCCGACGGCCACGAAGTCGAAATCGTCCAGCGCGATCCCGATCAGGGCGCGAAGTGGAGTCTCGACCACACGATGATCCGCGTCGAGGACGCCGACGAGGCGCTCGGCTTCTGGACGCGGAAATTCGAGTACGAACACACCAGTCGCTGGGAGTCGGATACCTTCGCGAACTACTTTATGAAGCCCGAGGGCGCCGCCGACGCCGCGATGTCGGTCGAACTCACGTACAACTACGACGGGCGCTCGTACGCGATGGGCGACGCCTGGGGCCACCTCTGCGTGCGCGCGGACGACCTCCACGACTACTGGGACACGCTGATGGAGCGCGAGGCCGAGGACTACCGCGATCCCGCCTCCTGTGAGGACCGCTACGCGTTCACGACAGACCAGGACGGCCACGAGATCGAGATTCTCGAACCCTAAGCCGAAGCGTCGGTCGGACGCAATCGCCACACGGAACGACAAGGGATTTATTCGTCAGATCCGTTCAACTGCATATGCCCGGGTTGCTCTCCGACGCGCTCGCGTGGGTCGTGATCCTGACGTTCGCCGTCGGAGTGCTCTCGGAAGACCGAAATCAGCGGCTCGCGCGCTATGCGACCGTCGCCGCGTGGGTCGGCTTCGCCGTCTTCTGGCTCCAGTTAGTGCCGCACTTCGCGTTCGTCCACAAGAGCTACGTCGAGGGCGTTCTCGCGGTCGCGGCCGTCCCGGCGTCGCTGTACACCGGCTACCTGCTGTGGAACGGCCGCGACTCGCTGTACGTGCTCTCGCGGGCGGTCGCAGTGATGGGGCTGATCTACCTGCCCTTCGAGACGATCCCGGCGTTCTCGCTGCTCGGTGTCGCCGTCCCGGCCCCGCGCGGCGTCCTGATGGAGAACGTCGCCGCACAGACCGGCTTTCTCGTGAATGCGCTCGGCTACCACCCCGAGATGATCGTCGGCGAACAGGGCTATCTGAACACGTTCCTGTTCTTCGACGGCTCTCATCGGCTGACCGTGGCGGTCGTCCTCGCGTGTACGGGGCTCGGGAGCATCGCCATCTTCGCCGGCCTGATCGCCGCGGTGAAGGCCCCGTTGCGCCGAAAGCTTCGCGCGATGGCCATCGCCGTGCCGATCATCTACGCGCTGAACCTCCTGCGGACGACGTTCATCACGATCGCCTTCGGCAAGCAGTACATGCAGTGGTTCGTCGACGAGATAATGTTCCTGTTCGGTTCGTCGGACCCGTATATGGTCTCGTTTTTCATCTCCGATCGGATCATCAGCCAGATCCTCGCGGTCGTCGTCCTCGTCGGAATCACCTATCTGGTCGTCCGCGAACTCCCGGAACTCCTGACGGTCATCGAGGACGTCCTGTTTATGCTGACCGGCGACGAGTACGACCTCGAATCCGAACTCGGACTGGAGCGGTCAGGGGCCTGATCGGCGAGCGAACCCAGAAGAATCGGGTCCGCTACACTTCGTTTGCTTCGAGCACGTCGGCCGGCGCCCCGCCGAGCGTCGCGAGCGCGTCGGACTCGACGTGGTGGAGGTCGCCGGGGATCACGAGCAGGTGAAGCGGGTCGCCGAAATCCGCCGTGGCCAGCTCCGAGAGTCGGTCGGCGACGACTGTCGGCTCTGGGCTCCCGGCGCGAGCGACGACGACGCCGAGCACGTCCTGCCAGTCCGCAGCGAGCATCTCCGCGGCGACGTCGGCGCTCATATACTCCTCGCGCTCGGCCTTGATATCGAGATAGACCACGGTGTGGAGGCCGCGCTCGCGGTTCGCCTCGATCGAGTCGACGACGCTCTGGGGGACGCCGTCGGCGCCGTGCGCGTACGGGAACGGCAGCGTGACGGCCTTTCCGAAGCGGTAGTTCTGGAGCCCTGTGAGTCCGCTTGCGGCCGTCTGTGCGGTGACGCCGTGGATCACGCGGGTGTCGATGCCGCGCTCGATCGCGCGGAGCCGCAGGTCGACGTGCGTCGTCGAGATCATCGTGTCGCCGGCGGTGAGGAACGCGACGTGTTCGTCTTCGGCAGCGTCGAGAACGTCTTCGGGATGTTGCTCGACGCCCGCGCGGTCCCGGACGTCGATGTCGATATCGTGGTACGCCGACAGTTCGTCGACAGTCGCCCCCACGAGGTGGCTCGTGTAGAACTCGGCGACCGCCCGGTCGGCGTCGGCGAGCGCCTCTCGGCCCTCGACGGTGATCGAGCGCTCGTCGTACAGTCCGAGGCCGATGAAGGTGAGCATACCTCGTCTGGGCGGGCGGCGCGTATAAACCGCGTGAATGTCCGTCCAGGCGGGGGAATGCGGTCGGTTCGGCGGTACTCTTTTTATCGATGCTGCTGAATCACCATCTGGCGCTGTCAGCGCCTTGGTTTGTTCGAACGACGATCCGGCGGTCGACTGGTCATCGGCCTGCTCGGAACGTCGTCGTTCCATCCGTCCTGAGCCGCGTCGCTCGACGGTCATCGAGCCCCGACGCTCGCTTACTCCTCGTCCAGCAACCCGAGGTCGTCAGCGACGGCGTTGGCCAGTTCGTCGGCGATCACCGGATCGACCTGCGCGATCTCCTCGCCGTCGTGCCGGTGCTCGTTGTGTTTCTCTAGGGACGTTCGGAGTTGCGAGAGCGCCACCCGCGACGTCGTTCCGCACTCCTCACAGACGATCGGGACCGTCGGTTCGTCCGTCTCCTCCTCGGTCATACCCGACACTCGATCGACAGGTGTGAAAACTGATCCGGTTTCGGGGTCGGCAGTGGGGTACCGCTAGCCTCCGCTTCGGACGGGCGGGGCGAGAAAGACGACCCAGCCGCCGAACATCACGACGCCGCCCAGTTCTGGGAGCGCCAGGCCCGGACCCGGCCGGATGCCGAGAAGCCAGACGAGCCAGCCGAGCAGGTGGCCCACAGCGAGCGCGAGGCCGAGTCGGCCGGCCGTGGTCGCCCGTCGCAACCACCCATCCACGGACACCGTCGCCGTCGCGAGCAGGAAGAATGCGACCGCGACAGGGAAGTGCAGCGGCGTTCCGGCCGGGAAGACACCGACCAAAACCATCGAGACGATCGACAGCACGTAGCTACTCGCGACCGCGATCGAGGAGCGCCGGAGCGCGAGTGCGTACGCGATACCGACGGCGCCGCCGGCGACGAGGCCGCCGTTGAACAGCAGTGCTGTCCCGGACGCGGTTCCGAGATCCGAGAGCGCACTTCCCGCCCAAGAGAACGTCGCGGACCGCCACGTGGCCGCGAGGATCGCAGTAATCGCGACGAGCGCGCCCGCTGGTCCGGCGTGTGCGGCGTAGCGCATCAGTGTGTCGGCGACGCGACTGTTCGTCACGGCTGTACGTCAGTGCATCGCCGCAAAAAGTGTCGGGCTCATCCGAGCCCGAGACGGAGCGTCCGACGCGTCCGGACGACCGTTCGATCAGACGCCGACTTCCGCGCCGACGTACAGGACGACGACGAGGAAGATCCAGACGACGTCGACAAAGTGCCAATACATCGAGGCCGTACTGACCGACACGTGGCGTTCAGCGGAGTACTGACCCATCAGCGCGCGGACGAAGACGATCCCGAGGAGGACTGCGCCGAGGCTGACGTGGAGTCCGTGGAGTCCGGTGAGGCCGAAGAAGGCCGACGCGAAGAACCCGGACGTGAGGGTGAAGTCCGCGTGGACGATGAACTCGTAGTACTCGTAGATCTGGCCGCCGATGAAGATCACGCCCAAGAGGAGCGTCATCGCGAGGCCGATGAGGAAGTTCTGCCGGTCGCCGTTCCGGATCGCGACGTGTGCGTAGTGCAGCGTGATCGACGACACGACCAGGATCGTCGTGTTGATCAGGATGAGCGACCCTGTCAGGTTCGGGACGCCCGTGAAGATCGACGCCCAGTCGCCGGCGCGGATGTAGAAGTAGTATCCGAACAGCGCGCCGAACGTCGCCAGTTCGGAGCCGAGGAACGCGAGCATTCCCCAGCGGAGTTTGTTCGCGCTCTGTGAACTCGCTTCGCGTGACCAGAACTTCACCACGAACGCGTGATACACCCAGCCGTACAGTCCAACGAGGAACACGCCGACCGTCGCGACGAGTGCCATCGGGCCGGCGAGCGGGCTGACGATCGCGCCGTCGCCGCGACCGAGGATGTACAGCGCGGCCGCGACGTAGACGCCTGCTCCTCCGACCGCGGTGACGAACGGCCACCAGCTCGCTTCACCAAACCCACGGGGCCAGTCCTCGACCGCAGGGAGGTGGTGTCCGTGGTCGTCGTGTGCTTCTTCGGTACCCATAGGCGTGGGTTTCGATCCGACGACTAAAAACCCTCCCAAAACATACGACGATATTTGCCTCAGCCGGCGCCGGCCGCGCTCGAAACCCCGCGGTCTTCGCCGGTTGCGACGCGTGATCGTGACCGCGGCGAGCAGGCGACTGTATCTGACGGGGTCGCTCAGTCAGTCGGCGCTCGACGGCGTGCGGTGGTACGGACCCGCCGAGATGTCCTCTCGAAGTTCGCCGAGTGCCTCGCGGTCCCCGCCACTGCTCATCTCGGTGACGACGGCGAGAACCTCCTGTCTGGAGATCTTCACGCCGGTCGCCGAGAGCGCGTCTTCGGGACGCGCGAGGAGTTCTCTGAGGGTGCCGACGGCGAGCAAGAACGGAATGGCCCACGCTTCGAGAGTGTTGCCGTCGCGGAGCGGCACCGTTTCGAGGTACGTCTGAGCGTCGTCGAGGAACGAACCCGCGAACTCGGCGGTTCGACGGACGACTGACGCCGCGCTCGCCTCGTGCTCGTCGTTTAAGACCTCCTCCTGGGGGACGCCGGCGTCCTGGAGCCACTCCGCCGGGAGGTAGACGTTGTCCTCGGCCGTGTAGTCGTCGTAGACGTCTTTCGAGATGTTGACGAGCTGGAGGAGCAGACCGAACTCCTCGGCGGTGTCGTACAGCCGACGGCGGCGGTCGGCGGCGACGTCGTGCCGCGTCACGAGGTTCGTGATGAGGTTCCCGACCGTGCCGGCGGCGTAGTAACAGTACTCTTCGAGTTCGCTGCGAGTCTGGATGCGGAGGCCGCCGTCGTCCTCGTAGCGTTCGACGAACTCGGCCATCCCCTGGACGAGTTCTCTCGCCGGCGGGACGATCGCCCGCTGGACATCTTCGGGGAGGCTCTGGAACGTGCGGAGGACGCGGGGGGAATCGCGAACGACTGCCCAGTCGTCGGTCATCGCGTCCTCGTCGGGGAGGTGGGGCTCGACGGAATCGACGAACGACTCCGCCGTCGTCTCGTCCTCGGGATCGAGGACGGAGTCGTACGTGCGGAGCAGCGTCGCCTGTTCGGCCGGTGGGATGTGCGAGGCGTCTTCGACGGTGTCTGCGATCCGGCAGACGAGGTACCCGAGACAGATGTACGAGGACATCGGTTCATCGAGCACGTCCACCGTGAGCGCGAAGGTGCGAGAAACCCCTTGGACCGACTCGTGACACCACTGGAGGTCGGCTTGGTCGACTCGGGGGCGTTCATCCTGCTGAGACATTCGGAGTGTCAACTCCTACGGAGGGCGGCATAAAAAGCTTCGTGGGGTAGATCGGAGTATTGTGCGATACGAGAGAAACAGAGGACCCTGTGGACGAGTCACATACGAGCAGGCTGTTCGACCCTCTTACGAGCTAATGTCAGCGTATCGATCACTATTCGATGGGCGATGAGAGTAGATTCGTGTTTGCCGAACGGTATGCCGCCGTTACTCCGTCCGGTCGTCACCGGCAGCGTACGGATTCGCCTCGGCGTAGGGGTTCTCGCGCCTCTGCGGCGGGTGTTGCACACGGACGTACGGTGGCTCCTCGACGTACTCGACGAGCGACGTGGTGCCGACGAAGCCGCACGGTGACTTCCGGAGCGCGATGTACTGCAGGCCAGCGTCGCCGACCCACGTATCCAGTGTCTGTTCCGCGGAGTCGCGGTAGAAGGCGGCGATGCGGTCCTCGACGGTGTTCGGATTCAGTACGTGACACAGCGCGCTGTCGGGATCGAGGAGTTCGGACTCCTCGAAGTAGCGGACCCGTCGCGCGTCCGCCGGGCCGAGAGTGTGGACCATCGCGTCGGCGTTCACGAGCGAGTAGATCGTTCCCTCGACGTCGTCGTAGAGTCGGGCGAGGAGGTTCATCACCGTCTCGTGGTCGTGTTCGGGCGTGAAGACGTTCGGCTGGTCGCCGTTCCACGTCCCGACGAGATCGACGACCGCGAGCTGTCCCGTTTCGAGTACGTGCTCGATGTCGTAGCCCTGCCCGTCGAGCAACTGGGCGGTCCGGTTCTCCCGGAGTTCGATCGTCGGTACGAGGACGACTCGGTCGTCGGTTTCGAGGCCGTGCTTCAGGAGCACGCTGAAGAGCGCCGTCAGGTTCGCACGCCCGTCGTGTTCGAGCAGGACGCCGGTCCCGCGGACGAGGCCGCCGCCGGCGAGTGCGTCGAGGCCGTCGATGCCGATCGGGCGGTGCCTGTGATCTTTCAGTTCGGGGGGTTGCGACCGGCGCTTCGGCGCGATCCGGAGACCCGCCGACCCGAACTCGACTTCCATCTCCCGACGGTCGTGGTCGACGCCGCGCATCTTCGCGATGCGGAGGAAGTGATGCGGGTCGTCCTCGACGTTCCGCTGGGTGAGTTCGACGACGCCGTGGGTGGTGAACCGGAGTGCGCTCGTCGCCTCGTTATCGCCGGTGCGCTCGGCGGTGAACAGGCTCGTCGCCTGGAACTCGTCGGAGAAAAAGCGGATCAGATCCAGCACGGAGCGCCGGAAGCGCTGGGGGCTGTCGGTGATGACCGAGAGCCCGGAGACGCTGTCGAGGACGACGCGGTCGACCGGCGCGAACCGTTCGAGATACTGCCGGATGTACTCGCCGGTGAACGGTGGATTGAACCCCTGTGAGAGGATCTCGCCGTCCTCGTCTTCGGTCAGCGTCTGCAGCGTCAGATCGTCTTCTCCGCCCTCGATCGTCCGGCCCGCGCCGGCGTGAATCGACGTGATCGAGAGGTTCTCGTGGTGAAGATCGAACTCGAAGTCCGCGAAGGACTGGCGCAGTTCGCCGATAGTCTGCTCGGTACTGATGAAGAGACAGTCCTCGCCGGCGTCGAGGCCAGCCTGGAGAAACTGCATCGAGAGCGTCGATTTGCCGCTTCCGGGACCACCAGTGAGAAGCGTCGACCGATTCGTCGGGTATCCCCCACCGAGCATTCCGTCGAGAACCTGAGAGCCGCTGGAGACTGAACTATCGCCGGACATCTGATAGCTACTCGGACGACGGCTGTCATAAAATCACTCCCCAGAGCCACAGTTGCGAGCCGTGTCCGAATGCCCGTCGACCCGGGCCGAGAGCCAGGCGAAGTGCGATTCGACGCCCTCGACGCCGGCGTCGGTGAGACGATAGACGTCGTGAATTCCCTGCGTTTCGCGCTCGATGAGCCCTCGGTCGACGAGGGCGTCGAGCGTCCCGTAGAACGACTGTGGATCGAGCCGCACGTCGTAGTGTCGTTCGAGCGCCGTCTTCAGTTTCTGTCCGCGGAGCGTCCCCGCTTCGTAGAGCAGCGCACACAGGTCTCGCCGCCGCCCGCTCTGGAGCCACCTCGACATCGTCGGCAGATCGGTTCGCGCGGACACGACACTTTCGTTTCCGGGCTGCCGGATTCGACTCTCACCGAGACACTTCTGACCCGTCTGGATCGCTCGCCCACGGGGCGGACCCGAACCGGTAGGTTCGACTTCCCCGCCTCCCAAGGGCGGGTATGTCGACTACGGAGGCGACGGCGAACGGAATCACCGCGCGCTATCGAGAGACCGAGACCGAGCGAGTGCTGACGTTCGAATCCGGTGGCAAGACGGCTGCTATCGCACAGAACATCGAGGGCTACGCGATGCTGAAGGTCCGCCCCAGCGCGGACGGCGACGAACTCGAACGCTACTACGGGTTCGATATGGCGCTCGATCACGCCGCAGAGCTACTCGGCGTCTCGCCGCACGACCTTCCGGTTCCCGACGACGCCGACGATATGGGGATGTGAGCCGGCTCGAACCGAGTCTCCGACTGTCGCGGAGTCAGTCACGTCGCCAGTAGAACCGTGGCCCGAGCACCAGATAGGCGAGCGAGAGGAACAGTAATCCATAGGCGAACCCCTCGCCGAGGGACCCGACGAATCGCCGCCCCGTCGGTCCACAGAGCAGGATCGCCGCCGCCTGCACGACGCCCATCACGAGCGCATCCTGCGCGTGCAGGTCGGGATACGTGATCGGCGCGAGCATCAGCGCCGCGAGCAGATAGACCATCGGCACGAGCACGATCGGACTCGTGAACCCGGCGAGGACGGTCGCTCCAAGGATCGTCGCCGCGAGCGTCGTCTGGACGCCTTCGGTCTCGGCTGCGTCGCTGTCGTAGGCGGTGTAGAGTCCCAGCCGCGTCACCGCGGCCGCGACGAAGAGCGCCGTTCCGACGAGCGCGAGGAGGCCCCTGGGCTCGCCGAGCCCCCACGACCCCGCCACCGTCATCGCGACCAAGAGCGCGGGCGCGACGCCGAAGGACGCGACGTCTGCCAGCGAATCGAGATACGGGCCGACTGCCGTCCCGCCGCGGCGACGAGCGACGACGCCGTCCAGTGCGTCGGCGATGGCCGCGAGCAGGAGAATCCGGGCCGCGAGTTCGACGTCGACTGTCGTCGCGACGGCGGCGACGAACCCGAGCGCGGCGTTCGAGACCGTCACCGCGTCGGCGAGGCCCAGCCGACCGACGAACCGCGGCTTCATACCTCGGCCGACTCGGAGGATCGGTTTACCTCTTTACATCCGGATCCGGTCGTATACGTTCGGAGACAGGAACGTCCGCGCGGTTGCGGCCACATCCGTCCGGACCGGGCCACATTTAGCGCTCGCTCCCTGAAACCGGAGTATGAGAGGAACGAGAGCGCCGGGGGACGAGGGCGTCTCCCGTCGGCGCGTGCTCGCCGGACTCGGCGCGGCAGCGGCGACGAGCCTCGCGGGATGTTCTGCGGGCGCAGCGGGCGAGTACGACATCGGAATGACCGCGGTCGCGTTCGACCCGCCGACGTTCACCATCTCGCCCGGCGACACCGTCGTCTGGCAGAACACGAGTTCGCGCGGGCACACGGTCACCGCATACGACGACCGGATTCCCGAGGACGCAGAGTTCTTCGCCAGCGGGGACTACGAGACGACGAAGGCGGCCGAGAAAGGGTTCCGCGAGGAATTCGGCGGCGTCATCGACAGCGGCGAGGCGTGGTCCCACACGTTCGAGGTGCCCGGCGAGTACCTGTACTTCTGCATCCCACACGAGCAGGCGGGGATGGTCGGGACCATTACCGTCGAAGAGTAGGCGTCTGGGAGTTTTTCCGGGGCCGTGACCGACGCGCGAGCCGTCGGCTCGCGGGCGAAAAAGAAACGGAAAGTCGCCTGAAAAACCGCGTTACTCGTCGACTGCGACGTCTTCTTCGTCGACGTCGACGGCGGCTTCTTCCTCGGCGGCGACCTCTTCGGGTCGCGCTTCGAGGGTTAGCTTCTGGACCTCGACCCGGCGGAGCGGGTAGATGGTCTTCGCGTCGCCGTAGATCGCAGAGGACAGCCGTCCTTCGATGACGCTGTCGATGAGTTCGGCGAAGGTCCGTTCGGAGGCGGCTTCCTCGACGAGATCGATCATCACGCGCCGAATCGCCTTCTCCTGGCTGCGGTCGGCCTTCTTCGTCGTGAAGGCGACGGGCTGGAGCTGGACGCGGTAGTCGTCCGTCGTCAGCACCGTGATCGCGACGTCGACCTTCGAGGCGCCGCGGCGAACGAGGCTGCGAACGTAGTCGCGTGCGAGTTCGTGCTTGATGAACTCGGTGTAGGCCGCGTCGCTTGAGACGTCGTTCACCTTGAAGGTGAGCTTCGTGTTGTTTTCACCCTGATCGCCGGTGATGTCGCCGAGGGTTACCTCGACGGTCCGTCCGTAGACCTTCTCGGGCTCGTCCGCGAAGGTCGAGCCGAGTTCGGTGCGGTCGAACTGCTCCGGCGCGATGAGGGTGTACCATCGCTTTCCGCGCTTCTGCTTCGAAACTGATCGTTCACTCATAGTATGTCTGGGTCGTGTCGACGATGGCGTCTGCCACCGTCAGGTTGACCACGGTGTCGTCCACCGTGGACTGCAGCCCGCCGGTCGTCTCGCGGGTGATCGTCGTCACGAGCGTCTCGCCCTCGACGACCATCTCCATCGAGTCGGTGTTGTCCGGACGGATCGCCGCCGCCACCGTCTCGGCGTCGGCGTGCGTCGTCCGCAGGCGGGCCGTCCGCGACGCACACTCGCGCGTCGCGTCCGAATCGTTTGCGTTCGTCATCTCGGTGCCTCCCCCGTGGAGCGGTCCACGTCGCTACTCATCGCACTGCCTCCCTGATCGCGGCAATGACGTCTGCGTCTGCCGCGTCCGCGTCGAAACGAGCGGTCGCGCGCGTTGCGTCGCCGGTCCACGCCGCGTCCGCCGAGGTGAACTCCGAAGCGAGCGCCGCGGCAGCGTCCGCGGCACCCGTCTCACGAGCCGACAGCGCGGCCACCCCGTCGTCGAGCGCGACGACGAGCGGTTCAGGCGATCGGAAGTCGCGAACGAGTCGCGCGACCGTCGCCAGTCGCCCCGGCGTCGTGCTGTCGTCGCGGGCGTCGGGATTGCCGCCGACGTCGCCGCGGACGACGAACACGCCGTCGTAGCGGCCGGTGTGACCGTCGTCGATCGCTCGGTGAACGGCTGTGCCGTGCGTGCGCCACGCGTCGAGCGCGGCCTCGCGGCCGCCGTGTCCGAGCGAGAGCGCGACGCCGGTGCCAGGGCGCTCGACGGCGACGGCGTGTAACACGTCGGCGAAGCCGCCGAGCGTCGCCATCGGGCCGTCGGGCGTCGCGTACGGGCGAAGCGCCCGTTCGACTGCTGTCGCGGCTCGCGGCGTCGCGGCGTCGTCGCCCGCGACTGTAAATGCGACGAGCGAGGCGATCGATCGCCGTGTCTCCGCATCGGACGCTGTCGGCTCCGCCAGCGAGGCAAGCGCCGACTCGACGGCGTCCACGTCGCCGGAGAACGGCGCGCGGAGCAGCGTCGAGTGGGTCAGGCCGTCGACAACGTCGTCGACGGGGATCGCCACGCCGGGGCGGCGCTCGATCGCGCCCATTCCGTCGGCAGCCTCGACGAGCGATCCGGCGACCGAGCCGGGATGTGCTCCGGCGGCGGCGACGCCGGCAAGCGCCAGCGTCACGTCGGATGCGACCACGTCGTCGCGGGCGCCGTCGTCACGACCGAGCGCGATCGCGACGTCGTACGCGCGGCGGCTGACGGGACCATCGGTGGACCTGATCGTCACGTCCGCGTCGGGGTGTTCCGTCCCGACAGCGACGAAGACGCCGTCGTCCGCTGCCGGCGCGGCGGCGTCGAGCGACGCCACGCGCACCTGGAACGGCACGTCGGCGCTTCGGAGGCCGCGAGCGAGGAGGCCAGCGGCCGCGAGCGCGTCGCCGTCGGCGTGACAGACGACGCGGACGAACGCCGCCGCCGACAGCGCAGACGCCACGCTCTCGGTGGGGGCGTCCGCGGACGTGCCGGCGTCGGATCGGGAGGCCATCGGTACGATGTGTGGAGGTTACTCTTCGAGGAGTTCGACGGCGACGTCGAAGGTGTACGTGAAGTCCTCGTCGAGCGCGTCGCCACGGTAGTAGTCGACGAGCCGACGGATCTTGGACTCGGTGTTCTGCAGGGCACGCTTGTTCTGCATGTCCTGCTGGTTCTCGTTGACGTGGCGACGGAGGCGCACGGCGCGCTCCATCAGGTTCCGAAGGTCCTCGGGGAGCTCCGGGGCCGCGTCGTTCTCGTCGAGGATCGTAGTGACCTTCTTGCCGGTCGCGAGCTTGACGTCGGGGATCGGAACGCCCTTGACGCCTTCGTCGCGGAGCTTGAGACCGATCTGGCTGGGTTCGTGACCCTGCTCTGCAAGTTCGACGACGCGCGCTTCGACGTCTTCGGCGTCGACGTCACTCCACTCCGGGGGTTCGTCTGCCACCGGCTTGTCCGAACCGGACGAGCCACGGCGGCGGGTGTGCATTCGTGCCATTGTTTTCTGGTTGGAACGGCACAGACCGCAGAATACGCGATGTGACGTGCCGACGGCGTCGGCAGCGTCGCACTTCCGCAATCCCAAGCCGCGACGAGCGCGGCGAGTCAGATTTGCGGCCGTGCTGTTCCCGTCTGAACTCATCCGTGTCGGCGACAAAAGGATTGCGACCCGGCGTCGATGCCCCGCAAGTCGAAGCCCTTAAGAACGAAAGCGGAATACGGGAAGATGCGTTCGAGGGCTCGTAGATCAGGGGTAGATCACTCCCTTGGCATGGGAGAGGCCCCGGGTTCAAATCCCGGCGAGTCCATTCGTATTCCTCCGTCGTGACCAGGGACCGCGAGTGCCCGGTCCGTTGTCTTACCACTGCGTAGCGCCCCGTCGTGACTGTGAGCTGACTGAAGAAAGCTTATTCCAGTTCTCCGACGAGCACCGGTGTGCCCCGATCACGACGCACCCTCCTCAACACCCTCGGAGTAGCACTCGGTAGCGGGACGCTCGCGTCGGCTGCCGGATGTCTCGGCGGACAGTCAACACCCACGGAAACGGGTCCTGACAAGACCTCAGCCAGTACGTCGACCACGGCAGCGACGCAGGCCGGTGAGGCTCCGGAGGAGTACAGGCAGTGGCTGCCGGACCCGACGACGACTCCGCTGTCGGATGGGTACGGCGTGCGATACTTCGACGTGGCAGCGATTCGTTCGTATCGGGACGTCATCCATCCGGACGCCTACGATCGACTCGAAAATCAGATGCTGCGGCCCGTCTCCGGCGAGTTCGTCGACGCCGCCCACGTCGCGGCGACGGTACAGATCGACCACGTGATGGAGTTGGCTCTCGGATCGTTCGATCCGGAGGTCGTCGGCGAGCAGATTACCAGTGACGGCTCGTCGGCGACTCCAGCGACGACGCGCACACCGACGACGGCGACGCCGACGCCCTGGCCGGAACCGGAGCGCTACAAGGGATTCGACCTCTACGGCACGGACTACGGCTACGCCGTCTCGCCGGACGCGTTTATGTCGGTGTCGCCGATGCGGGAGGGCGACGGCATCGACTACGCAAAAGCGATTATCGACGCGACGACGTCGGAGACGAGCCAGTACGCCGACGGCAACGAGTACGTCGCCTCGGTGTTCAGCACCGTCGACGCGCCCCACGCGCTGTGGTGCTACCCGGAGGCGACAGACGGGTCGACGATGCGTGGTTTCCGAGCGGACGAGATAACCGGCCAGCTCAAAGCGTGGCGGTTCGGCCAGGAGACGACCCACCTGACGTTCGCGAACACCTACGTCGACGCCGCAACCGCCGAAAGCGGCGAACTGGCCGCGTTCGTCGACGCCGAGTCCGAGCGCTTCGGCGCGTACGATGGACTCGACGTCGAGACCGAGGGACGACTGGCCTGGACGGACGGCACGATTCCGACGGGCGAGTTCGACCATTTGTCTGCTGGCGGCCCCGCGGAGGGAGTGACGACGCCCAACTAGTGATTGTGAGCAGGCCCGAGAGTGTGATCCGTTCACGCTCCCACGTCGCCCGTGGGACTTCGCCACGGTTATCCGAATCTCCGCAAATATCTAGGGGAATGGAATTCGACACTGGCCGCCGCCGATTCCTCGAAATCGCAGGAACCGGTCCGCGCTCTCTCTGGCGGGGTGCAACGCACAGCAGACAGACGGCGAGACGACCGGGACCACCGGGTCGGGGGCGACGGTTACCGTCGCGGTCCAGCCCGACCAAGAGCAACTGCAGCAGCGGGAAGACGAGATCCGATCGCAACTCGAATCGGGCAACATCTCTCAGACGGAGGCACAAGAGCAGTTCCGCACGGCCCAGTCGGAACTCCGCTCGGCGGCGGTGAGTTCCTTCGAGGAGCAGGCCGCTGAATCGGGCCTGACGATCGAAGACTCGATCGAGCAGTTCAGCGTCCTCCTAGTCTCCGGCCCCGCGACGGCGCTCATCGACGCGCTCTCGTTCGAGATGGTGAACGGCCTGCTGCCGGCAGAGACGTTCCAGCAAGCCAAAGATCAGGCGACGACGCAGACGGCCACCGACACGCCGTCGAACTGACAAAAACGGGAGACGCCGCACACGAAATCCGCGGTGTAACTTCGAGAGATACACAAACAATTATGTGCAATACTGTTGTTGATCGGGTAGTGACGGGCTACAGTGGGGATCAGACGACGTTTTTCGGGACTGTTCGCGATCGTATCGTAGCAAGGACTCGTGTTTCTGATGGTCAGTAACGATTCACGGCCACCCGACTCGTCGATCGCGGAGGACGAGACAGTCCACTTCGAGTGGGACCAGAACGGACGACCGAGTGCGGCGATCGCCGACGCCGTCGCCACGGCGACGGACTCCGAGATATCCGAGATGCCGCCGCTGCACGAGGTCGTCGATCCCGACGCGTTGAACCGCATTCTCGACCCGAGCGTGGACAGCGCAGATAGAGACGACACTCGCGCACACGTGTCGTTCCAATACCACGGCGTGCGGGTCCGTGCGGACCCCGACGGGATCGACGTTCGGCCACTCGACGACGCCGACGTGCAGTAAGCGGCGTGTGGCGGTTCGGCCCGCGACGTGCAGTACGCGGCGTGTGGTATTCTCGGCTTGGGATGTGCGGCGTTTACTCCTCGGCGTAGAACAGCGTCCGGCGACACTGGGGGCAGACGTACGGAACCGGCGTGAGGATCTCGTCAGACCGGATGCTGCTGAGGAACCCCTCTGTCGGCTCCTGTGAGACGATCGTCGGCGTTCCCACCGCGTTGGAACCTTGCAGTTTCATCTGCGTGAGCGGTTCCTCACAGTCCGGACAGCGCTTTTCGTCTGACATACGGCGATGGTCCACTCCCGAATCAAATAAGCGTCCTGCAGTCTGTGTTGCTGCGCGTCTTCGACAGATCAGATGAGCGATCACACGCCGTCGGATGACTATCACGGGGCGCATCGAGACCTACGGATATTTCCCTCCGTCCGACGACCTCCCGGTGATGGCTCTCGCATCGGCTGCAACGAACGCCGTCCTCGTCGCGGTCGCCGTCGTCGGATTAGCCGTCAGTGCAGGTCAGTTCGTCGCGGGCGCGGGCGGCGTGGCTCGCCGCCTGGGTCTTTCGGGCCTGCTGGTGGGACTGACCGTCGTCGCGTTCGGGACCTCAGCACCCGAGTTCGCCGTCACGCTCGACGCGGCGCTCACGGAGAAGTCGAACATCTCCGTCGGCAACGTCGTCGGGTCGAACATCTTCAACCTCGGATTCATCCTCGGCGGGGTCGCGCTCATCCGCGCCCTGCCGGTCTCGACGGCGCTCGTTCGTCGGGACGGCCTCTCGTTGATCGGGGCGACGGGGATCGCTTTGGTGTTCCTCAGCGACCTTCGGCTCTCGCAACTCGAAGGTGTGCTTCTCGTGATCCTTCTCGGGGGGTACCTCGCAGTGCTCGTACGCACCGGAAGCGAGCAGCTGAAACAGAGCACTGCGAGCGACGCGAGCGGGTCCTGGTGGCTCGATCCCCTCCGTGCGGTCGCCGGCCTCGCCGGCATCGTCGTCTCGGCGCACGTTCTCGTCTCTTCGGCCGCCGCGTTGGCGCGGTTCGCCGGCGTCTCCGAGTGGGTGATCGGCGTGACGATCGTCGCTGCCGGCACGTCCGCCCCAGAGTTTGCGACGTCGGTCGCGGCGGCACGGCGCGGACAGGCCGGTCTCTCGGCCGGCAACCTCGTCGGCAGTTCCATCTTCAACCTCCTCGGGGTGCTCGGTCTAGCAGCGATCGTCCGCCCGCTATCGGTCGTCGGAACGGCCGTCGACACGACGCTGTGGCTGTTTGGGCTCACAGTCGTTGCGACCGCGTTCTTCTGGTCGAACGAGGTCCTCTCGCGTCTCGAAGGCGGGGCGTTAGTCGTGATTAGCGCCGCGAACTGGGTGATTGACTTCTTGGGGTGACCGAGCGGTTCGCAGTCTCTCGTTTCGATTCCACCCTACGCGGTCTGCGCCCGCTTCAGGATCTGCGGCACGACCAGAATTTCGAGCACGGCGAGGCCGAGGACGAGTAACTGCGTCGTCCCATCGAGAAACGTAACAGCGACGAACGTAAGGACGGCGGCGCTACTGAATCCCATTCCGTACCGGACGATGGGGCGTTCGAGTGGAGGGCTCATACTGAAACCGCAATCAGGGAACAATATATTCGTTCTCATACTATTCGTTGTCACACCGCCCCTGTCGTCGGGCCACCGAAGTCAGGCCAACCGCTCGGACGCCAGTTCCGCGCCGTCGACGAGCGCTTCGAGTTTCTTCCAGGCGATAGAGGGGTGGACCGCGTTCGCGCCCTCGACGACCGTCTCGAAGCCGCAGTCAGCGCCCGCGACGATCCGTTCGGGGTCGCCGACCGCGTCGGCGAACCGTTCGAGGCGGTCGGCGACGGCTTCGGGATGTTCGACGACGTTCGTCTTCACGTCGATCACGCCCGGGATCAGCCGCCAGCCGTCGGGGAGCGGATGCTCCTCGAACGTCCGGTACTCGTGTTGGTGTCGCGGGTTCGCGCCCTCGACGACCAATCCCCCGATGTCGGCTTCGTAGAAGACGTCGATCACGTCTTCGAGCGCGACGTCGTGGTGATGTGGCCCCGGGTAGTTCCCCCAGCAGGCGTGCAGTCGGATCTGCTCGTCGGGGACGTTGGAGACGGCCTCGTTGAGCGCTTCGACGTGCGTTCGCGCCCGCTCGCGGAAGTCGGCGACCGAGTCGTCCTTGTACGTCAGCGTGAACCCGGCGAGGAGGTCCGGGGCGTCGATCTGGAGAATCGCCCCCGTCTCGGCGATCAGTTCGTACTCAGTTTGGAGTGCGCCCGCGAGATCGAAGATGTACTCCGAGAGAGAGTCGTGATGTTCGGTTTCAGTGAATCGGAGGACTGCGCCGGGTGACGGCGCGGTGTGGAACCGCGCGGGGAATGCCACGCCCTCGGCGTCGACCGCCTCGTCGAACCGCGCGAGATCCCGCCGGAGTGCCTCCTCGCCCACGTACTCCATCGGTCCCGTGGCGACCGGCCCGCCGATGTTCTCCGTGTCGCCGAGGAGTTCTTCGGCGTACGCCGGGAAGTCGTCGAGATCGGCGGGCCACGCGCGCTCGACGGTCCCCTCGCCGAAGCCCGAGAGTCGGTTCGTGACGTCCACCGAGTAGGCGATGCGGCTCTGTTCGCCGTCGTTTCCGACGTCGATGCCGACCTCGGCCTGCCGGCGCACCACCTCGCGAATCGACTCGGCGACGGCCGCCTCGAATGCCTGCTCGTCGCGGTCCCCGGACTCAGTCAGGAGGGCGCGGAGTCGATCGGATCGCGGGAGACTCCCGACGTGGGTCGTTCGGATTGTGGGCGCTGCCATCGCTCGGTTCCTGTCGGGCGAACCACAAAGAGATTCGGGGCCGCAGCGATTCGGGCGCGGCCGCTGCGGACGCACTGACCGATGCGACCCGTCACCAGTACAGCCACACCAGCAGGGCGAACCCGATGGCGAGACCGCTGGGGACGAGCATCAGCAGGACCTCGGGTGACCCCAGGGTGCTGACAGAGACCAGGTTTGCGAGGTCGAGGAGCGCCCAGAGGCTCGCCACAAAGAGGGCGACGCCGACGACCGCGGCAAGTGCTCGGTTTTTCATACTCGTTCGAGATCGTATCCGCAGTCCTAGAGTTCCGCAGACGATGTAAGGGTTTGGCCCGATCGACACCTGCGCCTAGCGCCGCTGGCGGCCCGCACCCGGCCAGAGTACCGTTTATATCCCGGGAAGGAATTGGTGAAATCGTATGTCAGAAGGTGATTTCGAGGGCTACGGCGGACGGCACGTCCCCGAGCCACTGGAGGAACCGCTCGAACAGTTGGCGAACGCGTACGACGAGATCAAAGACACCGACGCGTTCCAAGCAGAACTCGACAAACTGCTCAGAGACTACGCCGGACGGCCGACGTCGCTGTATCACGCCGAAGGGCTCAGCGAGCGCTACGGCGCTGAGATCTACTTCAAGCGCGAGGACCTGCTGCACGGCGGCGCACACAAGATCAACAACGCGCTCGGCCAGGCCCTGCTCGCGAAGCAGGCGGGGAAGTCGCGGCTCATCGCCGAGACCGGCGCGGGCCAGCACGGGACGGCGACCGCGATGGTCGGCGCGCTGCTCGACCTCGACACGGAGATCTATATGGGCGAGAAAGACGTCGAGCGCCAGCAGATGAACGTCTTCCGGATGCGCCTGATGGGCGCGGAAGTCAACGAGGTCACGCGCGGCGGCGCGGGCCTCTCGGACGCCGTCGACGCCGCGCTCGAAGACTTCGCGAAGAACATCGACGACACGCACTATCTCGTCGGGTCGGTCGTCGGCCCCGACCCCTTCCCGCGGATGGTCCGGGACTTCCAGGCCGTCATCGGCGAGGAAGCCCGCGAGCAGTTCCGAGAGCGCACGGGCGAGCTTCCGGACGCGGCGGTCGCCTGTGTCGGCGGCGGCAGCAACGCGATGGGTCTCTTCCACGCGTTCCGCAACGACGACGAGGTCGCATTCTACGGCGCGGAGGGCGGCGGCGAGGGCGCGGGCTCGAAACGCCACGCTGCGCCGCTGGCCGAGGGCGAAGACGACGTCATCCACGGGATGAAGACCCGCGTCATCCACGACGACACCGAAGTTCACTCGGTGTCCGCCGGACTCGACTACCCGGGCGTCGGTCCCGAGCACGCGATGTTCCGCGAAGTCGGGCGCTGTGACTACCGCGCGGTCGACGACGAGTCCGCGAAGGCGGCGTTCAGAGAACTCTCCGAGGAGGAAGGCATCATCCCGGCGCTGGAATCGAGCCACGCCGTCGCGCTCGCAAAGGAGATCGCAGACGACCACGACACGATCCTGGTCAATCTGAGCGGGCGCGGGGACAAGGATATGGAACAGGCCGCAGCGTTGTTCGATCTGGCCTGAGTGTCGAACGGAGACGACCGATCACCATTAGTGTCGGCGTCGGTGGGGCGACAGCGCACGTGATGTCACCTCCGCAAACTCTAATTCGGTTGGAGCGGTACCGGCTATCGGAATGTGTCGAGAGTTGAAACGGGAACCGACCTGGGTGGCGGCGATCCGTCTCGCGGTACTCGAAGGGCAGGTCGACACGGAGTCCGTCATCGAGGAGGCGAACCTCGTCGCCGGTCGGGAACGGACCGTCGGCGACGTCCTCTCGACGATGGACGAACGCGGCGTCCTGAACAAGATCGACGACGATCTCTATCTCCCCGGTGAGGTCCTCCTGAACTCCGATCGGTACGATCTCGATTTCGAGAAGGCCTCCGACGGCGGCGCCCACCGCTGGAAGTCCTCGGTCTGATAGGGAGTATCGTAACTGTACGGGGATTCTCGCCGTACCGTCCGGCGAGACATCTATCGAGATGTACGATACTCCCTATGAGTCGATCCGGACGCCGCCTAGCGTAATCTATGTAAATACCACGAGTGAACGTAGCCTATGGGCGCGCTATCGAACACGAAGGTGTCGCAGAAGAACCTGACTACAGTCCCCAAGCCGGTCCGAAACTTCCTCGACGTCGGCGCGGGCGACCGCGTCGAGTGGCACGTCGAAGACGGACGGATCATCGTCGAAAAGCACGACCCCGACGGCGAGTAACCGCCGTCGACGTCGAAACTCAGGAGAGATCCGACGGTTCGTCCACGTCACGACGGACCCCGCTGTCCGGAACCGCCACCCGCGCGCTGTCGTCGCTGTCGAGGAGGATCTCACGCCCGCCGACGTCGCCCGCGACGTCGACTAAGTCGTCGAAGAACCGCCGGTCGAAAAGCACCGGGTTCCCCCGGGCGCCCTCGTAGGCCGCCGCGAGCGCGTCGCCGACGCCCGCCTCGTAGGCGTCACAGAGCGTCTCGATCGTCTCGACGTCGACGAAGGGCATATCTCCCAGCGCGACGACGGCCGCATCGACCAGCTCCGGCCGGTCGCGGAGTGCTCGGATGCCGGCCCGCACCGACGAGGCCTGGCCGTTCGCATACCTCGGATTGTGGACGATTTCCACGCCGAGGCCGTCGAGCGCGTCGACCACGCGCTCGGATTCGTAGCCGACGACGACCACGACCGGATCGACGGTAGAATCCACAAGCGTCGCCGCCGCGTGTCTGACGAGCGGGGCGCCGTCGTGCGACGCCAGCAGTTTGTTGCGCTCGCCGAAGCGGTCGCTCGTCCCCGCAGCGAGGAGGACGCCGGCGATCCGCGCGCTGCCGCGGGCGGGCCGTTCGGGCTGGTCGGCTCCGCCAGTGGGCTGGTGGGTCTGTCCAGAAGACTGGTCGGTCTGTTCAGATCGGCCGGAGACGGTGTCGTCGCCCGTCTCGAACGGCGGTTCGACGAGCGGCGGCTCTCTCGGCGGCATCACTCGACGACCGAGTAGGGGACGACGTCCACGCGGTCGTCGCGGGCGACGGCGGACTCCGTGAGAACGAAGCCGTCCGCGCGGGTCGCTCGGGTGCTCGACGAGAGCACGCTCGGGTCGAAGGCGTCCTCGTAGACGGCGAGCGGCGAGTCGGCGTGGCCGAGCGGCATCGCGACGCCGTCTTCGAGCGTGACCGGGATCGCGTACGCGAACCCGGGCGCGGCGATGTCGACGTCGCGGGCCATCCGCGCAGCGACCGCCGGGAGCGACGTCTCCCCGGTGAAGAACGGCCGCGCGACCAGCGTCGTCACCGCGTGGGCGCCGACGGGCTTGCCGGGGATTGCGAACGCGACCGCGTCGTGGTCGGGTAACTCGGCGACGGCGATGGGCTTCCCGGGGCGGAGTCGAACCCGATGGAACAGCACGTCGCCGAGGGCGTCGAGCGCCCGGATCACGTAGTCTTTGTCGCCGACGCTGGTCCCGCCGGTCGTCACGACGACGTCGTGGTCGCGCGCGAGCGCCGCGATCTCGGCTTCGACGCGGTCGTAGTCGTCCGGCACGCTGCCCTCGTAGGTCGCGTCGTGGCCCCACGAGCGCACGAGGCCGGCGAGCATCGGCGAGTCGAGGTCGCGATGCTTTCCCTCGTGGATCTCCGTGCCCGTCGCGAGCAAGCCGACGGAGAGCGGTTCGCGAACCGCGACGGATTCGACGCCCAGGTCGCCTAAGAGCAGCGCGTCCTTCGGACCGAGTCGCTCGCCGGGCTCGAAGAGACGCTCGCCCTCGGCGACGTTGCTGCCGCGCTGGTAGACGTACGTCCCCGGTTCGAGGTCGGTGCCGGTCAGCCGACCGTCTTCGACCGTCGCTTCCTCGCGTTTGAGCACCGCGTTCGCCGCCGGCGGGAGGGGCGCGCCGGTCGCGATCCGGACGGCCTGCCCGGCCTCTAAGGTCGGCGGCTCGTCCTCCGGAAACACGTCGGCGTCGACGACGTCGAGCGGATACTCGTCGGTCGCGTCGAATGCGAAGCCGTCCATCGTCGCGTGGCTCTGTGCGGGTACGTCGACCGGTGCGTCGAGCGGTTCGGCGAGCGTCCGGCCGCCGATCCGGTCGATCGAGACGGGTTCGACTCCGGCGGCACCGAGCCAGACGTCCCGAAGCGCCCGGACCCGCTCGGCCCCCTCGTCCCACCCGATCATATCGTCGTGGTCGTGCTCGGATCGGCTACTCATAGGCGTCGGCTCGGGAGTTGCTTCCGTACTCGGCTGCTCGTCGAGTTAACACAAACATTTATTGGAGTGCTGTTTGATTGCATAAACCGTGATAATAGTGTGCACATAGCGAGGGTACTTAAAAGGTGGCGGCGCGCAGCAGTAGACCGACCAGACACAACGAGACCGCAGGAATATGGAATTTGATGGAGAATTCGAGTTAGACGGCGTACCACCCGAGAAAGCCTGGATCGTCCTGTCCGATCCGATGGCCGTCCGCGATTCGCTGAAGGGGTGTCAGTATATCACCCCGATGGACGACGACTTCAACTTCGACGAGTACGAGGCCGAAGAAGACGTCGAGATGCTTCCGGAAGCGGATCCGGAGGTCGTCGCCGACCGGGCGTTCGTCGCCGGCCAGAAGTACGCGGCGCTGATGCAGGTCGGCGTCGGGAGCGTGAAACCTCGATTCGAGACGACAGTCACGATCGACGAACGTGACGACGAGGAGTTCGAGATGATCGCCTCCGGCGGTGGCGACGCGTCTGGCAGTAGTTTCAGTATGAACTCGGGGATGAAGATCCACGAACTCGACGGCGGCGAGGGGTCGCGGATCGAGTGGTGGACGGAAGCCGACATCTCGGGGCGGATCGCCCAACTCGGATCGCGCGTCATCAACCCAGTCGCCAACAAGATCGTGAACAACTTCTTCGGAAGCATCGAGCAGCAGATGACAGACGTCGACGAGGAGACCGACACCGGCGTCACCGACAGACTCCGTAATATGCTATGAAAGCTGCACCGTTCGAACACCACGAGCCGACGTCACTCAGCAAGGCGGTGAGCCTGCTGGAGAGTCTCGACAATCCGACGATCCTCGCAGGCGGGCAGAGCCTGGTCCCGATGCTTCGGTTCCGACTCGCCCGACCGGACACCGTCGTCGACATCAACGGTATCGACGAACTGGACTACCTCGACGAATCCGACGGCTACCTCAAGATCGGCGCGCTCGCGCGCCACGCCGACATCGAGGAGTCAGACGTCGTCACAGAGGACTACGGGAGCTTCGCCGACGCGGCACCGCTCGTCGCCGACCCACAGATCAGAAACCGCGGGACGATCGTCGGGTCCATCGCGCAGGCCGACCCGAAGGGCGATTGGGGGTCGGTCCTCATCGCCCACGACGGCGAGGTCGTCGCCGAAGGCCCCGAGGGAGAACGCGTCATCCCGGTCGACGAACTGTTCTTGCTCCCCTACGACACCTCGCTCGACGAGAACGAACTCATCACAGAGGCGCGCGTGCCGACCCCACCCGAGCGAGAGGGGAGCGCCTATCACAAACTGAAACGCAAGACCGGCGACTACGCGATGGCCGGCGTCGCGGCCCGGTTGCGCTTCGACGACGACGGCACCATCGCGGACGCCGGGATCGGTATGACGGCCGTCGACATCACGAACGCACGCGCAGCAGACGCCGAAGCGCATCTGGAGGGCGAGCGCCCGAGCGCCGAACTGTTCCAGAAAGCGGGCGAGCTCGCCGCCGAACAGTCGAACCCCGAGTCCGACGAGCACGGCGACGCGTCGTACAAAGAGCGGATGGTAAACGTACTGGCCCAGCGGGCGCTCGGTGACGCCGCCGAGCGTGCGGGGGTCGTCAAACGGAGGGCAACACCGTGACGGACCAACGAGAGATCACACTGACGGTCAACGGCACCGAACGAACCATCGAGGTCGAACCGCGGCGACTGCTCGTCCACGCGATCCGCGAGGATCTGGATATGACGGGCACCCACATCGGCTGCGACACCGGCAACTGTGGGGCCTGCACTGTTCTGCGGGACGGCGAGCCGATCAAGTCCTGTATGATGTTCGCCACGCAGGCCGACGGCAGCGAGATTATGACCGTCGAAGGGATGGAGGACCTCCCCGCGGCGGGCGAGGATCTCCACCCGCTGCAGGAGGGCTTCCACAAGGAGCACGGCCTGCAGTGTGGCTACTGTACGCCCGGAATGTTGATGTCGGGGAAAGCGCTCCTCGACGAGAACCCAGACCCCGACGAGGCGGAGATCCGCGACGCGATCAGCGGTAACCTCTGTCGGTGCACCGGCTATCAGAACATCGTCAGTTCGATCGAGTACGCCGCCGAGAAACTCGACGAACAGGCGGCCGCCGACGGCGGGGTCGTCGCCGAGGACGGCGACAGCGACGGATTCGACTGCGGCGTCGAGAACTGCTGTGGCGGCCCGTCGGCGGAGACGCCGACGCCCCACGTCGAGGGCGCTGATCCGCAGTTCGACGACGTCACCGAGGGGAGTGAGAGCGAATGAGCAGTGACTCGGATTTCACGACCGAACCGAAGGAGTACCAGCACGACGACGACGGCGGCCCCCAACCGGAGAAACACTGCGGCCACGGGCGCGGCGGGATGGGCGAGGAAGTCGCCCGCAAAGAGGACAAGCGGTTCATCACCGGCCGCGGCAACTACGTCGACGACATCAAGAAGCCGGGGATGCTCCACTGTGAGATCGTTCGGAGCCCCCACGCCCACGCCCGCGTCGAGAACATCGACGGCTCCCGGGCGATGGACCTCGACGGCGTCGTTGCCGTCCTGACGGCCGACGACCTGCTCGAACACGACCTGGCGACGATGCCGACGCTGATGGACGACACCCAGGACGTGCTCGTCAACGAGAAGGTGAAGTTCCAGTCCCAGGAGGTCGCCGCCGTCATCGCCGAGGACCGATACACGGCGAAGGACGGGGCCGAGAAGGTCAAAGTCGACTACGAGGTGCTCGACCCCGTCGTCGACGCCGCAGAGGCACTCGAAGACGACGCTCCGCTCATCCGCGAGGAACTCGACGACCAGGAAGACAACCACATCTTCGACTGGGACACCGGCGACAAGGAGGCGACCGAGGAGGCCTTCGCGGAGGCCGACGTCACCGTCACAGAGCAGATGGAGTACCAGCGGCTCCACCCGGCCCCGATCGAGACCTGCGGGGCCGTCGCCGACTGGGATCCCGGCAACGACAAGATGACGGTGCATATGACGTCGCAGGCGCCGCACGCCCACCGAACCCTGTTCTCGCAGGTGTCGGGCATCCCCGAACACAAGGTCCGCATCGTGAGCCCGGACGTCGGCGGTGGCTTCGGGAACAAGGTGCCGATCTACCCGGGCTACGTCGTCGCGGCCGCCGCGTCCTACGTCCTCGAACGGCCCGTGAAGTGGATCGAAGAGCGCTCTGAGAACATCCAGACGACGGGGTTCGCCCGCGACTACGATATGACGGGCGAGATCGCCGCCACCGAGGACGGCGTGATCCAGGGCGTGAAGGTCGACGTGCTCGCGAACCACGGCGCGTACAACGCGGCCGCCCAGCCCTCGAAGTTCCCGGCTGGCTTCTTCAACATCTTCACCGGCTCCTACGACATCGAGGCGGCCTACGGGTCGCTGACCGGCGTGTTCACGAACACCGCACCGGGCGGCGTCGCCTACCGGTGTTCGTTCCGCGTCACCGAGGCCGTCTACCTGATCGAGCGGATGGTGAAAGTGCTCGCGGACGAACTCGGCGTCGACCCCGCTGAGATCCGCCGACGCAACTTCATTCCGTCCGACGCGTTCCCCTACGAGAGCGCGACCGGTTGGAACTACGACTCCGGGGACTACGAGAAGGCTCTCGACAAGGCCCTCGAGATGGCCGACTACGAGTCCTACCGCGAGGAACAAAAGCGCCGGATCGAGGAGGACGCCGACAAACTGCTGGGGATCGGCATCTCCTCGTTCACCGAAATCGTCGGTGCAGGGCCGGGCAAGCAGTGTGACATCGCCGGGATCGAGATGTTCGACTCCGCGGACCTCCGCGTGAACCCGACCGGCAACGCCGTCTTGCGGGTCGGCGTCCAGACCCAGGGCCAGGGTCACGAGACGACCTTCGCACAGATCGTCGCCGAGGAACTCGGGATGGACGTCGACAACATCGTCGTCGAACACGGCGACACCGACACCGAACCGTACGGGCTCGGGACCTACGGCTCTCGCTCGACGCCCGTTGCAGGCGCCGCGGCCGCCGTGGCCGCCCGGAAGGTCCGGGACAAAGCGAAGTCGATCGCCGCCAACGAACTCGAAGCAGCCGAGGAAGACATCCAGTGGGACCGCCAGTCCGGCGAGTTCCACGTCGCCGGCGCACCCGACCGCTCGATCACCATCACGGAGATCGCCGCGGGGGCGTATATGAACCATCCCGGCAGCGAAGAACCCGGGCTCGAAGCGACGAACTACTACGACCCGCCGGAGATGACGTACCCGTTCGGATCGTACATCGTCGTCGTCGAGGTCGACCGCGAGACCGGCGAAGTCGACTTCGAGAAGTTCGTCGCCGTCGACGACTGCGGCAACCGCATCAACCCGATGATCATCGAGGGCCAGATCCACGGCGGCCTCGCGCAGGGCATCGGGACGGCGATGCTGGAACACGTCACCTACGACGACAACGGGAACGTCACCGGCGGGGACTTCATGAACTACCTGCTGCCGACGGCCAACGAGATCCCCAACTTCGAGACGGGACACACCGTCACGCCGTCGCCGCACCACCCGATCGGCGCGAAAGGCGTCGGCGAGTCGCCCACGGTCGGGTCGCCGCCGGCGATCGTCAACGCGGTAGTCGACGCGATGTCGCACGCGGGCGTCACGCACGTCGAGATGCCGATGACGCCGGACCGAGTATGGGAGTCGCTGAACGAGGCCGGCTTGGCCCTCGACCCGAGCCAGAACGTCAGTTTCGACTTCGAGGGCGGACAGAGTGAAGGACCAGCCGACGACTGAGACGGGTTGTCCGCGCGGCGGGCCGCTGCGGGGCCGTCGCCGCGAATCGCACACCGACAGATGACACGGAACGAAAACGACCAGACAGGAGCGAACGACGAGGGCGCGCGCCCGGTCGACGTCACCGACGGCGACGTCGCCGAACTGGAAGCACAACTCACAGCGCGCGGGGAGACGTACGCTCGCGTGACGATCGTTCGCCGCGAGCCGCCGGTGTCGGCGAACGTCGGCGACCGCGCGGTCGTGACAGCCGACGGCGAACTCCACGGCTGGATCGGCGGCGCGGCCTGCGCGCAGACGACGGCGATCAGCGAGTCGGCGGCCGCGATCGAGGACGGCGAGCCACGGCTGGTCGGCATCGCGCCCGACCCCGAGGAGATCGCCCGCCCGGGGCTCGAGGCCTTCCCGATGCACTGTCACAGCGAAGGCGTCCTCGAACTGTTCATCGAGCCGGTGAACACGACGCCCGACCTCCTCATCGTCGGCGACTCGCCCGTCGCCCGGTCGCTCGCTCGACTCGCGGCCGAGCTCGCGGTCGACGTGACGGTCGTCGCTCCGGACGGAAGCGACGACGTCGGCGACGCGGCCGTCGTGACGGAGACCGACCCCGACGCGATCGTCGACGCCGTCGGCCACGCGCCGCTCGTCGTGGTCGCGTCGATGGGGAAGTACGACGCCCGCGGCGTCGCGGCCGGCGTCCGCGCGGACGCACCGTACATCGGACTCGTCGCGAGCGACACGCGGAGTTCGGAGGTCGTCGAACGGGCCGCCGGCGTGCTCGACGTAGACCCCGAAGCGGTCCGAGAAGCGGTGACCAACCCTGCGGGCGTCGACATCGCGGCCTACACGCCGGCCGAGATCGCGGCGAGCATCCTGGCCCAGGTGGTCGACGCGCGATCGACGGCGGGCGGATCCGGCGGTCGCAGCAGCGGAGTGTCCACGACGGCCGATACGGCCGAGACAGCGGCCAGTGACGACGAGATGACGACAGAGGGCTCGGCGTCGCCCGACGAACTCGCGACGGACCCAGTGTGCGGAATGACGGTCGAGCCAGCGTCCGCACCCGCGGTCGAACACGACGGGACGACGTACTACTTCTGCTGTGAGGGCTGCGCCGACTCGTTCCAGAACGACCCCGCGTCGTATCTCGACGCCGCCGAGGGGTCAGTATGACCCGCGAAGCGTTCGCGTCGCTGTCGGAGTCGGACCTTCGAGAGCGGTTCGAGACCGCGGAGTACGTCGCCGACGACCGGACGGTCACGACGGTCCACCTCGCACTCACGCTCGGCCGGCCGTTGCTCGTCGAGGGGCCGCCCGGCAGCGGGAAGACCGAACTCGGGAAAGTGCTCGCGAGCGCGTTCGACACCGAACTCATCCGACTGCAGTGCTACGAGGGACTGACCGCCGAGAACGCGCTGTACGAGTGGAACTACACGAAGCAGTTGCTCGCGGTGCAGGCCAACGAGGGCACTGTCGCCGGCAGGTCCGGTACGGGACACGACCACGAACAGTCCGTCTTCGACGAGGAGTACCTCCTCGAACGGCCGCTCCTGCGGGCGCTGACCGCGGAGGGTGAGACGCCGCCGGTGCTCTTGGTCGACGAGATCGACCGGGCCGACGAGGAGTTCGAGGCGTTCTTACTCGAACTGCTCTCGGACTTCCAGGTGTCGATCCCCGAGTTCGGCACCGTCAGCGCGGAGCAGCCGCCGGTCGTGGTGCTCACGTCAAACCGCACCCGGGGACTCTCGGACGCGCTGAAGCGCCGCTGTCTGTACCTCCACGTCGAACCGCCGTCGTTCGAGGCCGAGTACGAGATCGTGCGCCGGAAAGTGCCCGAACTCGACGGGGCCGTCGCGGCCGAAGTCTGCGCCGTCGTCGACCGCCTGCGCGAGGAGGCGTTCCTCAAACAACCGGGCGTCGCCGAGACGCTCGATTGGGCGCGCGCCGTAGCGCAACTGCGACAGGACGACGCGGACGCGCCGCTCTCGACCGACGAGATCGAGCGCACCCTCGGCTGTCTCATCAAAGAAGTCGAAGACCTCGACCGGATCGACGCCGAACTGCTGGAACAGTTGCAGACGGCCGCAGCGAGGGCTGAAGACCGTCTCGAAGCGTGAGCGATATGCACGGTGACAGTGACCCGACGGCAGGCGGTGCAGACGAGGGCGTCGACACGGCCGCGACCCACGGCCGCGAGGACGTCCCGGACTTCCGTATGGCGCGGCGACACGTCCTGATCGAACTCCTTCGGTTCGCCGCCCAACTCCGGAACGACGGCGTCACCGTCCCGACGAGTGCGACGCTCCACGCGGCGCAGGCCCTGTCGGTCGTCGGGCTCGACGATCGATCGCACGTGGCCGACGCGTTGCGGGCGACGTTGCTCTCGGAACCGGCCGAGCGCGACGCCTTCGAGTCGGCGTTTCCGACCTTCTGGCACCGGCTCCGATCTGGCCTGAGTGCCGTCGCGACGGATCACGACGGGCCGACCGCCGGCGGCGACGACGAGCGCGAGGACGGACCGACCCACGCCGACAGTCCCGTCGCCGAGGACCCCGGTGTACTCGAAGACGCAGAACCCCCGGATATCGACGATTCGGGCGACGGGGACGTCGAGGTCCGCATCCCGACCGAGCGCCGTCACGTGACGGGGGACCGTCCGGCGGAAACTGGTGAGAGCGACGCCCGGCGCTACAGCGCCGTCGGCGGGCGACAGCGAGTCGACATCGACACCGCGCAGTTGACCGAGTCCGAACTCACAGCTATCGACCGCTTCGTCGACGCGCTGTCGACGGTCCCGGGGCGTCGCCGCCGGCAGTCGACCGCCGGCGACCGGGTGGAAGCCAGACGGGCGCTCCGGGCGAGTCTCTCGACCGGCGGCGCGCCGATCGACCTCCCCGAATCACGGCCGACGCCGAGTGAACTCCGGTGCTGTCTCCTCGTCGACGTGAGCGGTTCCGTCCTCGACACCGTCGACCGGAGCGTGCTGCTGGCGTTCGCCGATCGGCTGTACGACAGCGCGCGCGAGACCGACGTGTTCCTCTTCGACACCGAACTCGTCGACGTCACCGAACAGTTCGCTCGCGGCGGCGGCGACCCGGCTGCGGCGCTCCGCGAGGCCGAAGTTCAGTGGGGCGGCGGCACGCAGATCGGCGAGGCGTTCACGACGCTCCGCGCGCGACACCCCTACGCGGTCGACCGGCGAACGGTCGTCGTTGTCGTCAGCGACGGCCTCGACGTCGGCGACCCTGACACGCTGGCCGACGGGATCACGTGGCTGGCCCAGCGGGCCGGCGCGCTCGTCTGGCTCAATCCGCTGGCCGTCTCACCGGCGTTCGAACCGCAGTCGCGCGGAATGTCGACGAGCGTCCCCTATCTCGACGCCCTGTTCGGGTTCGCCGAACCCGCAGACCTCGCCGAGGCGGCGCGACAGATCGAACAGCGCGGACTGCACGGCCAGGTTGGCTACGAGTACGACCGTCGCCTCGTCGGGGCCGACTCTGGGGGTGGGTCGGCGTGACCGACCTCCTGGAGGCGGTCGCCGCACGGCTTCGCTCGCACCTCGCGACCCCGACGGTGGAGCGCATCACGGTGGGAGACGCGGCGATCCTCGTGGAAGTGCGGAACGGGGGCGTCGAAAGCGCGGGCGTCGCGCATCGCCCGGCCGGCGAGCCACCGATGACCGACGACCCGGACGTGGAATCGCTGCTGGCGGCGGCGACGGAGCACCGAAACGCGAGCACGAACGGGCACAGTGCACGGGCAGTCGGGATCGCGGCGATGAACGCACTCTCCGCACCGCTCGTCGACTGGCGCACCGGCGACCCGATGGCGCTCCTGGCGGACGACGTCGAACGCATCACGACTGTCGGGCTGTTCACGCCGGCGTTCCGCAAGTTCGACGACGTGGCGGTTCGCGTGATCGAGCGCGATCCAGTCGACGATGTGGCCACCCCACCGGGCGTCACCGTCCGCACGTTCACGCCGCCGGAGACGGACGCCGCGATGAGCGGCGCCGAGGTCGTCTTCGTGACCGGGTCGGCGTTCATCTACGGTGGCGTCGAACGGTACCTCGATGCGGCCCCCCCGGACGCCACCGTCGTCGTGATCGGTGCCACCGCGTCGTTCCTCCCGGAACCGCTGTTCGATGCGGGCGTCGACGTCGTCGCCGGCGCGTTAGTGAGCGACCGCGACGCGGTTCGCGCGGCGATCCAGCGCGGAGACTGCGGGACGGACCTCCACGACGCCGGCCTGCAGAAGGTGTATGCGGCCGTCGACCGGCCCGCGGGTGTCCGACTCGACGAGACAAACGGTTCAGAAACAACGAATCTATGACACAGAACGACTGGAGTGTTCCCGAAACGGAGGTAGTACAGCAGATCCGTGACCGACTCGACGCCGAGCGAACTGACGTGTTGGCGACGATCGTCGACGTAGAGGGGAACGCCTACCGACGACCCGGCGCGAAGATGCTGCTCGACGAGGGCGGCACGGGCGTCGGCAGCATCACTGCCGGCTGTCTCGAAGACGAACTCGTTACGGTAGGTGCGGAAGTCCGTGAGACTGGCCGCCCGGAACTCGTGACCTACGATCTGATGGAGGACGACGAAGACGACGTGTGGGGGCTGGGCGTCGGTTGCAACGGCGTCATCGAAGTACTGGTAGAGCCGCTGACGGAGACGTATCGACCGGCCGTCAAGTCGTTCTTCGCCGGCCGGGACGTCGGCGTCGTGACCGTACTCGACGCCGATGGACCGTTCGATCGCGGCGACCGCGCCTACTACCACCCCGAGACGGGGGCGCTACAGTTGCCTACGGGAGCGGAAGCGACAGAGTGGCCGATCGACGCGCTCGCCGGTCCCGCCGGCGAACTGGCGACGCGGGGGAAGGCCGATACCGTCACGTTCGAGACCGACGCGGGCGAACTGACAGTGTTCATCGACGGACTCGCGGCCCCTTCGGAACTGGTCGTCTTCGGGACGGGCCACGACGTGGGGCCGGTGACGGAGTTCGCAGCGAAGAACGACTTCCGCGTCACCGTCGTCGGCTTCCGGGGGGCGGTCGACCTCGAAGATCGGTTCCCAGCAGCCGACCGCGCCGTGACGACCTCGCCGGCCACCATCGCGGACGACCTCGCTCTCGACGACCGCACGTACGCGGTCGTGATGACGCACAACTTCGTCGACGATCGGCTGGCGGTCGAAGCGCTGCTCGACGCCGGCGTCGCGTACGTCGGGGTGATGGGTCCCCGCGAACGGTTCGAGGAGATGCTGGACGCCTTCGCGGACGACGGCCGGGAGTTCGCAGAAGACGAGCTCTCGTCGCTGTACACGCCGGTCGGTCTCGATCTAGGCGGCGGCTCGCCGTATCAGATCGCACACAGCATCGTGGCAGAAGTGCTGGCCGTCTCGAACGGCCGGACGCCACGACACCTCAAATCGCGCGAGGAGCCGATTCACGAGCGCGTCGACGTCGGCACCGATGTCGACGCGCCGGCACAGTAACCGGGCTTACATGTAGCCGAGGTCGCGGAGTCGCTCCATCAGGTCCTCTTTGTCCTGGGCGCGACCCGCGCGCTCGGTCGTGTTCTCCATATCCTGGAGCCACGCCGGTTCCTCGGTCGTCTTGTCCGTCGAGACCTCGCTGCCGAGCGAACGGAAGCCGGCGAAGTACTTCGGCGAGACCGGGATGTCGTCCATCGTGAGCCCGTTCGGCAGGTCGTCTGCGCTCTGGGGCACGTAGCCCTCGTCGGGGTAGCCCTCGACGGTGTCCGGAACCACGAAGTTCCAGAACGCCTCCCAGACGGACGCCTCGTCGAACTGGAGGATGGGCTGAATACGGTCGTGCGGCGGGTAGATGTCCGGGTCGTGGCGCGGGGAGAAGAACGTCTCGTCGGCACGCGCCTCCTGCTCGTCCCAGCGGACGCCGGAGATGACGCCGTCGACGTCGTACTCTTCGAGCGCGTCGTTGAGCGCGACAGTCTTCAGCAGGTGGTTGCCGACGTAGGTGTCGAGCAGGAAGGGGAAGGTGTCCTCCTCGTATTCGAGCAGGTCGCGGACGTGGTGTTGGTTGTGTTCAGAGAGCTCCGAGATCTCGATGTCGTCGCCGGGTTCGAGGTCGTGTTCCTCGACGTACGCGCCGACGTCCTCGTTGCGAGCGTAGACCACGTCGAGGTCCCACTCCTCAGCCCAGTGGTCCACGAAGTCGTGGATCTCGTCGAAGTGCTGGAAGTGGTCGATGAAGACCGCCGGCGGCGTCTCCAGGTCGTACTTCTCGGCGACCTCCTTGATGAAGTACAGCGTGAGCGTCGAGTCCTTGCCGCCGGTCCACATCACGGCCGGCGTCTCGTACTGTTCGAGGCCCTGCTTCGTGACCTCGATTGCCTTCTCGATTTTGTCCTGAATCGTCGGATAGTCCGCGGGCGTCTCACCTTCGCCGTCGGTGTAGTCGACGTCGAGGTAGTCGGGGAACGCGTCTGACATCGTGTAATTACATATAATTAGTACCGCTAAATGCTTTTTGACATCGGAACTCCCTGATCGAAGGAGGCGGAACCGAACCGGTCGAAGTCGGCACGCCGCAGTTCGGGGGGATCTGATACTGTCGGACAGAATGTGTGAAGCGCGGAACCGCGCGCCGCGTCGACTCCAAAGAACTTTGCCCTCACGTCGGAGAGACGGCGACGATGAGCACCACACCGACGGTCTACGTGACGCGGGAGATTCCCGGTTCCGGGGTCGAACGACTCCGTGAGCAGTACGAGGTCGTCGTCTGGGACGGAACGCTCCCCCCAGAGAAGACACACATCGAATCGAAGCTCCGCGAACTCGACGCCGAAGGGCTCGTCTGTATGGTTTCCGACGAGATCGACGCCGAGGTACTGGACGCCTCCCCCGACCTCGCCGTCGTCAGCGCGTTCTCGGTCGGGTACGACCACATCGACGTGGAGGCGGCCGCCGAGCGCGACATCGCCGTCGGGCATACCCCGGGCGTGCTGACCGAGACGACGGCCGATCTCGCCTGGACGCTCCTGATGGCTGCGGCCCGACGGACCGTCGAGGCATACGAGTACGTGGCGGCGGACGAGTGGGAGGCCTGGGATCCGACACTGCTGATGGGTGCGGACGTTCACGACGCCACGCTCGGAATCGTCGGCCTCGGGAGCATCGGGTTCGCCACGGCCCGCCGCGCGGCCGGATTCGGGATGGACGTCCTGTACACGGGGCGAAATCCCAAGCCCGAGCGCGAGGACGAACTCGCCGAGATCGGCGTCGACGCCACGTACGTCGAACTCGACGCACTGCTCGCCGACAGCGACTTCGTCTCGCTGCACGTCCCGCTCCTCGACGAGACGGAGGGTCTTATCGGCGAAGCGGAACTCCGACAGATGTCCGACGACGCGGTCCTCGTCAACACGGCTCGCGGCGAGATCGTCGACACCGACGCGCTCGACACCGCACTCGAAGAGGGGTGGATCGGCCGCGCGGGTCTCGACGTTACTGACCCGGAGCCGCTTCCGGCGGACCACGATCTGATGCGACACGCGCCGGAAAAGCTGGTCGTGACACCGCACATCGGGAGTTCGAGTATCGATACCCGCAGTCGGGTCGCCGAGATGGCGGCCGCGAACGTCGAAGCCGGCATCGACGGCGAGGAACTCCCGAACTCCGCGCTTCGCGACGCTGGACTGGAATAGCCAGTACGGGAACCTCGCTCTGCCGCGCGCTCACGCCGGAACGAGGAGCACGCGGAGGTCGTTGACGTTGGTGCCGGTCTGTCCGGTCCGCACGAGTGCCCCGCGCTCGTCGAGGTAGTCGTGGACGTCGTTTGCGGCCAGCAGTGAGCGCGCACGTTGGACATCGCCGACGGTATTTGCGTCGACGACGGCGCCAGCCGCGTCGGTCGGGCCGTCGATCCCGTCGGTGTCGACGGCGGCCAGTACCGCCTCGGCGCCGTCGGCGCTTGCGAGTTCGATCGCGGCGCTGAGTGCGAACTCCTGATTCGGACCGCCGGAGCCGTCGCCCGCGACCGTGACGGTCGTCTCCCCGCCGGAGAGGATCGCCGCCGGCGACGTCGTGGGATTGCCGCTTCGCCGGACCTCCTCGGCGATCGCGACGTGCGTCTTCGCTGCCTCGCGGGCCTCGCCGCGAACGGACGAAGAGAGCACGATCGTCTCGAACCCCGCCTCGCGGCAGACGTCACGTGCGGCCGCGAGCGCGGTGAAGTTGTCCGCCACGACGTGGATCGACGTGTGCTCGAACGCGGGGTCGTCAGCCCCTGGCGTTTCCGGAATGTCGCCCTCGACGCCGCGCTGGAGGTGGCGACTGACGGACGCCGGGGCGTCGACGCCGTACTCCGAGAGCGTGGC
The DNA here is from genome assembly GCF_030848585.1 of Halobellus sp. H-GB7. Lineage (NCBI taxonomy): Archaea > Methanobacteriati > Methanobacteriota > Halobacteria > Halobacteriales > Haloferacaceae > Halobellus > Halobellus sp. H-GB7. Next base: position 493,355 of record NZ_JAVDDW010000001.1, on the reverse strand, counting down.
GAGCGCGTCGGCATAGGTGGTTTGATCCGGCGAGAGCGGCCCGCTTCCGACGACAGAGGGATCGCCGGAGGTGACGTCGCTGAAGACGAGGCCGACGGTCGTTGCCGGCGCGAGGGCGCGAGCCAACTGGCCTCCTTTCAGCACCGAGACGTGCTTCCGAACGCTGTTGATCCGATCGATCGGCGCACCCGACTGGAGAAGTTCCTCGGTGAGCGTCTGGAGGTCTGCGAGCGGGACGTCGTCGGCCGGTGCCGAGAGGAGGGCGCTGCCGCCGCCAGTCACGGCGACGAGTGCGAGCGTCTCCGCACCGGCCTCGCGCGCCCGTTCGAGAACGCGGCGCGCACCCTCGACGTTGGCGTCGCTCGGGACGGGATGGGTGCCGACGACGATCTCGATCGGATCGGCGGGCGCCGGATCGTCCGTAACGACGACACCATCGGTGAGATACCCGTCGAGGCGGTCTGCGAGGTGGCTCGCGACCGTGCCAGCGGCGTTGCCGCCGCCCAGGACGATCACGTCGTCGTACGCCGTGAGATCGTACGTTCGATCGTCGATCCGGAGTCGGTCTCCGTCGACAGTGACTGTCTCTCGGAGGACCCTCTCTGGGTGGGCCGCACCGATTCCGGCACGCACGGCTTCGAGCGCTGTGTCGGCAGTCGTCGGCGAATTGCGATCGGCGGAGTCGATCATACCTGTATTCGAGATGAGAGGCACATAAGATCGGTTGCGACTGTGGGGTCTCCCAACGTGACCGACGACGACCACTTCGGTTGATGAGCAAACTTATAACGAGTAGGGTGCTACTCCGTGACATGAAGATCGACGACTTCGCCCTTGCAGCTACGACAAACGACCTCACACGGGAGACAGAGGCTCGGGGGGCTGCGGACATCGTCGAATTCCGGATCGACAAGGCCGAAAAGCCGATCGAACAGTTAGAGGCATACGACGGCGAACTACCGATCATCGCGACGAACCGAAACCAGTGGTTCGGCGGCAAAGCCGAGGACACCGGACGCTTGGACACGCTCTTTGCTGCATCCCGATTCGACTCGGTCGCGTACGTCGACATCGAACTGGAGACGGCTCGCGCGAAAGAGTGGATCTTAGAGGAGTTCCGCCAGAACGACGTCCGTCTCATTATCTCGCATCACGACTTCGAGACGACGCCGGACGGGGACGTCCTGACCGCGATCTTCGATCAGTGTGCTGGCTACGGTGACATCGCGAAGGTCGCAACGTATCCGAAGGACCTCTCGGATACGCTCACGCTACTTTCGGCGCTGCACGAGGCCACCGAATCCGGTCTCGACGCCGCCGGGATCGCGATGGGCGAGATCGGAAGCCACACCCGCGTCGTCGGTCACATTTACGGCTCGAAGTTGGGCTACGCGCCGCTGCTGTCGGACGACAGCGAGTACGCACCGGGCCAGATTCCGCTGGGCAAACTCGCCGCCCTTATCGAGGCGACGAGGATCGACGGGACGAAGCTAGAACGCATCGAGGCCATAGAGGACGACGTGACCGTCCCGTCCGAGCTCACGCTCCCGAACTGACCGACGCGCTTCCGGTTCTGAGGATTTAAACGGCTGTTTTGCTCCGGTCGATCGCGACACTCATAGGGATTATCGTCACTGTTCGGAGATTCTCGCCGTCCCGTCCGGCGAGAAATCTATGAGGACTTACGATAGTCCCTATCAGACGCTCGCACTCGTCGGGAGCGGCTCGACCAGCCGTAGCTCCTTCTCCTCGGCGATGGAGCGGAGCTTTTCGAGGACCTCCTCGGTCGCCCCCCGTTCGGTAGCGATGTCGATGCGCGCGCTGGAGACGTCGGCCGTGCCCTCCGGTGCCGCAAGCGAGAGATCCGTCACCGTCGCGTTCGTCGCCTCCTGAATCCGCGAGAGGGTATCCGAGAGGCCGGTGTCGATGAGGTGTCCCGACAGCACGACAGTAAGTCCCTCACTGTATCGCTCGGTCCCCGCCTGGACCACGTTGATGCCAGCGTCACGGAGGCCGTCGATGATCTTCTCGAAGCGATCCGGTGTCGCTTCGATGTCGACCTCGACGGGAATGTGTCCACGTGGGGTGACGTTGCCCCGCTCGTGGAAGATCGACAGCAGATTCCCGCCGTTCTCGGCGATCGGGCCGAGCGAGCGGAGGAGTTCGCCCGGTTCGTCGACCAACTCCAGACGGAGCGTGTACGCACGGATGTCCGTCTGTGCGTCACTCATCGTTCGACCACCGTCCGTTCGTTGCGTGCATTACCTGAAATCCAGCCCCGGAGCGGAAATAAGTATACTGCCGAATGCAGTCGCCGGACGCGGTCAGTTCTCGGACCGGGCAGCGACCTCGAAAACCCGATTTGAACTCACCAGTCGAACCTCACAAACGATTATGAGGATATGTGCCAATGCACGTACTGACATCTATGTCAGATCGTACCCTAGAAGACGCACTCCGAGCAGCCGAGAGCCCGGTCGACCTCCTCCGTGACCTCGGTCTCGGACAGTTCACGAAACTCCCGGACGAGTTCACGCACTGGATCGAAGAACAGCGCGCGTGGCAGGAGAGCTGTGCGTTTGCCGATCAGTCATATCATATGACAGATCTACGGATCCAGGGCACGGAGGCGATCGAACTGTACACCGACTACGCCGTCAACGACTTCGAGACGTTCGACGTCGGTCAGGCAAAACAGCTCGTCGTCGCCAACCCGGACGGCTACCTGATCGGCGATGCCATCCTGTTCCGTGAGGACGAGGCGAACTTCCTCAGCGTTGGCGCGGCAGCGGCGCATCACTGGCTGCTATATCAGGCTGAGACCGGCGAATACGACGTCGACGCGGAGATGCAGGGCCGCCCGGTCGCGACGGGACGGGACCCCGAGAACTTCCGTTATCAGGTGCAGGGGCCGGACGCCGTCGACGTAATGCGGGAGGCCATCGACGGGGCGCTCCCCGACCTGGGATTCTTCAGGTTCGAGGAGGTCACGATCGACGGCAACGAGGCGTTTCTCCTCCGGCACGGGATGGCCGGTGAAGCGGGCTTCGAGTTCTGGGGCGACTACGCGTACGCTGACGCCGTGAGAGAGGCCGTTCTCGACGCTGGCGAGGAGCACGGCATCCGGCGGCTCGGCTCGAAGAGCTATCAGAGCGCCAACGTCGTGCTCGGGTGGCTTCCGCTGCCGGTGCCGGCGATCTACTCGGGTGAGGAGATGCAGGGGTTCAGAGAGTGGCTCGACCTTCGCCAGGGCCTCATCTCGATCGGCGGGAGCTACGACGCCGCCGACATCGAGGACTACTACGTCACGCCCATCGAAGTCGGGTACGGCCACATCGTCGATTTCGATCACGACTTCGTGGGGAAGGCGGCTCTCGAAGCGGAGATCGACGACCCCGACCGCGAGAAGGTGACGCTCGTCTGGAACGACGGGGACGTCGTCGACGTCTTCCACTCGCTGTTCCGCGACGGCGAGACGAAGAAATTTATGGACCTTCCGGTCCCGCGCTCCTCGGCGTGCCACTACGACGAGGTGCGGAAAGAAGGCGAGATCGTCGGCGTCTCGAAGTGGATGAGCTACATCAACAACCACCGCGAGATGCTCTCGTTGGCGCTCGTCGACACTGAGCACAGCGATCCCGGGACCGAGGTGACGCTCACCTGGGGCGAGGCAGACGGAAGTGAAAACAGAGCCGTCGAACGCCACGAGACGACGGAGATCCGGGCGACCGTCGCACCGGCGCCGTACAAGCAAGACCGTCGCTGATACGGGAACGAAGCCCGAAGCCGGCGCTCGTGGAGTTCGGCGTCGGACGATCGGGAGTCGGTGAGAATCCGGCGGTGACCAGTCGCTGCGGACCGGTGGTGGATTTCAGTCGGAGATGAACTTGTTGTCGCGCCAGTTCACGCCGTTAGAACCGTTCTCGCTCTTCGAGGGGTTCTCGACGACCTCGATGCTCGCCGGGCGCTCTTCGCCTTCGACGATGCGGTGGGCCGTGAGTTCGCCATCGAGTTCGGTGATCGCGGTGAGCGTGCCCTTCTCGGCGAGCAGCGCGATCTCGCGCAGCACGAGGAACATCGGATACTGCAGCGCCGTGTTCTGAAGGACGGTTTCGCGGTCGCCCTTGAAACAGGCGAACTCGACGAGTTCGGAAGGGATCTCCTCTTCTTCTTCCTCCCAGCGCGGTGCGCCCGCGCGCGGCGGCTCTTCCTCGTAGACGCGGTTCTCTGTGATGCTGGCTTTCAACTGTGCCGTCGGGGTGTACTTGCTCAGATTGTCCTCGGCTGCGACGGCTTTGAGGATGAGCGTGTTGTTCCGACGGGTCACCTCGACGTCGTCGACCTCGGGCGGCAGTTCCGGGTCACCGTTCAGGTACTCTTCGACCTCTTCGAGGGGCAGTTCCAGTGTCGAGTGAAGTCGGTATACGCGGCCTGACATAGTTACTTTGGGTGGTACCCGTACGAACGGACGCGACGCGACGTCGGTACCTGTGTAGTGGTAGGTGCCGGGGCCTTATAGGGTCTACCCTTTGATTCGCGGCGGCGTCCGCGAGCAGACGCGAAACCCACAGGGTAGTTGATGGCTCGAACTCCGGACAAACGAATCACTGCGTCTCGGAACCCCCATTCGTGCGGGTGGGCAATCTCGGACGACAGCGATGCCTCCGTCACTTACGCGTCGAGCGTCGCTTCGAGTTCGCCCCGCTCGTCGAGCTCTGCGAGGATGTCGCTGCCGCCGACGAACTCGCCGGCGACGAACGTTTGGGGAATCGTCTCCCAGCCGCTGTGACCTTCGAGCGCACTCCGATACTGGTCGAGGGCGGGGAGCACGTCGATCGTCTCGAACTCGTCGACGTACTGGGAGATGAGATTGACCGCGCGCTGGGAGTAGCCGCACTGGGGCATCAGCCGGTTCCCCTTCATAAACAGGACGACGTCGTTCGACTCGATGGCGTCGTCGACGCGCGCTCGTACTTCGTCGTCGCTCATATCCGCACCGGGCTGGAACGTCATAGAGCGACGTATGCGTCCAGTCCTGAAATGGATTGCGTCGCCCGAAGTTCGGGCCGTCCCGCTCGACGGTCCGAGCGGAAGTCAGCGACCGTTAAACACTCGCGGATACGGTGCGAGCGCGGCCCTGACCCGCTCTTACTCGTTGCCGACGCGGACGACGTCGATGAGCGAGTAGACCGGCACGCCCTCGATGTCCTCGACGCCCTGTTTGTCGACGATGACGACGCAGGCGACGGGGTTGCCACCCTCCTCGCGGATCGACTCGACGGTCTCTCGCATCGTCGTTCCCGATGTGATGGTGTCGTCGACGACGTAGCAGTCGCGGTCGCGGATCTGCGCGAAGTTCCGCGAGAACGACCCGCCGAGGTCTTCGATGTCGCCTTCCTCCCACTGGTGTTTCGCCGGGGCGTACGAACCGAGGTCAGTGTCGAGTTCCGTCGAGACGACCGTCGCGAGCGGCGCGCCGGCTTTCTCGATCCCGATCGTCAGATCGACTTCCTCGCCCTCTTTCACCAGGAGGTCGGCCATCGCTCGGCCGATGTGTGTGAGCCGCTGGGAGTCGCGGCCGATCGCGCTCCAGTCGACGTGGATGTCGTGGGGGCCGCCGCCGTTGTCCTCGGGCTGTACCGGTTCAGGCTCGTAGTTGTTCGAGCCGCTGCGTTCGACCAGCCAACTGGCCGTCTCCCGGGAGACGTTCAGCTCGTCGGCGATCTCGCCTTTCGACAGACCGCGTTCGGCGAGTTCGGCCGCACTCGAGATGAGATCATCGACGTTCTTCATACGCGCTGAATTGGACGGCGGTTTTTATAGTGGTGTCGTCGTCGTCGAAGGCCGCCTCGAACTCGGTTAGATCGTATACGCCAGTGACGACCGCGTCACGGAACCACGCCGGGAGCGTCGCGAGCGTCTCCACCGCGGACTCGAAGTGTCGGACGTTCGAGTTGACGCTCCCGACGAGCGCTTTGTTGTGCATCACGAGTTCTCTGTGCAGTTTCCCGCCGTCGATCTCGAACTCCCACGAGCCCGGGACCCCCAACAGCGCGCCGACGCCGTTGGGCGCGAGCGCCTCGATCGTCTCGAAGGCGTGCTTCGCGTAGCCCGTCGCCTCGAAGACGAGGTCCATCGGCTCGTGCGCGGCCGGGACTTCCGCGAGCGGTGTCTCCCGGGAGTCGACGTAGGTCGCGCCGAGCGCCTCGATGATGTCGATCGTCGGATCGGGGCGGTCCCGGCGGCCGAGACAGTAGAGCCGGTCGAAGTCGAACTGGTCGCGGAGCATCGCGAGCGTGAGCAGGCCCAGGCTCCCGTTGCCGAGGACGAGCGCCGACTCCGGTTCCCAGGTGAACGACGAGCGCGACGCGTACGCGAGTTCGACCGCCTTCTCGGCCACAGAAAGCGGTTCGACGAGGAAGCCGACGTCGACGATCGACGCCGGAACCTCGACCAGATACGCCTCGGGGCTGGTGAAGTACGTCGACATAAATCCGTGCGCCCCAGAAATTCCGCGCTCGTGGTAGGCGCCTTCGGGAGCCATATCCGGTTCGCCGCGCGCGAAGTACGGGTTCGACCCGTTCGGCGGTCGGCGAACCGTGGGGACGACCACGTCGCCCCGAGAAAATCGCGTGTCGCCGGCGTCTTCGACGACGCCGACCGCCTCGTGGCCCAATACGAGGTGATCCTCGCCCGCCGGGAAGTCGCCGTGGCCCCCAGCGATGACCTCGTGGTCCGTCCCGTCGACGCCGACCCGGAGCGTCCGGACCAGCGCCTCGCCGACGCCGGGCACCGGCCGCTCGGTTTCGACGACGACCGGACGGTTCGCCCCGCGCTCGACTGCGATCGCGTGCATACCTCAGGCTAACGCGTGGTGCAGATAAAAGATTTATTCCACTATGAGTTAATATTGTGCTCCGGTGTCGTCGTCCAGGTCGTCGACGAGGGCGTCGCCGACGCCGACGTACCCGGCCGGCGAGAGCGCGCGCAGTTCCGCGCGGACGTCGTCGTCGACGTCGAGGTCGTCGAAGAGGTCGCGGAAGTCTTCGAGCGTCACGTCGCGGCCGCGCGTGAGTTCCTTGACACGCTCGTAGGCCTCCGTGTCGCCCTCGCGCCGGAGGATCGTCTGAACGGCCTCACCGATCAGTTCGGGATGGGCGTCGAGTTCCTCGCGCATCACCGTCTCGTTGGGCACGACTTTTCCGAGTCCCGCCTCGGTCTTCCCGTAGCCGATCAGACAGTGCGCGAACGCCGCGCCGATGTTGCGTTTCACCGTCGAGTCCGAGAGGTCGCGCTGGAGGCGCGAGGTCGTGACGTAGTCGGCGAGGAACGTCAGGTCAGCGTTGGCCTTCGAGAGGTTCCCCTCGGAGTTCTCGAAGTCGATCGGGTTCACCTTGTGCGGCATCGTCGACGACCCCGTCTCGCCTTCGGCGGCCTCCTGTCCGAGGTAGCGATCCGAGACGTAGAGCCAGATGTCGCGGTCGAGGTCACAGAGGACGTTGTTCACGCCCCGAAGCGCATCGAAGACGGACGCGAGGTCGTCGCAGGGGTTCACCTGCGTCGTGAGCGCGGTGTGGTCGAGACCGAGACCGGTGACGAACGAGCGGGAGAACGCGCGCCAGTCGACGTCGGGGTAGGCGGCGACGTGCGCCGCGTACGTGCCGGAGGCGCCGGCGAGTTTGCCCGAGAGGTCGTCCGCGGCGTCGACGACGCGTCCCATCGTCGTCCCCAGGCGCGCGGCGTAGACGGCCATCTCCTTGCCGAAGGTGGTCGGCGTCGCGGGCTGTCCGTGCGTTCGCGCGAGCATCGGCGTGTCCCGGTACTCGTGGGCGAGGTCGATCAGTTCGTCGCGGACGGCCGTCAGCGCCGGCAGCAACACGTCTTCGACGGCGGGCTTGACGAGCAGTCGCTGCGCGAGATTGTTCACGTCCTCGGAAGTGAGCCCGAAGTGGATCCACGGGTGGACGCGCTCGTCCGTCTTCGTGCGCAGGAAGTACTCGACGGCCTTCACGTCGTGGTTGGTCGCGCTGAACCCCTCGGCGCCTTCGGTCTCCAGGCGCTTGATGAGGTCCGCGTCGTCGGCGCCGAAGTCGTCGACGACGGCGCGGAGGTCGGCGCGCTCCTCGTCGGTCAGCGAGAGCGACGTGGCATCCAGATCCGCCAGCGCGAGGAGGTACTCCACCTCGACGCGGAGCCGCGCTCGCATCAGCGCCGCTTCGCTGGCGTAGGGCACGAGCGGCGCGGTTCGGCCGGCGTATCGCCCGTCGAGCGGCGAGACGGCCGCGAGCGGGTCGGAACGGGAGAGGTCGTCCATACGCTGAGTCTCCGCAGTGCGCTAAAAAAGCGTGTCGATGAATATCCCACTCCTGTGCATATTTCTCGGGGTTACAGACCGATTTTCGGACGCACCTATCCGCAATTGTGTATATCGGCGCCGGCGAGACCGCAACTGACTTACTATCTGCGCGAGGCCCCACGAGTATGACCAAGATTGCCGGCCTGGCGAGCAATCGGGGACGAAACCTCCTGCACATCGACGATCGACGCCCCGGCGGCGCGGAACTCGCCGTCGTCGTGGCGAACCACGAGGGCGCGCCCGTCCTTGACGCCGCCTCCGAGCGCGGCATCCCCACGGAAGTCGTCGAGCGCGACGACGACGAATCCCGCGAGACACACGAGGAGCGCGTCCTCGACGCGCTGTCGAGTTACGACTTCGACCTCGTCTGTCTGGACGGCTATATGCGCGTCCTCACCGAGACGTTCCTCGACGCCGCGCCGACGACGCTCAACGTCCACCCGTCGCTGCTCCCGTCGTTCCCCGGAATGGACGCCCACGAACAGGTGCTCGACGCTGGCGTCAGCGTGACCGGCTGTACCGTCCACGTCGTCACCGACGAGGTCGACGCCGGGCCGGTCGTCACCCAAGAGTCGGTGCCGGTCTACGCCGACGACGACACCGACTCACTGAAGACGCGCGTCCTCCACGACGCGGAGTTCACGGCGTACCCGCGCGCCGTCCGCTGGTTCGCGGAGGGTCGCCTCCACGTCGAGAGCGAGGGCGACGAACTGTCCGTGACCGTCGACGGCGACGACGGCGGCGAGTTCCCCGAGCGCCGCGTCGTCTCCGACGACCGCGTCGCCGAACTGCGCTACGGCGAGAACCCCCACCAGGACGCCGCGGTCTACGCCGATGCCGCCGTCGACGAGGCGAGCGTCGTCGACGCCCCGCAGTTGAACGAGGGCGCGAAGGGCCTGTCGTACAACAACTACAACGACGCCGACGCCGCGCTGAACCTGATCAAGGAGTTCGACGAACCCGCGGCCGCGGTGATCAAGCACACGAATCCCGCAGGCTGTGCGACCGCGGACACCCTCGCAGACGCCTACGCCGACGCGCTCGCGACGGACCCGATGAGCGCCTTCGGCGGCATCGTCGCGCTCAACCGCGAATGCGACGCCGCGACCGCCGAAGAGATCGTCGACTCGTTCAAGGAAGTCGTGGTCGCGCCGAGTTACACCGACGCCGCACTCGACGTCCTCACCGAGAAGGAGAACCTCCGCGTCCTCGACGTCGGCCCGCTCGGCGACCGGACCGACAGCCTCACCGAAAAGCCGCTCGTCGGCGGCCGCCTCGTCCAGGAGCGCGACCTGTGGGCGCCCGATCGCGAGGACATCGAAGTCGTCACCGAGACCGAACCGACCGAGGAACAACTGGAGACGATGCTGTTCGCCTGGAAGGTGCTGAAGCACGTCAAATCGAACGGCATCGTCTTCGCGGACGGCACCGAGACCGTCGGCGTCGGAATGGGTCAGGTCTCCCGCGTCGACGCCGTCCGACTGGCCGCGATGAAGGCCGACGAGCACGCCGAGGGCAAGGACGCCGACGGCGCCGTGATGGCGTCTGACGCCTTCTTCCCGTTCCCCGACGGCGTCGAGGAGGCCGCCGACGCGGGCGTGTCCGCCGTCATCCAGCCCGGCGGCTCTGTCAACGACGAGGACGTCATCGAGGCCTGCGACGAGCGCGGGATTCCGATGGTCTTCACCGGGCGGCGGTGCTTTCGACACGACTGAGCGAAGCGAAGGAGTGTCGAAAGTCAGTGCGACGAGCGGAGCGAGTCTCACGCGACTTCCGGCACGCTGACCAAGCGAAGTAAAATCGGTCTGAAACGGGCTGCCGTGCGACCGAAGTCGAACTGAAAACGAATCCCTACTCCGAATCCATCCGGACGACGAGGATCGGCACGTCGGTATTCTCGACGACGCGCTCGGTGACGCTGCCGAGATTCGCGAGTTTGTCTCGCCCGGAGCGGCCGTGCGTCCCCATCACGATCAGGTCGACGTCGCTCTCGGCGGCGTAATCCAGAATCGCGCGGTACGGAATACCGTCGCGGACGGTCGTCGTACACTCGACGCCAGCCTCCGCCGCGGCCTCGGCGACTTCTTCGACCGCCTCGTGGGCGTCTTCCTCCATCGTCGCCTTCAGGTCGGGCTTTTGTTCCTCGCCGGCGGCCAGATAGAGCCGCCGATCGACCACCGAGAGCGCGTGGATTTTCGCCTCTCGCGTCGCTGCGATGTCGAGTGCGTGGTCGAGCGCTTGTGCGGTCCCGTCGCTGCCGTCGGTGGGAACGAGAATGTGATCGTACATCGCGTCTCGCCGTTCGGACGGCACCCTCTTGAACGGTCCCCCGGTTGTCGCCGTGCGGGAGCGGCGCGCCGACGTCCGCGGTGCGCTAAGGGCGCGCCGGCAGAGAGTATATCTCTCCCTCGTTCCAAGGGGCGAGCGTGTGTACACTGACGCTCGCCTGGCGCGCATTCGAGGACGCGCCCGTCGTCGTCGCGGCGAACCGTGACGAACTGCTGGATCGAGAGTCCGAACCGCCGGCCGTCGTCGACGGCGATCCGTCGTTCGTCGCGCCGCGGGACGCGGTCGCCGGCGGGACGTGGATCGGCTACAACGAACACGGCGTCTTCGTCGGCCTCACGAACCGCTGGGTCGACGTGCCCGACGGTGGAGAGCGCTCCCGCGGACTGCTCGTTCGCGACGCGCTGCGCGCCGAGAGCGCCGTCGATGCGCGCGAGACGATCGAAGACGCCGTCGCCGCGGACACTTACGACGGGTTTCATCTCGTCGTAGCCGAGCGCGGGGGCGACGATCCCCGAGCCTACTTCTTCGAGTGGGACGGTTCGCTGAACGTTCGAAGACTGACGCCCGGCGTCCACGTCGTCGTCAACGTCGGCATCGACGGCGAGTTCGTCGAACCCGAGTGGCGGCCCGAGGTGGGGGCGATCCAGGCGCACAACGCCCAGCAGGTCCGAACGGAGTTGGACTCGCGGAAGTGGGACTCCGCGTCCGCCTGGCTTGACCGCGCGAAGGAGGTTCTCGGAACCCACGAGTACGGCGTGTGCGTCCACGAGTCGGACCGGGACTTCGGGACGCGGTCCTCGTCGCTGATCACGCTCTCGGCCGACGGCGACGCCGAGTTCCAGTTCGCCGACGGGGCCCCCTGCGACACCGCCTTCGACCGGGTCGAAGGTCAAATTTAAACGAGTCGCGGGCGTCGGTCGGGGTATGAGCGCAGCCGCCGAAGCCGATCTCTCGGACGACGAACGCGAAGCGCTGGAACTCATCCGAGAGACGGGTGGGATCCACCAGAGCGACTTCTGGAAGGAACTCGACATCTCCTCGCGGAAGGGCAGCCGGATCGCCGAACGACTCGCGTCGCTCGGCCTGATCGAACGCGAGGAGACGGTCTATGAGGGACACAACACCTACCATCTGGAACCGGCCGCGCGGGACCTCGACTTTTCGCTCCTGATGGCAGGCGATATACTCTCGCCGTTCATCGGCGAGGAGGAGGTCAACCACAACAGCGACGCCTTCTCGCAGTGGCTGATGAATCTCGCGTACGAAGAGTACTAAACGCGGCTCGTTTCTGCATTCCATCGTCGCTCGTTCGCGCGCTCGGTAGCCGCGTGTGTCCCGAACCCGCGTGTCCCGAATAGCTGCAAAACGGTCCGACTGGCGGGATTTTCGAACGGGTACAGTCGTTGACTGGAACGACGCTACTATAGACAGGTCGCGAAAGCGGAGAAGTACCGCGGTCCGACGCTGTTATTCGTCGGCTTCGTCGTCTTCGTCTTCTTCGGCCGGTTCGAGGTCGTTCTCGACGATGTACGGTTCGATTTCGTCGTTTTCGAGTTCGACGAACGCCTCGGACTCGGCGGAGACGGTCGCGACGTCGACGCCCGCGGCCGTGAGTTCGTCGTCGTTCGCGGAGGCGATCGCGCGAAGCGCCAGGCCGACGCCCTCGTCGAGCGTCATCTCGTCCTCGTAGTTCTCTTCGAGGTGCTCCTGGATGTCCCCGCGGTCCGCACCGATCGAGACGGCCTTCCACTCGTAGGGCGTCCCGGAGGGGTCCGTCTCGTAGAGGCGCGGCGAGCCGTTCTCGATGCCGCCGATGAGCAGCGCGACGCCGAACGGACGGGCGCCGCCGACCTGCGTGTACTGCTGGATGTGGTCGGTGACGTTCTTCGTCAGCGTCTCGATGCCGACGGCTTCGCCGTAGCGGAGGCGGTTGACCTGCGCCTGACGGCGCGCGAAGTCGATGAGCTGTCGCGCGTCCGCGACGTGGCCCGCCGAGGCGATGCCGGCGTGGTCGTCGGCCTTGTGGATCTTCTCGACGCTCGTCGGCTCCATCAGCGGAGAGCGAGAACGCTTGTCGGCCGCGAGGACGACTCCCTCGGGCGTCCGGACCCCGACGCTCGCGGTCCCTCGCTTGACTGCTTCCCGCGCGTACTCCACCTGATAGAGACGACCGTCGGGCGAGAAAATCGTGATCCCACGATCGTATGCCTGCTGTTGGGCTTGTCCCTGCATAGTATCACTCGAAATCGAGCCGCGTCGCGCCCGCGAACCCGTCGGTGCCCTCGACGTCGACGCGCGTCCCGCGGACGACGGCAGGGTGGGGTTCGTTCTCGAACACGACGTCTCTCTGTTTTCCACGTCCGGTCCGGCCGTTCAAATACCTTTCCTCACAGGCACGAACAGTGCCCGAAATTCCGCGAACACGGAGGCCGACGGGGGTGCCGTCGACCGCGTCGACGGTCGCGAGTGCTGCCCGGGCGCGGTCTTCCGTGCCCCGATACGCCCGCACGATCGTCTCGCCGTCGCCGCCATCGAGGTCGAACGAGAGCACCGTCAGATCCGTCTCCGCGCTCCCGACGTCGCCGTAGAGGTTCTGTGCCGCGTACCAGAGGTCCCGCTGGAATGCCCCGCGGTCGAACTCCGCGTCGGGCCAGGTCTCGATCTCGACGGCCAGATACCGCCAGCGCGGCTGGAGGTGTTTCGGAAGGTGCTTCACGGTCGGTTCACTCCGCGCCGTCTGTGGTAGCGTCCGCGTCCGCGACGCTGACGCGTTCGCTCGCGTCGCCGAACCGTTCGGCGACGAGGACGCCGACCTGCTCGTGGACGCGCTCGACGGCCGTGAGGACGAACCCCTCGTCAGTCAGTGCCTCGACGAGCGTCCCGACGGTCGCGGGGTCGTCGACCTCGGGGCTGTAGAAGGGCTCGTCGGGGTCGGGCGCTCCGAAGAACATCAGGTCGCCGAGCACGAAGCGCCGCGGATTCAGGTCGGCGATGGCGGCGATCGCCTCCCGTTTCTCCGCGTCGGAGAGGTGATGCATCGCGAAGTTCGAGGTGACGACGTCCACCGGACCGTCGTAGTTGGGGTCGCGGAAGCGGCCCTCGCCGAACTCGACGTTTTCCAGGCCCGCGTCGCCGGCCTTCACGCGCGCCTCAGCCAGCATCCCCTCGCTGATGTCGCGGCCGATCACGCACTTCGCGTTCGGTGCCAGCGCGAGCGCGATCGCCCCGGTGCCCGTCCCGAGGTCGAGGACCACGTCGTCGGGACCGGGAGCGGCGTGTTCGACGACTAAATCCGCACACGCGAGGTACTCTGCAGAGTCCGACTCGTCGTCGTACGAGTCGGCGACCGCCGAGAAGCGCGCGGCGTGTTCGTCAATCGTCTTCTTCATATCGGCCACGTTCGACGCCCGGGGCAATGAACGACTCGGAGAGTCGCTCACGGTTCCGGGCGATCAGCCGTCCCCACGCGTCGAGCCCCTCGCGTGTCCACTCTTCTCCGAGGCCGATCTCCGCACCGAGCGCGGCGAGCTCCCGGGGCGCGCGGAGCTGCAGGTGCGATTGCGGATTCGCGCTGACGACGTAGGGCGCGTCGTAGTGGTCGACGAGCCGCTTCAGCCGACGGAGTTTCTCGAGGTGCTGAACGCGGTGGCCGCCTCGATTTCTGAGGACAGGCGCGAGGTTCACTTCGATCCAGACGCTGTGCTCGCTGGCGGCCTTCGCGAGCACGTGGTTGAAGTCGCCGTCACCGCTCCCGTCTGCCCCCTCGAACGGCCGCGTGAGCACGTCGACGCGGTCCTGCTCGACAGCGAAGCGATTCAGCGCGTTCGTCCCGCCGCAGACAAACACGAGCGTGTGCTTTGTGCGCGCGTTCCCGACCGCGCCGCTGGCGTGTTGGGGGTCGGCAGCGACGATCTCGGCGGCGTCGACGACGTCGGCCGCGAGGTCCTCACGGAGACGTTCGTAGTCGGGGTCGGCGTCGTCAGCGCGGACGATCACGCCCTCGTACCCGTAGCGCTCGGCCGTCGTCGCGAAGCGTGCGGCCGTGCTCTGTCCGTCCGGGTGGGCGTGAACCGCCTCGTACATAGTCCGAAGAACAGGCCGGGCGAGTATGGCAGTTACGATCGGTCGAAGTAGCGCGCGAATCGAGGAGACGGTCAGCGACCGCGACGCCGCCTGAGCACGGCCGCACTGCCGAGAACGCCGGCGACGGCGCCGGCGACGCCGAATCCGGGCGTCGACGTACCCGAGCCAGATTCGGTCGGCGTCGACTGATCGTTCCGGATCGGGACGTCGAAGTCAGCAGTCTGGTTCCCGTCCGGCCCTGCCACAGTAATTGTGATCGAGTCGTGCGTCTCGACCGCCGAGAGGTCGAAAGTCGCGTTCCAAGACCCATCTTCACCGACGGTCGCCGCTTGCGTCTTGAGGAACTGCGGGTCAGTCTCGCCCGCGGACTGGACGCGAATCTGCAGTTCGGTACCCGGATCGAGCGTCGTCGTTCCGGCGATCGTCACCTCCGCCGTCGACGAGACCAACTCCGTATCGAGTTGAAACGGCTCCTCGTCCGCCTGTGCGGTCGCGGGAACGGCGGCCGCCGAGAGTACGAGCGTGGCGACGAGTGCGAGCGAGACGAACGAACGTGCCGCTGGTACGCTGTGCTCGATCTCGCTTGCGATCTGTGCGATACGATCTGTTGGAGGGCTATCGATCATACCCACTCGGGGAGACGAGTGTGGCGACCAAGTAGGCGGGGAATGCTTAAATCGTCGCTTGAGCGCCGACGGAGCGGCTCGTTCCGCCCCACTAGACCGGCCGCTCGGCCGATCAGCCGACGAGTTGCCGCGTCGCGTCGGTGAGCGCAGCGGCCGCGCGCTCGACGTCGTCGACGTCGACGTACTCGCGCTCGGCGTGGGCGACGGCCCCCTCGTCGTCGGCGAGAACGCCCGGACCGAAGACGACCACGGGGGCGGGCGAGAAGTACGACGCCTCGGTCGCGGCCGTGAACGGGCGGACGGTCCCGGATCCGCCGGCCCGCTCCGACGCGGCCGCGAGTGTCTGCACGAGGGCGTGCTCTTCGTCGGTCGCGAACGCTTCCAGAAACGGCGTCGGGCGATCCGTGAGCGAGAAGTCGACGCCGACATCGTCGGCGACGGCGGCGCGAACGGCCGTTTCGAGTCCCGTTCGGAACTCTTCGGCCGTCTCCGGCGGGACGCTCCGGCGGTCGAGAACGAGTTCACAGTGCGCCGGGATCTGGTTCGTCGCGTCGCCGCCCGACACGGTCGTCGGCGTCAGCGTCGCCGCGCCGAGTTGCGGATGCGGGTCGCGCCCGTCGTCGAACTGTCGAATCACCGTGAGTGCGGCTTCCAGTCCGGCGATGGCGTTCACGCCCGACGTCGGTTCGGCGGCGTGCGCGGCCGAGCCGGTGAGCGTGAGCGTTCCCTGGAAACGCCCCTTCGCGGCGGTGCAGACGTCCAGATCGGTCGGTTCGCCGACGACGTAGCAGTCGGCGTCGAGATCCAGCGCGGCCGCGCCCGTCGAGAGTTTCTCCTCGTCGGGCGTTACTGCGAGCGTCACGCGGGCGTCCTCGCGTGGGTCGACAGCGAAGAACGCGGCGAGAATAGCTGCGAGCGGCCCCTTCGCGTCGCAGGAGCCGCGGCCGTGGATGCGGGTCGTCTCGCTGTCCGCCTCCTCGCGCTCGAACGGCACGTGTGGCGAGACGGTGTCGATGTGGGTGTTGAAGACGAGATGCGTGTCCGCGTCGGATTCGGTGGCGCCCTTCGCAGCGAGCGTGTTGCCCGCGTCGTCGACGCGGGCGTCGAGGCCGTGGGCTTCGAGCGTCTCGACGAGGAGCGCGCGCATCTCCTCGACGCTCTCGTTGGAGGCTATCGGAACGGCGTCTTCGAGGAACGCGACGGGATCGAAGTCGTCGTCGGCCATCTACGCCGAGCGCACGACGACGTCGAGTTCGCTCGCGAACTCCCGCTCGGCGGGGCCGGCGAGCGTTGCCGGTCCGTCGTCCGGCACGGTGATCTCCAGGTCGCCGCCCGGCGGGCTGACGGTCACGGGTGCGCTGCCGTCGACGAGGCCGAGGCGCTTTGCGACCGCAGCGACAGCGACGGCACCGGTCCCGCAGGACTGGGTCTCGCCCTCGACGCCGCGCTCGTAGGTCCGCTGTCGGAAGTGGGGGTTGCCCTCGTCGTCCTCGACGCGGGAGGCGAGCGTGACGTTGGCTCCCTCCGGGAAGACGTCCGCGTGGCGGACGTCCGGTGCGACGGCTTCGAGGTCCACGTCGTCGACGTCGTCGACGACCGCGACCGCGTGGGGGACGCCGGTGTTCACCGCGGTAACGGTGAGGCCTTCGACGTCTTCTTCGACGAGTTCGGCGTCGCGATCCAGCGGCACGTCACGAGGGGCGAAGGTGGGTTCGCCCATCTCGATGGTGACGTGGTCACCGTCGACATCCGCGCGGCGGGTTCCGGCGGGCGTGTCGATCATCAGCACGTCCGAGCCGGTCTGTTCGGCGCCCCAGGCGGCGGCAACGCGGGCACCGTTGCCACACATCGCGGCGACGGAGCCGTCCGGTTGGACGAGCGTCATCACGATGCGCGGCGGCGAGTACCGGTCTTCGAGTGCGAGAAAGAGCACGCCGTCCGCGCCGGTGCGCGGCGAGTCGTCGTGTGTCACGCCGGTCTCGCGGTCGCAGTGAGTCGTGGCGAACGCCGGGCGGTCGGGAATCGATTCGACGGCGTCGACGACGATGAAGTCGTTGCCGGTGCCGTGGTACTTCTCTACTGGTACGTGGTCGTGCAGTACGCTCATTGTTCTAGTTCGGTGAGGTCAGTCAGGGTTTCCCGTCGCCGGGCGAGTCGGACCGTCGTCTCAGAGAGGGCGACTTCCGCCGGTCGGGGTCGAGAGTTGTAGGTGCTCGACATCTCGTATCCGTACGCGCCCGCGTTACCCACGGCGAGGAGGTGCCCCCGTCTGGGCCGCGAGAGCGGTCTGTGCTCGCACAGTACGTCCGCCGACTCACAAATAGGTCCCGCTACGGTGACGGGCATCGATTCGGCGTCGGCAGATGCAGAGAGATTGCGGATTTCGTGGTACGCGTCGTACATCGCCGGCCGGAGCAGCGTCGTCATCCCGGCGTCGACGCCGGCGACGGTAGCGTCGCGAGCCTCCTTGACCGTGTTGACCCGCGTGAGGAGCACGCCGGCGTCGGCGACGACGTAGCGTCCGGGTTCGACTGCGAGCGTCGCGTCGACCTCGCCGAGCGCCTCACGCGTCGCGTCGGCGACGGCGTCGAGATCCAGCGGCGGTTCGTCGTCGCGGTACGGCACGCCGAAACCGCCGCCGACGTCGACGAACTCCAGGGAACCGACGCGGGATTCGACGTCGCGGGTGAGATCTCCCATCCGGCGGACCAACTCGCGGTGCTCCGAGAGGTCCTCGCCGGAGATGCCGCTGCCCGCGTGGGCGTGGACGCCGACGAGGTCGAACTCGGCGGCCCACGGTTCCGCGAGGTCGGGAACGCGTTCGATCGGAATGCCGAACTTCGCGTTCGCACCGGTCTGAACCTTCTCGTGGTGGCCCGCGCCGACGCCCGGATTCGCGCGGATGCAGAGGCGGCCGTCGAAGCCGCGGTCGCGGAGGCGGTCGACGGTGTCGGCCGCGCCGACGGTGATCGTCAGCCCGGGATGTTCGCGCCAGCGCTCGACGACCAGATCGAGGTCGCGAGCGGGCGGATTGACCGCCGTATACTGGATTCGATCGCCAGTGAATCCGGCCTCGAAAGCGCGTTCGACCTCGCCGGCGGACGCGCACTCGACGTCGAGGCCGGCCTCGCGGACGGTTCGAAGCACGGACTGGCCGGTGTGGGCCTTCGCGGCGTACCGGACGTCGGCGCCGGGGAACGCGTCCAGAAGTCGGGTGCAGTTCGCTTCGACTCTACGGAGGTCGACGACGTAGAGCGGGGTCTCGTACTCCTCGGCGAGCGCGACGAGCGTCTCCTCGTCCCACTCGTCGAGGCGGCGAACCGCCGGCCCGCCGTCGCCGCCCTCGCTCATTCCCGAAGCGCCTCCTCGCGGCGGGTCTTATCGAGCGTGTCGTCTTCGATGTCGAGCGCGACGACCGCCGGCTTGTACGCGCCAGACTCGAAGAGGTCGTGATCGCCGAGCGAGGACTCGACGTAGCGCGTGAACGCGCGGCGGTTCGACGGCAGGTGGCCGTAGATGACTTCCTCCTCGACGAGGTCGTAGACCGGAATCCGGGGGCTGAGAAGCGTGTTCTCGCCGACGACCGTGTTCTCGCCGACGTGGAAGCCCGAGGTGACGCGACAGCCTGCACCCAGCGAGACGCCGTCCTCGATGATCACGGGCGCGTCCTCGACCGGTTCGAGCACGCCGCCGATGAGCGTGTTCGCGCCGAGTTTGACGTTCTCGCCCAGTTGGGCGCAGGAACCGACGGTGTCGCAGGAGTCGACGAGCGTCCCGTCGCCGACGTACGCGCCGATGTTGACGAACGACGGCGACATCATAATGCAGTCCGAGCCGAGGTACGCACCGCGGCGGATCGCCGTCCCGTCGGGCGTGTTGCGGGTGCCGCGCCCGCCGAGGTCGGTGGTCGAACGCAGCGGCAGGACGTCGTAGTACGTGACGTCGCCGTACTCGCGGGGGAGCGTCTCCCGCAGGCCGAAGTTCAGGAGAATGCCCTGCTTGACCCACTCGTTGACGACCCAGCCGTCGGGGCCGCTCTCGCCCACCTGCTCGGCCGCCCGTACGTCACCCGTTTCGAGGGCTTCGAGGAAGGCGTTGAGCGTCGACTCGATCGCAGAGCCAGCGGTGTCGGCGGAGAGTTCGTCGTCCTGGTAGCGCTGCCACAGGTCCGTCACGTCGGATTCGAGTCCCATTGTCAGTGTGCTCCTGTGTCACTCTCGTCACTGTCGGCATCTAAGACTTCGTCGAAATCGTAGCGGCCGGCGTCGCGTCCGGCGAGCCAGGCTGCCGCGTCGAGCGCGCCGGCGGCGAAGATGCCGCGCGAGCCGGCCCGATGAGTCAGTTCGAGTACCTCGTCGTTGCCGGCCAGAAGGATCTCGTGCTCGCCCGTGACGTCGCCCGCGCGGCGGGCGTGGACGCCGATCTCCTCGCCCTCTCGCGGCTGTTCGCCGACGCGGCCGTTGACGCGCTCGGCCTCGGTGTCGCGGACCTCGTCGACGTCGTCGAGGATCGACAGCGCCGTGCCGGAGGGCGCGTCGCGCTTGCCGTTGTGGTGGGTCTCCGTCAGTTCGATGTCGTAGCCGGGGAGCGCCGCGACGGCCTCCCTGACGGCCCGCCGGAGCGCCGCCACGCCGCGAGAGAAGTTCGAGGCCTTCAGGAAGGGGACGGCTTCGGCGACCTCGCCGAGTTCGGTCCGCTGGAGTTCGCTGTAGCCGGTCGTCCCGACGACGACCGCGACGTCGTTCGCCGCGGCCGTGCGGAGGTATTCGACGCTCGCGCCCGGCACGGTGAAGTCGACGAGGACATCGACGTCGTGTTCGGCAAGCGCCCCATCGAGTTCAGTATCGTCGACGACCGTGTCGGCAGCCGGGACGTCACCGCTGGGGAATGCCCCGGGCGATTGAGTCGCCGCGAGGACGAACTCGACGTCGTCGCGGTCGGCAGCGGCGGCGAGTAGTTCACCGCCCATCCGGCCGCTCGCGCCCGTGATCGCGACGCGGAGACCGCCGCTCATCTATACTGCCTCCGTCTGCTCGCGCTGCTCCGCGTCGGCTTCGAGATCCGCGAGGATTTCTTCGAGCTCCGCGCGCGGCTCCGCGGAGAGGTCCGTGAGCGGCGAGCGGAGCTTCCCGGGAGCGTAGCCGCGAATCTCCATCGCGGCCTTGACCGGGATGGGGTTCGTCTCGACGAAGAGCTGTCGGAACAGCGGCGAGAGCTCGAAGTGAAGTTCGCGGGCGCGGTCCATCTCGTCTTCGAGCGCGGCGTCGACGAGGTCGACCATCCGCTCGGGTTCGACGTTGCCGGCGACGGAGATGACGCCGCGGCCGCCGAGCGAACAGATCGGCAGCGTCAGCGCGTCGTCGCCCGCGAGCACCGACAGGTCTTCGTCGCGTGTGTACTCGATGACCTCGGAGATCTGACTGATGTCGCCGCTCGCGGCCTTGTACGCCGTGATGTTCTCGTGTGAAGCCAGCGCAGCGACCGTCTCGGGTTCGATGTTCTGGCCCGTGCGGCTCGGCACGTTGTAGACGATCTGTGGGAGATCGACCGCGTCGGCGATCGCGAGGAAGTGCTCGCGGAGGCCTGCCTGTTCGGGCTTGTTGTAGTACGGCGAGATGAGGAGCAGTCCGTCAGCGCCGGCGTCGGCAGCGCGCTGTGAGAGGTCGAGCGCCTCGTGGGTCGAGTTCGAGCCGGAACCGGCGATGACGGGGACGTCGTCGACAGCTTCGACGACCGTCTCGACGACCTCGATGTGTTCGTCGTGGGTCAGCGTCGCGCTCTCGCCGGTCGATCCGGCGGGCACGAGGCCGGCGACGCCGGCGGCTTCGAGGCGCTGGGCGTCGGCGGCGAGCGTTTCGTGGTCGATCCGTCCGTCGTCGGTGAACGGCGTGGTCATCGCGGGGAACACGCCGGTGAAGTCGATCTGTGTCATCGTTGGTAGGGGGTACTGCGAGTCGCAGTCGGTAGGGTGTATCGGTTGGTCGTCGGCCGACCGTCGATGCGCGCCCGGTCGTGGGGTCGCCAAAGACGGGGATGCCACTCCCGCCTAGAGCGTTAAGGCGCGCGTTTTTTACCGATGAAAAGAAGGCCACGTACCGCTGGCGAACGGGGCGAATCCGTCGCAGGCGTCGTGGCGCGCGTCACAGTTCACAGACATCCCTCCCGCATAATATACGTTTCGCCGTCGGGCGCAGATCCGCCGCACTACCGGGACCGACGGGACCGGACATTCATGTAGTGTGGCCTCCCCAGAGACTGTATGACCGAAATTCACCCGAGTCAGCGGGTGGCGATGCTCGCAGACGCCCAGAACCTCTATCACACGGCCCAGAGCCTCTACTCGCGGAACATCGATTACTCCGCGCTGTTGGAGAAGGGCGTCGCCGGACGCGACCTCACCCGCGCGATCGCGTACGTCATCCGCGCGGACGCGCCCGAAGAGGAGAGCTTCTTCGACGCGCTCGTCGACATCGGCTTCGAGCCGAAGATCAAGGAGATCAAGACGTTCGGCGACGGCTCGAAGAAGGCCGACTGGGACGTCGGGATGAGTCTCGACGCCGTCACGCTCGCGAACCACGTCGACACGGTCGTCCTCTGTACGGGCGACGGCGACTTCTCCAGGCTATGTTCGCACCTGCGTCACGAGGGCGTCCGCGTCGAGGTGATGGCCTTCGAGGAGTCGACGGCCGAAGAACTGATCCAGGCTGCGGACACGTTCCTCGACCTCTCGGAGCGAAAAGAGACGTTCCTGCTGTAAGCGCGGTATCGGAGGCGACATCTGTCGGGTGGCGGCGTCGTTTCAGGCGGCGCGAGCGTCGCCCGTACCCGCACGGAGGAGCGCGAGTGCCGAGCCAGCGACTGCGATCGCGGCGACGGCGGCAGCGAGGAGGTTGCTGACGCCCGTCTCGAAGAGGAGGCCACTGCTCGCGACGAGGAGCAGTGCCCCGACCGCGACCAGTCGCACGTTGACAGCCATACCACAATCCCAGTTCCCACCGGTATATATACGTTTTCGAGTCGCAGTGAGTGTGAGAGAGTCACGCACAGGTGTGAGGAACGGCACACAGGAGCGAAAAACGGCAGATCGTTCCGTGTGCGAAGAACCGCACTCATACTGTTGGACAGCAGTTCGTGAATCATTCTGGCACCCACGGGGTGCCGATACTTTTCACATCGTTCTGTCCGACAGTATCAGGCCCCGGGCGGCCACTCGCCGGAACCAGAACCCGGACGTCTTCTCCTCGGACGTGGACCGCGAGTGTCTTGACGGTCGGCCCGGAACGACCGGGTATGACTGACGCGAACCGCGAGAAGACGCTCGCGGAACTGCGGACGATCGCCGACTACCAGTTCGGTGCGGGCGCGGGCCGGGCGCTGTTTCCGGACGACGGCAGCGAGTCGTTGACGATTCGCCGGTCGACGAGCGGCCGGCCGCGACAGATCGTCTCGGCGGACGGCCGCGTCGTCTCCTACGGAACCGACGGTCGGTTCACTCTCGGCGTCGCCGGCGGGCGACGACTCGTCGACGCGCTCGACCGGCCGACCGCCCGCGTCGTGGTCGGCGAGGAGAGCGAGCCGTTCGTCCGCGACGGCAAGAACGCCTTCGCGAAGTTCGTCCGCGACGTCGATCCGGCGGTCCGACCGGGCGACGAGGTCGCTGTCGTCCTCGACGACGACACCGTCATCGCGGTCGGCCGCGCGGAACTCTCCGCCGACGCGATGGCGGACTTCCAGACAGGGATGGCGGTGCACGTACGCGAAGGAGCAGAAGCGGAAGCCGACGGCGACTGAGTCGTGAGGCGACGCGAGTTTTAGAGCCCGAGCGCCGTCAGGAGCGGGACGCCAGTAGCGAGCGCACCGACGAGATAGCCGCCGATAGCTCCGCCGTTCAGCAGCGGGAGTCCGGCGTGGGCGCGACCTTTCAGCACCATCCCCAGCAGCGTGAACAGGCCGGCGAACGTCCCGACCATCGCCGTCAGTGCCGGGAGATTGAGCGCCGGCAGTCCGGGGACGCCGAGCGACGGTGCGAGCGACGCCGGGAGGAAGAACGCCGCGCTGGCGATGATCACCGTGGGCATCACGGCGTCCCCGAGGCCGATGAAGAAAGCATCGCGGACGTCGTCTTCATCTGCCGGGACCACGTCTTCATCCGCAGGAGTCTCCTCGGCAGCCATCGGTGCTTCGTCGGACTCTTCGCTCTCGGACTCGGTATCGCCTTCGGACGCCGTCTCAGCAGTCTCCGCGCCCGCACCGTCGGTGTACGTCGCCGACTGTTCGTCACCGTCGTCGGCCGCCGTTTTCGCGTCTAAAAGCGAGTACGAGAGCGTCGTGGGGACGACCAGGACGACCGGGAGGTTCAGATCCATCACGCCCTCCGCCAAATCGAGCATATGTTCGGTGCCGTAGACGCTGATGGCGTCGTAGACGGCGAGGATCGAGAGCAAGACGATAGCCGGCAAGAGTCCGAAACTGATCCCGAACAGGCCCGCAGCGCCCGCCCCCATCAGGACGCCCGCGGCGTCGATGACGTACCACTCGGGGTGGACGACCAGAAGCGCCGCGAGGACGAGCGACGCGCCGATCGCGGCCAGCGGCGAGAGGAACACCGAGAAGACGTACCACGCCAGCGACGCGGCGGCGAGGACGACGAACCCCTGGACGAGCCAGTCGAGGTCGAATTTGAACGCCGCGAGCATCGCCGCCGTCGCGACGAGAATCGCGCCGATGTAGAGCAGGCTGTTCGTCGGATCGGAGGGGTCCTCGACGGTCTGATACCCCTGTTCGTAGAAGGTCGGCACGAGCGCCAGCGCGCCGAGTTGCACGAGCAAGAACAGCAGGGCGGCGAACCCGACGCCGGCGGCGACGCGTCTTCGCATACGCTCTGATTTGCGGCCGACGCACTATGGGAATTGTGTTTCGGGCTTCGGCGGTGCAGCGCGACCGCGCTCAGCGCGCGTACAGCCGCTTGCCGACGACCGACGCCGGAGACACGTCGCTCGCGGGCGTGACGGCGACGTAGGGCCGAGTGACCGGGCCGAAGACGTCGACGACGCGGCCGACCGTCGAGAGCGACTCGTCGACGGCCTCCGCGCCGATGTCGGGGTGGTCGGCGTCGTCGCAGCGGACGATGAGGAGGTTCTGTGCCATTCGAGAGACGGTGCCGAGGCGCTGCATCTCAGCCCCGGAGGATCCCGACGTAGGCGGCGACCGCCTGCACGAGGTCGTTCTTCGTCGAATCCTCGGCGCCTTTCACGAGCACGCGCCCCCGGGCGTCCCACTCGCGGGGGTGCGTTACGTCGCGTTCGATGACGGCGTCGTAGCCGATCTGCTGGACGGCCTGCGCGATCTCGTCGACCGACGGATCCTCGACGGCGTCGTCGAGCGGAACCCGTCGCCCGTCCTCACGAGAGACGGACGCGTCGAGGTAGCGCGGCCAGATGACGTTCTCGACAGCCATAGTCGAACGACCGCGGCGCGCCCGTAATACGGTTGTGGTCCGAATCCGGCGCGCGAGGGCGATCAGGGAGGGCGGTCGAGAATCGAGTCGGCGCCGAAAGACGTCTGAAGCGTGGTTCTTTATCCGACCGCGTCCCACCGAACGGCTATGGACCCCGATCTCTCGCAACTCGACGCCTATCTCGACGCCGACGGACACGACGGCTACCTCGTCGACGCCGACAGTTCGGACTCGACGCAGCGCTACCTCTCGGGATTCGACGCACCCGACCCGTTCGTGACCGTCTACACGCCCGAGAGGACGGCGCTGCTCGTCTCTGCGCTGGAGTACGGTCGCGCCAAGAAAGAGAGCCGAGCCGACGACGTGTCGCGCCTCGCCGACTACGACTACCGCGCGCTCGCCGCCGAGCACGGTGCAGGCGAAGCGAAGGGGCGCGTCGTCGCCGCGTGGCTCGACGACCTCGGCGTCGACAGCGTCGCCACCCCTGAGCGGTTCCCACTCGGACCCGCCGACCATCTCCGCGAACGCGGCGTCGCGGTCGCGCCCGAAACCGAGGACGTCGTGACGGATATCCGCGCGCGAAAGACGCCCGAGGAGATCGAACACATCCGCACGGCCCAGCAGGCCAACGAAGCGGCGATGCGGGCGGCAGCAGATCTGCTCGAAGACGCCTCGATCGTCCAGTCGGACGAGGTAGACGCCGACACGACCGACGGCGACCACCAGATCCTCCGCTACAACGGTGCGGTCCTGACCAGCGAGCGTGTCAAAGAGGAGATCGAGGTCACGCTGCTCCGCCACGGCTGCGCGCTCGACGAGACCATCGTCGCCTGCGGCGTGGACGCTGCAGACCCGCACGATCGCGGGAGCGGTCCGCTGCGGCCGAACGAGCCGATCATCGTCGACATCTTCCCCCGCTCGAAGGCGACGAAGTACCACGCCGATATGACGCGGACGTTCGTGAAGGGCGAACCGACCGAGACCGTCCGCGAGTGGTTCGAGTTGACTCACGAGGCGCTCGACGCCGCTCTCGACGCCGTCGAGGCGGGCGTGACCGGTGCAGCCGTCCACGACGCCGCCTGCGACGTCTACGAGGACGCGGGCCTGCCGACGCTCCGTTCGGACCCGACGACCGAAACGGGCTTCATCCACTCGACGGGACACGGCGTCGGCCTCGACGTACACGAGCTGCCGCGGATCTCGCCCGACGGCGGCGAACTGCGGCCGGGCCACGTCATCACGATCGAGCCGGGGCTGTACGACCCAGCAGTCGGCGGCGTTCGGATCGAAGATCTCGTCGTCGTCACCGAGGACGGCTACGAGAACCTGACCGAACACCCGATCGAACTACAACTCTGACGGAGCGCGCCCGTCAGCCCGAAAAACAATACGATCAGCTCGACGACTCGCCGGCGCTCTCGGATCCGTTCGGCTGGCGGTGCTTCTCGTCGCGGTACGACTGGAGAAGCGACTCCAGCGCCTCGCCGGTCTTCGGCGTGAGTACGCCGGCGGCCTGGCGAACCACGTCGTCGTCTTCGAGCAGAAACGCGTAGATCGTCTGTTCGCCGAGGATCCCGAGGCGGCGTCGGAACGCCTGCTTGTCGACCGAGAGGAAGACCGTATTGTCGTGTGTGCGCTGGCGGGCGCTGGCGGGCGACATTCCGCCCATCGATTGTGGCGGGAGCATTCCGCCCTTGCCGCAGACGGTAAGCTCGTAATACCCGAAGTGGTCGAACCGCTCGCACAGTTCGGAAGCGAACTGTCGCCACGAGTTGACGAGCGACCGTTGTCGTTGATGAAAGCTAACGACGACGAGCGTCTGTTCGCCGTGCAAGTCGTCGGGAAGCGTCAGTCGACGCCCCTGTGTGTCTCTCCCGGAGACCGTAGGAAACTTCATCGGTGGTTACTTTCTCTATTCCCCTATTGTTATAGAGCGATTACGCGCGTGTTCATCCCCATACTGTGCGGCGATAGCAGTCGCTGTGCCGTCAGCATACGCTGTCGGTCTGGCTGACCGGCCAGTTTTGCGACGGTACAGACTCCTTTCCCCCACCTAGACACGGGTAACCACTCGGTTAAACGTATTCCTCTGAATATCAGCGCTGATTCCGGAAGTAGCTCACAACTCGCCCGGAGTCGGTCCCGAAACCGTCACCGAACCCCTTTTGATTGGGGCGGCGCGTAGTCGGCGGCGATGGAGGTACTCGTCGTCGGAGCCGGCGCGATGGGTCGCTGGGCCGGCGAGACGCTCGCGGCGGAGTTCGACGTGGCGTTCGCCGACCGGGACTGGGCTGTCGCGAGCGCCGCTGCGGACGTAGTGGAGGGTCGTGCCGTCGCGCTCGATACGACGGAAACGTTCGACGTGGTCTGTCTCGCCGTGCCGATCAGTGCGGTCCGGGACGCGGTTGCGGCCCACGCCGAGCGTGCCGGGCGCGCGATGCTCGACGTTACCGGCGTGATGGCCGACCCCGTGGAAGCGATGCGGGAACACCTGCCGGACCGCGAGCGCGTCAGTCTGCACCCGCTTTTCGCCCCGGAAAACGCCCCAGGGAACGTCGCGGCCGTCGTCGACGCCGCCGGTCCCCTCACGGACGCCGCGCTCGACGCCATCGCCGACGCCGACAACCACGTCTTCGAGACGGACCCCGCCGAACACGATTCGGCGATGGAGACCGTGCAAGCGGGGGCGCACACGGCGGTCCTCGCGTACGCGCTGGCGGCCGAGGACGTCCGCGAGGAGTTTGCGACGCCGATCTCAAGCGTCCTGTCGGACCTCGTCGACACCGTGACC
Organism: Halobellus sp. H-GB7; assembly: GCF_030848585.1. Lineage (NCBI taxonomy): Archaea > Methanobacteriati > Methanobacteriota > Halobacteria > Halobacteriales > Haloferacaceae > Halobellus > Halobellus sp. H-GB7. The sequence continues at coordinate 465,753 of NZ_JAVDDW010000001.1, read as the reverse complement.
GGGGGGACCCCGCGTGTCTACCGGGAGATTCAGGAGTCGTTCGAGGGTGCCGACGCCGTCGCGGAGGCCGCACGCCGCGTCGCCGACGCCGAGGGCGACGCCTTCGAGCAGTTGTACGAAGAGGCCAGACAGCGACAGCGGAAGCACGCCGATAGGACCGAAGACGGTCACGGGGACACAGAATGATCGACCGCGAGGCCGTGCGCGCGAACGCGAAGTACCTGCGAAACGTCCGCCCGATCGATCCCGAAGAGATCCACGAGTACATCGACGGGACGCCGCACCCGGCCGTCGTCCGCGAAACACTCCGCGAGGAGGCGTACGACCTCGGCCTCAGAGAGCGCGAAGACGGCACGTTCGTTCCGGTGAGCGAGGACCCCGCGCCGCAACCGGGATGGGAACCCGACACGTTTCCCGAACCGTACGCGTTCGCGCTGGAAGACCTGCTCGTCGAGCGCTACGGGGCGAACTGGCATCGCGGCGAGACCGGCGACCAGTTACGGGAGACGATCCGCCGACTCAAAGAGGACTACTACCGGCAGAACCCCGTCGAATACGACGCGGTGGCGGCGCTCGGGTACGCGATATATCATCTCTCTGACTACTACGCGGCGATCGGCTACGTGCTCGACGACCTCGCAGAGCGCGAGCACCTCCCCCGAACGCTTCGCGTCCTCGACGTCGGCGCGGGAACCGGCGGGCCGGCGCTCGGGCTGCACGACTATCTTCCGGCGGACGCCGTCGTCGACTACCACGCCGTCGAACCGTCCGCGTCGGCCGACGTGCTCGAACGGCTGCTGAAAGAGACGGGACGGAACTTCCGGACGACGATCCACCGCGAGACCGCCGAGGCGTTCGAGCCCGAGAGCGAGTTCGATCTCGTCGTCTTCGCGAACGTGCTGAGCGAACTCGACGACGCCGAAGCCGTCGCGTCTCGGTATCTCGACGCCGTCGCAGACGACGGCTCGTTCGTCGCCATCGCACCCGCCGACCGCAACACCAGCACCGGGCTCCGCGACGTCGAGCGCGCGCTCGCGCCGCCGGCGTCTGCGGTGTCGGTGTACGCGCCGACGCTCCGACTGTGGCCGGGCGAGGCCCCCTCCGATCGCGGCTGGTCGTTCGATCGCCGCCGCGACGTCGCTGCACCGCCGTTCCAGCACCGCCTCGACGAGGCCGGGACGGCCGACGCTGGCGTGGAGTCCACGGCCGAGACAGGAACCGGGGCTGCGGCCGACTCGGAGTCAGATACAGTCCCCGAGTCCAGCGGGCGCACGCCCGGGGACGGCACGTTCAGAAACGAGACGGTCCAGTTCTCCTACGCGATTCTGCGGCCTGACGGAGCGCGCCGCGCGGACGTCCTTGCCGACCCGGATCGGCACGCGAAGATGGCCGAGATGGAGCGACACGTCACGAACCGAATCGATCTCCTCGCGGTGAAGTTGAGCCGCGACCTGACCGACAGCGACGACGCCAATCCCCTGTTCAAGATCAGCGACGGCAGCGAGTCGGTCGAACACTACGCGGTCTCGACCACGCGCGACCCGCTGAACGAGGCGCTTCTCACGGCCGACTACGGCGACGTGCTGGCGTTCGAGAACGTCCTCTGTCTGTGGAACGGCGACGAGGGCGCGTACAACCTCGTCGTCGACGACGAGACGTTCGTCGAGGGCGTCGCGTGAGCCGGACCGTCCCACGCTGATCCGTCCCCTTGACCGATCCCATCTGGGAAACCGCCTCTGAAGACCGCCACGGGCGGTACACCTTTCCGCCGTCCCGCGAAGATACCGATATGAGCGATTCGCTCTCTGTACTCTTGACGAACGACGACGGCATCGACGCCGTCGGATTCCAGGCGCTGTACGAGGAGCTCTCGGCGTTCACAGACGTGACTGCTGTCGCGCCCGCAAACGACCAGAGCGCCGTCGGACGCCAACTCTCGAACGACGTCGCCGTCCGCGAGCACGACCTGGGGTACGCGATCGACGGCACCCCCGCCGACTGCGTCGTCGCCGGCCTCGAATCGCTGTGTCCGGAGGTCGACGTCGTCGTCGCCGGCTGTAACAAGGGCGCGAATCTCGGGGCGTACGTCCTCGGTCGGTCGGGAACCGTCAGCGCGGCCGTCGAATCGGCGTTCTTCGACGTCCCGGCGATCGCTGTCTCGCTGTACGTCCCCGGCGACGGCGACACGCCGTGGCGCGAGCAGGCCACCGACCCCGCAGACTTCGCGAACGCGACGCGCGCGACGACGTACCTGCTCGAACACGCGCTCGGCGCGGGCGTGTTCGAACAGGCGGAGTATCTGAACATCAACGCGCCCATCGTCGACCCGGAGAGCGGCCCCGCACCGCTCGAGATCACGCGCCCGTCGACCCTGTACGAGATGACGGCCGAGCACGACGGTAACGGTCGGATCACACTCCACGACGGCATATGGGAGATGATGCGCGCGGGCGACATCCCGGATCCGGAAGGCACCGACCGCCGCGCAGTCGTCGAGGGCAAGGTGTCGGTCTCGCCGCTGACCGCGCCGCACACGACCGAGCATCACGAAGCGCTGGACGGACTCGCCGAGACGTATCTCGACGCGATCTAACGACGAGATCGGGAGAACGCCAGCACGCGCACGCCGTGGCTCATTCGAGGACGGCGACGAACCGCAATCGCCGGTAGTCGGCGGTCCACGTCCCGTCGTCGTAGAGATCCTCTCGGAGTCGGTCTTCGACCGCCGAGACGACGGCACCGCGTTCTGATTCCGGCACCGGGCCGAGAAGCCGGTCACCAAACATCTCGATCCACGCCGCCAGGCCGTTTTCGCCCTCCTCGAGTTCGGTCGGGCGATCGAACAGGCGCGCGTAGCGGACCTCGAATCCGTGATCTTCGAGGCGTGTGGCGTGTTCGCCGACGGTCGGGAAGTACCAGGGCTCCGTCGGCGGTTCGTACCCGCGCGCGTCCAGTTCGGCCTGAATCGCGCCGACGATGCTGCCGACGTTCCCCGTACCGCCCAGTTCGGCGACGAACCGCCCGCCGGGTTCGAGCGCCTCCGCCACCGCGTCGATGACGTCGTCCTGCTCGTGGATCCAGTGGAGGGCGGCGTTCGAGAACACGGCGTCGAACGGTTCCTCGGCGTCGAAGTCGCGGGCGTCGGCCCGGACGAACTGCCGGTCTGGGTGGGCCTCGCGTGCGGTCTCGATCATCTCGGCCGACTGATCGATGCCGACGACCTCCGCGCAAGCATCCGCGATACGGTCGGTCAGATGTCCCGTGCCGCAGCCGAGATCGAGGATCCGCTCGTCCGGTTGCGGGTCGAGTAGTTCCACGACGTCGGAGCCGTACTCGTAGACAAACGAGTGCGACCCGTCGTAGGCCGTCGTGTCCCAGTCGTTCGTGTCTTCGGAGCCATCGGCGTCTGTGGTGTAGTCCGTGTCTGTGGTGTCGCTCGCGTCTGTAGTGCCGTCCGCGTCTGTTGTGTCGTTCACGTCACCGGCCGTGTCCTCGCTCGGAGCGGTCATTGGCCCCAGTTGCACCTGCGAGCCTATAAAGAGCGTTCGGGACGCCGCGGCGACAGAAGGGAAACGCTCTTTTCGGGTACGGACGGATATCGAGCATATGAGCGACGGGGACGACGAGACGGCTGCCGATGCGGAGGAGACGGCGGCGTCGGACGAGTCGACAGACGCGACGCCCGAAACCCTGAACGAACGCCTCGACGACGTCGAATCCGCCCTCGAGGGCGCGGAGACGGAGGCAGACTTAGACGACGTCGAGTCCGACCTCGACGGGATCGAGTCCGACCTCGAAGACGCGGATCTGCCCGAACCCGACGAGGACGACGAAGACGCCGAGGATCCGCGCGCGGAGCTCGAATCGCGCGTCTCCGACCTCCGCGACGACCTGGAGTCCCAGCGCGGCCCGTACGCGAGCGACGTCGTCGACGAGATCGAGGCCGCGCAGTCGAAGGTGACCGACACCAAGTGGACCGAACAGGGCGAATCCGAGATCGTCGACGTCGTCTCGGCCTTCGCCGACGCCGTCGCCGGTGAACTGGACGCCGACGTCGCGCTCGACGGTGACGACGAGGACGCCCTCGTGGCGGCACTCGACGACGCGATCGCGGCCGTCGAAGCCGCGGACCTCGACGCCGACGAGGACGCCGAGACGATCGCGTCGCTCCTGGAGGCGACCGACGACCTCGAAGCCGGTCTCGAAGACGCCCAAGAGTGGGACGACCTGGAGACGAACGAGCAACTGATGGCGCAAGGCTTCTACGACGTCCTGGGTCACTACAAGGACTACCCACCGGAGCTGTCGGCGCTCAAAGAGTGGGAGAAGCGCGGCCGCGTCGATATGGTGCTGCTCGCGAAGGATAGCCTCCAGTCGGAGTTTATGCAGGAGCACTGTATGGATGCGCTCGTCCGGATGGCGAACCCCGAAGCCTTCGAGGAGATGCACCAACTCGCCCAGCGCCGCGACAAGGCGGCGATCAAGGCGCTCGGCCGGATGGGTGATGGAGCAGCGGAGGCCGTCGAGACGCTCGTCGAGTACGTCGACGCAGACTCCGATCCGGCGCTCCAGAAGGTGACGCTCCGCGCGCTCGGCGAGATCGGGTCGACGGAGGCGACGCAGGCGATCGCGGACAAACTGGAGATGGACAACGACAACGTTCGGCCGTACGCCGCACGCGCGCTCGGTCTCATTGGCGACACGCGCGCGGTCGCGCCCCTCGCGGACACGCTGGCCGACGACGAGAGCGACACCGTCCGCGCCGCCGCGGCGTGGGCGCTCCGGCAGATCGGCACCGAGGAAGCTCTCGAAACCGTCGCCGAGTACACCGACGAACGCTCCTTCCTCGTCCAGCACGAGGCCGACCTCGCGACCGACGCACTCGGGGATGACGACGCCGACGCGGAAGCGCCGACGGCGTAACCGGACGGCGACCACGTAACTGGGCGGCGACTGCGTACGTTCAAATAGGATCGCCGGGCCAGACGCGCCGTGGTATCACGAGCGCGTCGTACGGGGATCGCGGGCCGCTATGTCGCAGCTAATCGGACGACTGTCCAGCGACCCGCCTCTCGTGAAGCGTATCGGCTCGTCTGCGTGCTCCTCCTCGTTGCTGCCGGGATCGCTGGAGCTGTCGCGCCCGTTGCGGCCGCGTCTTCGGGAGCCGGTCCCAGCTCGCCCGCGACCAACACCACCGATGGACAACCCGCAGGGCCGCACATCGTCGCCACGTTTCCGGATCCGGTCGCAAACGGCGACGTCGGCGAATTTGTCGTCGTCGACGCCGCGAGTGCGTCGAACCTGACGCTCTCGGACGGCGAGTCGAATATCAGCGTCCCCTCGACCGGCACCGTCGCGTTGTCCGCGGCGCCGAACGCGACGCGAGCGCTCGTCGACGTGCCGGTCGTCCGAGCCTCGCTCTCGCTGGCGAACGCCGGTGAACGACTCGTCCTTCGTCGAGACGGCGTCGCCGTCGATCGCGTCATCTACGACCGCGCTCGCGAAGGCGAGCGGTTGAACGCGACGACCGGCCAGTGGACGCCGCGTGGGTTATCTCCACGGCCGGTCGTCGCGACGGGGCCGGCGACCGCGACGGCTTTCGTCCTCCCAGATTCGCCCGATGTGCCGCTCGAAACGCTCCAGCGCGCCGAGACGCGGGTCCTGCTCGCCGGCTACACGTTCGCCTCGCCCCGGGTCGCCGACGCGCTCCTCGCCGCGGCCGACCGCGGCGTCCGCGTGCGCGTGCTCCTGGAAGGCGGCCCAGTCGGCGGGACGACGACTAATCAGCGCGAACAACTCGACCGCCTCGTCGCGGGCGGTGTCGACGTCCGCGTGATCGACGGCCCGCACGCGCGCTTTTCGTATCACCACCCCAAGTACGCCGTCAGCGACGACGACGCGCTCGTGTTGACGGAGAACTGGAAGCCGGCGGGGACCGGGGGTCGGGACAGCCGTGGGTGGGGGGTCCGCGTTCACTCCGAGCGGACGGCCGACGAACTCGCCGCTGTCTTCGCTCACGACGCCGACGGCATCGACGCCGTGCCGTGGCGCGAACACCGCCGGAACGCCTCGTTCGTCGAAGAGGAGCCGGCTTCGGGGTCGTACGATGCTGGATTCGCCCCCGAAACGGTCACTATCGAACACGTGCGAGTGCTGACGGCCCCCGGAAACGCGGGGGCCGCCGTCAGGAGCGAAATCGCCGGCGCAGAGGCCCGCATCGCCGTCCTGTCACCACGGCTCGACCCGGACGGCCCCTACTTCGCGTCGCTCGTCGCCGCCGCCGAGCGCGGCGTCGACGTCCGCATCCTCCTCTCGAACGCGTGGTACGACGAGGAGTCGAACCAGGAGGTCGTCGAGCGGACGATGCGCCTCCGCGAACGTGGCCTCCCGATCGAGGCGCGGATCGCTCGCCCGGCCGGACGGTTCGGGAAAGTCCACGCGAAAGGCGCGGTGATCGACGGGGAGACGGTCGTCGTCGGCAGTCTCAACTGGAACGAACACGCGGCGACCGAGAACAGGGAAGTCACCCTCGCGCTCGACGGCGAGGCGGCGGCGACGTACTACGGACGGGTCTTCACAGCGGATTGGGACGCCGCCGGAACCGGCGGGTCGAGCGGCGAACGAACGAGTAGTCGAGAGGGGATGCAGAACAGAAAGCGGACGCTCACGATGGCACTGGGTGCGCTTTCGGCGGCGTCGCTCGCCGGCTTCGTCCTTCGCCGAACGGTGGACTTCGAGTGAGAAGTGCGGCCCGCGTCTGCGTTGTCGGCGGCGCCCTTAGGCCTCGGTGTCGACGACGGCCTGCGAGGAGAGTTCCTCGTCGAGTTCGGCGTCGGCCATCTTGTCGACGAGGCTCTCGATGACCTCGGTGCGCATCCCCTTGACGAACTTGATCGATCCGACGACGAGGTGGCCGCCACCGGAGACGCCGCCGCCGACGACTTCCTCGTTCAGTTCTGCGACCATCCGCGGGATGTCGAGGCGGACTCCGTCGGACCGAAGGACGGCGAAGTCGGGGCCGTAGCCGATCGTGATGACCGGCTCGCCGTGTTCGCGGACCTTTCGGTCGTGGAGCTTTCCGGTGGTCTTCCCCGGCGCGGGGTAGGTGAAGCGGTGGGCCCACTCGTCGAGGTCGACAGTGTAGAGGTGGGCGTCGGACTCCAGCCGCTCGTGTTCGAGGTGAGAAGCGGCGGCGTCCATCTGCCGTTCGACGTCGCGCTCGGCGCGGCTCGCGAGGAAGCCGACGAGTTCCTGGTGGCGGTCCTCGTCGTCGCAGCCGACGTTCAGCACGTCGTTGACGAGCGACTGGCCGTCGTTGTATCGCAGCCAGTGGGCCGCGTAGTCGAGCGCCTCACCGACGTCGAGCAGGCGCTCGCGGTCGTAGCCCTCAGACTCGGCGAGCGAGACGAAGTCTTCCATCGCCTCGGCCTTCGAGCGGTCGGCCAGGCCCGCGACGGCCGGGACGTGGCGGAGTTCCTCGGTCACGTCGGGGTCGATCATCCGCGCGAGTTCGACGCACATCATCCCCGTCGTGATGCGGTAGTCCTCGTCGTAGAGGTAGGGGTTGACGTGGGCGTCGAGGAGGTCGTCGACCGCCTCCGGGTCGGGGTGGTGGTGGTCGACGACCGCGATCGGCACGTCGTAGTGTGCGAGGTTCTCGTAGGCGGGGACGTCCTCCTCGGTGGAGCCGTTGTCGAGCATCAGGAGGAGCGGGAGCCGCTGGCCGTGCCGCGCACGGCCTTCGAGCGCGAAATTCAGGTCGCGCGTGACGTCCTCCATCTCGTAGAACGGCGCTTTCGAGGGAAGTCGCTTGACGAGGTGCCGCGAGGCGTCGTCGTCGTCGTGGACGGCCTCGATGAAGTTCTCCAGGGCCAACTGAACTGGCACGGAGGCGCACATCCCGTCGCCGTCAGCGTGGTGTCGAACGCGGATCGGACGCCCTTCCAGCACCGTCCGTCGCAGCAGGCGAGCGACCTCGCGAAGGTCGTCGCGGAGTTTCTCGAACGCCGGCCACTCGACGAGTGACTCGACGTCCTCGGGCGCTGCGCGTTCCTCGAACGCGGCGTCGAGGCGTTCGCGGGCCTCGGCCATCGCCTCGCCGTCGAGTCGAGTCATCGAGTCGACTTCGAGCTGGAGCGAGCCGTCGTGGGACTCGACGCTGCCGCCGATCCGGACGACGTCGTCGAGTTCGACGGCCGGGAAGGCGCGAACGCCCGCCTCGCGGAACGCCGCCGCAGAGACGATTCCCGTCTCGTCGGCGATGCGGAAGACGGTCGGGCCGCCGGTCTGTTTGATCTGGGCGACCTGTCCTTCGATGTGGACTTCGTCGCCGGCGCTCAACCCTGCGATCGGCGCGATGTCGGGTTCGTGATCGACGACGACAGTCTGGTACGTCGACTCGGTGAAGACGTCGAACGCGAGATCGCCGTTCTCTTTGATCTCTTCGAGCGTGACGGTCAGGCGGTCGCCGACCTCGTAGGAGCGATCGAGGTTCGACTCGTGGACGAGTCCGGACACCTCGTCGGAGATGTCGACGAAGATGCCGTATTCGACGACGCCGTTGACGACGGCGTGGTACCGTTCGCCTTCTTCGACGTCTTCGAGCGTGCAGTTCGGTGCGAGATCGTAGACGATAGGTCGCGAGTCCGTCTCCGAATCCGGAGCGGACGCGCCGCCGGAATCCCCGGCGTTATCGGCGGTCATACTGGCGAGAAGTGGTGCGTCGCGGTTAAGACTTTACAATCCGCGCGCACGGGGCGGGTGCCGCCGACGCCGTCTCCCGACGGTGCGGTCGGCTGGTCTCGCCTGAATCCGACCGGAACGCTTAGAAGGCGACGAACCGGAGAATCGAATATGCGACTCTTCCGGTCGAGTGAGGTGATCGGCATCGCCGCCGACGCGCTCGACTTCGCACGGGAGGCATCCCGCGAGACACATCCGAACGAGTATATGGGCTTTCTCCGCGGCGAAGACGCCAGCCACTTCGATCTCGATCGCTCGGGCACCGTCATCACGGAGGTGTTGATCGTCCCAGGGACGCGATCGGATCCGACGAGCGCCACCGTCGACAGCAATATGATCCCGAACGACCGCCACGCGGTGGGGTCGATCCACTCTCACCCGAACGGCGTCCTCCGGCCGAGCGACGCCGATCTGGACACCTTCGGCCAAGGCCAGGTCCACATCATCCTCGGTCATCCGTACGGCCCGACTGACTGGCAGGCGTTCGACCAGAGCGGGGAGGTTCGCGACCTGCCCGTCCTCGACGTCGACCTGCCCGACCCCGAGGACTTCTTCGACTTCACCGAGGACGACCTCGACCTCGACTACGGCAACCTCGGCGGGAGCTATCGGGAGTCCGGAGGGTCTTACCGGTGACCCGCCGGATCGTCGCGCAGGGGACGTTCGATCTCATTCATCCCGGCCACATCCACTACTTCTCGGAAGCGGCCGCGATGGGCGACGAACTACACGTCATCGTCGCCCGACGGGAGAACGTCACACACAAGGAACGTCCTGTGTTGCCCGATCGGCAGCGACGGGATGTCGTCGGCGCGCTCGAGATGGTGACCGATGCGCACCTCGGGCACCGCGAAGACATCTTCGTCCCCATCGAGCGGATCGATCCCGACGTCATCGTTCTCGGGCACGATCAGCACCACGACGCAGACGCGCTCCGCGACGCGCTCGCAGGACGTGGGATCGACTGTGAGGTCGATCGCGCGTCAGCTCGGGAACCACGGTACGACGATGAACTGCTCTCGACCGGACGGATCATCGACCGGATTCTCGAAGAGCGTGGACCGGACCACGAGGCGCCGGCAGAAGAAGCAGTCTCGGACGCAGATCGGAACGCGTAGCCGCTTTTTTCCGATATCGCCGGCACTCGCCGACCAGCTGGACAGGAGAAGTAGAAAGCAGCGCGTAGCGGCTGCTCACGGACCGAAGAAACCCGAAAAGCGGGTGCGCGATTACTCGCTACTCTGCTGTTCGTCGAGCCACTGCTGGTACTCGTCCTGGGAGACGACCTCGACGGTGAAGTACATCTGCGAGTGAGCGACGCCACAGTACTCAGTACAGTAGCCCTGGTACGTCCCTTCCTCGTAGGCGACCGTCTTGATCGTGTTCACCTGTCCAGGCATCGCGTCCGTCTTGAGCGCTAACTTCGGAACGTGGAATCCATGGATCACGTCCCGTGATGTCACCTGGATTTGGACCGGACGGTCCTTCGGGACTACGATCTCGGTGCCGGTCGAGAAGTTACCCGATTCGGGGTACGACATCTCCCAGCCCCACTGGTACGCCTCGGCGTGGACGACGACGGGTTCGCCCTGGGTACTCTCGATCTCGGGGCCCGTAGCGACGTTCTCGTTCGCGAGAACGCCGTAGGAGGCCACACCGACGAAGAGGAGGATGATCGCCGTCGCGATCGTCCACGTGATCTCCAGGCGACGGTTCTCCTGGGTCGGTGACGGATCGTCGTTGTTCCTGAACTTCACCACCGTGTAGAGGAGGATTACCTCTACCAGGATAGTGATCGGGACAGCGATGTACAGAAGCTTCCCGTTCAACCCATTGATGAGTTCTGCGCTGGCGGACGCTTGTGCGGCGACCGGATCCGCGACGAGGCCCGCCACCACCACCGCGAGCAGTGAAACGAGTGCCAAACGCGTCTTTCGCATCGGTGCGGAGTTAGGAAGTACCACGTAAATAGTTGCTGACTTCGGTCACTCTATCGTACCGTCTGCAACAGACTGCTCGTCGCGATCGGTCGACTGCGACCGGGTGGTGTGTGGAGTAGTCCACATATTGTCCGATACTTTGCTGTCTCACGGACCGACTGCGGTCAGGAAAGCGGGGACCCTAAGTACGGTGATTCCTAACGGCGTATAGGTGACTTTCGTGGCGTCGACTGCAACACACAATCGGTTCCACAATCTGCTCGCAGCGACCGCCATCGGCGTCTATCTCCTCTTGCTCGTCGGTGCAACCACGGCTCTCACAGACGCGGCCGCGTCGTGTACGGCCTGGCCGATCTGTGGTGACGGCTGGACGTCGCCGACGTCGGCCGCGGGGTGGCTCGCAGTCGGACATCGGCTGCTGGCCGTCGCCGTCGGTGCCCTCGGCGTCGTGACTGTCGTCTCGGCCGTGCGCGCTGGTGCGGGGCGACGCGTCCTCGGTGCGACGCTCCTGGCAGGACTCCTCTATCCCGTCCAGGCCGCCCTCGGCGCGTTCGTCGCCGTCGGTGGTGCCGACGCAACGCTCTCGGCGGCGCACTTGACCGTCGGGATGGGAATCTTCGTTTCGCTGGTGGCCGCGCTCGCGTGGAGCCTCGAACGGGAGACGGGTGACCCCTCCGAAGAGCCCGTCGATAGCATCGATCTCGACCCGCCGGTCGAGAATTCCTATGAACCGGACATTCCGACCGACCGCCGGGAACGGCTGGTCGCGACCGCGAAGGCGTACGTCCGGCTGACGAAGCCTCGGCTGATGTGGCTGCTCTGTCTCGTCGCGGCCGCCGGGATGGCGCTGGCAGCGACGACGAACGGCGGCCTGACGATCGGCGTCGTGCTCGCGACGCTCGGTGGCGGCGTTCTGTCGATCGGCGCGTCCGGGACGTTCAACCACGTCTTCGAGCGCGACATCGACCGTCGGATGCAGCGGACGAGCGACCGGCCCCTTGCGACCGACCTCGTTCCCGTCCGCAACGCCCTCGCGTTCGGCGTCCTCCTGGCCGTGGGGTCGATTGCGCTGTTCGCGTGGGTGAACGTGCTCGCGGCCGTGCTCGGCGTCGCAGCGATCCTGTTTTACAGCGTCGTCTACACGCTCTTGCTGAAGCCGAACACCGTCCAGAACACCGTCATCGGTGGCGCGGCGGGCGCGCTCCCGGCGCTGATCGGCTGGGTCGCCGTCGACGGGCAGATCGGTCTCGGCGGGATCGCACTCGCGACGATCATCTTCCTGTGGACGCCGGCGCACTTCTACAACCTCGCGCTCGCGTACAAGGACGACTACGAGCGCGGCGGCTTCCCGATGATGCCGGTCGTCCGCGGTGAGACGACGACCCGCAAACACATCCTCTGGTATCTGGCGGCGACGCTCGTCGCCGCGGGTGCGATGGCTTCGATGCAGGCGCTCGGGCTGGCGTACGCGCTCACGACCGTCGTCTTCGGTGCGATCTTCCTCTACTTCGCGATCCGCCTGCACTACGAACAGACCGAAGCCGCGGCGTTCCGGTCGTTCCACGCGTCGAACGCGTATCTCGGGGCGCTGCTGCTCGCCGTCGTCGTCGACGCGTTGGCGGTATAATGTCCGTCGCACGCGCGGTCAGCGTCGACACGCGCGATCTTCTCTACGCCGCGCTGATCGGTAACTCCCTCGCGGTGCTCTCGGTCGCGTACGTTCTCCTGTCCGGAATTACGATCACGCAGCCACGCTATGCGGTCTACGGCCTCGCGTGGATCTTCGTCGGTATCTTTGCCATCTGGAAGACCGACCCGGCACCGGCCGACGAGCGGACGCGACTCCGGGCGGCCGCGATCGCGGTCCTCTATTTCGTCGCGTTGGCGGCCGCAGGCGGCGTTCTCGTCACGGCGATGCGCCCCGGGGCTGGTGAGTTCGGCGTCCGGCTGGCGACGCTCGCTCCGGGGTGGGGGCCAGCGCCGGTCGTCTCAACGCCGTGGGCGGCGCTCGTGTTGATGCCTGCCCGCATCGTCGGCTACGTCGCCTTGGCGTATCTGGTGTACGCGACAGTGATCGACGCCGCCGGCGCAGCGGTCTCGGGGATCGTCGGCTTGCTCTCGTGTGTCTCCTGTTCGTGGCCGATTCTGGCGTCGATTCTCTCGGGGGTGCTCGGCGGCAGTTCCGCCGTCGTTGCAGCGACGTTCGATTTCTCCTACGACGTGTCGACGGTCGTCTTCTTACTGACGGTCGCGCTGCTGTACTGGCGGCCGCTGTTCGGGAACCGGCTCGGGTGAACGTCGACGTGGTCGGTCGCTGCGACGACCGGACCGACCACGCCGTTCGGGGTCGAAATAGTGCGGTTCCGGGTGCTCAGGCGAACCCGACTGGCTGTGGCTTGGTTCGTTTCTCGGGGCTGTGCTCCTCGGTGACGCCGTCCTCGACATCGTCGGTGCGGATTTGGTCCTCCGTCTCCTCTTCACGCCGTGCGGCTTGCGCTCGTCGCTCCTCCGCTAGCGCCTTCAGTTGGTATGTATGGTAACACATACCAATGTACGAGTACGGCGTCAGCGGACAAAAGTCTGACTCCGAGACCGAACGTCGATCACGACGCGCTTAACACGGCACAGAGCCAACGCTCCGAGGACAGATGTCCGCTATCGAAGTCGAATACTGCGTTCCCTGTGGCTTCCTCGAACGCGCCGAGAAGATCCAGCACGCGTTACTCGAACAGTTCGGCGACCGGCTCGATCGCGTGGCTCTGGTGACCGGAGACCACGGCGTTCTTACTGTTGCGGTCGACGACGAGATCGTCTGGGATAAAGCCGAAGACGACTACGACGTCGACGAGATCACCCGTCGCGTCCGCGACGCGATATAAGTTACTCTGTGGGCTCAAACCGAAATCCGTCCCACTCCTGGCTCGCTGGTTCGCGGATGCCCTTCTCGGGATCGCGGAGTTCCGCGCAGTAGACCGGACGGACCTCGTCGCCGATCTCGACCTCCTCGGTCGTCACCTGACCGATGGCACGAACGGGCTCGCCGTCGACGTCGAACTCGACGATCGCGAGCGTGTTCGGCTGTCGAACGCCGGGTGGCGTCGCCGTCGACGTCGTCCACGTGACGACCTCGGCGACGTACTCGCTCAGGTCGACCGTTCCGGTCGGTTCCTCGCCGCCGGGCCCGAACGGGTGTCCGGGGTACGTGATGCTCCCGTCGGGGTAGCGGTACGCTTCCATCGTCTGTTCGTCGTCGCCGGTGTCTCGCTCGTCGCTCATAGCTGTCCCTCCAGGATCGTCGTCGTCACGCAGTTTCCGAACCCACCGACGTTGCAGGCGAGGCCGGTCTCGGCGTCGACCTGCCGGGCACCGGCGTTACCGATGACTTGCTGGTAGATCTCGTACACCTGTGCCACCCCGGACGCGCCGAGGGGATGGCCCTTCGACTTCAGTCCGCCCGAGGTGTTGATCGGGAGCTCGCCGTCGCGGTCGGTGACGCCCTCTTCGACGGCCTTCCACCCTTCGCCTTTCTCGAAGAAGCCGAGGTCCTCCGACTGGAGGAACTCCAGGATGGTGAACATATCGTGGAGTTCCGCGACGTCGACGTCGTCGGGGTCGGCGTCGGCCATCTCGTAGGCCTGTTCTGCGGAGTTGACGACGCCGCCCATCGTCGTCGGGTCCGCGCGCTCGTGAACGACGTGGGTGTCCGTCGCGCCCCCGATCCCGGAGACGACCGCGTACTCGTCGGCGTACTCGCGGGCGACCGACTCGGGGCAGAACAGCAATCCCGCAGACCCATCAGTGATCGGACAGAAGTCGTAGAGCCGAAGCGGGTCGGCGACGATCGGCGACTCCAAGACGGTGTCGAGGTCGACTTCCTTCTGGAACTGCGCGTGGGGGTTGTCGACGCCGTTCTTGTGGTTCTTCACTGCGACCTTGCCGAGAGACTCCCGCGGCGCGTCGTACTTGTCGAGGTAGTGGCGTGCCGTCAGTCCCGCAAAGGAGGGGAGCGTGACGCCGTGTTTGTACTCGACGGGGTGTGTCAGCGACGCGATGACGTCCGTCGCCTCCGCGGTCGATCGATGCGTCATCTTCTCGCCGCCGACGAGAAGCGTCATCTCCGAGGCGCCGGAGGCGACCGACTGCCAGGCCGCGTACACGCCCGCGCCGCCGGACGACGACGTCTGATCGATCCGGGCGGTGTAGGCGGGGACCGCCGAGAGGTCGTGTGCGAGGGCATTCGGGACGCCAGTCTGCCCTTCGAACTCTCCGCTCGCCATATTCGAGACGTACAGGTGATCGACGGCGTCCGCCGAGACGCCAGCGTCCTCGAGGCAGGCGCTGCCCGCCTCGGCGAGCAGCCCGCGGATCCACTCCTCGCGCTGCCCGAACTGGGTCATCGACGCGCCGATGATCGCTACGCGCTCCATAGTCGAGAACGAGGGGGTGGTGGCTTACCGGTTTCCCTTCCGGGAGACGAGCGGACCGGGCAGTCTCGACTTCCGATAGGTCTCGAAGCGCTTACACGCGAGCCAATCGACACGTGAGACGAGTATGAATCTCAGATCCGTCGCCCCGACGATCGGTGCAGTCGTGTGTCTCCTCCTCGCGGGCGTCGTCTTCGCGCCCGCCCTGTTGATCACAGCACCTGACGTGGGCGTCGCCGAGTACTACGCCGCCGGTCCCCTCGGCGTCTCGATCGTCGGCGTCCTCGCGCTCCTCAACATCGTCGTCTTTCTGGCCGGCGCACAGGAGCGCTCGGACCCGCAAACGCTCGGCGGCGTCGCGCTCGTCTCCGCGCTGGCGATGGTGCT
The DNA here is from genome assembly GCF_030848585.1 of Halobellus sp. H-GB7. Taxonomy (NCBI): domain Archaea; kingdom Methanobacteriati; phylum Methanobacteriota; class Halobacteria; order Halobacteriales; family Haloferacaceae; genus Halobellus; species Halobellus sp. H-GB7. Next base: position 450,260 of record NZ_JAVDDW010000001.1, on the reverse strand, counting down.
GTTCTCGTTGCTGTGGGCGCTGTCGATCGATTCGACGCTGCTCTTCAGTTTCCCTGCGGAGTACGCCTGGATCGAGAACCACCGGTGGATCGTCGTCACGGGAACCTCCGTCGTCGCCGTCACTGCGGGAAGCTACGCCCGAGCCGTACTCCGTTGAGCGGGCACGGCGATACGGGCGGGGCGGGATTGCCCCCGACGGCGTCCGGCGATCGGCGACTCTGTGAGTCGAAAGCCCCTTATGTGGCCCCGGTCTACGTGTCGATGGACTAGGTCGGGCAGCTAGGCCCTGCTCTCCACCCGCAACTTTGGCCTTTAGCGGGGACCGAACCCGGGGGCGTCCGGTCAGACCGACACGGGCCCCGGAAGCCAACGTAGAAACCTCGTCCTTCGGGGACGGCGGTTCGTGAACGCCGGCCGCAGGGTCGGTCTGCCACGATTCGTCGCTGGCACCCCGTCAGGCGCGGAAGCGAGCAGCGAACCAGTGAACGTTCGTCGCTCGGAGGATCGCGGGGTGGAGGAGGCAACCGGGATTCCCCGTGCCGGAACGCCGGGCAATCTCGCTGTCCACCATTCATACCGTTTTCACGTTCGCGAGCGACGGCGCTGTGTCCGGTGAGTAGACGACGCGCGACCCCCTCGGCCTCGACTACGTCACCCGGCAACACACCCCTGTGGCTCCCCGAATAGTGCCGTTTAATTCCGTCGACGGCGGCGATTCGAACACGCAATGACAGGACACGCCAGCGGAGCGCTCGGACTCCTGCGCGACCGGGAGTTCGCCGCGCTGTCCGGGGTCGCCTTCGCCCGGAGTCAGGCCTACTCGACGATCCTGATCGCGCTGGCGCTCTACGCCGACCAGTTCGGCACGACTGGCGTCGTCGAAGGGCTGTTCGGCACGGCCTTCGCTATCGCGCAGTTGCTCGTCGTCCTCCCGCTCGGCCGGAAAGTCGACACGGGCAACGCCAAGCACTTCCTGCTCGCCGGCCTGGCGATCAACGTCGCCGTCTTCGTCGGCTTCGCGCTAGTCGAGAACTCGGTGCACGTGATCCTGATCCGAATCCTCCAGGGGCTCGGCGCCAGCCTGCTTTGGATCACCGGCTCGGCCGTCGTCGGCGAGATCAGCCCCGAGGACGGCAGCGGTCGCTGGCTCGGCGCGTACAATCAGGTCGGTGCCTTCTCCAGTCTCGCCGGCGACGTCATCGGTGGCTATCTGCTCTACACCTACGATTTCGTCTGGGCGTACGCGGCGCTGACGGCGATCACGTTCCTCGCGCTCGTCCTCGTGTGGCGCTACCTCCGCGACAACCCTGGCGGACAGAAAGACCCCGACGAGGCGACCGGCATGGAGACGTTCCGATCCCTGCTGAGCCGGCCGATGATCCGCGCGCTCGTGATTTTCCGGGTCGGCTTCTCGGTCGGCAAGATGGCCGTCATCATCTTCCTGCCGATCTTCGCGCGAACCGAGTTCGGGATCAACGCCTTCGCGATCGGGTGGATCCTCGCCGGCGGGAAGCTAACGAAGTCGATCTTCCAGGGGTATATGGGCGATCTGACCGACCGGATCGGCCGGCGATACTGGTTCGTCGCCGTCGGCGCGCTCCTGTACGGACTCGGGACGGCACTCATCCCGTTCGCACTCGTGTTCGAGGGGGCGATCCAGCCGGTTCGCTTCGACGCGTTCGGCCGGACGCAGGTGCTCGGTGGGGCGTTCTTCGCGCTCTTCGCTGCCTACGGCATTCTCGGTATCGCCGACAGTGTCCGGCTACCTGCGAGTATGGCGCTGTTCGTCGAAGAGGGTGAGACGCTCGATTCGGTGGCGTCGAGTATGTCGCTCCGGTCGATCGCCTGGAAGGTCGGCCAGGTCACGGGGCCGGTCCTCGTCGGCGGGATCAAGGACGCCGTCTCGACGACTGCGGCGTTTCTCACCGCCGCGGCGTTCATCGGCGTCGCGACGGGCATCTTCGTCATTACCTACCTGCGGACGCGGGAGACGCCGGTCGCGACGCCCGCGGCTGGGGACTGATAGGGAGTGTCGTAACTGTTCGGAGATTCTCGCCGTACCGTCCGGCGAGACATCTATCGAGACGTACGTTGATCCCTATGAGCACGAGAAAATTGGTGTGAAGAAGCAGAACGCGGGAGATGCCGCTGTGTGGGTGCCGCTCTGTGATCGTCGCGGCGTTAGCTCGTCGCGGTCGACGTTCCGCCGTCGCTACTCGATTGCGTCGTCGACTGCGTCTCTCGGGACGACTCCGTCTCGAACTCGACTGTCAGTTCGGTTTCGGCGTCGCCGCGGGTGATCGTCACTTCGAGTTCCTCGGCATCGCCGGGAACCGAAACCGTGGCCGTACCGTCGGCGTCAGTCTCCCCGACTCGGTCGTCGTCGACGGCGACCGTCGCGTTCGCGACGGCGGAGCCGTTCTGCGTGACGCTGACCGTCGCGTTCTCTCCCTGCGTGACGTTGCCGACGAAACTAGCGCTCAACGCGGCAGTCGCTTCCGCGGACTGTTCGCTCGCGTCGCCTCGTTCGTCGTCAGCATCGTTCTCGCCCTTCTCGCCGTCCTCGTCGTCTTTATCCTCATCGACCGGGTCGATCTCGACATCCGTCCCGGACTCGGAGATGACCGGCTTGAGGATGTACTTCCCGCTCTGGCCGGCCTTCACTGCCGTGATGTCGAAGACGAAGTCGACCGACTCGCCGTTACCGACGGTGAACTCCGAGTTCAACTGAAGCTTCCCGCTCGGGAGTTTCACGCGCTGGTCGCTGCCGTCTTTCAGCGTCCCGTTCACTTCGGAGACGTAGACGAAGACCTTCTCGTAGGTGCCGTTCTGGACGTCGAACGACGAGAGCTTCGTCGCGTTTGCGCCCTGCAGGCGCGTCAGATCGACGGTCCGGCTGTCGACTTCGTATTCGACCCACTCGCCCTCGCCGTCCTCGGCGTCACTCTCGACGTCGTCGTCCGATTCATTCTCCGTCTCGGGCGATTCGGTCTGGGTTTCGGTCGTCGTCTCAGTGACGTTCTCGGCGCCGGTCGCGGTGTCGTCGCTCTCGTTCGTCTCGTCACCGCTCTCCTTGGTGTCGTCCGAATCCTCATCGTCAGCATCGTCAGTATCGTCGCCATCGTCGTCGGCCGGGTTCAGGCCGACTCTGGTAATCGTGACGTTGAGGTGTTCGAAGTCACTGATCGCGTTCTGTTCGTCGCTGACGTAGAGATTCAGCGTGCCGCTGTCTGTCGCGCCGGTCGTCGACTGTGCCGCGGTCGTCGTCGATCCGTCAGTTGCAGTCCCGTCTTGCGAGCCGGTGATCCCGCCGGAACAGCCGGCGAGGAGCACCAGCGCCGCGACGAGGACGCTCGCGATTGTGGTTCGGTTCATTGCACCCGGTTCGAGACCCCGAACGACCATTTATACTGCAGGTACTGATCCCGGATTCACCCGAATTTGATCCGTTTAATTCGGGTACGGCGTCGGGGGGTTTTCCGAACCGAATCGGCCGGTGGCACGGGTCACCCCCACGCGCCGAGACTCGCTTGGACATCGCGCGTCGTCGCCTCCGCCGTCGCCTCGTAGCCGACGAGGTCGCGGAGGTCGACTGCGTACGTGCTCCCGGCGTGATCGAGCACGAGGAGGCGGCCCTGAACGCCGCGGACAGTTCCGGTGGCGATCGTCTCGGCGACGGGGCGATCGCGAAGGTCGAGTCCGTACGCGAAGTCGAAGCGGTCGGCGTCGTCAACGTCGTACTCCGCGAGCAGTGCGTCCCAGGCGTCGCCATCGACATCGCGGTGGAGTCCCGCGCGCTTCGTCGGCACGCGGATCCGATCCGGGATTTCGGCGGCGATCTCGGCCTCGCGCTCTCGCGCGATCCGACCGTCCGGGACTGTCTGGAGGAGCGCGCCGCGATCTGCGCCCTGCTCGCGGAGTCGCGTCTCCAGCCGCCACGCCTTCGTCACGCCGACCTTGAACACGTCCGGCGCGAAGGCCGCGAGGTAGATCGCGTGTTCCTCGACGCAGTCCATCTCGTCTTTCAGGCACGTCCCGGTGCACTTCGCACAGACCCACGTCGAGCGGTGCTGCGGGCAGTACGGCGCCGTCGGATTCGAACAGGAGATGTGACCCTCGTCGGTGACGGTGCCAGCGCAGTGACGCTCGCCGAGGGTGTACGCGAGTTCGGTGCCGGGATCGAGCGAGACGAATTCGACGTCGTATGGAGCGTCGGCGTCCGTGCCGGTCGCGTGGCTCACGAAGAGTCCTGGCTGGTCCGTGTCGTAGCCGACGAACTGCACGGGGCGACGTAATCGATGCGGGGTGAAAGCGGTGCCGTTCCAGGGTGGGGGCTCTGTGAGTCGCCGGGTCGCCGCTTTCTCTCGCGCTCGCTACGCCTCGGATTCGGCGCGCAGTTCCTCGTAGAGTTCCTCGGCGGCGCGGCGGACGGCGTCGTCGCTGGAGGCGTCGGCTTCCCAGCCGAGCCCCGAGAGCTTCTCGACGGAGAGCCGCATCCGCGGGACGTCGCCCTCCCAACCGCGGTCGCCGCCGGTGTACGCGTAGTCGGGGTCGAGATCCATCACGTCGGCGACGATGTCTGCGATGCGGTTCACGGAGGTCGTGGTTCGCGTTCCCAGATTGTAGGTGTTCATCGCGGCGTCGGCGTGCTCGACGACGTGGCAGATGGCGTCGACGCACTCGGTGACGTGGAGGTAGGACTTCTCCTGGCGACCGTCCCCGAGAATTTCGAGCGTCTCGGGGTCCGCAAGCAGTTTCTCGATGAAGTCCGGGACGACGTTGCCGCGCTGGTGCGGCCCGACGATGTTCGCGAAGCGGAAGCACCACACGGTGAAGTCTTTCGCGTGAGCGTACGTCGAGAGCAGCCCCTCGTCGGCGAGTTTCGACGCGCCGTAGACGCTGATCGGTTCGAGGGGTGCGAAGTCCTCGGGCGTCGGCCGCGGCGCTTCGCCGTACACGGTCGACGAGGAGGTAAAGGCAATGTCCGAGACGCCGACCTCCGCCATCCGTTCGAGGACGTTGTAGGTCATCTCGGTGTTCTCCTCGAAGAGCTTCCGCGGGTCGGCGAAGTTCGTGTCCGTGTAGGCTGCCAGGTGGAAGACGAGGTCGACGTCGGCGGTGATGACGTCCGCGACGTCGTCTGGGGACGTCATATCCGCCTCGACGAACTCGACGCCCGCAGGGACGCGGTCTCGCGTGCCTTTCGAGAGGTCGTCGGCGACGACGACGTCGTTGTCGTCGCGGAGTCGGTTCGCGAGGTGCGAGCCGACGAGGCCTGCGCCGCCGGTGACGACGATTCGCTTCTCGGAGAGGTCCATACTCGTGATGCAGTAGACAGCGGTAAGTGCGTTCTCCTTTTCGGGGTTGCGGACACCGGCGATCGTATGGCGTCGACGAGCGCGTACGCCATCCGAAGCGCCTTAGCGCCCGCACCGTCTCGATTCGGCTATGCAAGACGAATCCGAAGTGGCCGTGCTCCGCTACGGCCACCGGCCCGGTCGAGACGACCGGATGACGACGCACGTTGGCCTCACGGCGCGAGCGCTCGGCGCGGACCGAGTGATCTTCCCCGGCAACGCCGGCCAATCGGAGGAGACCGTCCAAGACATCACCGGGCGGTTCGGCGGCCCCTTCGACGTCGAACTGACGGATCAGCTGGACGCGACGATCCGCGAGTGGGACGGGCACGTCGTCCACCTCACGATGTACGGCGAGCGCGTCCAGGACGTCGAAGGCGACATCCGAGAGGCGCACCGGGAAGCGCCACTCCTGATCGTCGTCGGTGGCGAGAAGGTCCCCTTCGAGGTGTACGAACACGCCGACTGGAACGTCGGCGTCACCAACCAACCGCACTCGGAAGTCGCGGGACTGGCCGTCTTCCTCGACCGGCTCTTCGAGGGTCGCGAACTCGAACAGGAGTGGCCCGACGCAGACCGTCGGGTGCTCCCACAGGAGCGCGGCAAGCGCGTCGTCGACGCCGAGGAACTCGACGGCGGGTCGTGAGCGATCGGCGGTCGGTGACGACTCGCTAAGCGGGATACGACGACGTCGAAGAGAAATGCGCGAGAACGGCGGTGTAGACCCGGACGGGAGACGTTTTCCCCGACCCACACGGCCATCTAGCTTCGACACGCCGACTTTATCCGGAATCTCACCGGCGCTTGCCGAAGCGTTAGCCGGGTTCCCACCGGCATTGTCGACGTGCCGTCGCCGAATTTCACGAAGTCCGCTTGCGCGTACTCCGATAGTTGGCCTTGTCCCTCGGCCGCCCGGGCGGTCGAGCGTTCGGGACGGTGCGGTCCTCCTTCGGAACCGAAACCTCGTCGCCTTGTGACGGACTCTTCGGTTGTGGCTCCTAGCTCGTTTCGTCTCACCAGCGTCCAGGCGATCTGAAACGAGTCGTCCAGTGTGTCCCCGCCTTCTCGCGGGAATTATACTTACGAGGTACGTAATAATAAATCATTCTGAATAGTTTTCGAGGTGTTGTCATAATTCTAAGTAGTGGCTGTATGGAAACATACCGGAGCAGACGAGCGTCCCGGCTTCCGCAACTTTAAAACGACTGAGCGGCGCAACTGTGTACAATGGCTTTTGAGGAGCTGCTGAACGACCCTGTCATCCAGAAATACCTCCACGAGCTGGTGGGACCGACGGGGATGCCGGTGGCCGCGGCCCCGCCTGACGGCGAGGTAACCGACGAGGAACTCGCCGAGGAACTGGGCCTCGAGCTCAACGACGTTCGACGGGCGCTCTTCATCCTCTATGAGAACGATCTGGCGTCCTATCGCCGGGTCCGCGACGAGGACTCCGGGTGGCTCACCTATCTCTGGACGTTCCACTACGAGAACATCCCGGAAAACCTCCAAGAGGAGATGCACCGCCTTCTCGACGCGCTCGAAGAACGCCTGGAGTACGAACGGACCCACGAGTTCTACCTCTCGGAACCGGCGGGGATCCGCTTCGAGTTCTCCGAGGCGATGGAGCAGGGCTTTCAGTGCCCCGAGACCGGCGCACCGCTGGAACCGATGGAGAACGACGAGATGGTCGACTCGATGGAGCGACGGATCGAGGAGCTTCGCGACGAACTCAACGTCGACGTAGGTCGAGACGACTGATGGTCGCGCTCGCAACCAAATGCTACGTCGATGGCGACGCCCGCGAGCGAGCCCTCGACAGTTTCAATTCGCTCGTCGGCAACGAGATCGGCGAGCTATCGGTCGAGTGGACGGTCGACGTGCGCGAAGACGACTTCCTCGACGTCGACCTCGACGGCGAGGACGCGACTGTCGCCGCCAACCTCCTCGCCGAGTCGTGGGGCGAGATCGCTCCCGACCACGAGGACGGCGAGACCTACGTCGGAACGCTCGAATCGTGGGACGAAGACGGCTGGGTGCTCGACGTCGGCAACGGAAACAGCGTCCGGATTCCGGCCGAGGAACTCGGCCTTGGAACCGGGTCGCCTTCGCAGATCCGGGATCGCTTCGGCGTCGTCCAGCACACGCCGCTGCGGTTCGTCTACGGCGAGACGCCACGGCTCGCGGACGCCGAGCGCGACCGGCTGTACGACTGGACTCGCGAGGACGGCAGCGGGCGAGTGAACGTCAACAGCGCGACGCGCGGCGAAGTCCGCGCGACGGTCAACCGCGCCGGCCACGCGGCCGACATCGTTACTGTCGAGCGCCTCGGACTCCTCGAACAGAGCATCGTCTGCCCCGAGAGCACCGACCCGCCAGGGCTGCTCGCCAGCATCGGCTCGTACCTCCCGTCGGAGCTGAAGTGCGTTCTGACGTGAGGCCGACTCCTCTCCGAACGCTATGACCCACTTTCGCACCATATGAACCGTCGACTCCTCCTCGCGGCCGGCAGTCTCGCCTTGCTCGCAGTGATGAGCGGCTGTCTCGGCTTCGGAACCGGACCAGTGCCCGCCGAACGACTCGACAGCGAACCGGCCGCCGCCTACGAGTGGGAGACGAACCGGACAGTGCACATCACGGTGCAGGCAAACACCCAGTTCCGGGCCGTGATGGAGACGAACAGTTCGACTATCGAACTGTTCAGACGCGACGGCTTCGGCGGAACGAATCCGCTATCCGTCCAGTCGGTACGCTATCGCTATCCGAACGGGACCGTCGTGAACGGCACAGAGATCCGCGAAAACGGCGGGGAGATCCGCCGCACGCGGGACGAAATGATCGTCTCACTGCCGGAAAATGCACCGGCTAGCGGCGGTAAGCTCGCGTACACCAGCAGCGGAACGCCGAAGCGGTTCACGCTGCCTACCTACGTGGACGGCACCTACGAGGTGGTGTTGCCGCCGGACCGCCGGATCGACTTCCCCGTCTTCGGGAAGGTCTCGCCCGGCAATTACGACGCGACCATCGACGACAGCAGCCGCGTCCACATCGTCTGGCAGGAAGCGGTGACGGTCGAGACCATCTCGGTGCAGTACTACCTCCAGCGTGACTTGTACGTCTTCGGCGGGATCGTCGCCTTGGTCGGTGCCATCGGCATCGGCGGGCTGCTCTACTACCGACGACAGATCGAGCGCTTGCGACGCCGACGGATGGAGATGGGCGTCGACGTCGAGACCGACGACGACGAGTTCGACGACGGGCCGCCGCCGGGAATGCGCTGAGACCGACGGCCCGCTGCCGAGTCGCTTTTGTCCATCTCAGGCATATCACGGGTATGCGAGTCGCAATCGTCACCGTCGGAGACGAGATCCTCTCCGGTGACACGGTAAACACGAACGCCGCGTGGCTGTGCGAACAGTTGAACGACCGCGGTGTCGACGTCGGGCGTATCACGACCGTTCCGGACGTCGTCGCCGACATCGCCCGCGTCGTCAACGAGTACCGCGCCGAGTACGACGCCGTCATCGTCACCGGCGGCCTCGGTCCCACGCACGACGACGTGACAGTCGACGGCGTCGCCGCCGCGGTCGGACGCCGCGTCGAACCGCACGACGCCGCCCACGAGTGGTTGACCGAGCACGGCGGGTACGCCGCGGAGGACCTCGTCGACGGGACCACCGACCTGCCCGCGGGAGCGCGAATGCTGCCGAACGAGGCGGGCGTCGCGCCCGGCGCGGTCGTCGAGGGCATCTACGTCTTCCCGGGCGTGCCCACCGAGATGAAATCGATGTTCGAGGCCGTCGCCGACGAGTTCTCCGGCGAGGCCACCTACACGACGGTCGTCGACGTCGACGAACCCGAGAGTGAACTGATCGACCGATTCGAGGCGATCCGAGAACGCTTCGACGTCACTGTCGGGAGTTACCCTGGCGACTCGGTCCGTGTGAAACTCACCGCGACGGACGAAGCCGTCGCCGACGAAGCGCGCCACTGGCTCAGCGAGCGTGTCGAACTCGTCGACGGAGCAGTGGATCGAGAACAGGCGTAGGCGTCGGCGCGAACGCTACCGATAGAGGTAGTAGAGCCAGCCGACAACCATCGCGACACTCAACAGGAGAATGACCGCGCCGGTCTCCGCGATCGGGAAGGGTTCGCCAGTGACTTCGAGTGGGAGCATACGCCTCAGTTCCGAGGCGCACTTCTTAAACGTTCAGTAATCCGGCTCGTCCCCTCGCCAGCCACGTCCGAGCACCGGCGGACTTTTGCTCGCAACGCCGTTCGGTTCGCGTATGCGTCTCGGTTTCGTCGTCAACCCCATCGCGGGAATGGGCGGTCGCGTCGGTCTCAAGGGTACCGACGGCAAAGTCGAAGAAGCGCGCCAGTTGGGGGCCGAGCCTCGCGCTCCCGACCGCGCCCGTCGGGCGCTCGTCGCGCTCCACGAGCAGGGGGGCGACGACGTCGAACTGCTCACGTGGGGCGGGGAAATGGGGGCCGACGTCGCCCGTGCGGCCGGCTTCGAGCCGGAAGTCCTGGGCTCTCCTGCGGACACGGAAACCGGCGCCGACGACACGGCTCGGGCCGTGGCGGCGTTCCTCGACGCCGACGTGGCTCTCGTCCTCTTCGTCGGCGGTGACGGGACCGCCGCAGACGTCGCCGACGCCGTCGAAGGGACTGCCACGCCGATTCTGGGCGTGCCCGCCGGCGTGAAGGTGTACTCCTCTGTGTTCGCCGTCTCGCCCGAAGACGCCGCACACGTCGTGCGGACGTTCGAGCGGACCGAGCGCCGCGAGGTTATGGACATCGACGAAGACGAGTACCGCGAGGGCGAGGTGCATCCCGAACTCCGCGCGGTGCCGTACGTCCCCGTCGCCGAGGAACTCCAGTCGTCGAAACAGCTCGGTGGCGGCAACGTCGAAGCGCTCGTGGCAGGGACCGTCGACGACATCGAGGCGAGCGAGAAGACGTTCGTGCTGGGACCGGGGAGCACCGTCGGCGCGATCAAAGAGGCACTCGGCTTCGATGGGTCGCCGCTGGGCGTCGACGTCTGGCGGGACGGCGAAGTGCTCGCCCTCGACGCGACCGAATCGGAGATCCTGGCTGCGCTCGATCCCGACGGCGAAAACGTCGTCGTCGTCTCGCCGATCGGCGGCCAAGGGTTCGTCTTCGGCCGGGGCAACCCACAGCTCTCACCCGACGTGATCCGACAGTGCGACGTCGAGGTCGTGGCCTCGCGCGCGAAACTGGATACCATCGGCGAACTCCGCGTCGACACCGACGATCCGGAACTCGACGAGGAACTCCGCGGGTGGACGAAGGTCCGGGTCGGACGTGTCGAACGGCGGATGATGCGGATCGCCTAGAGCGGGTCTGTCCGTACAACCCTGGTGGTGGGGAGCCACCCATTTCAACACATCCTAACAAATACATATCTGTATAAGTGGCATATAGTGAAGATTAAGGCCGCTGGAGACCAGGGTATGGTATGGAGACGCGTAAGGTTCAGCGGCTCGGTCCCTCCACGCTGGCAATGACGTTACCGGCGGAGTGGGCGAAAGAACACAACGTCGACAAGGGTGATGAGGTTTCTCTACGGATGGGCGGGAAAGGAACGCTGACGGTACTGCCGGAGTCTGCGAGTCAGGAAGATTCCTCGGCGACGATTCGCGCGGACAATCTCGACGCCGACTCGCTCGAACGGGCAATCGTCGCGCAGTACGTGCTCGGACGGCGCGTGATCCACATCGAAAAGAGCGACGGCGCACTCGACTCCGAACACATCAACGCCGTCTACAAGGCGGAGACGCAGCTGATGGGTCTAGGCGTCATCGAGGAGACGCCGGACCGCATCGCGATCCGCTGTTCGGTCGATCCCGAGGACTTCACGCTCGACAATCTGCTCGAACGCCTCGAAAACACCGGCAGCACGATGCGCGGTGAGGCGGTCAAAGCGCTGGCACACGGCAACACGGACCTCGCCCAGCGCGCGTTAAACCGCGAGCGACAGGCGAACAAGATCTTCGTCCTCCTGCTACGTCTCATCTTCACGGCCTACCAGAACCCGAACCTCGCGCGGGCCGTCGGACTGGAGTCGGGCTTCCCCCTGATCGGTTATCGCTCGGTGGCGAAGAACCTCGAACTGACTGCGGACAACGCCGAGGACATCGCCAACATCGCGATGGACGCCGAAGGTCACACGCTCGACGTCGACTCGAAGACGATGCGGCGGATCCGCGAGTTCACCGACCAGGTCGACGAACTCACGCGGACGGCAGTGCAGTCAGTCGTCGAGCGCGACTACGACAAGACCGTCGAGTGCCGCACCCTGTTCCGTCAGCTTCGAGACCGCGAACAGGAGATCCTCGACGACCTCCCCGAGATGGACAACGAGGAACTACTCCAGATCCGGGAGGTCCTCGTCAGCCTCCAGCAGACCGCGCAGTACGCGATGCGGAATGCGGAGATCTCAGCGAACCTCGCGCTGAACGAGGAGTCCGAACACGTGACGATTGGGTAGTCGAAGCCGACCGGTGAGTATGCGACGCCGCCTCCCAATTCGTATGAACTAAGTCGAGACCGGGAAACGTTCGGGTATGGAGACCGCATCCGCCAGTTCTGACAAGGGAATCGGCCTGACCGTCCTCTTTTCGATCGTCGCGATTCTCGGAGTCGTCGGGATGTTCGCCGCGGGACTGACCGGGGATCAGCTCGTCGCCGCCGTGGGCTTCGCCGTCGCCACGATCGCCGCCTCGCTCGCGGTGTCTGCGACGCACCTATTCGGGTGACTTCCGAACGCTACGATAGCCCGCTGACGAGAAACCGTTAAGACCGAACCGTCCGTACACGGAGTCAAATGAGTGACTTCACCGAGGAGGAAAAACGGATCGTCTCGTACCTCCGCGAGAGCGTGTCCGCCGGCGAGCGGTACTTCCGGGCGAAGAACATCGCCGACGCCATCGGGCTCTCGGCCAAGCAGGTCGGGGTTCGACTGCCGCGGCTCGCGGAGAAGTCCGACGACGTCGAGATCGAAAAGTGGGGTCGGGCCCGCTCGACGACCTGGCGCGTCACCCGTAGCTGAACACTGCCCGGCACAGCCCGTCGCCGTCCGCGCGAACGCGCATTTCAGGGCCTTTTTTGTCTCTCCACCCTACGTGACGGTATGACGGTTCGTGTCCGGCGGGTGTTCGAGTTCGACGCCACGCCCGAGGCCGTGTGGGACTTCATCGCTGACCCCTCCAAGCGAGCCGACGCGATCAGCGTCGTCGAGCGCTACGAGGTCGACGAGGGGACCGGCGCAGCGACGTGGCACGTTCGGCTGCCGATTCCGCTCGTGAAGTCGACCGCCCGCGTCGAGACCGAAGACGTCGAGCGCGACCCGCCGCGATACGTCAAGTTCGTCGGGAAGTCCTCGGTGCTGCGCGTCACGGGCGAACACACCGTCGAGTCCACGGACGGCCACACGCGGCTCGTGAACGAGTTCGTCGTCGACGGCCGCGTGCCGGGCGTCGAACGGTTCTTCAAGCGGAACCTCGACGAGGAGTTAGAGAACCTCGAACGCGCGCTCAGCCGCGCCGTCGAATCCGAATCCTGAAATCGACAGACTACAGGAGAGTCGCCCCGGAGCCGGTGGGTTTATTCACGTCCCGCTGCTACGCTCTTTCGCCGACGAACGACGCTTTTCTCGTCGCAGTCGGCACAGATCCGCCGCACGCCGCCGCAGTGTTCGGGGTCCGCTGCGGCCCACCGCGTCCAGCGCTCCCTCTTCCCGGAGAGGGGGTAGCTGTTCGCTCCACTCCCGCCTCCGCCTTCGCATCCGCTCACCTCTCGCTCTCACCCACCGTTCCACTTCCCACCGCTTCACTTCCTACCGTTCCACTTCCTGTCGCCCTACTGCCCCATCCTGTCGGTCGAGCCTCGACGCTCCTGAGCCGTGACCTCGCTCGGAGCACCGCCTCCCGTAGCCTCGCTACGGCGAGGAGGCGCGCTTTTCGATCTCGCCTTTCAGGACCGCGGCGTCGAAGTCGTGATCCGGACGGATGTTGACGAAGTCGAGAAAGCGCGCGGCGTCGAGTAGTTCGTCCGTCGAAAACGCTTCGAGCGCGGCGTCGACCGCGCGTTTCGCCCCGATCAGCGGTTCGAGCGCGCCGAGCGCGCAGGCGACGTCGTAGGCCTTCGCGTCCCGCGCGCCCTCCTCGCTGACGTTCGTCGCGTCGATGAAGTAGATCTCACCGTCGCGGATGAGGACGTTCTCCGCGCGGAGGTCGCCGTGTAGGAGTTCGTGTTCGTGCATCGCGTGCAACGCCTCGAACAGCGTAGGGGCGAGATCGGCCTCTGCTTCCTCGTCCAACTCGTCGAGCGTCCGGAAGTCGGGGAGGTACTCCAAGACGAGCACGCCGAGGCCGTCGACCTCGAAGGCCTCGACCGGTTCGGGCGCGTTGAGGCCGATGTCGCGCATCCGCCGCGTCGCTTCGAGTTCGTGTTGTGCCATCTCGACCGGCGTCGCGAAGTGCTCGAAGAACCCTTCGGTACCCGACGAGAAGGCACCCAGGTTTCGCCCGGTCGTAAAGAGCGCGTGGACGATCGAGTTCTGTCGCGAGATGACCTTCACGAACCACTGATCGTCGACGACCATCGGCGTCGAGAGCCAGTTGTCGGCGTCTAGAAACCGCACGTGGACCTCCTCACGATCGTAGCGATCGCGGATTTCGCGGGCGACGGCCTCCAGTCGAGACCACTCGATACGCCCGCGAAGGAGGCGGCGGAGTTCCATATGCTTCCAGTCGGTCTCCGGGCGTATATAAAGTCGCCTTCGCGTCACGCGGCGGATACCCCGCCGGATATATCGTGAGCGGACGGCGGCCCAGTCGGGCGTATCATAAGCGGACAGTGGTCTGCTGGACGTGGTCACGCGTCGGGAGCGCGGCGTGGTCGGAGCCGGCGCGGTTGGAGGCGACGCGCGGGTAATTTGCTCTCCGTTATTCCTCTTCCTCTTCCTCTTCTTCCTCGTGTGAGCGGACGGTCAACACGGGGACGTCGGAGCGACGAACGGTTCGCTCGGTCACGCTGCCGAGCAGGTAGCGTTCGAGGCCGGTGCGGCCGTGCGTCCCCATCACGATGAGGTCGCAGTCGTTTTCGGATGCGTAGTCGACGACGACGTCGTCGGGTACGCCGGGTTCGATTGCGGTGACGACATCGGCGACGCCGGCGTCCTTCGCACGGTCGGCGACGTCGGAGACCACTGATTCCGCTCGCTCGCGGAGCGTCTGTTCCACCTGTTGCGGGCTGATGGCCGGCGCGCTGTGGCTTACGTCTCTGGCATCGACGACCGAGAGGACGTGCAGCTCGGCGTCGTACTGGTCGGCGAGGTTGATCGCGTGCTCGACTGCGAGGTCGGCACAGTCGCTGCCGTCGGTCGGGACAAGAATACGGTCGTACATACGTTGTCGTACTCGGAGTGACAATTAGACGTTTTGGATGGCTGCCACCGCGTGAGAATGTGTGGGAGCGTCCGGACGGCGACGCCGTTACTCGATCAATCGCTCGGCGATCCGGCGCGCGCCTTCGGCCGGGGCGAGGTCGGGTCGGTCGGCGGAGATACATTCGACGTCGCGGTCGAGTTCATCCGAGAGGCGCTCCTCGAAGACGTCGACGATGCCGGGGATGCAGGCCATCCCACCGGTGAGAACGATCGGCTTCGAGAGCGCGAGCTGGTACGGCTTCATATGGTCGTTCGCCAACTGCGCGAGGAAGTTGTTCGCGACCTCATCGACGGCGTTGTCGACGTAGTCGTCCAGCGGTTCCATCACCGAGCGCTCGATGGTAAACTCGTGGGCGCCACCACCGGGCTGCTGGATGACATCCGTGAACGGCTCGAACTCCTCGAAGTCACCGTGCTCCTCTTTGTACTCGCGGGCGGTCGTCAGATCGACGTTGACGCGACCTTGGGTCTCCTCCTCGACGGCGTTGGCGATCCGCCGGTCGACCTCGTTACCGGTGACGGCCCCGGAGACGAACGGCGAGAGCTGTTCGCCGTGGCGGTACGCGGAGGCTTCGAGGTTCGTCGAGCCCATATTCACGGCGACGAACACCTCGTCGATAGCGCGGAGGTCCTCGCCGAAGGCCGGAATCGCTCCGCAGAGCGACTCGGGGAAACTTCGGACCAAGGCGTCGCCGACGGGGCTCTCCTCGATGACGCTGTTGAGGTTCGCCAGCCCCGGTTCGTTGTCGATCGTCGGAATCGCGTAGACGACGGCGGTGTCGGCGTCGAGTCCTTCGGATGCGACGACTTCGGCGAAGAACTTCGAGGCGAGTTCCGCGCGGTCCTCGTCTTCTGGAAGCCCCGAGCGGAGCATATACTGCACCTCGTCGGGGTACTCCTGTGCGGCCTGTTCGCCGAAGAGCACGCGCTCCTCACCGGTGAGCGCGTCCTCGTACGTCGCGAGACACGTCAACGTCCGGATCGTCTCCACTTCGTCGTCGCGGACGTACTGGAGGACGGTCCGCGTGCTTCCGAGTTTGACGCCGACCGGCGTCGGTCCCGATTCGGCTGCCCCAGCCTCGTCGAAGGAGGCGTCTTCACTGTCTGCCATAGGCAAGTGGAAACAGAACGAGCAGAAAGTACTGTTGGTATATGGGTTGATACGAGCCGCGACAGAATACGGCGCTACGTCATCGACGCCAGTCGTGCGATGTAGACCAGGCTCAGATGATGGTCATCGACGTCGTATTCGGTCGTATTGGTGACCTCACCGGAGAACCCGACCAGGTAGTCTTGCAGTTCGGATTCGACGTCTTCGGTCAGCCACTCCACGGTGTGGTAGTACCGGAGCGCGTCCATCGTCCGCTTGAAGCCGCCCTTGAGGACGAGGAACTCGAGCCAGTCGAAGACGAGTCGTTCCGCGGCGTACGCGTCGGGGAGCGAGCCGAGATAGGGCTTCGAGAGCCCTTCTGCCGCGGCGGTCTCGTGGACGAGCAGTTGTTCGAGTTGGTTCTGTCGGAGAGCCTCGCCAGCCCGCCCCCGGGGCCGTTCGCGGATCTCGGTGTCGAACTGGAACCGTCCGACGTCGTCGGCACCGAACTCGGGTTCCGCGGGGACTCGTGAACGCGAATCCGTGCGCCGCCGGTCGTCGCGTCGTCGGTCGGGGTCGCGCCCGCGACGCGAACGATCCTGCGCGCCGACGCCGAAGCCGAGGTCGCGAGCGATCTGATCCGCGAGGACGACCTCGTCGTGACCCTCCGCGTGATCCGAGTCGCCACGTCGCGGCGGCGTGACGTCCTCGCGCGGACGCACAGAGACCTCGCCGCGCTCGTCGTCCGCATCTCGGTCGTCCGTCTGCTCGGTGGCGTCGCGCCGTCGAGCACCCTCGCGGTCACGACTGCCAGCGTTCCGTTCCTCGTCGCGCCGGCGGATGTCGTTTTCCCGTGCCTCGCGACGGTCGGTATCGCGGTCTCGGCGGCTCTCAGTTCGACCGTTCAGTCGTCGCTCGTCGGTACGCTCACGCGCTGCGCGGTCGGAGATGCGTTCGCTCTGCCGCCGGTCGTCGCGATTCGCCCGATTGTCGCGACTCGACCGGTCGTCACTCCGGCGCTTCCCCGACCGACGCCGGTCCGTGCGACTGCGGCGGCGTCGCTCCGACGGCAGTCGGTCGTCGTCGTGGTCCGATTCATCGCCGGGCTGTTCGTCCTCCGAACGGCGCGCGCCCCGCCGTTCGTCCGCGATTCGTCTGAGTTCTCGGAGGTCGTAATCGTCGGGATCGATGGTCATTGCCTGTCTCTCGTCCCGCGGCGAAATCGCCGCGTCGGTCGTACCTCGACGGTCTGCAGGCGCGTGCATAAACGTGCCCCCGAAATTATCAGCGAAGATACTGCGACTATGTGTGACGAACCAGTACGTACTGGGAGACTGCAACCCGCCGAGTCATAGGGATTATCGTCACTGTTCGGAGAGTCTCGCCGTACCGTCCGGCGAGAGATCAATGAGGACTTACGATAATCTCTATCAGATGACGTGATTTTCGCCGTGTGCCCGCCGGATGGAGAGTTCGCCAGTCGTGGCATCGAACGACAGCGAACGGCCGTAGTCGCCACCCACATCTGTCGCGACGAGGGGAACGTCGTACGTTTCGAGCGTTGTCTTCGCGGCGACGACGTTGCGCTCACCGACGCCGCCGTCTCCGGAACTGAACTCGAACATCGCACTCCCCCCGGCGAGACGTGCTTCGATACGTGAGCGGTCAGCACCCGTCTCCTCCATCGAATGCAGGAGCCCCGGAATAGCGGTGTTGACGTACTTGGCCCCGGCTGGCCGGTCGTCTGTGGGCTCGTCCCCGGTCGCATCGCCTGCCCCGCCATCGCCGTCCTGCTCGTCGCTAGCATATGGTAACATCGCGTGCGCGAGGCCAGCGACGCCGGCGTCGACGTCAGCCAACGCGATCCCGACACAGGAGCCGAGTCCGCTCGTCACGAGCGTCGATCCGGCCTCGGCGACGGCGTAGTCGGCGACGCCGACTTTGATTCGCTTGGACGACGATTGGTCGGTCGATCGGTCAGTCGTGTATACTTTCATTGGTTCGTTCGGGGCGTGACGAAGCAGCGCCGAAGGCACGTTCGTCAGCTGAGGTGATCATTTCGGCGCACGTGGTCGTGACACGGTCATTCGCCGGCTGTCAGTTCGCTTCGGGCGCGAGCTGGTCGAAGGCTGCGCGCAGTTCTCGTTCGTCGGGGAGCGCGTAGATGTCGCAGGTGAACGTCTCGTCCGGCGTGGCGATCGCCGAATCGATGAGGAACGCATAATCTTGCGTCCGCGCGAGTTCTGTCACCAGCGGGTCCACAATCGCCGAGGCGATGTCGTCGACGTAGGTCGGGGGGGAGATTTCGATCGTCGTCTCCAAGGAGTTGGCCCAGCCGTCGAGGAATCCGGACGTGACGATGTTGCCGATCTCTTGCAGCGCGCTCTTTCGCATCTCTGGATCCGCGTCCATCCCAGGCATCAGCGCGTCGGCGACGCTTTCGGCCGATTCCGGGTCGAACAGAATCGCGATGTATCCCGATGGCGTGCCCGAGAACTCGAGGACGACGCCTCGTCTGGCCTCGTCTGTGAGTTCCATCGGCACCCCCTCGACCGGAACGAAGCTCAGTCGACTCACGTCGACGTTGGTGTCGATCCCGGTCATCGCCGTCAGGTCCTCCGAGGCTTGTCCCGCGCCTTCGGAGATCATCTGGGAGAACGACGTGAACGTCTCGACGGGGATCGCGTCGTCGGCGTCGCCCGCGACGTCGACGATCGTCTCGACAGAGTCCTGCGTCGGTAGCATATAGATGTAAAAGCCCGCCTCCTCGTCGACCGTTTCGAGGTGGTTCCGGAACGCGAGCACGTGATTGGAGTCGATTTCGGCACCGAAATCGACGTCTTCGTGGACTTCCGCGCCGAATTGGCCGTCGGTGTCGAACTCGGAGTCGTCGACGACGTCCTGCAGCGACTGGCCGGCGTCCAACTCGACGTACGTCGGCGTCGTGATGTCGATGCCGTCGCCGAGGAAGTCCGCCCAGCCGTCGATGAACCCCCCGAGCATAATATTCCCGAGTTCCTTCAGGCCGCTCGTCGCCAGGTCACTGTCCGGGTCGTCAGAAGCACCAGGAACGAGTGCGTCGACGAGCGAGATGGCACGGTCGCGGTCGAACGCGAGAACTGTCTGGCCCTCGATCGCCCCCGAAAACCCGATGTGGACGGTGACGAGGTCGCGCTCCCGAAACTCGCGTTCGACGTCCGCTCGCGTCGCCATTTCAACTTTTGTGACGGCCACGCGGGCGTCGAAGCCAGTCAGCGTCGTGAGCGATCCGGCCGCTTCTTCCGCCCCCGAGTGGGCGAGACGACTGAACGTCCGAAGCGACTGGACGTCGAGGTTCATGCTTCGACGCCCACCACGTCGTCGATAGCCTGGAGCACGTTCGGCTTCTGGAAGGGCTTCGTAATGTAACCGTCCGCGCCGGCTTCGACGGCTTCACGCATTTTCTCCTCCTGTCCGACGGACGTGCACATAATCACCGACGAGTCGGGGTCGATCGATTTGATCTCCGACGTCGCCTCGATGCCGTTTCGGATCGGCATCACGACGTCCATCGTGACCACGTCGGGATCGAGTTCACGGTACAGCTCGACCGCTTCAACCCCGTTTTCGGCTTCGCCGACGACCTCGTGATCGTCCTCGAGCAACTGCTTCAGCAGATTCCGCATAAACGCCGAATCGTCCACAACCAGTACGGTGCGTGCCATATCTTCACTTCCGAGAAACGCTGTATAAACGCATCGTCCCCATTATCAGCGCTGATACGGCTCTTGCACGCTCACTCTTCGTCCGGCGGGATCTGAAGGCCATCGTCGGGGAGTGAACCGACGAGGTCTCCGATCGAGTCATCGAGCGTGAGGTCGTGCTCTTTCAGGAGCGACGCGAGCGCCTTCTTCGGATACGAGACGCGCGTCTCGGAGGCGAGAAGGAGAATGCCGAGGGCTCGCTTTTCGGAGGCTGTGGTGTCGATCTGTTCGACGTACCACGACGCTAGCTCGCCGAAGGCGTCGACGACGTCGTCCGAGAAGTGCTCGTGGTGGTCGACCTCGCCTTCGAATGCCGCGGTGAGCGCGAACCCGTACTCCGAATCCTGCTCGGAGAGGTACCGGGCCATCTGCTGGCGGGCGAGCGCTCCGAGGTCCGCAGACGCGTCCTCACCGTCGTTCTCGTCCACTGACGGCGAATTGTCGTTGTCGGTCGCGACCACGTATCGACCGTCTGAGATCTCTGCGACCCGTTCGGAGGCGGTGTAGTCGAGTTCGTCGGGTCTGACGACGCCCTCCTCGTCGCGCACGGGTCGCCGCGCGTCATTCGGAGGGTCGGGAGCCATACCTCGTGGTGCCGTCGGCGCGATAATAAGCCCATCGCAGGCGAAAGTCAGTCGACAGCCACGAGACGGGCGGTCCTCAAATCCGATATTCAGTATCGAATTCGAAATCGCGCGGACCGTCACATTCAGGTAAGTCCGGTTAGAACGTGGCGCTATCTATGGAGTCCGACAGGACGCTCGCAGCGCTCGGAAACGAGTACAACCCGGACATCTTACGTGCTGCCGACGAAGCTCACTCCGCACAGGAATTCAGTGAAATGCTCGACATCCCGATCGCGACGTGTTATCGCCGCATCGAGGAGCTCACGGGTGCCGGGCTGCTCGAACTACACGACCGCGTCCTCTCGGACGAACACCGTCGGACCAACGTTTATCGCCGCGACGTCGACGAGATCGTCATCAGTTTCGACGAGAACGAACTCAACGTGCAGGTGACCGAGCGCCCCGAAGTGAAGAACAAACTCGACGACGTCTGGCGGAAGATTTCTCAGGAGTAAGCTGGCTGGCGGCGTGTAGCGAGTCGGGGCCAGCGTAGGCCCCAACGCTCACAACCGGAGCCCGAAGTCCGAATCGCAGACACAATTTTTCTAGTTCGCCGACTCGTTATTGGGGGTCGCTGTCGGACTCGGAGGTAGGGATTCTCACTCTTGATTTTTCCAATCGTGAGACAGAAGTTTTCGTATGCGGCCTGAAACTACCGAAATTCGGCTTCAAAATCCAATATCATCTCTGATATCTGGGTCCATACCATTATGTGCAGACCGCTGATTGCTTGATTTGACGGTCCTCACCTCCGGCGGGGAGGCGAGGGGGCCAGACTGGAGACAACATACATATGTTCGAACAAGACGACGCCGACCGTGGTCAGGTCGGTATCGGTACGCTCATCGTGTTCATCGCGATGGTGCTGGTCGCAGCGATTGCGGCGGGCGTCCTCGTGAACACGGCCGGCTTCCTCCAAGCGACCGCGGAGGATGCGGGCCAAGAGAGCGTCGACAAGGTGACGAATAGGCTCGACGTGGTGAGTACGCACGGAATGGTCAACGACAGTGACCCGAAGACCATCGACAACCTGAACCTCACCGTCCGAATGGCGGCGGGTTCGGGGAGTGTTAATCTCAATACGACGACAATCAAGTACCTCAGCGGAACGACGGCGGAAACGCTCACGTTGAATCATACTGCAAGTAGTGCCGGAGGCGCGAGCTTCGACAACACCACAGATGACGAGTTCATAGCGACCTCGCTCGACGGCACCGACAATTCGTTCCCGGTACTCGACGAGCAGTCCGATCGATACGAGATTCGGATCAACACTTCGATAGTTGAGGGAACCACTGCCAACGGGACGCAGACGGGCGATACGGTTAAGCTGGACATAACTACGCAGAGTGGCGGAACCTCACAGGTCATCCTAACGATGCCCCAACAGCTCGCGGGCAACGAGGACGGCGACCCGGTCCCTCTCTAAAGTGATTACTAATGTTTGAAATATTCAACAAAGACGAACGCGGTCAGGTTGGTATCGGTACGCTCATCGTGTTCATCGCGATGGTGCTAGTCGCAGCGATCGCGGCGGGCGTCCTCGTGAACACGGCTGGCTTCCTCCAAGCGACCGCGGAGGATGCGGGTCAAGAGAGCGTCAACAAGGTGACGAACCGTGTGGAAGTTGTGAACACGCACGGCGTCGTCCTGGATGACGAAAATTCGCGAATCAATATGACGGTTCGTCTGGCTGCTGGATCAGGTGCCGTCGATATGAACGAAACGTCGATAAAGTACTTGAGCGATGAAAGCGTCCAGACGTTGACAAATGGTACTGCAATTGGTAGGGACGGTACTAGCTCTACCGAATTCGGCTTGGACGAAATCACTGACGACGACGGGTCGTTCGGTGTCCTCAATAGTAACACCGACCGGTACACAGTGACCATTAATACGACCGAAGTCGAGACGGATGGTAACGGTCTCAGCACCGGTGAATCGCTCAATCTCGAAATCACCAGTCGGACTGGCGGAACGACGCAGGTCATCCTGACGATGCCGCAGCAGCTCGCAGGCAAAAACGACGGCGACCCAGTCGAGCTCTAAGTCCCGCGTATACCCTCGACTGTAGCTGATTTCTTTACTATTTGGGATTGACTGCGGAAAGATAGACTATTCAGCGATAGCTATCAGATGTAGAGTAAACCCAAAGAAGACAGAATAAGGTAGCGACCGGCAGTCTATTCCAAATTCCCCTCTTCCTCACCGAACCATGGCGGCGAATCGCCGACCATTGAGAAGCCAGCCGCCTGCTCGTAGATTTTGATCCCACCCTCGTCGATCTCCAGCGGGAACATCGAATTTTTGATCGCCTGCTTACGCATCTTCGCGACCCAGATATACCGATTCGACGTCGAACCGGCGGGCGATTGGATCAGATAGATATTCCCATCCGTCAAGAAATTCTCGAGGCCGATTTCGGTATCCGGGAACACCGCCGACTGCTCCATCGTCAGAATCGACGTCAATCCACTGTCTTTCAGAATGTCGATGAACTTGAGCAGATACTGGCGCTTCTCTTGTTCGCTCTCGAAGAAGAGCTGGAACATCGTCAGCGAGTCGAGGACGAGCCGGTCGTACTGTGTGTCCTGCAGATCGTCGAGAATCGTATCGAGCGTCGAAGAGAAGTCACCGCTGCGGAGGAGTGTCCGCTTGTCGTAGATTTTGATTCGGCCGGCGTCGACGAACTCGTCCCACTTCTCGAAGCCGATCGATTCTGCCGCCTGGCTGATGTCGTCTGCAGACTCCTCGAATGTGAGGTAGATCCCGCCTTCATCGTACTTATCAACGCCGTTGTAGAGGTACTGGAGGCCGAGAATGCTCTTGCCAGTCCCAGGGTTGCCACTGACAAGTACCGCCGCGTTCTTGACGATTCCCCCATTGAGTATGGAGTCAAGTCCCTCAATCCCGGTTTTGACGAATTCTGGCATACGTGTGGTCACGTCCTTGAAAGGTAGCTATAGAATCCGTCCCGGATGCGGATAATTCTTCGCACCCCGAACGAGTCCTTCGGATCGTAGTACAGGTCGATTATCTGCCGCTACAAACGTATTCCGGTTCTATCACGAGCGATAATTTGGAGCGAACCTTCTTGTACCGATGACTGGACATTTGTACCAATGTTACCTGTTCCACCGAGACCGGACGACCGGACCGGTCGGACCACCCGTTCGGTACGGTTCGTGGGGCGCAGTGGTGCGCCACAGCGGTCGAGCCGGGTGACGGCCGGTCGTTGCGGTCGTTTCCACAGGAGGCGGTGCGGATGGGCGTGATGGACTGGATGGACGGTGACGAGGGCGAAGATTCCGATACCGTCGCCACGGATGGGCTCGGGTTCGACGAGGACTTCGACGACCTCGACGGCGAGGTGGACGATCTCGACGGGGGCGGAATGGGTGACCTCGACGACGAGATGGACGACTTCGGTGACGATATGGGCGGGTTCGACGACGGTGACGACCTCGGAGGACCCGACATCGACGCCGACACCATCGCGGAGATGGAAGACCGAATCTCCGAGTTGGAAAACGAGGTCAGTTCGGTCTCGTCGAGTATGAACACCGTTCGCGAGGAGAACAAACAGATCGGCGAGACCGTCGAAGAACTCGACGAAACCATCCGAAAGCTGCTGGACATCTACGAGATGGTGACACGGGGAATCAACCCGTTCGTCGACGACGCTCGCGAGATGGGCGGGCTGGAAGGCGACGGTGCGTTCGGCCTCTTCGATATGGAAGAAGAGGAAGAGGAGAATCTCGATTCGGATGTCGCGAACGCGGACGCCGAGGACTTCTTCGACGAGGACTTCGGCGACCTCGACGCCGAACAGGACGAAGCCGAACTCGCAGCAGAGGACGAACTCGCCGAGGAAGAGCGCGAGGACCCCAGTGAGGCACTCGACGATGATGGGGACGAGGAAGCCGGCGACGAAGCGGCTGGCGGATCCAGCTTCGACGACCTGAAAGCCGAATACGAGGAGAATGACGGCTGGGACGACGTCGAGGACGACACGGAAGACGAATCCGAGTCCGACAACCTCGACGACGAGACGGCCGCCGCACAGGATGCGCTCGACGAGGCGCTCGATGGAGACCACTTCGAGGAAGCGACGGAGGATATTGGCGACGAGGAATCACTCGACCAGGCTGAAGAGGTCGAACCCGACGAGACGCTTTTCGAGGCCGACGAAACGTCTGAACCGGCGAACGATGCTGCCGACCCAGCCGAGAGTGGCTCCAAGGAGACGTCACCAGAGCCAGCCGCCAGCCCGGACCCAGCCACGACCACTGCGCAGTCGCCAACGACGGATTCCGAACCGACCCACGATCCCGACGTGTATCTCGCCGAACTTCCGGCCCGGTACACGGCCGAATCCGTCGTCCTAGAATGGACGCGCTTCCTCGTCGACGTCGGCGGGGCGATCGGTGCCGCGCGAGCGCTCCGACAGTACCGCTCGCAGGGCTGGATCACCCGCGACGTCGAGCGGACGATGAGCGAACACGTTCGCAACGCCGCCACCGCAGGGACGACGGAGCAGCCGCGGGACCTGCGCGTGGAACACCACCGCGAGAGCCTGACGTACATCAGTCGGCTCGCCGGCGACGTCGACGAGGCGCGGCTCCTCGAAGAACTATCGGCGCTCGGAGGGGGTTCCCGTGGGATTCGGCGTTAGCGGCTCGACAGCAGTCATCTTTCTCGGCGTCCTGATCGCCTCCGGGACGCTCTACACCGCAGCAGCGGGTAGCGCAGAGCAGATCTCCGAAGCGCGTGACGACGATCAGGAAGACCTACTCGAACGCCGGAATACGGCGATCGACGTGACGCGGGTCGTGTATAACAGTACCGGAAATGACAACCTGGAGGTTACGGTGCAAAACACCGGAACGACGACGCTGTCGGTCAATGGAACGAGTCTACTCGTCGATAACGAGCACATTGGTCTGGGACACACACAAACGAGTGTCGAGGGTGACGATACGACGGACGTATGGGCAGCCGACCAGACACTCGTACTAACGACGACGATGGATCAGGAACCCGACCACGTCAAAGTCGTCGCCGAAAACGGCATCGCGGCGAGTAACACGACGGTCGAGGTGGTGAACTGAATGGCCGACGTCTCCGTTCCGAGTCTGATCCTGTTCATCGCGAGCATCGTCATCGCAGCAGGAGTCGCGGGTGTCCTCATCGACACGGTCACCGGAATCAGCGGGGCGCTCGACGACCGGGGCGCAGACGTCGCAGAGAACATCCGGACCGACATCGAAATTATCAGCAGTTCCGACAGTA
The DNA here is from genome assembly GCF_030848585.1 of Halobellus sp. H-GB7. Classification (NCBI taxonomy): domain Archaea; kingdom Methanobacteriati; phylum Methanobacteriota; class Halobacteria; order Halobacteriales; family Haloferacaceae; genus Halobellus; species Halobellus sp. H-GB7. The sequence goes on along the minus strand of NZ_JAVDDW010000001.1, from coordinate 424,680 downwards.
ACGTTTACGACGACAGCTCAAACAGCATAAGTCTGTACGTCAAGAACACGGGACAACGAACGTTACCAGCGACGGGTCAAACGTTTGACGTCATCGTCGACGCGCAATATCGAGCGGACGTCGATGTCAATGTCGTCGACGGCAACAGCGGGGAGTGGACGCCCCACGGTGTCGTCAACGTCACGATACAGAACATCGACCTGACCGAAGGTAGCGGCGATCACGACGTCACGCTGACCGTCGACGGCGACGAAGAGAACTTCCGCTTCAACTACTAACTATGGGATCGAATCAGTTCTCGCTTGGACTCAAAGACCACGACCGCCTCGAGAAGGAACTCGGCGGCGGTATTCCGAAGGGCTCGATCGTCCTCATCGAAGGCGATTACGGGGCCGGAAAGAGCGTCCTCTCCCAGCGACTCACCTACGGGTTTACGCAGGAAGACATTGTGACGACGCTCGTCTCGACAGAACTAGGTGTCCGAGGCTTTCTCGACCAGATGCACTCGCTGACGTACGACGTCGTCAAGCCCCTGCTCGACGAGGAGATTCTCTTCATCCCCGCCGAGATCGACGCGTCGGGGACGCTGACCGGCAGCAGTGGGGACGACGAGCGGAAGCAACTCCTCAAGCGAATGATGGAGGCGGACACGATGTGGGACGGCGACGTCATCATCGTCGATACGTTCGACGCCATTCTCCGGAACGATCCCAAGTTCGAGGCGCTCGTCCGGCAAAATGAGGAGCGGCAGGCAGCGCTGGAAATCATCTCGTTCTTCCGTGATCTGACCACCAAGGGCAAGACGATCGTTCTCACGGTCGACCCCTCGACGGTCGACGACGAGGCGATCGGTCCCTTCCGATCGATCGCGGACGTCTACCTCGAATTAGAGATGGTCGAGGTCGGGAACGACGTCCGGCGAAACATCTTCGTGAAGCGATTCGCCGGGATGGGCCAGCAGGTCGGCGACCGCGTCGGCTTCTCGGTCCGCTCGGGGATCGGGATCGTCATCGAGTCGAGGAGTGTCGCATAATGGCTACCGAACACGGCTCAGCGAAGATCGACAACGAACTGCGGCGGCACGCCCAGCGGTGGGGCCATCTCCGCGAGCACCTCAAGCGGTTTCGGCAGATCACCGGCGAGTTCCCGATGCTCGTCGAGGAGCCAGACGGATACGAGTCGCGGCGGCCGAACATCATCTACCACGTGGGCGGCCCGATCTACTGTCAGGTGTACGGGAACTTCGGGGAGACGACGAAGTACTACACGATCGAGCCGGAACTGGACGACGACGAACGCGAGCTCTTCGGGCAGGTGAAAGACAAACTCCTCGAACGGTCGGTGACGAAGCCGGCACCTGCCGAGGAGACCGAGTACGAAGATCGGATTCGGGAACTACTCGAAGAGATCGTCGTCCTCGAAGACGAACGCAACGGGCGGTTGGCGGAAATCATCCAGCGACTCGAACTCGGGGCGCTGGAAGTGTCCGAAGAGACGTACGAGAAGGTCCAGTACCGACTCGTCCGCGACATCGTCGGCCTCGGACCGCTGGAGCCGATCATGCGCGACCCGGCCAACGAGGACATTCACGTCATTGGGCCACGCCAGGTCGACGTCGATCACGGCGAGTTCGGACTGCTGGAGACGACCGTCGAATTCGACTCCGAAGAGCAGTACGACAACTGGCTCCGGAATATGGGTGAACGCATCGGCGACCCGGTGTCGGACGCGCACCCGATCGTGGACTCGACGCTCCCGGACGGATCGCGTATCAACATCATCTACTCCGACGACGTCTCGCTGAAGGGTTCCTCGCTCACGATCCGCCAGGGCGACGACGTCCCACTGTCGGTGTTTCAGATCGCAAAGTGGGGAACGCTGTCGCCGGAACTGGCCGCGTATCTCTGGATCGCCTTGGAGAACGAGCGGACGGTGTTCGTCGTCGGCGAGACGGCGTCCGGGAAGACCACGACACTCAACGCTGTCACGTCGTTCATCCCGCGGGACTCGAAGATCTACACCGCAGAGGACACCGCCGAGGTGCTCCCGCCACACGACACGTGGCAGCAGCTCCTCACCCGCGAGGGACGCGGCGCGGATTCTGAAGTCGATATGTTCGACCTCGTTGCGGCCGCGCTGCGTTCCCGTCCTGACTACATCATCGTCGGGGAGGTTCGTGGCGAGGAGGGGCGGATGGCGTTCCAGGCCGCCCAGACCGGTCACCCGGTGATGCTGACGTTCCACGCGTCCGACATCGTCTCGATGATCCAGCGGTTCACCGGGGACCCGATCAACGTCCCCGAGACGTTCATGTCGAACTGTGACATCGCGCTGTTCCAGAACCGCGTCAAGCGGGGCAACGACACGCTCCGTCGCGTCACGTCGGTGCAGGAGATCGAGGGGTACTCGAAAGAGATGGGCGGTGTCGTCACACGGGAGGCGTTCTACTGGGACCCAGTCGAAGACGAGATCGTGTTCCAGGGCCGGAACAACTCCTTCATTATGGAAGAGAAGATCGCGACGCTGCTCGGGTACGACGACACCCGGAAGATCTACGAGGACATCGAGTTCCGCTCGGAACTCATCCGACGGGCAATCCAAGAGAACATCGTCGGCTATCACGAGGTGAACGAGTTCATCGAGGACTTCCAGCGGGACGGTACGGAAGGCATCCCGTTCGATATGACGAGGGTCGACTGATGAGTGAAACTGACCGACGGCCGAACCGGAGTGCCGCCGATGACCGACAGGGAGGATAATCGATGAGTGAGACGAATCCCGACGTCGATCCCGGATGGAGTGCACAGCGGAAGCAACTCCAGGAGTTCGCGTCGTCGATCCTCGACTCCTACGAGCGGATGCCGATGGAAAATCGGAAGTACGCGCTCACGGTCCTGGCGCCGACGGTACTCCTGTTCGTCCTCGGCGTCGCCGGGGCCGTCTTCCTCCCGCTGCCGATCCTGGTCCGGATCCCGATCTTCCTCCTCGGCGCGCTGATGCTGGTGGCGGGCGCTCTCTATCCCCGCTTGCTCGTCGAACAGCAGCGACGCGGCCTGGAGAACCAACTGCACCTCGTCATCACGCACCTGACAGTGCTTTCGACGACGAATATCGACCGTGTTGCGGTCTTCCGGCAGCTTGGGAAAGAAGAAGAGTACGGCGAGCTCGCGGTCGAAATGCGGCGGATCACGGAGCTGGTCGACACGTGGAATCAGTCACTCGATGATGCGCTGCGTCGGCGTGCACGTGCCGTTCCCTCGAAGGAACTCGGTGATTTCCTCGACCGACTGGCGTACTCGCTGAACGCCGGCCAAAGCCTCGATGACTTCCTGCTCGGCGAACAGCAGACGATGATCGAAAAGTACGTCACGGTCTACGAGGGTGCGCTCGGCAACCTAGAAGTGATGAAGGACCTCTATCTCTCGATGATTCTCTCGATGACGTTCGCTATCATCAACGCGATCGTCTTGCCGATTCTCACCGGCACCGACGCGACGATGACCATCGCGGCCGTTATCGTGCTGTTCGTCTTCGTCCAGTTGGGATTCTACTTCGTCATCAGGACGATATCGCCGCACGACCCACTGTGGTATCAGCAGGACGAGTACCGGACGAAGATGGGCCGGCAAATCGATATTGCACTTTACGGATCGGTCGCGCTAAGTCTCGTGTTCATTGGCATTCTGGGACTCGGCGTCGCCGGGTGGACGTCGATCGGACAATCGATCCAGTACGTGATGCTCGATATTCCGATTCCAGTGATGATGGCGGCACCCTTGACGCCGCTCGCGATTCCGGGGCTCGTTGCTCGGCACCACGAGAACAGCGTCAAGGAACGCGACAACGAATTCCCGGGATTCATCCGGGCGCTCGGCGCCTCCGAGAGCGCGAAGCAATCGACCACGCGTGCGGTGTTGGAAACGCTCCGCGAGAAGGACTTCGGCGTGCTCTCCCGAGAGATCGATCGGCTCTACACTCGATTGAATATGCGCGTCGCACCGGATCGCTCGTGGTTCTTCTTCACCGCGGAGACAAGTTCGTACCTCATCCAGAAGTTCTCGGAGATGTACCTCGTCGGGCGACAGATGGGTGGGACACCGAAACAGCTCGGCGAACTCATCTCACAGAATATGAACGAAGTGATCAAGCTCCGTCAGCAGCGCGACCAGGCGACCGTGACGCTCATCGGCGTTCTCTACGGGATCACCGCCTCCGCGGCGTTCGCGTTCTTCATCGGCCTGGAAGTCGTCGAGATCCTCGCGACGTTCTCCTCGGATCTGAACCTCGCGCAGTTCGAGTTCGGGAAGATCATCTACGCGGGCGTCTACGACATCCCGGTGATCGAGTACCTGCTGTCGCTCATTATCCTGTTCAACGGCGTCCTCTCGGCGCTGATGATCCGGATGGTCGACGGCGGGCACAAGGTGAACGCCTACCTCCACTTCGTCGTTCTCGTTTGGATCGGCAGTGGCAGCGCGGTGCTGACCTCGTGGCTCGCCGGGGGGCTGATCAGCGTATGACGGCCGCAGATTCCGACCGTGATGGCGGCGATCGCGACGCCTCCGAGTCACACTCTGAACACGGCGAAGCAGCCGAACAACGCTCGGAACTCCTCGAAGCGTATCGGGAGGAATCCGGCAGCGGCTCAGACTCGAAGTCGAAGTCGGGCTCGAAGTCGAAGTCGGGCTCGAAGTCGAAGTCGGGATCGAAGTCGAAATCTCGTAAGGCACAGAGCGGCGAGTCGGTCATCGTCGACTTCGTCGCGAACTTCGTCGCCGGCGGCGACGCCGCGTTCGATCCGGTGAAAGGTCGCGTGCTGATGAGCGAGCGACGGCTCGTCCTCGCGACCTCGGAAACGAAGACGATGATTCCGATCACCTCGATATTCGACATCGCAGTCGGGCAGGTGCCGCCCGAAGTCGAGGAGTTCTTCGATTACACCGTGATGGTCGGGTACGTCGACGGCGACTATCGACGGACGACCGTCATCGGTGGCGACCGAGAGACGATCGAGAAGTTCTCGCTCTTGCTCTTCCGGGCGACGCTCAACGGATCGACGGCGCTCGTGAAGCATCCGGCGAAGATCGGCGGGCGCGTGATGGATACCCCGAAGCGGAAGACTGGGCTCAATCTCGATTACGAGTCGGTGTCGTTCCCCGGCAGCGACGTCCAATCCGAGGAAGACGGGCCGTTCTCGATCGACCTGGCGTCGGTCGTCTTCTTCGAGGTGATAGAGCGGACGGCCGACGACGGCGATTCCATCCTCGTCCTCTCAGTGCAACACGTCGAGAACGGTCAGACGGTCACCTCCGAGATTTCGATGCGGTCGAGACGGAAGATGAACATCCTCGGCCGCTACCTGCGGCTGATCTACCACTGGATCAAGAGCGACGTCCGCGACGTCGAGGTGGCCGAGACAGAACTGGAAGTGCTCGTTGGGCTGTACTCGACCGCCGAAGACATCGATCTCGCATCGCTACTCGACATCGGCGACGCCGAACTCGAAGCCCGACTGGAGTCACTCCACGAAAACGACCTCATCACTGACGAGGAGCCACCGGTCGATCTCACGCCACAGGGTCGGTTTATCGTCAACGAGGAGTTCGAAGACATCAACGTGTGAGCGCGCGAGGCAGGCCAGCCATTCGAGACCGGCAAGCGCGGCGGGAGACGCCAACCGGGAAAGTGACGGACGTCCTGCGGCGCCACTACCGCATTTCTTCTAGGGGGACGAACGCGTCCGCGTCGGCGGATAGCCAGGCGTCGACGTGTTCACAGCAACTCTCCCGACGCGGGTAGATCGTACAGCGGTCCGGCCGTTCCTCGTAGCGGACGACGACGCTTCGGAGTTCGAACAGTCGATGCGACGCATCGTCGGTGCGTTCGGCTCTCGGCTCTGGAGCGCGATTTTCGGGATCGCCGGGCAAGTCGGACATCTCAGTCCACACTCGGACTATCGCTACGGACGTACTAAACCACTACTGTTGGCAGGCAAGTTCCGCCGGGTAACACGGAGTCAAGTGTGCCCGAGTGCCAAGCACTCGAAGAGATGGTAGACCCGACCTCCGATCTCGGAGAGGATATCGACGAATCTAACGCACCCGCGTGTGCGACCTGCGGAGAGAAGATCGTGCAGTCGCCGACCCACCGCGTCGTTACGTGGATTGAGGACAGCCAGGTGCAAGAGCGACACTTCTGTTCTGACGAGTGTAAGGCCGCCTACGACGAATAGCGACTTCTCTCTCTCAGTTCGCTTCGAGCGACGACCAGAACCGATCGACGCCGTAGCCGAGCATATCCGGACTGACCGGATCGAACTCCTCGCGTTCGGTCTCGGGGAGGTACTCCCGGACGCTGTCCCAGGACTCGCGGGCGTAGCGGGCGTCCACGAGTGCACGGATCCCGACCTCGTCGGGCCCGCGAATGACGCGCCCGATCGCCTGCCGCGCTTTTCGCACGGCCGGCACGGTGAGCGCCGTCTCGAATCCGCTCCGACTCCCTTTGCCCTCGGAACCGAACCGGCGATCGTACGCCGTCTTCACCGCCCGCGTCCGCGGACTCGACGTGTCGATGATCGGCACGCCGCAGACGACCGCCGCAGCGAGGCGGTCGCCCCGGTAGTCGACGCCCTCGGTGAGCGTCCCGCGGAGGCTCGTGACGAGGACTTTCGACTCCCCGCCGAAGAACTCCGTCTTCAGGGCCTCGGTCGCGTCGTCGTCGGACGCTTCGTCGAGGAGCACCGGGCGGTCGAGTCGCTCCGAGAGGGCCTCGGCCATCCACGCGGCCTCTGCGTAGTTCGGCATCCCGACGAGGACGTTCCCCGGCGAGCGCGCGATCTCACAGACGGCATCGACGTGGGCGCGTCGGGTCGGATTCAGTTCGCCCCGCGGGCCGCGGTTCTCGTGGGTGAACTTCGGCACGTCGACGGCGAAGGACGCGCGGTTCGTCGCGGGGAACGAGAGCCCGTAGGTCCGCTCCTCGATCGGCCGGCCGTCGTCCGCGAGCGCGTCCAGCCCTGTTACTTCCCGAAAGACAGCCATCGGTTCGAGCGTCGCCGACATCAGGACGCCGCCGCCGAACTCGCCGAGCCGCTCTGCAATCGCCTCGCCGGGGACGCAGTTGTGCAGCGAGATGCGGGCGTTGTAGGCGCGTCGCCAGGAGTTCTGGCGGGCGGTCTCGTCCCAGGTGCGTTCGAGTTCGAGTTCTCTGAAGTACGCGACGTGGTCGGTCCGAACCCAGTTCGCGAGCGTTCGCCCGACGGCGGGGGCGGCCCGCCGGACGTCGTCGTCTTCGGCCTCGTTCAGGATGCGAGCGACGACGGCGCCGACTGACTCCGCACGAAGCCACGTCGCTTCGTCGTAGCCGGCGTCGTCGGCCCACGCCGTGAGTTCGTCGACGCCGGGATCTTCGGGGTCGCGGAGTGGGATCTCGTCGTCGTCGAGGCGCGTGAGGTCCGCGCGCCAGTCCGGCAGTGTCCGGTCCAGGTGAGCGTTCACGCGGCGGTCGATCTCCGATCGGAGATCCGAGACGAACTCGCGGATCTCGCGCACTTCGCGGAGAGTCACGTCCGCGTCGGCGAGTTCGCCGCGGACGAGGTCGGCGTCGGCGCTTCCGGCGTCGCCATCTGCACTTGATTTCCCCGCGTCCTCGAACTCGATGGGCTGGATCACTCGCGTCAGTTCGTTCTCGGCGTCGCGAAGCGTCGATTCGGCGACGCCGTCGCTCACCAGATCGCGAACGCGCGGTTCGAGCATATGCGCCTCGTCGCAGACGACGAAGGTTTCCTCGTCGACGAGCGCACCCGTGAACGAGCCAACCGTCGTGGGGTCGAACGCGTGGTAGTAGTTTCCGAGGACGACCTCCGCGTGCGGGAGGACTGCGCCCATCACCGAGTGGGGGCAGGTGCCGTAGCCGGCGCTCAAGCGAACGAGTTCCTCGGTGTCGATGTGGCCGCGGTCGGTCAGATCGAACGGGACCGCCTCCATCGGGTCGCCGTCCTCGGGGACGTCGTCGAGGAACGTCGCGTAGAACGGACAGTACTCCGTGTCGCCGTACTCGGCGGTCTCGGGGAGATACGGCGTCGGTTCGCCGGCAGTGGAGAGGTACTCGGGCCCCTGTGTTGAGCCCGAGTCGAGCAGCCCGGTCTGCGTCTGGCGGGCCTCCGAAACGAGTGTCCCCGTCGAGGTCTCGCCGCCGTCACCGACGGGGTTTCGCGTTCGTTCGCGGAGGCCCTCACACCGATCGTAGACCGTCTCGTCGTCGACGCCGGCGACGCCTTCGCGGCTGTAGGGGCAGACGTCGGCCTTCCCGACGAGCGTCAGTCCCGACACGGGCGACCACTCGTCCGGAAGGTTCGCGTTGATCGTTTCGAGGTCGGCCTCGAACTGGCGCAGTTGCTGCTTGACGCTCGTCAGGACGAGCACGCGCTCGTAGTCCGACTCGGGGTCGCGGACGCGGTCGATGCCCGCCGTAAGCGCGAGCATCGTCTTTCCTGTTCCGCACGCCCCTTCGACGACGAGAAAACCGTTCTCCTCGGCGACTTCGACGGCGGCGTCGATGCCGTCGGCTTGCTCGGAATACGGGTCGTCGTGGCCGAAGACCGCCTGCCAACTCACGTGCTGCAGTGGCTGCGCCGCGCTCATATTGGTGTCGGTGAGTGGCCGCGGCTCAGTATTTGAACGCTCGGCCGAGACGAAACGGCGAGAGACGGCGACTCCTGTCGACCGCCCCCCGTAGCTATTCGAACGTGTGATCGATGTCGGCCGAGTCGCCGACGCAGACGACCAACGAGTCGCGGGCCGGCGCGTACACCTTCATCTCGCGTCCTTTCACGGAGTAGCGGGTGTCGACGACGCGGACGAGCTCTGCGTCGCGGAGGTTGTCGAGGTGGTGCCGAACGTTCTGCAGCGAGGTTTCGACGTCGTCTGCGAGTTCGGAGGCGGTGGCAGGGTTCTCTTGGAGAGCCGCAAGTGTCGAGCGGGCAGTGTCGGAGGCGAGACAGTTTATGAGCTGGGCGGCGTCATCGTCGTCGAGCGGAAGCACGCGTAGGGTGCCATCGTCCCCATCTGGAGGACGAGTCTCTGTCTCTGACGGCAGGAGCCCCGACATACCACCGTATTCCACGTACGTCTGCCTAAACGTTTCGGATATCCGACACACACCACGTCACGCGTGACCGGAGCGGTCACGCTTTGCCGGGGACGGCCAGTGCCGAGGCCAGCGTCGGGCGCGCTACAGCATCCCTCGCATTTTAGGATAGGTCGGACCGAACTGAGGAGTATGATAACGAGCGAGCGAATGGCCGCGGTGGATCGCAACGCCGAGGCGCTCGGCATCCCGCGGAAGCAGTTGATGGAGTCGAGCGGCAACGCCGTCGCCCGTACGGTACGCCGCCTGGCCGACCCCGAAGACGCGGTCGCGATCGTGGCCGGCCGCGGAAACAACGGCGGCGACGCACTCGTCGCCGCCCGCTTTCTCGACGCCTACGACGTCACCGTCCACCTCCTCGGTCGGCCGGAGACGATCACGACCGATCTGGCCCGGGAAAACTGGGAGGCCCTGCGTGCCGTAGAGTACGACGCGCGGACAGTCACAGATTCCGTCGATCTCGATTTCGACCTCGGCGACCCGGACGTGATCGTCGATGCGATGCTCGGCACGGGCGTGACGGGAGCGCTGCGCGAACCGGCGGCGACGGCCGCCCGGCAGATCAACCGCCTCGGCGCGACGGTTCTCTCGGTCGACGTTCCCTCCGGGGTCGACGCCGACACCGGCGAAGCCGCGGGCGTCGCCGTCGACGCCGACCACGTGGTGACGTTCCACGACGAAAAACCGGGACTGGCGTCGCTCGACGCCGACGTCACCGTCGAAGACATCGGGATCCCGTCAGCAGCGGAACTGTTCACCGGACCGGGCGACCTCCAGCAACTCGGGCGTCCAGCCCAGAGCCACAAGGGCGACTTCGGCGAGGTACTGGTCGTCGGCGGCGGCCCGTACACCGGCGCGCCCGCACTCGCCGCACAGGCGGCACTCCGAGCCGGCGCGGACCTCGTCCGCGTCGCCTGCCCCGCGTCCGTCGCGCGCGAGATCCAGGGCTACAGCGAGAACCTCATCCTCCGTCCCTACGACGGCGACCATCTGGAGCCGGCACACGTGGGCGAAATTCTGACGCTCGCGGCCGAGCACGACGTCGCCGTCTTCGGTCCCGGCCTCGGGAGTCACGAGGAGACCCTCGCGGCCGTTCGCGACCTTCTCGAACGCTACGACGGCACCGCCGTCGTCGACGCCGACGCACTCCAAGTCGTCCCGACGGTCGACACCGACGCGGCCCTGATCTGCACGCCCCACCAGGGCGAGTTGCAGGCGATGGGCGGCGAGACCGACACCGAGTGGCGGGCGCGCGCGGAACTGGTCACGGAGTTCGCCGAGAACGTCGGTCACGTGCTACTCGTGAAGGGAGCCTACGACGTGATCACCGACGGCGACGAGACGCGCGTCAACCGCACCGGGAACCCGGGGATGACCGTCGGCGGTACCGGCGACGTTCTCGCGGGCGCGACCGGCGCGCTTGCGTGCGTCCTCACACCACTGGAGGCGGCCGCCGTCGCCGCCTACGGAAACGGACGCGCCGGCGACGCAGCCGTCGACGAGAACGGGTACGGTCTCCTGGCAACGGATCTGATCGATCGGCTGCCCGCGGCGCTTCGGGAGGGCGACGAATGACCGACGCAGAGCGCGACGCCGACCGGAGGGACGACGGTGACGCTCGATCTGACGGGAGCGACGCGGAACTCACACACGTCGACGAGACGGGCGACGTCCAGATGGTCGACGTCGGCGCGAAGCCCGATACACAACGGAGAGCCGTCGCGGCCGGAACGATTCAGCTCACCGAGTCGACGATCGGCGCGATCCGCGACGACGAGATCGGCAAGGGCGACGTGCTCGCGACCGCGCGCATCGGCGCGGTCCAGGCGGTGAAACACACCTGGGAGACGATCCCGATGTGCCATCAGATCCCGATCACGAACGTCGACACCGATTTCGACGTCCGGGACGACCACGTGACGCTCACCGTGACCGTCGAGACGACCGGGAAGACCGGCTGTGAGATGGAAGCTCTCGAAGGCGTCACGACCGGGCTGAACGTCGTCTGGGATATGGTCAAAGCCGCCGAGAAGACGGCCGACGGGCAGTATCCCGACACGCGAATCACCGACGTCGAAGTCCTGACAAAAGAGAAGCAGCGGGTCGACGACGCCTAGTCGGGCCGCGTCGTCGATTCGGACATCGAGCCCAGTGGTCCCCAGATCCTACCGCCCGTCGACGCTCGCTTCGGACTCGGCGGATTCGGGTTCCGCGCTGGAGGCTGGAACGCGGACGTCTGCCGCTTTCGATCGCGCTTTCTCGACGATGGCGGGGCGCGCGGAGAACTCGACGAGGACCTCCTCGCCGGTGTACTCCTCGCGCTCGACGTGGCCGTGGTCGTAGAGCCACGAGACGAGGCTCATCGCATCGTCCGACATCGGCAAGAGCAGTCGCTCCTCACGCCACTCGGGGAGTTCGGCTTCGATGCGGTCGGTCAGTTCGTCGATGTTCTCACCGGTGAGTCCCGAGACGACGACCGGGTTCGGTGCGAGGGCGTCGAGCGCCGCGCGCTTCTCTGCGAGCTCGTCTTCGTCGACGCGGTCGATCTTGTTGAGGACCGTGACGATGGGCGCTTCGTTCCGCTCGTAGAGCGTGTCGTGACTGGTGATGAGCTTCTCGCGCATCTCCTCGATCGACTCGGAGGCGTCGACGACGAGCAACACGAGGTCGGCGCGGTAGACCGAATCCAGCGTCGACTCGAAGGACTCGACGAGCCAGTGCGGAAGATTGGAGATGAACCCGACGGTGTCGGTCAAGAGAACGTCTCTCGTCCCCGTGTCGGCTCGGCGCGTCGTCGTGCCGAGCGTCGTGAACAGGCGGTCTTCCGACTCCGCGGTCGGGTCGAGATCCGGGTGGAGCCCCTCGTTCTCGCCCACGTCGAGGTCGTCTGCGAGCCGGCGCATCAGCGTCGACTTGCCGGCGTTCGTGTAGCCAGCGAGCGCGACGAGATCGAAGCCGGACTCCCGGCGCTGCTCGCGACGCGTCTCCTCTTTGTCGGCGATGGCGTCGAGTTCCTGCTTGATACGGGAGATCTGCGCTTTGATGTCCTGCTCGCGGCTCTCGTCGTACTCGCCGAGGCCCATAAACCCGGGGCGCTCGTCGCGCTTTGCCAGCGACGCTTTCGCCTCCGCGCGCGGGAGTTCGTAGCGCAGTTCCGCGAGTTCGACTTGCAACTGCGCCTTGCGGGTGTTGGCCCGCTGGCCGAAAATCTCGAGGATGAGCGTGAAGCGGTCGATCACTTCGACGCCCTCCGGAAGTTTCCCGCCGATGTTGTACGTCTGGTACGGCCCCAGGCGGTTGTCGACGATGACCGCCTGGGCGTTCGTCTCGCGGACGAGCGCGGCTAGTTCCTCGACTTTCCCCTCGCCGAAGTGGTAGGCCGCGTCCTCCTCGCGCGACTGCGAGAGTTGGCCGACGACGTCGTAGCCGGCCGCGCGGGCCAGGTCCATAATCTCGCTCAAGTCGGCAGTATCGCCGCCGTCGACCCGTTTCGCGACGACGACGGGGCTGTCTTCGCTCATCGTTTCACCGCAGTAGCGGCGGTCTCGGGGTGATTCACCTGCACTGTCTAGGCGGAGGTAGGCGGTCGAAGCACTTGAACGCTACCCGAATTCCAGCGCCGATCCGAGCGTGTCGTTCCCGAGAGAGGCCCCCGACATCACTTGTGACTCGCCGTGATTCGAAGTAGCACGGTGCCGTTGCGTAATATCTCCCTATATTCCTAATATTATAGAATCTAAAACGATTGTATTGCTCTATTTTGTAGATAAGTATAAACAGCTCTAGCTCTGAGTGAAGATATCTCTATGAGATATGGAATTCGTTCCCGGTTTCTACCACCTGAGGTGGTGCTGTTCGTCACACTTGCGACCGTCTGGGGGCTCTCTTTCGTCGCCATCGAGGCCGGACTCGCCCACGTCCCGCCGCTGTTCTTCGCGGCCGTCCGCTACGCGCTGGCTGGCGTCCTCGTCCTCGGCTACGCCGCGGTCACGACGGACCGCCTCCGACCGCGCGGTCGCACCGAATGGCTGAACGTCGCCGTCGTCGGCACCTTCCTCGTCGGTGGCTACCACGCACTGCTCTACGTCGGACAACTGTCCGTCCCCGGCCCCGTTGCCGCCGTCGTCGTGAGTCTCTCACCGGTCCTGACGGCGGTCTTCGCTGCGATGCTCCTCGACGACTCGCTCGACGCGGTCTCCGCCGGCGGCTTCGCCGTGGGGCTCCTCGGCGTCGCAATCGTCGCCGACCTCGATCCGTCGAACCTGTTCGCGTCGGACCTCCTCGGAGTCGGTCTCTTGCTCGCCGGTGCCGCGACGTTCGCGCTCGGCTCTGTGCTCTCGACCCCGCTTCGGACGACGCTCGCAGACGTCTCGATGCAGGGCTGGGCGATGCTTCTCGGGGCCGGCGTGCTCTTCGCCGGATCGCTCGCGCGCGGCGAAGCCGTCGCGACCGTCGAGTGGACGACGACCGCGCTCGCGTCACTCGCGTATCTGACCGTTGCCTCCGGTGTGATCGGCTTTCTCGTCTACTTCGCGCTCCACGAACGGGTCGGCCCCGCCGAGAGCAACCTCGTCGGCTACTTCCAGCCGATCGTCGCCGCGCTCGGCGGCTGGCTCCTGCTCGGGCAGACGGTGAGCCAGACGACCGTCCTCGGCTTCCTCGGCATCTTCACTGGGTTCGTCCTCGTCCAGCACGAACTCGTCCGCGAGCAGTTCGGCGGCGTGCTGGTCCCCCGACAGCGGGTCGCCCGAAGCCGGGTGTTCCCGCAGCGGCGGGTCGTCCACTGGTCGAGTCTGGAGTACCGAATCTATCGGCACCTTCGGCGGGCGCGTACCCGCGTGTGTGACCTCTCTCCGGGTCGAGCCCAGATCTGCGAGAAGCAGTCCTCGCCCGCGACGGGATACGGTCACGACGCCGACTGACGAGACGACCGACTCGTCTCTCTATCGAAGTACTCGCAAAAATACGCCGCCCGTCCGCGCGTCCGCAGGATGTGAGAGATCCCAGAGACCGCGTTACTCCTCGATGAAGTCCGGCTCGATCCGCTTTTCGTCGTACTCGGATTCGAGGTGCGCGCGGAACGTCTCGACGTCGACGTCCTGTCGCTCCTGCTCCTTCCGGTCGCGCACCGAAATCGTCCCGTTCTCCTCCTCGTCGTCGCCGACGACGATCATATACGGCACGCGGTCCTCCTGTGCTTCGCGGATCTTGCGGCCGAGCGTCCACGAGCGGTCCTCGACCGAGGTCCGAAAGTCGCCCAGTTCGTTCTTCACGCGGTGGGCGTACCCGAGCTGGTCGTCGCTGATCGGGAGGATGCGGACCTGCTCGGGCGCGAGCCAGAACGGGAACTTGCCGTCGAAGTGCTCGATGAGCACCATAAAGAAGCGCTCGTAGGAGCCATACAGCGCGCGGTGGATCATCACCGGACGGTGCTCCTCGTTGTCTTCGCCCGTGTAGGAGAGCTCGAAGCGCTCGGGCATATTGAAGTCGAGTTGGACGGTCGGACCGTCCCACTTCCGACCGAGCGCGTCCTCGAAGGCGAAGTCGATTTTTGGACCATAGAAGGCGCCGTCGCCGGGTTCGAGGTCGTAGTCGATACCCTGATTTTCGAGCACGGAACGGAGCTGTGACTCCGCTTGCTCCCAGATCTCGTCGCCGCCGACGGACTTCTCCGGGCGGGTCGCGAGCGCGACGTGGGCGTCGAGGTCGAAGGTGTCGAGCACCTCGTAGATGGCGTCCATCACCTGATTGACCTCTCCTTCGATCTGCTCGGGGCGGCAGAACAGGTGGCCGTCGTCGATAGTGAACGACCAGACGCGCGAGAGGCCCGAGAGCTCCCCGCGCTGCTCTTTCCGGTAGACTTTGCCGTCCTCGAAGTAGCGAACTGGCAGGTCGCGGTAGGACCAGGATTTCTGATCGAAGATGGTCGCGTGGCCCGGGCAGTTCATCGGCTTCAGGCCGTATTCCTCGTCGTTGACGTCCATCAGGAACATATCGTCGACGTAGTTGTCGTAGTGTCCCGACTTCTTCCACAGTTCCGTCCGGAACAGATGGGGCGTCTCGACGGGGTCGTAGCCGGCGTCGAGGTTGAGCGAGCGGGCGTAGTCGGCGAGTTCGTCGAGGATCTTCTTCCCGTTGGGGTGATACAGCGGCAGGCCGGGACCCGTGACCTCCGGTATGGAGAACAGATCGAGTTCCTGTCCGAGCTTTCGGTGGTCGCGCTCTTGGGCCTCTTCGCGAAGGGTGAGGTAGTCTTCGAGGTCGGATTCGGACTCGAAGGCCGTCCCGTAGACGCGCGTCAGCGTGTCGTTGTCCTCGTCGCCACGCCAGTACGCCGAGGAGATGTTGAGAAGCGTCACTGCACCGATCTCGCCCGTGGACTCGACGTGGGGACCCTTACAGAGATCCTCGAAGTCGCCCTGGACGTAGAAGGAGATGGGATCCTCGCCGGCAGCCTCGTCCTGGAGAATCTCCTGTTTGTATGGGTTGTCGTCGTAGGTGTCGAGTGCCTCCTCGCGCGGCCGGAGTTCACGCTCGATGGGGAGGTCCTCTTCGATGATGGCCTCCATCTCGTCTTCGATCGCTTCGAGGTCGTCCTGATCGAGGTCGACGTTCGCGACGTCGTAGTAGAAGCCCTCGTCGGTCGGCGGCCCGATGGCGAGTTTCGCTTCGGGGTGGAGCCGCTGGAGCGCCTGGGCGAAGACGTGCGCGGCCGAGTGGCGCAGCACGCGGAGATACTCGTCGCTCTGGTCGGTGACGATGACGATCTCGGCACCGTCGTGGACGGGTGCCGCCTTGTCGACGAGTTCCCCGTCGACGACGCCCGCGACGGTGTCGCGGCCGAGTCCGGGTCCGATCTCGTAGGCGACGTCCTCGACCGTCGCGTCCTCCGAAACAGAGAGTTCAGAGCCGTCGGGGAGGCTGACAACGATTTCGCTCATACGCGTTGGGAGTGCGAGCGTACGAATAAGTGTTTTCGAGTCGCCGAACGGGCTGGTACGTCAGCGCTGGGCGCACGCTCGGTACCGACACCGATCCGCGGTCAGCAGATGGCGTAGTAGGAATAGAGTCCCCCCTCGTCTGTGATCTCCACGTAGGCGTTCCCGTAGCACGCGCTCGTCTCGATCGTGACGCTCTCTGTCGTGTTGCGGGCGGTCGCCACGACGCGGAACGGTTCGATCCCCGCCGGGTCAGCCGCCGAGAGGTTGTAGACGTCGCGTTCTGCACCCGGTTCGAGAGTGTAGGTCGCCTCGTGAACCGTCTCGTTCGTCGTCTCGCGGACGACGCGCACGTGGATCTCGACGCTCCGGTTCCAGGCGTTCTCCAGTCGCACCTCCTTGTTCGGATCCGGCTGGTCCGACGCGTGAGCCGTTCCGGCCGGCGTCGACGCCGTCGGCGACGCCGAGGTCGAGGGAGCGTCGCCGTTCGGGACGCCGAGGCAACCGGCGGAGAGCAGTAAGACGGCGAGCACCACGGAGGCGGCTCGTGTGAGGTCCATCACGTGGGAACACGGCAGTGGGCAGAAAGGGCCTTGTGGTGGATCAAAGGAGTGTTTGAGAGATCTGAGAGAGTACAGCGGCGTCGCCGCGATACCCGACGCGACACTCGTTATGCGTACTCCGCCTTCACCTCGTCGGCGTAGGCGTCCGCCAGCCGGGTCGGCTCGGGGAGTTTGTAGCCGTCGCAGAGCCGCTCGACGAGGTCGGTCGCGGTCCCGACGCCCACGCGATGTCCCGGACTGACGTACAGCGGGTTGACGATCGGCCGCGACGCGTACTGCCGGGACTGGAACGCGTGGCCGATCTGTTCACCGGGTGCAGCGTTCTCGACGTCCGCGTCGGCCCGGATCGGCGTCCGCCACCCCTCCGGGCGGCCGTCGACGTCGTCGTCGGGGGTGCCACAGAGCAGGCCCTTCGCGACGCCGACGCTCGGGAGGTCGAGCAACACGCCGAGGTGCGTCGCCAGTCCCGCCTGCCGGTAGTGGATGCGGCCGCTGCCGTCGAAGACGACGAGGTCGGGCTCACACGCCAGTTCCGCGAACGCGGCGAGAATCGGCCCACCCTCCCGGAAGGCGAGCAGTCCAGGAATGTAGGGGATCTCCAGGTCGGTCACGGCGTGCGCGCGCTCGACGACAGTCTCCCCGCGGCGGACGACCACGACGCTCACGGCGCGGTCGTCGAGGAACGCCTGATCGACCCCGGCGACGAGCGGACGGTCGTCGGGATCGGTCGCTGCATCGAGGGTGTGGTCGGCCCGTAGCGACAGAGCTGTTGGATCGAAATCGAATGCGTCTTCCCACGTCGCCGCCGCGGCGACGTCGAGTTGCAGCGACTCCATCTCCGCGCGCGTCAGCGCGGGGTCGGGGACGAACTCGGGACGAACCGGCCGCATCGGTTCAGGGGCGGCGGCCCGGGCCGCCGGGGCCGCCCGGACCACCGCCCATTCCGCCGCCGCCGCGACCGAACTGCAGGGAGTTCGGGACGCCGACCCGGTCCTTCACGCGGACGCCGTAGGCGAGGCCGACGAGCAGGCCGGCGAGGTGTGCGAGGTGGGCGACGTTACCGCCGACGAGGCCGCTGCCGGCGGCGCCGAAGCCGGCGACGATGCTGAACGCGGCGAAGCCGAACGTGAGCACCCACAGCGGCATCGGGATGATGAAGTAGAGATACACCTTCAGGTTCGGGTTCAGGACGGTGAGCACGCCGAGCACACCCATAATCGCCCCGGACGCGCCGACGACGCCCGCGCCGAAGGGGCCGACCGTCAGCAGCGTCGAGAAGACCTGCGCGAGCCCGGCGATGATGCCGGCCCCGAAGAAGAGCGCGGCGAAGCGCTTCGTGGAGAGATAGCGCTCGACCACCGGGCCGAAGAAGTACAGCGCGATGCTGTTGAAGGCGATGTGCGTGAAGCCGCCGTGGGCGAAGATCGAGGTGAGCCACGTCCAGACGTACTCGATGTGCCCGGGCGAGAGCACGAACGCGGCCTGCCAGAGCGAACTCCGCGGCGACGCGCCGAGCAGGAAGGGGAAGATGAAGTACTGCAGCGCGAACGTGATCCACATCACGCCGAGGAAGACGTAGCTCATATTTCCACGGAAGTACCCGAGCGGGCCGCCAGTGCCGAGCAGTCGGTCGGCGAAGCCACTCGAACGCGACGTACTGCCGCGGTTCTGGACTGAGTCGTCGAACCCGCTGTCGAAGACGCCCGAGGGGTCGTTCCAGTCGCTGAGGCCCGGGCAGTCGTGGTTCTCCGGGAGTCGGTGTTCAGCACAGAACGTGTTCCCGCACCGTCGGCACTGGTACGGCAGGTTCTCGTGCTTCCCGCACTCGTCGCAGGTAGCCATCACTCACCGTAGTCGCGGCGCAAGTAAAAGCGGTTCCCCTCAGTGGAGTCGCGTGCGGTGCGAGGCTGGCGAACGGGCCAGCCCCGCCCACCGGCGTCTTGCGACGATTGCGCGGGCACCGTTCGACGAGGCGCTGCTCGCCGATCCGAGAACGTCTCGGACGACCAGAACTCGGGCGGGACTCAGGCGGCCTCGACGTCGATCTCTACGGCCTCGTCGGTGTGATCCGATCCGTCCGGACGACCCCCACCCGATCCGTCCGGGCTGGCGTCGTTCTCGCGGGTGTCGACGCCGGCGACGTCGTAGGCCGGACAGTACCCCGTCGCACCCGTTGCGAGCATCGTCCCGCCAGCGCCGAGCGCGGCCGCCCGCCGGACCGGGCCGCGCGTCGTGAGGGCCGCACCGAGTAGCGTCGCTCCTGCAGCGATGCGTGCGCGTCGATCCATTCGGCCGACGTTTTGCTCCATACTGAAACTACGAACTGAGCAGTCTTGTATTTTTCACCCAAGACGTTCGGCGTTTCGCGGTCACGACCGCTCGTCGGCACAGCGGTCCGGTCGTCGAACGTGGCTCGAAGAAGGCGTCGTTACGCCGCGTTCTCGGTCGTCTCTTCCGATCCGCTCTCGCTGGTCGGAGCCTCGTCTGCGTCGCGCTCCTGTCGGTGGTTGGTGGGAACGACCGTCGGGTGGGCGACGCCGAGGCGCGGGTTCTTGGCAGCCATCACAGATAGTACTTCAGCCCCTACGGGCAAAAGATTACCCATACGCATAACGCATCGGGGCGCACAGCGACCATTACTGGGAGGTATCCGGGGGACTCAACCCGTCGCTAAGCAGGGTGATACGGCGCGAAAAAGCGGAACGGGGGGGTCGCTTACGCGAAGTTCTCTTCGTAGAGGTCCATCGCGTGCTCGATGGCGTCCTTCGCGGCGGCGGCGTCTTCCCAGCCGAGCGTCTCCGTCTGTTTGCCCTCTTCGAGGTTCTTGTAGGTCTCGAAGAACTCGGCAATCTCGGCCTTCTGCTGGTCGGTGAGGTCGTCGACGTCTTGGACGTCGTCGTAGCGCGGGTCCTCGTCGGGGACGGCGATCACTTTGTCGTCCTTCTCGCCGTCGTCGTCCATCCGCATCAGCGCGACCGGGCGGGCCTCGATGATGCACCCGGGGAACGTCTGATCCTCGACGAGCACGAGGATGTCGAAGGGGTCCTCGTCGTCGTAGTACGTCTGCGGGAGGAACCCGTAGTCCGAGGGGTAGTGAACGTTCGAGTGGAGCACGCGGTCGAGGACGACGCCGGGAACGTCCTTGTCGTACTCGTATTTGTTCCGTTCGCCCTTTAGACACTCGACGACGGCGTAGACGACGTCCGGCGCGTCCGGACCGGTCTCGATGTCTTCCCAGAGGTTCGTCATACCTGTGCTGTCTCCGAACGAGCAAAAAGTCCTTTCGCATCGTCGGTACGCAACAGGTAGCATCACACGTGTCAGCGTGTAACGCGGTATATGCGACCGATTTGATGATCGGGTAATATTCGTCCAAGAATACCCAGACGGGACCATCACTAGACATTTCCGGGCCGATATCCGTGGGGGAAGAAACACGGATCGCCCGATTGCGACCGCCAAGAACCGGTTAGAGGCCGATTTGGTTTTAATGTGAAGATTAGTTGAGAAGCGTTAAATATCCCGGACCCATTTCAACTGGTATGTCAGAGGCACAAACAGTTACTGACACGGAAGGTGTGGTACGCGACCTTACGGCATTCCAGCAGAATATCCTCGTCATCCTCGCCGAGGAGCCGATGTACGGCCTCGCGATCAAACGCGAACTCGAGACGTACTACGGCACCGAAGTGAACCACGGCCGACTCTACCCCAACCTCGACGACCTCGTCGAGATGGGACTCGTCGAAAAGAGCGAACTCGACAAGCGGACGAACCAGTACGAGCTTACCGAACAGGGCCACGACGCGCTCCTCGATCAGTTCGATTGGATGTTCGCGAAGTTCGTCACCGGCGACGAACGCGCCGCAGAACTCACCGACCTCGTCGAAGCGTACCGATAGACCGGATATCGTAGCATTTGCAACCGATTGCGCACCAGATCACACGCTGTCGTGCGGTCGGTGCGTGAAGACTCGCGAATGCTACTGTAGTTCAGGTTCCGGGCACTCCGTCGTCGACCACCTCGGCAACGAGCTCGACGCTATCGACGACGATGGATTCCTGTTCTTTCGATGGCCACGCGTTGCGCGGGTAGTACTCCGCGAGGAACTCCTCGCGCTCCTCGGGCGTGGCGTCCGCGACCGTCTTGAGGTAGTGGTTTCCCATAAAGTCCGCAAACGCGCGGACGTTGCCGGCGTGGGCGGGACCGTACTCTTTCTCTATCGCGTCGACGATCGCCTGGTTCTCGTCTTCGACGTGTTCCCACTCCGCGCCGTGGTCTGGACCCGACAGCGATACCTCCACCGCGCGGTCGGTATCCTCGATGCGATCGAACTGGACCGTACCGTCTTCGACCCACTCCTCGGGGTAGAGAACGAGCGTGTCGTCCTCGTCGCGGACGCGTGCGGTGAAGTCGTGCTCGTCGACGAGTTCGTCGCGACGCTCCTGGTACGCCTCCGCGGCGTCGTCGACGGCGGCCTCGCTTTCCAGTCGCGTCAGCCGCTCCGCTTCGTCTATCACGTCTTCGGGTATCTCGGGATCGTCGGCCGCATCGTCACTTCCGGTCGGCCGGCGTCCGTCGGCCGGCTCTGGGACGTCTGCCGCCTCGCGCTCCCGTCGATCGAACGTCTCACTGTGGTCTTCAGCCATCGTCGAGCGCCTCGTTCGCTAGTGAGTCGGCGCGTCCGTTTACCGCTCTCGGTACGTGTTCGAGCGACCACCGATCGAACGCATCGAGCAGTTCGAGCACGCGGACCCGTCGCTCCCGCAGTTCCGGGTTGTTCGTGTCGTACTCGCCTTTCACCTGGCGGACGATCAACTGGGAGTCGCCGCGAACGTCGACCTCGTCGAACCCGTAGTCGCGGGCGACTTCCAGTGCGCGTGCGAGCGCCTCGTACTCCGCGCGGTTGTTCGTCGTCTCGCCGATGCGTTTGCTCCCCTCGTCGACGATCCCGTCGCTCGTGACGATGACCCAGCCGATCGCCGCGGGGCCGGGGTTGCCGCGGCTCGCGCCGTCGAAGTACACGTGCGCGCGTCCGCCACCGTCAGACCGGAGGACCGCAAGCAGATCTGTCGGCTGCGATCCCTGCACGACCACCTTGTCGTCGTAGGCGACGGCAGTCGCCCCGCCGCGTTCGGCACGCCACCGCTCGTAGTCGGTGTTACCCGCCCGAACCTCGACGCCCGCGGCTTCGAGTCGGTCGCGGGCGACGTCGGGATCGCACTCCACACTCGGCATACCGGAGAGAGTCAGAGCGCGGGAAAGAACCGTTCGGTCTCTCCTCGCTCTCCGAGGGCGTCGTCAGCCCGCGGATCGAATCCGCACACGTCGTCGCCGCCGCCGACCGTACGACTCGTGCGACGGAGCACCCCGAACCAGCCGAGGGTTTAACTGTATCGAGATAGCGAATATAAAAATGCGATGACACGGCCCACCCGCCAGCGGGAACAGGACGTCGAGAGGACGCGATGGCAGGGCGAGCGTGAAGACGAGGCGGACGGAGCGGAAGACGACATCGACTTCGAGGATATGGACGAGGAAGACCTCGTCCGTACGGGTGACGGAGAACTCATCCACGAACCGACGGGTATCGTCGTCGAGGAGGAGCAGATCGATCCCGGACCGGAGTGGCGGGCGTTCAACCACTCCGAGCGCCAGGAGAAGTCCCGCGTGGGCGCCCCCACGACACAGACGATGCACGACAAGGGGCTGACGACGACGATCGACTGGAAGGACAAAGACGCCTACGGGCGCTCGATCTCCTCGCGCAAGCGCTCACAGATGCACCGATTGCGCAAGTGGCAAGAGCGCATCCGGACGAAGGACGCAGGCGAGCGCAACCTCCAGTTCGCGCTCTCGGAGATCGACCGGATGGCGTCGGCGCTGGGCGTCCCACGATCGGTACGGGAGGTCGCGTCGGTCATCTATCGCCGCGCGCTCAACGAGGACCTCATCCGCGGCCGGTCTATCGAAGGCGTCGCCACTTCTGCCCTCTATGCGGCGTGCCGCAAGGAGGGGATCCCCCGGTCCTTAGAGGAGATCTCTGAGGTCTCCCGCGTCGATCGAAAGGAGATCGGCCGGACGTATCGTTACATCTCCCAGGAGCTCGGCCTGGAGATGAAGCCGGTCGATCCGAAGAAGTACGTCCCACGGTTCTGTTCGGAACTCGATCTCTCGAAGGAGGTCCAATCGAAGGCCGACGAGATCATCGAGACGACCGCAGAGAAGGGACTGCTCTCCGGGAAGTCGCCGACGGGGTTCGCGGCCGCGGCGATCTATGCGGCGTCACTGCTCTGCAACGAGAAGAAGACCCAGCGCGAGGTCGCCGACGTCGCACAGGTGACGGAAGTCACCATCCGGAATCGCTACCAAGAGCAGATCGAAGCGATGGGCATCCACAGTTAGAGCCACGCCGGCGTCGCTCGCGAGTCTCGGAGGGCGCCAAAATCCCCTCCGTCGCTTCGTACTGTCGGTCGCTCGACGGTCGAGCCGCCTCTGTTGCGAGCGCGGACGACTCGGCCGTTCCACATTCGAACGTACCTCCTCCAGCCACAGGGGGACGATCGTCCCGGAGAGAAACGTCGACCTCACGTCGCGGCACATCCGGTAGACGCTCTCGCGTCGCGGCACATCCGGTAGCGCCCTCCCCACGGAGCGCCACGTCCGATGTGCCGTGTCGCCAGAAGCGGTGCGATAGAGAACAGTCGGCACGCTACAGTCCCGCACCGACGTGCCGAACAACTGCTGCCCGGCGCGGGATAGACATCACGTCACACGATCGCTGGCCGCTCGTTCGTAGATAAACTCACGCACCGAGCCGCGGGTCGATCGACGAGACGCCGAAGGTTCATATCCGTCCCCGCCGCACACCCACACGATGAATCTGGACGAGTACGTCGACGTCGAGCGGAACGAGCGCGCGGAGCGTCGGCGACTCGCCGAGGAGAAGTCCTACGACATCCTCGATCACCTGGAGACGTTTCAGGATCGCTTCGAGGAGACCATCCAGGGCGACTCGCTGTACGGCGGCGTCTCGCCGTCGATCTTCGTCGGCACCTCCAACTACCCGCGCGTCTCGACGGGCCTTCTCTCGCCTGTCGGTCACGACGAAAACGCCGAGCAGTTCGAGACCTCCGGAGCGTGGTACGACGAAGGCGTCTCGATCTCCGACGTCTTCGCGCGGCGCACGTCGCTTCTCAACTCCAATCGCTCACAGAAGGTGACGAACGTCGCGGACTCGTGGAACGGCTTTCTCGGCACCCAGCGCGAAGTGGCGATCGCCGACCGTCCCGTGACGGTCGAGATCGGCCTCGACGAACGCCCGGACGTCGACTTAGACGTCGGCGTCGAAGACGTCGCCACGCCGGTCGGGCCGCGCGCTCGTGCCCGCTCTGCGGAGTTAGCGGAGAACCCCCACGTGCCGCGTCCCGTCGAGAAGACGCTCGAAGACGACGACTGGAACGCCGAGGGCGCGATGAACTACCTCTATCGCCGCGGCTTCGACGTCTACGACATCAACACGATTCTCTCTGCGGGCGCGCTCGGACAGACCGACCAGCGGCGACTCGTGCCCACGCGCTGGTCGATCACCGCCGTCGACGACACCGTCGGCCAGTACCTCAGAGGGCGGATCCGGACGAATCCTGGGATCGACGCCGTCGAAGTCCACCGCAACGAGTTCCTCGGAAACGCCTTCTGGGTGATCCTCGCACCGGGCAAGTGGGAGTACGAACTCGTCGAGTTGAAAGCACCCGGGAGCGTCTGGAATCCCGACCCCGAAGCCGGGATGTACCTCGCCGCGGACAGCGAGGGCTCGGAGGGTCGCACAGGCTACGTCGACGAGACCGCCGGCGCGTACCACGCAGCACGGCTGGCCGTCCTCGAACACCTCGAAGACCGTGGCCGGCAGGCGAAAGCGCTCGTCCTCCGGCACGTCTCCGACGACTACTGGGGGCCGGTCGGCGTCTGGCAGGTTCGCGAGACCGTCCGGGACGCGTTCGAGGACGAACACGGCACCGCTGAAACGTTCGGCGACGCAGTCCGCGGCGTCACGAAGCACCTCCCCGTGTCGCTGTCGACGCTCCGGCGAAAATCGACGATGGCGGCCGGACTCCAGCGGACGCTCGGGGACTTCGGATGAGCGCGGGGAAAACCCAGCAATCGTGGGGAAATCGACCCGCCGCGGTGGCGTGACCGGCGGTACTACTTTAACGATTCGCCGAGAGATACCACCGGAGGTCTACACGGTGGAAATCTCAGATAAACTCCTGTGTCTGTTCAACGCGGACGTTCGCGCCGAAGAGGATCGCTACGTCGTCGAAGTACCGAAGCGCGAGGTCGAAACCGGGTCGATAGAACCCGGCGAGGCCTACCGCGTCGCTCTCATCTCTCGTGCCGTCGAGTCTTCCTCGGAACCGTCCGAGTCCGAACGGCCGTCCTCGGAGCCACAGCCGCCGGTCGAACCCGGCGAACTGCGCTACGTCGAGATCGAGGACATCGGCAAGCAAGGCGACGGCATCGCCCGCGTCGAACGCGGCTACGTGATCATCGTCCCCGACACGGAGGTGGGCGACCGAGTGAAGATCGAGGTCACCGAAGTGAAATCGAACTTCGCCGTCGGCGAAGTGATCGAAGAAGAGATCTAATCCTATCGTCAGTCCGCGCTCGGTCGTTCGTCAGTCGGGTAGCTCCCGGTGAACGTCGAGAAGTCGATTTCTGGACTCGGCACGGCCGCCGCAGAGTCGTACGGGCGATTGATGACGATATCGCCGGCCGTCCGGTCGCCGATGCCAGGAATCGCCGTGAGTTCGTCCATCGTCGCCGCGTTGGGGTCCAGCGGGTACGGAACGCCGGTCACCGACCGATAGCCGTGGTCGACGACCGCGACGTCGATCGTCGCCCCGAGGTCGCGCTCGCCCGGGATGCCGACCAAGAGTGGATACGTCCCGAGCTGCCGGCCGAACGTCCGACCGTCCTGGTGATATTCGAGGTGGACGTCCGGCAGCACGGTTCCGATCGGTGCGAGCCGCCGCAGCATCGGCCGGTCGATCTCCTCGCGGATGTCGCGTTTGTACTGTTTGAACCGCTTTTTGTGTTCCTTCGCGATGTCGGCTCCTTCGTCGGCCATCTCGGTGCCCTCGAAGGCCATCACCTGCCGGATGTTGATCCGCCGGACCATCAGCCCCGCGTCGTAGACGCGCTGGAGGAACTGTTTGTTGTGCTCGAAGGTCTCCGCGCGCTCACCTTTCAGCCCGTGCAGGAGGTTGATCCCGGGCAGGAGTTTCGGGAGGCGGTTCGCGGCGCCGTCGCCGTGCGTCGGCGCGTCGGCGGGGTCGTCGCCGGGACGCCAGCCCGCCTCCTCGTTGACGATCTCGATCGCTCGGAAGCACTCGTCGGCGGTGACGTTCAGCTGATTTTGCTCCTGTACCACGGGATCTGCCGATTCGAGTCCGAACGCCGCGGTGTCGCCGGGCGTGTTGTGTTCGGCGATGATCCGAATGCCCTCTCTGGCTTTCTCGGGCCACTTCACCACCGTGATCGGGTTCATGTTGTCGAGGTGAAGCGTCCCGAGGTTGGGCGCGACCTCCCGGATCCCGCCGTAGAGTCGGCGCAGGGCGTCCGGGTTGGGCGCTTCGCCGTCGCCGCCGTACGCGAGGATGTCGGCCTGTCGACCGAGCCGGAGGTGTCGAACGCCCCGCTCGTAGAGGTTCTCGACCTCGCGGACGACCGACTCGGGCGTCCGGAACGCGGGGTTGCCGTACATCGGCTCCGTACAGAACGAACATCGGTAGGCGCACCCGCGCGAGGTCTCCAGTTCGGCGATGAGGTACTCGGGGTGGTTCGGATGCTGTTCGACGACGAACGCGCCCTGCGCCGCCCAGCGGTCCAGTTCGTCGTTGTCGCGGTAGCGGTTCTCGAAGCCCTCCAGTCCGCTGTCGACGAGGTCGTACGCCGCGGCCTCGACGTCGCCCATCGCGAGGAAGTCGTAGTCGAGGTCCTTCCGCTGCATCTCCTGTGCGCCGGCGTTCTCCTCGCCGACGCCGAAGCGGATCGGCCCGCCCATCACGGAGACGCCCTCTGCGGCCCAGGCGAGTTCGCGCACTTCGTCGGGTTCGGCGGGCGTCCCGCCGACGTACTTGCCGGGGACGGTCATCCCGCCGAGGTAGACGAACAGGTCGGCGTCGGCGACGTCGGCCCACTTCGCCCGGTCCTCGCGGAGTTCGTCGATCGTGTGGTACGTGACGTTCGCCTCGGGGACGCCGGCGTCGACGATCGCACCGGCCGTGAACCGCGGATACGTCGAGATGTACGGCGGCACGCCGAAGTGCGCCGGCTCGTCGACGTAGCCGTCGACGAGCGTCACGGAGAGGTCGGCCGGGTCAGTCATACGAGTGCAAAGACGGCCGAGCGGTAAAACGCTCACCTTCTCAGACGAACTCGAGGGTCGGCCGCGATGCGCTGGCGCGCCGCAACCGCAAGAGAGGTTAGCTCGCGGGTCGGTTCGAGATGTATGAGCGAGGACGCCGGACCGAACCCGCACGCCGACGGAACGGACTGTCGTGCGGACTCGTCAGATACCTCGGACGCTGTCGTGACGCTCCGTCCCGCCCGCCCGGAAGACGCCGCTGCCATCCGCGACATCTACGCGCCGTTCGTCCGCGACTCCCCGGCGACGTTCCGAACCGACGTGCCGACAACGGCCGAACTCGCCGAGAAGATCCGCGCGAAGCGCGCGGTCGACGAGTATCCGTGGTACGTCGCCGTCAGCGATGCGGGGGGGCGCGACCAGGAGGTCGTCGGCTACGCCTACGCCAGCCGGCTCCGCGACCGGGCGGCGTACCGCTGGACCGTCGAGACGTCCATCTACGTCGATCCCGCGACACATCGGTCCGGCGTGGGGACGCGGCTGTACGACCGCCTGCTCGGCACGCTCCGCCGGCAGGGGTACTGCTCGGCGTACGCCGCGCTGGGAATGCCGAACCCCGAGAGCGAGCGCTTTCACGAACGACACGGCTTCGAGCGCGTCGGACAGTTCCCCGCTGCCGGTTTCAAACTGGGTGAGTGGCGCGACGTCGTCTGGTATCACCGTCGACTCCGGGATCCGGACGGCGACCCGGACGAACCGCGCACGGTCTCGGCCGTCGAGCAGCCGACTGACGAACGCTGACGCTTGAGCGGAGACGGCACCGCGGCAATCCTCCGCAGAGTCGCCACGTTCAAGCGCACCGACCGAGTTGAGCCGACAACGATGACACGAAGCGTCTGGCTCAAGGCCGACGACAGCGTCGGCGACTGGGAGACACGCAAACGACGGATCACGGCAGGGCTCGAAGCCGGGGTCGACTGGGTACTCGTCGACGAGGACGACGTCGAGCGCGTTCGCTCGCTCGGCGACGTCTCCGTGGCGGCGTTCCGGACGGACTCAGATACGACGCTCATCGACGACGTCGAGGAGGGTGACGAGGACGCCGCGAGCATCGACGCCGCGAGCGAGGCCGACGCGTACATCGTCGGCAAGGACGGCGAGGGCGACGGCACCGTCGACCTTCCCGGCGACTTCTCCGGGTCGGCCGATCTCACGACGCTCCGCCGCGAGGACAACCGAGCGCAGGGCTCCTACGTCCGGATTCTCTCGAAGGACTACGAGAGCTTCGCCGAGGAGGCAGCCAAAGACGCTGACTACACCATCGTCGTCGGCGAGGACTGGACGATCATCCCGCTGGAGAACCTCATCGCGCGGATCGGCGAGGAGACTGACCTGATCGCCGGTGTCACGACCGCCGAAGAGGCCAAGACGGCCTTCGAGACGCTCGAACTCGGGGCCGACGGCGTACTTCTCGACTCCGACGATCCCGACGAGATTCGCCAGACGGTCGAGGTGCGCGACGAGGCCGAGCGCGAGACGCTCGACCTCCAGTGGGCCACCGTCACGGCCATCGAACGGACCGGGATGGCCGACCGCGTCTGCGTCGATACGGGCAATCTGATGGAACACGACGAGGGGATGCTCGTCGGCAGTATGGGCCGCGGACTGTTCTTCGTCCACGCCGAGACCGCCGAATCGCCGTACGTCGCCTCCCGGCCGTTCCGAGTCAACGCCGGCGCGGTCCACGCCTACGTCCGGACGCCAGACGGCGGCACGAAGTACCTCTCGGAACTCAAGAGCGGCGACGAGGTGCAAGTCGTCGACGCCGACGGCAAGACGCGCGAGGCCGTCGTCGGCCGCGTGAAGATCGAAAAGCGCCCGATGTTCCGCATCGAGGCCGAGATCGACGGTGACCGCGTGGAGACGCTGCTGCAGAACGCCGAGACGATCAAGGTCCACACGCGCGAGGGACGCACGGCCGTCACGGACCTGGAAGCCGGAGACGACGTCCTGCTGTTCTACGAGCAGACCGCGCGACACTTCGGCGAGGCCGTCGAAGAGAGTATCATCGAGAAGTAGGCGTCTGTAGTAGCGTTTGCAACTGATTACAGAGGCGATCGCACGACTGGTGTGATTGGGTGAGTGGAGACTCGCAAACGCTCTATAGCGCGGCGGCGTTCAGTTTTCCGTTCGTCGATCGCCGACTTCTCCGTCCTCGACCGGGTAGTTCTCGAACTCGACCGTACACCACGGACAGAACGAGATTTCCGGGTCGATCTCGCCGCCGCAGTTCGGACACTGCGGTGCGTCCGTCGACGTCGGTCCACGGGTCGCGAGACGGTAGGCGTCGAGCGCGCTGAGCAGCAGGAGCGCAAACAGCGGCGCGGTGACGATCGTCGGCAGCGACGACGGCTGCATCGCCGCGACGGACGCGGGATCGGTGAGACTGACCGTCGTCGGATCGACGAACACCGAGAGAAGCACGAGTGCCGCCCCGATGACGAACGAGAACCACGCTGCGCCCCGTCGCCACTCGCGGAGGTAGAGATGTCCGGCCCCGGCGACGCCGACGCTGGCACCGAGGACGGCGACGAGCGTCGCGATCATCGCACGGCGTCGCGTTCGAGTCATATCCGTGGCCGACGCCGTGGGCGTTCTTAAACTCACGGGAATGTCTCTCGCTGTCACGCAGGGGACGTACGACTGTCTCGCGGGGTGCCGACGACTGTCTCGCGGGAAGAGGTGGCCAGAAAATGAGGAGTGTCGACGAAATCGCCGCGCCGACGGCGATACCGAGACCCGGCTTACGCGAGGCCGATGCTCTCTTCGGCTTCGAGCAGTTCGTGATATCGGTTGCGGATCGTGACTTCGGAGATGTCCGCAACGTCGCTCACGGCGGCCTGCGTCGTCTTCTCGTTGGTGAGCAGGGCGGCGGCGTAGACGGCGGCGGCCGCGAGGCCGACCGGCGACTTTCCGGAGTGGACGCCCTTCTCTTTGGCGTTCTTCAGCAGCTGGCGCGCGCGAAGTTTCGCCTCGTCGGAGAGGCCAAGCTCCGAGGCGAATCGGGGGACGTACTGCTCGGGGTCGGCGGGCTTGACTTCTAGCGACAGTTCGCGTGCGATGTAGCGGTAGGTTCGCGCGACCTCGCTCTTGGGGACGCGGGAGACCTCCGCGATCTCGTCGAGCGAGCGGGGGACGCCCGCCATCCGCGCCGCAGCGTAGACACACGAGGTGGCGACGCCTTCGATGGAGCGGCCGGGGAGCAGATCCTCGTCGAGCGCGCGGCGGTAAATGACAGAGGCGGTCTCTCGGACGTTCTCGGGGAGACCGAGCGCCGAGGCCATCCGGTCGATCTCGCCGAGCGCCTGCTTGAGGTTGCGCTCTTTCGAGTCGCGCGTCCGGAAGCGCTCGTTCCACTTGCGGAGGCGCTGCATCTTCTGGCGCTGGTTCGACGACAGCGAGTTGCCGTAGGCGTCGCGGTCGCGCCAGTCGATGTTCGTCGAGAGCCCCTTGTCGTGCATCGTGTTCGTCGTCGGCGCGCCGACGCGGGACTTCTGGTCTTTCTCCTTGGCGTCGAACGCGCGCCACTCGGGGCCGCGGTCGACCGAGTCCTCGGTGATGACCAGCCCACAGTCGTCACAGACGGTCTCGCCGTGTTCGTCGTCGACGACGACGTTGCCGCCACACTCCGGACAGGAGAGCTCTTCCTCGGTGGATTCTTCTTCGGTCTCTTCTTCTTCTTCCTGGCCGGGTCGTACCCACCGCTGGCCGGCCGAGTCGCCGTCTCGGCCGTCGTTCGTTCGCGATTCGTCTCTCGTTCTCGCGTTCACGCGAGTGTACGTACTCTTCTCGCTCATCGGTATAGCGACGAATGCTCCGTGCCACAGACACGGGGTAAGAGAGGCCCGGAGCGGTCCGTACCCATTCCACCGACGGAGAATATAAAAGCGGTTCGGAATCGCTCGCCCGAACCCAGTGCACAGCCCCGAATCGCGTTGTCTGTCGAAATAGACCGTTATGATTTATATAGTCGGTATCGGCGGCACGACCCGCCCAAATCGTGGGCCAGTCCCGTCCACAACGCACTTGATCGTTCCCCGTCGACGACGACTATGTACTCTTCTCGCGACGACGCAGCCGGGGGGGCCGGCTCGGCCAGCGACGTCGAGCGCGTCGTCTCGCTCGCGCCGAGCGCCACGGCGACGGTGGCGGCGATGGGTGGCAGGGACCTCCTCGTCGGCGTGACGACGCACTGCCCGCTGGACCGCACGGTCGTCGGCGGGTGGCTGAATCCCGACTACGATCGGCTGGCCGACCTCGATCCCGATCTGGTCTGCACCGCCGACGCGTTGCAAGCGGACGTCCGCGACGAGCTCGCAGCGCGCGGCTACGACGTCTGTCACGTCGAGCCCGACCGACTGGACGCCGTCGTCGACTCCTTCGCGACGCTCGGCCGTGCCGTCGGTCGTCCCGAGGCAGGCGAACGGCTGGCCGACGAGGCCCGCCGCCGGATCGATGCGGTTCGGGACCGCGTTCCCGGGCGAAGCGACGGCGAGCAAGGCGGCGACGACGCACGACCGGTCGTCTACTGTGAGGAGTGGGGTGACCCGCCGATGGCCGCCGGTAACTGGGTCCCAGAAGTCGTCGCGGCGGCCGGGGGCAGCTATCCCTTCTGGGACCCCGGCGAGCGCTCCCGCGAGGTGACACGCGAGCAGGTCGAAGCGGCGGATCCCACGCACGTGATCGTCCACCACTGCGGCCACGGCGACCGGGCCGACCCCGACATCCTCGCCGACCGCGGGTGGGACCTCGACGCGTCCGTCCACGTTCTCGACGACGACCTGCTGAATCAACCGAGTCCGCGGCTCCTCGACGGCGTCGAGACGCTCGCTGAACTCTTTCACGGAGATAACTGAAGTAGGTACTCCGAACCGCACAGAAGCGACACACGTATCGCCGGCGGTCGTTCACTCAGGGGTATGTACGTCGCAGTCGGCAGCGGCAACCCGGTGAAGCGCGACGCGACGGCCCGCGTGTTCCCCGGCGCGACCGTCGTCGCCGAAGCAGTCCCATCGGGCGTCTCCGAGCAACCGATCGGGCACGACGAGACGCGAGCGGGAGCGCAGAACAGAGCCGAAGCGGTGCTCGAAACGGTTCGAGACGAAGCAGACGACTCCGAGGAGACCCGTCTCGGCGTCGGGATCGAAGGCGGCGTCGCGTCCTTCGGTGACGGCCGCGTTGTCGACGACGCCAACGCAGCCGCCGACGCCGAGGCACCCGCGACCGACACGTACCTCGTGATGTGGGCGGCCGCCACAGACGGCGACCGCTGGGGCGTCGGCTCCGGCCCGAGCCTCCGTCTCCCGGAGTCGATCGCGACTCGCATCCACGACGGCGAGGAGTTGGGACCGGTGATGGACGACGTGCTCGGTGAGTCGAACGTCGCGAAGAACCAGGGCGCAGCGGGCGCGTTCACCGCCGGACAACTGACGCGCACCGACGCGCTGGAAGATGCCGTCGCGGCTGCCGCCGCGCCGTTCCTGAGCGGCCTCTACTAGGAATCTCAGTCCAGCTCCGGCGCTTCCTCGCGCGCTTCGCGCACGTCGCGCGTCTCCTCGACCGCCGTCGTCAGCGAGACGTTGAGGCCGAGCATCGAGGCGTAGCCGCCGATCACGGTGACGATGTTCTTGACGGCGTGGTCCAGCACGGCCGCGCCCAGCGCGAGCTCGGCTCCGAGCGGCGTCAGGCCGACGACGAGCAGCGTGAACGCGCCCTCGTAGAGACCGACACCGCCGGGGGACAGCGGAAGCACCTTCGCGAGGTTCCCGACGCTGACCGCGAAGAAACTCACCGCGATCAGTTCTACGACCGGCAGCCCGGGAGAGAACGCCGCGAGGACCAAAAGTGCCGTGACGACGTCGAGCGTCCAGACGAGGACGCTCGTCGCGCCGACGCGGGCGAATCCGCGCCGCGTGCCGGCGACGGTCTGGAGGTCGCCGACGAACCGCCCGATGACGCCGGCGACGAAGTCGGCGTACGAGTCCGTGCTCACGCGGTAGACGAGCGCGGTGACGACGTCGCGGTCGCTCCGGGCCGACAGCGCGATGCCGATCACGGCGGCGATGGCGACGAGTCCGACGCCCATCGCGACGACGACGGCCACGCGGCCCGCGCCCTCCGCGCCGACGACGGTTCGGGCTAACTCCGCTGTCTGCCCCGTCGCCGTGTAGCCGAGCAGGACGACGCCCGCCATCGACGCGATGGTGAGTAGATCGAAGACCCGCTCGGCCGCCAGCGACGCGAAGCCCGAGGGGTACGGAATGCCGCGACGGGCCTTGACGACGTACGCGCGGATCAGGTCTCCGGCACGTGCGGGAAAGACCAGGTTCCCGGTCTGGCTGATGAACACCGCGCCCGTCAAGAAGCTCAACTGCTCGCGATAGCCCAACTCGGTGAGAATATCCTGGTAGCGGAACCCACGGAGCGGCCACGAGAGGACGTAGACGAGCGCGGCCGCGCCGACCAGCGCGGGATCGGCGTCGCGCATTTCCGTGAGTACCGTCCCGAAGTCGAGATACTGCGTCATCAACACGAGTGCGAGGACGGCCAGTACCGCACCGGCCGCGAGCCCGACCCGCTGGGAGAGTCGCGGACGAACCGACAACTGCCACCACGTCCGCAGAATCTGACTGCCCATCCCGAGGACGTCGCGGACGAGGTCGACTTTCGTGTCGCCCTTCGGCGTCCAGTCGACGGGGAACTCAGTCACCTCGTAGCCGGCCCGCTGTGCCCGGACGAGCATCTCTGTGTCCCAGAACCAGTGGTCGTCTTCGACCTCGTCTGCGAGCGTCTCGAACGCCTCGCGGCTGAACGCCTTGAACCCGCACTGGTGGTCCCGGAGGTCAGAGCGGAGGAACGTACGCACCAGGCCGTTGTACACGCGGCTGGGGACGCCGCGCTTTGCCGGTCTGTCAGCGACGTTCTCGGGCATCCAGCGCGAACCGGTCGCGACGTCGGCCTCGCCGGAGCGTACGCGCTCTACGAGCTCTTCGAGGTGGCGCATATCGGTCGCTAGATCGGTGTCGAAGTAGACCAGCACATCGCCGTGTGCGGCCTCGAAGGCGTGTTCGAGCGCCCCACCACGTCCGAGCCGCTCGTCGCTGTGGAAGTGCCTGACGCGGCCGTCAGCGGCCGCCAGGCGGTCTGCTATCTCGGGCGTCCTGTCGTCGCAGCCGTCCTCGGCGACGATGACCTCGAAGGTCCCCGATTCGAGGAAGGCATCGAGCGTCCGGAGTGTCGTCTCCACGGTCGACTCGATGGTGTTGGCTTCGTTGTACGCGGGGAGCACGACGCTCACAGCGATGGAGGGGGCCGCGCCGTCGCTGGCGCGGTCGGCGGGCGGGCCGCGGGCGGCACCGTCGGAGGGACCCATTGGTGCTTTCTGGCCGGCCGGCGCGTATGAACTTTCTGCCTCGGCGCGGGTGGTCTGCCCCGTTAGGCGACCGTACCTCGAAGCCGATAATAGCACGTGGAAACGCGGCCCCAATCGCGAAAGACCGCATTACAGCGGCGTGTTAACCGCGCGTACCAAACCCCTCATAGGGAGATACACCGTGTGTAGGAGTATGAGCGCAACCGCCTCCACGACGACCGCACCGAACCTCAGCGACAAACAGCGACAGATTCTCCAGTACCTCCGCGCGAACGCCGACACGCAGACGTACTTCAAGTCGCGGCTGATCGCGGAGGATCTCGGTCTCTCGGCGAAGGAAGTCGGAGCCAATATGCGTGCCATCCTCGACGGCGACGTCGGCCTCACAATCGAGAAGTGGGGCTACTCCTCGGGGACGACCTGGAAAGTGACCCAGTAGCCTGCCACAGGTGCGTCGCGAAGAACGGGATCAATCGGAGCTACGGAGTCAGTCGTCTGCGCCGTCCCGCGGCTCGTATCGGATCAGCGAGTCGGCCTCGTCGGCCAGGGCAGCGGCCTCTGGTCCGAGCGAGTCGGCGTATCTGACGACGAGCGTGAGGAGCGTCTCCGGCCGTTCGACGGCGTACGCGCCGTCGCGCGAGAGCAGCCCGGCGTCGTCGAGTTTGCGGGCATACCCGCTCACGGTCGCTCGCGACACGTCGAGGTGTTCTGCGATCGCTGCGCCGCTCGTGCCCGGGTCGCGGAGGAGGGCAACGAGCATTCCGCGCGGCGTGCGACGACGGAGGTACCCGAGCGCGACCTGTTCGAACTCGGAG
The DNA here is from genome assembly GCF_030848585.1 of Halobellus sp. H-GB7. NCBI lineage: Archaea > Methanobacteriati > Methanobacteriota > Halobacteria > Halobacteriales > Haloferacaceae > Halobellus > Halobellus sp. H-GB7. The sequence goes on along the minus strand of NZ_JAVDDW010000001.1, from coordinate 389,418 downwards.
AACCGGTCTGCGGGGAAGAACCGCTTGTAATCGCCGTCGCGGCGGAACACGAGTACGCCGTCGTCGACGAGTTGTCGGAGGTGGTGCTGGGTCTCGCCCGTCCCCAGGCTGAGATCGTCGCGTATCTTCGAGAAATGCGCACCCGGCGTCGACGCCACGTAGCCGACGATGGCGTCGCGGGCGTCGCTCGTCGAGTCGGACGTGGCTTCGGCCTCGCCACTGGCACCGAGTCCAGCGAGCGGCGACGCCGCCCCCAGCGCGGCGAAGCGCCGGAGCGTCGCCCGCTTTTCCTCGTCGATGTCGCGGTTCGGCATTCGAATCTACCACTAGTACGACTCGACACGGAGAAAAGCGCTTCGCTCGTCTCAGCGAAGTCGGACGAAAAAACGTGAACGCGGGTAACGTCGCCGGAACGCGTCGGTAACGCGGTCCTACTCCCGCTCTTTCTCGACGGCGCGGTCGTCGTCATCCGCGGCTTCGTCGCTCTGTTCTGTCGGGGTTTCCGTGTCGGTCGCGGCTTGTGCGTCGGCGACGACGTCTTCGGGATCTTTGATCGCGGCCTCGTCTGCGGCGTCGGCCTGGTCGATGACCGCGTCGGCGCTCCGGATGTCCGTGCCCGCGCCGCGCTTGATCGCTTCGGCCTCCTGTTCGAGTTCTTCGACGTCCATCTCGGTGGCCTGATCGATCTGCCCGAGGATCTCCTCGATGTCGTCGAGGCCGAGGAGTTCGCGCGTCTCCGCGTCGAAGTCGAGACTGTCGAGGCCGGCCTGCTCTTGGACGTCGGAGTCGGTCAACTGCCGGCCGTAGCGCCCGAGGAGGCTCGTGAGTTCCTGCGGGAGGACGAACGTCGTCGACTCGCCCTGCCCGATCGTCTCTAAGCTCTCCATACCCTTCTCGATGATCGCGCGTTCGCCCATCGACTCGGCGGACTTCGCGCGGAGGACCGTCGAGATGGCGTCACCCTGTGCTTCCAGGATCTGACTCTGCTTTTCACCCTGGGCGCGGATGATGTTCGACTGCTTCTCACCCTCGGCCTGCTCGACCGCAGAGCGGCGTTCACCCTGCGCTTCCAGGATCATCGCACGGCGACGGCGCTCGGCGGACGTCTGCTGCTCCATCGCCTGCTGGACGTCCTGGGAGGGATTGACCTCGCGGACCTCGACGCTCTCGACGCGCACGCCCCACTCGTCGGTCGGCTCGTCGAGTTCGCGGCGGATCCGGCCGTTGATCTCCTGACGCTTGTTGAGCGTGTCGTCGAGTTCCATATCGCCGATGACGGCCCGCAGCGTCGTCTGTGCGAGGTTCGAGACGGCGCGCTTGTAGTCGTCGACCTCCAGGAACGCCTTCTTCGCGTCCATCACCTTGATGTAGACGACGGCGTCGGCGGTCACCGGCGAGTTGTCGCGGGTGATCGCCTCCTGTCGAGGCACGTCGAGCGTCTGCGTCCGCATATCGAACGGATACGTCCGCGAGACGAACGGCGGGATGAAGTTGATGCCGGGTTGGAGGAGCTTCCTGTACTCACCGAACACCGTCAGCGCCTTCTTCTCGTAGGCGTCGACGATCTCGACCATCTGGTAGACGATGACGATCGCGAGGAGGAGCACGAGTATCCCGATCGTCGGGATACCGAGACCTGTCTGTAATGGAACGGGACCAAGTACCATACGCGGACTTAGTGTGTGGGTCTGATAAGCGTTGGCCCAGTCGAACTGAGAAATTCGGCGACGCGAGTGCGCACAGAATCGCGGTACGTCGGTGAGACCGGTTCGGCCGCCGTCTCCGTGTCGTCGTGTCTCAGTATCGTTACGTCTCGATGTCGTCGCGTCTGAGCGTCGTCGCAGCCGCGATCAGGCGCGCTCGGTCTCCATCTCGGTGTCGTCCTCGCTGTCTGCTCTCTCGACGTCGTCCGACCGCGACGCCCGACCCTGATCGAGTTGGCGGTCGATCTCGTCGTAGCCGGACGAGAGTGACTCGACGGTGACGACGTTCCCGCCGCCGGGGTCGACGACGACAACTTCCGTCCCGACGGGGAGTTCGCCGTCCACCGATCGCGCGGCGTAGAAGGGGTTGAAACCGCCGTCGTCGAGTTTGACCTCGCCGTCGGTCGGGGTCACGCGTTCCGTGACGCGACCGGTCCGGCCGCGGAGACTCGCCGAATCGCTCGTCTGTTCGGTGCCTTTGCCGCCGTAGATGTCGAACTCGCGGTAGCCGTAGAGCGCAAGCGACCCGAAGACGAGGACGAGGACGCCGAGGACGATCGGTGAGGCCAGCGGCCCGAGGACCAGCCCGACGAGTCCGGCCGCGAGGAGGGCGATTCCGAGGACGATGAAGTGTGCGCCCGGCGCGAAGGCTTCGAGGAAGCTGACGCCGAGTCCGGCGGTGACCAGCAACAGCGGCAGCGTCTCCGGCGGGATCGAGAGCTGCAGGGCGACCGAAAGCGCTGGTTCGAGCATACGAGCGATAAGTCTGGCGCACGATTAAGCGTTGTCACGAGAGATCGATGCACACGTTGGGAAACCGAGCGACGGGAGTGTGCGATATCGGTCGATCGACCAACTGCGTGGCGTGACCGAGCGTGCGACATCGACCGACGGGAAGGCCGTCGGACCCGCTATTCGCGCTCCGGGACGGTCGCCTCGGGCGTGATCGTGGTATCGCGGGTGAAGCGAACGTTCAGTTCGCCGGTCATCAAGAGCGTCGCGCTCTCTCCGTCGGCGGGAACGCTGAAGACCGTCCACACCTCCCGCGACTCGCCAGGTTCGAACAGTCCGGCGGAGGGGAAGCCGGTCACGCCGTCGAGCGGTTGATGCGCGTAGCGCTCGCCCGCGACCTCGACGGCCAACTTCGACTGTGCGAACTGCGTCGGAGTGTCGGCCCGGTTGGTCACGTTCATCCGAACTAGGAGGAACGTCTGTTCGTCGGGGGCATCGTAGGTGGTCCCGTTCACCGTGAGCGCCTGCGTCGTCTTCGCATTCCAGCGCACGTCCGCCGTCGCGTTCGCGCTCGCCGTCGAGATCGCCGAGACGTCGAGGCCGTCGTCGCCGCCGGAGGCGAAGGGACCCCCGAGGCCGAGCGCCGGCCCCAGCGCAGCCCCGAGCACGAACGCGACGACGAGGACGATCGGGATGACAGTCGCCGGTAGCGAGCGCGAGGAGAGCGCGCGGATCCGGTCCGTGACTCCGGCGTCGGCCCCGGGGGCGCCGCTCGAATCGGGATCAGAATCGGACTGCGCCCCCGACGCATCCGCGTCGTCGCTGTCGTCCCCGTCGCCGCGGTCGAGTTTCGCGCGGATCGCCGCGAGCGACTCACCGAAGTCGGGGACGCGGTCGACGACGGACACGGGGACCGGCACCCCAAGCTCCTGGAGCCGTTCGACGGCTGCTTCGAGGCCGCTCGTCTCGGTGTACTGCTTCAGGACGTCCTCGAAGCCGCCCTCCTCGACTGTCTCGGCGAGCGTCGCGCGGTCGAGGAGGTGGACGCTTCGCTGGGCGGCCACCTTCTTGGCGCCGTCCGCGAACGCGCCCTGCGTCGCGACGACGGCCACGTCGATGCTGCGTTTCCGACAGAAGGCGACGAACTGCTTGAGGTGCCGTTCGGTGACCGTCGCCGTCGTCGTCGGGAAGGCGTAAATGACGCCGCGCTTGCCGTCGCCCCGCTCGCCGATCACGAACCGCGTCTCGTCGGCGCGCTCTTTGACGGAGATCTCCCAGCCCCGCTCGCGCCAGAGGTCCGCGAGGAAAGCGACGAAATCCTCGGGCTCCAGTTCGGGGATCACGACGACCCACCTCGGCGTGCGAGCAGTGCACCGGCGCCGAGCAGCGCGGCGACCGCGACGCCCGGCGACAGCGGGAGACTCGACTGCGAGGCACCAGCGGGAGCCAGCGGCGTCCGCGTGACGACGGGGTACGGCGTCGCCGTGGACGTCGCCGTCGCCGTCGCGGTCCGCGTCGGTGTGCTCGTCTCGGTCGGTGCCGGCGGGAACTCGATCCGCGCCGTGTCGTTGACGACGGCGTCGTTCGCGGTGTAGGCCGCCGCGTCGGGGTCGTAGGACTGCTCCTCGCCGGCGCGGACCAGTTCGGCGCGGATCTGTTGGGCCTCGAAGAGCGGCGTCCCCAACTCCGCTGTTACGTTCGTATGTTCACCGGGCGCGAGGTAGTCGCTCCGTCCGACCGACGACCCGTCGGCGTCTTCCAAGCGAACGAAACCGCCCGCGGGGACTTCGGCGCTCGCGATCCGTAGCGTCGTTCCGTTCGCCGTTTGGTCTTCGATACGGACGCTCGGGTCCGGTGCGACCAAGTAGACGTCCTGTGCGGTCTGCAAGAAGTGATTGCGAACCCAAAGCGTCGCGTTCGTCCCCCGAGAGACCGACGAGAGGTCGAACGACGCCTCGAAGTCCCCGTCGGGGCCGACTGTGGCATCGCGCAGCTGCAGGAACGCGTTCGGATCCGAGGACCGGAGGCGGACTTCCAGCGTCGTGTTCGGCGCGCGGTTCGTCGTCCCGGAGACGGCGAACGAACTGTTCTCCCAGGGGTAATGCACCGAGTCGTTGTCCGGCGACAGCGACACCGACTGCGAACTGAGATGGAACGGCGTCGACGCGATCGTCGTCGGCGAGTCGGCGAGGCCGCTCTCGTCGGTCAGCGTCAGGGCCGCGCGGTAGCGATTGCGCTTCTCCAGATTCCCGATCGGAACCTCGCTGGTGTCCCAGAGCACGTAGATCTCGTCGTTCGCGAGACTCGGCAGCACGGAGACGTTCGCCGAGGCCGTCGCGACGTACTCCCGCGGCTCCTGGTTCGGCCCGGGCGTCGTCTGCGTGAAGTTCACTTTGAGCCCGTTAGCCGCCGCGGCACCGGTGAGGTCGCTCGTGTTCAGCGCCGACTCCAGGCCGCTCTCCTCGAAGCGGACGACGGCGTAATCGCCGCGTGCGAGGTCGGTTCCGGCGCTCATCGTCGTCTCCAGGGGTCCGACGTTGGCGTCGCCGTCTTCGCCGCCGTCGACGTACTCCGAGGGCTCGAACGCCCCCGGCGCGCGGTACGATTCCGCTGTCGTCTCGCCCCGTGGGTCGACGGTGAGCGTTCCGATGTCGCGCTCGACGCCGTCGATAGAGACGCGGAGAAGGTAGTCTTCGGGCTCGATGGGCTCATCGAGCGGTGCGGAGTGCAGCGTCGCGGATCCGCCTTCGACGAAGACGGCTGGATCGGCGGCAGTCGTCTGGCGTGTGTCGAGAGTTACTTCGGACGTGCCGCTGCCGCCGAGCGCGACGGTGAGGTGAAAGCCGTACTCCGGGCCGCCGATCGTCACGTTCGCGGGGTCGGAGTGTGAGACCGAGAACGTCACCTCGTCGCCGCGGGTGACGGTCACGTTGCCGCCAGGGAACGACGCCGAGGCGTCGTCGGTCTGTTGCGGCGCGCGATCGGCGGCTGCGAGTGCGTGCGGAGAGGTGCTGTGGCTGTCCTCGCCGATCGTCTCGGTCCCGGCGCTGTGGGCCACTCCCGGCGCCGTCGACGCAGGGGCGACCCCCGAAACGGGCGTCGCACCGCCGACGAGGAGGGAGAGGGCGATAGCGAGAGCGAGGTAGGGATGGGCGTGAGACATCGGCGATACGGTCGTCCCCCTACGCTACCGACCAACTCGCATAAAACGCTGCGGTCACAGGATCAGAACTGATAACGGACGTGCAGCACGGAGGCCGAAATCGAGTGGCGGCGAGCCGCTCAGAGTACGCCCGGGACGATCGCTGACGCGAGGAGCGCGACCGTACCGAGCGCGCCAGCCACCACGAACAGGGCGTTCTCCGCGTCGGGATCGCCGGGTTCGATCGGCGCACGGAGCGAGAGCCGTCCGTCGCCGAGCCCGTCGGCATCGACGTCGGTCGCAGGCGGCGCAGCGTCCTGGTCGGTTCGGGTCTCGTCGAGCTCCCGGTCGGGACCAGTGTCCGGATTACTCATTACGAGTAGTACGACTGCCACAGGAAAAGACTTGCCGCCTCGGACGCCTATCGGATCTCGGCGTCTCGCGTGCGATGTCTGATGACGTCGCCCTCGTAGACGATGCCGCGTTCGGCGTGCAGCGTCAAAGTCGTCCCGGGCGACAGCGACGTCGGCAGCGGCGCACCCGAGATCATCGGGATGTCGAGTTCGCGGGCGACGAGCGCCGGATAGCCCGTCATCCCGGGACGCGCGTCGACGATGCCGCCGAGTTTGGCGGCCTCGCCGTCGAACTCGCCGTCGAAGGTCGCCGGCAGTGCCAGGATCGCTCCGTCGGGGACCGACGAGAGGTCGCCGTCCTCGGTGACTGCGAGCGGGCCAGCGACGCGGCCTCCGACGACCTTCCGGCCCGTCGCGACGGCCTCGGCGGCGACGTGGAGTTTCAGCATATTCGTCGTGTTCGTGCCCTCGAGTTCGGTCATCATCCCCGAGAGGACGACGAGCGTGTCGCCGGATTTCGCGACGCCGGCGTCGAGCGCGGCGTCGACGGCGTCTTCCATCATCGCGTCGATGCCGTCGCGGTACGCCGAGTAGACCGGGATGACGCCCCACGAGAGGGCGAGTTGCCGGCGGACGCGGTCCGTCGGAGTCGTCGCGACCACCGGGACTGCCGGCCGGAACTTCGCCGTCTTCCGCGCGGTGTAGCCGGACTCGGAAGCGGCGACGATTGCACTCGCACCGACGTCGCGGGCGAGATACCGCGCCGAGCGGGCGAGCGCCTCGGTGCGGGAGTCCTCGTCCGGCGTCGGAATCCGCTGTTCGCGGCTCTCGGCGTACTCGTCGCTGGCTTCGACCTGTCGGATGATCCGGTCCATCGTCTCGACGACGCGTACCGGGTCGTCGCCGATCGCGGTCTCGCCCGAGAGCATCACCGCGTCGGTGCCGTCGAGGACCGCGTTCGCGACGTCGGAGGCTTCCGCCCGAGTAGGTCGGCGGGCGTGCACCATCGAATCGAGCATCTCGGTCGCCGTGATGACGGGCGTCCCGGCGGCGTGGCACTTTCGGATGATCCGCTTTTGGATGATCGGGACGTCTTCGAGCGGCATCTCGACGCCGAGGTCGCCGCGGGCGACCATCACGCCGTAGGCGGCGTCGATGATCTCGTCGAGGTTCTCGACCGCCCCCGCGCGCTCGATCTTTGCGACGACGGGGATGTCCGCGCCGAGTTCGTCGAGCGCGTCGCTGATGGTGTAGACGTCTTCCGCAGAGCGGACGAACGAGGCGGCGACGAAGTCGGCCTCGGTCTCGGCGGCGACAGCCAGTTCCGCGCGGTCGCCTTCGGTGATGAGGTCGATGTCGAGGTCGACGCCCGGGAGGTTGACGCCCTTTCGCCCCCCGAGTTCGCCGCCGGAGTCGATGCGCGCGACGACGCCGTCGTCGTCGACGCGGACGACCGTGGCCTCGATCCGACCGTCGTCGAGGAGCACCGTATCGCCCGGCTCGGCGGCCGTGATCGAGTACGAGAGCCCGATCGTTTCGGGCGTCGCCTCCTCGCCCGCGACGAACCGGACCTCCGTGTCAGTCGCCAGCGTGATTGGGTCTTCGAGCGGCGCCGTCCTGACCTCGGGGCCCTGGAGGTCGACCATCGCGGCCAGGGGGCTGTCGGTCACGTCGTCTACGGACCGAATGCGCTCGATGACCTTCCGGCGGTGGTCCGGGGTCCCGTGGCTCGCGTTGAGGCGGGCGACGCTCATCCCGGCGTCGACGAGGCCCCGAATCGTGGATTCGTCGTCCGACGCCGGGCCGAGCGTGCAGACGATTTTCGCCTTTCTCATAGGACCCCCTACTCGGGAGTGAGTTAAAAAGACCGACGATGAGCCGGCCGGCGTAACGAGGGGTCTACTGGACCTTCGTTCCGGGGACGGCGTCGCCGTGGGTGGTCAGGAGATCGGCCTGATCGCCCGCCGCGAGCAGCATCCCGTTGGATTCGACGCCGAACAGTTCGGCTTTCTCCAAGTTGGCGACGACGACGATCTTCGTGCCAGGGAGCGAATCCAGGTCGTGGAGCTGTTTGATCCCGGCGACGATCTGGCGCTCTTCGACGCCGATGTCGACCGTCAGCTTCGCGAGTTTGTCGGCGCCTTCGACACCCTCGGCGGCGACGATCTCGCCCACGCGGATGTCGAGATCCTGGAAGTCCTCGAAGCTGATCCGCTCGTCGGCGATCGGTTCGAGGTCGGCCACTGCTTCCTCGGTCGGCTCGTCGCCGTCGCCAGTACCTGCGTCGGCCTCGTCGTCCGCGTCGGCCTCGGCCTCGCCGTCTTCGGTCGCAGCGTCGACTCGCGCTTCGAGTTTCTCGTTCAGTTCCTCGACGCGCTCCTCGGGGATCTTCTCGAACAGTTCCGTCGGTTCGTCGAACGCCGCGGCCGGGGCGTCGAGCGCGGCGTCGGTGCCGACGGCGTGGACGTCGCCGTCCTCGTTGAGGTCGTCCCAGAGGTTCTCGGCCGCTTCGGGCGTGACCGGCTCGAAGAGCACGGCGACGGCCTTCGCGATCTGGACGCAGTCACGGATGACCTGCGCCTTCTCGGGGTCGTCGTCGTCGAGCTTCCAGGGTTCGTTCCGCTGGATGTACTCGTTGCCGAACTGCGCGAGGCGGACGGCGGCGTCGCCGACCTCGCGGACCGAGTACTCGTTGACGCCGGCCTCGAACTCGGCCATCGCCGTCTCGATGCGCTCACGGACCGACTCCGAGAGGTCGACGTCGGGCGTGCCGCCGAACTCGCGGGCGGCGAAGAGCAGCGAGCGGTACGCGAAGTTGCCGACCGTGCCGACGAGTTCGTTGTTCACGCGCTCGCGGAAGCGCGCCCACGAGAAGTCGACGTCCTGCTGGAAGCCGCCGTTGGTCGCGAGGTAGTAGCGCAGGAGGTCGGGACGGAAGCCCTCCTCGAGGTACTCGTCGGCCCAGACCGCGCGGTTTCGCGAGGTCGAGAAGCCCTTGCCCTCCAGCGTGATGAATCCGGAGGCCATCACGGCGCGGGGTTCGACGTAGCCCGAGGCGTGGAGCATCGCCGGCCAGAACACCGTGTGGTGCTGGATGATGTCGCGGCCGATGATGTGGACGATGTCGCCGTCCTCGCGCCAGGCCGTCTCCCAGTCGAAGACGTCGGGGCCGACGCGTTCGGTGTACTGCTTCGTCGAGGAGATGTACTCGATCGGCGCGTCGACCCAGACGTAGAGGACGAGGTCCTCCTCGCCGGGGTAGTCGACGCCCCACTCCATATCGCGGGTGATACACCAGTCCTGGAGATCGCCCTCGATCCACTCGCGGGGCTGATTCTGCGCGTTCGAGGTGCCTTCCAGGCGGTCGATGAACTCGCCGAGGTACTCCTGCAGGTCGGAGACGGCGAAGAACTTGTGCTCTCGGTTTCGGTACTCCGCTGAGTTGCCCGTGATCGTCGAGACGGGATCTTCGATCTCGCCGGGTTCGAGGTGGCGACCGCAGCCCTCGTCGCACTCGTCGCCGCGGGCGTGCTCGCCGCAGTAGGGGCAGGTTCCCTCGACGAAGCGGTCGGGGAGCCACTGGTCGGCGTCGGGGTCGTAGGCGACCGGGATCTCCTTCTCGTAGACGTAGCCCTCCGCTTCGAGAGTCCGGACGATCTCCTGGGTCGTCTCCGTGTTCGTCGCGTCGTCCGTGTGCCCGTAGTTGTCGAACTCGACGTCGAACTTCGGGAAGGTCTCCTCGTATTGTTCGTGGTGTCGGAGCGCGAACTCCTCGGGCGTGACGCCCTCCTGGGCGGCGTTGACGGCGACCGGGGTGCCGTGCATATCCGACCCGCAGACGAACGCGGTCTGCTGGCCGAGTCGCTTCAGCGCGCGACTGTAGATGTCGCCGCCGACGTACGTTCGGAGGTGGCCGATGTGCAGGTCGCCGTTGGCGTACGGCAGGCCGCAGGTCACCACCGCCGGGTTCTCGGTGGGAAAGTCCTCGTGGCTCATAGGGGGTACTCTCAGCGGCGGCACCAAAATCCCGCTGATTCGGAGTCGCCGGCGGGCCGCCTCTCAGTGGCGAGGGCGACCCCGACTAGACGATCGACAGCACGGTACCGACGCCGACGACGGTGACGACGAGGCGGCCGACGCTCCCGACGAACGTCGCGGCCGCGAACTTCACGTAATCCTCTTCGAGCACGGCGAACGCGTAGATCGAGAGGGTGTCCGGGAAGAACGGGATCGAGAGCGCGACCGCAAGACCGGCGTAGCCCCACTTCTGTGCGATGTCGACGGTGCGGCGCTCGGACCACTCGATCACGTCGAACCGGGACCGCCGCAGGAACCGGATGACCGGTCCCGCCTCCTTGACCTCCTGGCCGATGTGGAACGCGAAGACGCTGCCCGCGGCCTTTCCGACGCCGGTCACGAGCGTGATGACCGCGAGTCGTCCCGTCTCCGAGAGGCCGAGATTCAGCGGCGCGAGCAGAACGATCTCGCTCACCCCGGGCAGCGCGAACGCGATGAGGAACGAGTAGACGAAGATGATGCCCAGCCCGGGCCATCCCGTCGCCGTCTCGACCGCCGCCGAGAGCCAACCGAAGTCGGGCAACAGGTCACTCGCGAGCGCGAGACCGACAGTGCTGGCCGTGTCGACGACGGGCTCGAGCGGTACTGCCGTGACAGGGAGGGACACGTTACCGGAGAGTGAGTCGCACGGGGTCGTAAGTCTTGAGTTTCCGGGCGAAATCGGCGCCGTAGACGCGAGCGCGGCTACCGGATCTCGTCGAGATCCGACAGGAAGGCGTGGAGCACGTCCCGGGTGACGTGTGGCATCACGACGATCCGAGCCAACCCCGAACCGGTGCGGGAGAGTCGCCAGCCCCGGTCACGGATCCGCTCGAACGTCGGGGCGTCGACGTCGGCGACGACGATCGGGAGTGCCACGTCGGCGACGTCGTAGCCGCGCTCCCGGAGTTCGGTCGCCAGCCACCGCGCGAGACGGTCGGCGCGCTCGTACTCGCGGCGGTAGCCGTCAGGCCACAGTGCGTCCATCGCGGCGACGGCGCCCGCGACACCGGCCCCGCTCCGCGTCCCCGTCAGCGACGCCTGCGAGGTCGACTCCAGATACGGAGTATCGACCGCGAGCGCGTCGACGCCTGCGCGTTCGCGGAACAGGAGGCCGCCGGCGGGGATGACCGCCCGCCCGCACTTGTGAGGGTCGATCGTCAGCGAGTCGATCGGCGCGTGCGCGAAGCTCCACTCGTAGTCGGTGAAGGGGAGCAGAAAGCCACCCCACGCGGCGTCGACGTGACAGTACGCGCCGGCGTCGTGAGCGATTCTGGTGAGTTCCGGAATCGGGTCGACACGGCCGTACTCGGTGGTTCCGGCGACGCCGAGCACTAACACCGTCTGGTCGTCGACGGCGGCCCGCACGCCGTCGAGGTCGACGCGGTGGGCGTCGTCGGTCGGAACCGAACGTAACTCCACGTCGAGGATGTCGGCAGCCTTGGGAAACGAAAAGTGCGCGCTCTCGGGGACGACGACGTTCGGGTGCTCGACGTCCCGACGGTTCCGAGCGGAGCGGAGCGCCTGGATGTTCGCCTCGGTCCCGCCGCTCGTGATGTATCCATACGGGGCGTCGGCCGCTGGTCGACCGGCGCCCGCTCGTGACGACGAAGGGGCTGTAGCTGCGTCGTCGAGGCCGGCGAGCCGCCCGAGTCCGGCCACCGCGCGCGATTCGAGGTCGGCGACTTCGGCGTACGTCGCCGGATCCCCCGGGTTCGTCGCGAGAAATCGCTCCGCCGCGTCCCGCGCGGCGGGATGTGGCTCCGTGCACATCGACGAAAGAACCCGGTCGAACTCTTGCGGGGCCGCCCGCTGCATAGCGCCGTTTAGTTCCCGTCCGCGTTTAGTGGTTCCGTTTAGTGATCAGACCAGGGAGTACCGGAGATCAGCGAACGGAATCGAGCAGGAGGCGCTGTTCGACCCGCTTGACCTCGTGCTGGACATCGCGAACGGCGTCGATGTTCGCCGAAACCGACGAGACGCCCTTCTCGACGAGGAACTGGACCATCTGCGGTTTCGAGCCTGCCTGCCCGCAGATACTCGTGCGGACGTCGAGGTCCCGGCACGTCTCGATGGTGTCGCCGATGAGCTTCAGAACTGCCGGGTGTAGCTCGTCGAAGCGGTCGGCGACGCGCTCGTTGTTGCGGTCGACCGCGAGCGTGTACTGCGTGAGGTCGTTCGTCCCGAAGGAGACGAAGTCGATGCCGGTTTCAGCCATCGACTCGACTTCGAGCGCGGCCGCCGGCGTCTCGATCATCACGCCCCACTCGCGCTTCGTGGGGTCGATGCCGGCCTGTTCCATCAGATTCCGTGCACGGAAGACGTCCTCGGCGTCGTTGACGAGCGGGAACATCACCTCGACGTTGTCGTAGCCCATCTCGAAGATCCGCCGGAACGCCTCCAGCTCGTGCTCGAACAGATCCGGGTTGTCGAGCGAGCGGCGGATGCCGCGGTATCCGAGCATCGGGTTGTGCTCGTGTGGCTCGTCGTCGCCGCCCTCCAACTGGCGGAACTCGTCGGTCGGCGCGTCGAGCGTGCGGACGCGGACGGGACGCGGGTAGAACGCCTCGGCGGCGGTTCGGATGCCGTCGACGAGTTCGTCGACGTACGCCCGCTCGCCGTTCTCGGCAATGTACTTCGTTGGCGTCTTGCCGAGCGAGAGCACCATATGCTCGATGCGGAGGAGTCCAACCCCGTCGGCGCCCGTCGCGGCGGCGCGCTCTGCGGCTTCGGGGATCGAAACGTTGACCTTCACTTCGGTCGCCGTCATCGGTTTCACGGGCGTCTTCGGTCGCGCCTCCTCGATGGGTTCGGGCGCCTCTTTCTCGGGCTCTGCACCCTCGCGAACCGTTCCCTTGTCACCGTCGATCGTGATCGGCTGGCCGTCTTCCAGTTGCCGGGTGGCCGAGCCGGCGCCGACGACCGCCGGAACGCCGAGCTCGCGCGAGACGATCGCGGCGTGGGAAGTCATCCCGCCCTCGTCGGTGACGATGCCCGACGCGCGCTTCATCGCGGGCACCATATCAGGCATCGTCATCTCAGTCACGATGATGTCGCCCTCGCCGACCTGGTCGAGGTGGTCGAGTTTCGTGACGATCCGGGCCTCACCGGAGGCGATCCCGGGACTCGATCCGAGCCCGCGGAAGAGGACGTCGCCGGACTGGGAGGAGTCGCCGGACTGGACCTGTCCGCCGTTCGCCCCGGCGGCCGCCTCGGCGGACTCCTCGTCGTCGGAGATCGTCGTGATCGGCCGCGACTGGAGCATATACACCTCGCCCTCGTGGATCGCCCACTCGACGTCCTGCGGCGTTCCGTAGTGGTCTTCGACGCGCTCACCGAGCGCGACGAGTTCTTCGATCTCCTCGTCGGAGAGCACGCGTGCGCTCCGCTTTTCGTCGGGGACCTCCGTCTCGATGGTCTCGCCGGTCTCCTCGTCTTTGACCATCATCATCTTCTTGTCGGCGACCGTGATGGTCTCGACTTCGGCAGTGTCTCGGTCGATGACGTAGTTGTCCGGGGAGACAGACCCGGAGACGACCGCTTCGCCGAGTCCCCACGCGGCTTCGATGATGATCTGCGGCTCGCCCGTCGAGGGGTGCGAGGTGAACAGCACGCCGGACTTCTCGGCGTCGACCATCTCCTGTACGACGACGGCGATGTCGACCTGGTCGTGCGGGAAGCCCTGTCGGTTCCGGTAGTAGATCGCTCGCTGGGAGAACAGCGACGCCCAGCACTCCTTGACACGCTCGACCAGTGCGTCCTCCTGGACGTTCAGGAAGGTCTCCTGTTGGCCGGCGAAAGACGCGTCCGGCAGGTCCTCGGCGGTTGCAGACGAACGGACGGCGACGAAGCGTTCGCCGTCGCCGAGGTCTTGGTACGCAGCGAGGATTCCCTCCCGAACGTCGTCGGGGACGGGAGTGTTCATAATAAGTTCGTGAGCACGTTCGTGAGCCTCACGAAGAGCCTCGGTGTCTTCGTGATCGACGTCGACAGCCGAAAACAGCTCCTCGTCGATGCCTGCGTCCTCGATGAATTCACGGTATGTCCCGGCGGTCACGACGAACCCCGAGGGAACAGGCAGCCCTGCCCCGGTGAGTTCGCCCAGCGAAGCCGCCTTTCCGCCGACGCTCTCGATGTCGGCGGACCGCACGTCGTCCAGCCAAGCTACAGCCATTAGCGTGTGCAAGTCCGCAGATATCACTAAAGTACTTTCCGAAGCGTGAGACGCCGAATAAAACGTACTCGGAAGCGAATTTTTAATATATAATAGGTGAGGATGCGTGGCGCGCTCGCTCTTCGGCTCCGGAGTACGACCCCCGGGCGAGAAATTCTTTAGGGACGGCGCCCTGTGTCTATACGTGCTTCCGGAGTGGGTCTCGTTGTTGCCGCCGTGGCTCGTCTTCGGCCTCCTCGGGGGCGGTATCGCCTCCGTCGTCGCCGCGGGCGTGTTCGTCGTAGGCGGACGCCTCTTTCCGGACGAGCCGACGCCCGCCGGCCACCGAATCGATGGCTCGACGCGCCGACGCGCGGAGATTCGCGAGTATCTCCGCGATATTTCCGAGCCGTTCGCCGAGGACCACGTCGTCCGCGGCGAGACGATCGAATTCTACTTGCCGCGCCGGGACGTCGCGATCACCTTCGACGCGCAGGCGTACTTCAGACTCGAACGCGCAGGGACCTACACCGTCCTCTGTGAGCACGAGATGCCGGTCCACGCCCTCGGCCGTCGACTCCCGTTCGACGTCCCCACCTTCACCCACGGTCCCCGCTCGAACGCCAGAGCGGATCCGGTCTCGGAGGCGTTCGACTACCTGGATCTCTCGCGGGGTGCCAGTCCCGAGGCCGTCAGGACCGCCTACCGCGACCGCGTGAAGTCCGTCCATCCGGATCACGGCGGCTCACAGGCGGAGTTCAAGCAGCTCCAAGAAGCGTACGCAACGGCACGAGAACACGCGAGCGAGTAAACCTGTCTCACTAAGAGACAGCCCCAGTGCCGCAGAAGCCCCGGTCTGCGCGAGGTTTTATATACGGAGCCGCGGCCAGACCGCGCGTAATGTAGCCCTCGCCACGGCGCGTCTCGCGGTTGCGTGGTACACCGCGCCGTGTGATTCGGAGACGGGCAGTCCCGTACCACCTGTTCGCCCGCATCGAGAGGCGTCGCTCGGTGTCAGTCCGCCCCGTCGCTGTCGCCCGCCTCGTTCGGATCGCCGGCCGCCGGCGTCGCCCCGTCACGTCCGGCTTCGGTTACCTCGTACAGGACGTCGCTGTCACGGAGTGCGTCCGTCACGCGCCCCACGTTGTCCGCCGTGGCCACGACGACGCTGTCGACACCGCGTGCGGCCGCCGCTGCGGCGACTTCGCCGGCAGCGAACGACGTTTCGACGTCGACCTCGGCTGCTCGAAGCGCGACGACCGCTTCGACTCCCGCCGCAACGACGACAGCCGCATCGGCACAGATCCCCGCCAACTCGTCCGGCGAAACCGCTCGGCTGCCGCCGGAGCGCGCCGACGGAACCTGAACGACGGTGACTTCGCCCGGCTCGATCTCGATGACGCCCTCGAAGCCAGTGATGCTCACGTCCTCGCCAGGGTCGGCGCTCGTCGTCGCGACGCCGGTCGCGGGACCGGAACCGCCCGGCGAGGCGTGCAGCAGTCCGTCGCGGAGCGACAACGTCACCGTGTCACCAGTCTCGATCGTCGCCGTCGCGATGGCGGCATCCTCCTGGACGCTTTCGAGCACGTCGTCGGTGACGTGCTCGGCGAATCGCTGGAGCCCTTTGGCCTCCTGGAACAGCCAGTCGACGCCCTCTTTCGTCACGCGGTACCGCGACCGCGCTTCCTTCTCGACGTAGCCGTCGTCGACGAGTTCTCGGATGTACTCGCTGACGGCCTGGCTCGTCACGCCGACGGCCTCGGCGATCTCACCCTGGCTCACCGCCGGTTGCCGGTCCGCGATTTCGACGAGGATGCGAAACCGCGTCGCAGTCCGCTTGTCTTCGAGGGCTCCGCTCATACTGGCGTCCTTGCAGGCCGCCGAGAAAAATCCCACCGGAACCCGACGAGCGGTGCGCCCAAGCCGCAGAGCACAGTTGCGTAGTCACGCTATCGTCATCGACGCGTGCTCTCACTGCCATCGTCGGTGCGTGCTCCCGCTGCCGTCACCGATATGACCGCCCCATCCGTACGTCGACCGTGGACGGCTTCCAGTTTCTCCCGCGGAGCGTCTTCCTGCCGACCGCGGACGCGCTCGTCGTCGCCGACCTCCACGTCGGGCGGAACGAAGCGTCAGACGTCGCGTTTCCGCTCGGTGAGCGTCGCGACCTGCTCGACCGACTCGGCGCGCTGCTCACCCGCGCAAAGCCGACAACCGTGGTCTTCGCCGGCGACGTGCTCCACCGGTTCGAGGCGGTCTCGGAGCGGAGTCGTGAGACGGTCGCCGAACTCGCAGCGGCGTGCCGCGAGGCTGGAAGCGATCCCGTGTTCGTTCGCGGGAATCACGACCCGATGTTGGATGCCGTCCGCGACGACGCCCGCGACGCCTACGTCGTCGCAGCGGACCCACGAACCGTAGTCTGTCACGGGCACGAGGAGCCGTCGCTCGACGCCGAGCAGTACGTGATCGGACACGACCACCCGGCGATCGACATCGAAGGGCAGCGGCGACCGTGTTTTCTCGACGCACCGGCCGCCTACGAGGGCGCGGACGTGCTGATGCTGCCCGCGTTCTCGCGACTGGCTGCGGGCGTCGAGGTCAACGACGCGCGCGGATCCGACCTCCAGTCACCACTCGTCCGCGACCTCGACGACGTCCGACCGACCATCTACGACGACGGGAGCGAGGAAGCCCTCACGTTTCCGCCGCTTGCGTCGTTTCGACGATTGCTCTGATAGGGGTTATCGTAAGTCTCCATAGATTTCTTGCCGGACGGTACGGCGAGAATCTCCGAACAGTTACGATAACCCCTATGAGTCCGTACGACGCCCCTCACGGATCGGGAGTCAGAAGTCCCACTCGACCGCTCTGGCCACCTCGCGACCGCTTCGCATCGCGCCCTGAATGGAGGACCACGCGGTGTAGTCACCGGCCAGATACGTCCGACCGCCCGGCGCGCGGTGATCCGGGAGCGTGTCGTGTACGCCCGGCGGTTGATCGAACTGCGCGAACTCGATCCGCTGGGTGCGGACGGGGTCGAGGTCCGCGAAGTCGCGGTCGGGGTACCACGACTCCAGGGTCAGGCGCGTCTCGTCGGCGAGGGCTCCAGCGTCGCGGTCGAGTGCGGCGTCGCCGAGGAACGTGGCGTTGAGTAGCGCCTCGCCGTCGGGTGCGTACTCCGGCGCGACCTCGGACATCGGCACGACCGTATTCGGCGACGGATCGCCGGCATTGAGCAGGAGCTTGCGCCGCGTCGTCGGCGCGACGTCGTCCGGAAGCCGGTAGTGCTGAGTCACGCACCCGCGAGCGTCAGTCGGGATCTCCGCGACGTCCGTGAGGCGTTTCGCCTCCTTGGGGTCGGTCGCGACGACGAGTGCGTCGGCGTCGATCGTCTCGGCGTCGGTCTCGACGGTGACGCCGTCGCCGTGGTCGGTCACCGATTCGACGCGTTCGGAGAGACGGATCGACGCGCCCGTGCTTCGCGCTCGCGCTGCCAACTGCTCCGGAATCGCGGCCATTCCGGCGGCCGGAACGGCGATGCGGCCATCCGAGAGCGCCTTGAACGTGTACTCGAAGACGCGTTTCGAGGTCGATAGCGACCGATCGAGCGTAATTCCGCCGTAGAAGGGGGCGACGAAGTTGTCGACGTAGTCGTCCGAAAAGCCCCACTCGCGGAGATACGAGCGGATCGATCGATCGGCGCTCCTGAAGATCTCGGATTCCGTCCGCGTGTCGACGTGCTGCCGAAGGAACAGCGTCCGGACCTTGTCGGTGAACGTCACCTCGTCGTTGCGGACCGACGCCGGCGCGGATCGAAGGTCGCGCAGCGGGTCCGAGAGGACGGAGCGTGATCCGGGCCGGGCGATGACTGCGCCGGGCGTGAAGTACCGGAGGTCGAGCGCCGCCAGATCTAGTTCCCGTCGGACGGCCGGATACGCGGTGAAAAGCACCTGAAATCCGCGGTCGAGAGTGAATCCGTCTCTCGTCTCCGTCCGGACGCGGCCACCGACGGTCGATCGGCGCTCCAGCACTGTCACATCTGCGCCTGCGGCGGCGAGTCGACGGGCGGCGACGAGCCCGGCCAGCCCTGCGCCGGCGACGACGACGGAAGCTCCGTTCATACGCGTCGTTTCGATCGCGGGACACAAAGAGACTGCGAGTGGGTCCCGGAGAGAAGTGAATAGGGATTTGTTCGTCGGATCGTAACTCCAGGTATGCAAACGAGCGAGGCGTTCTGCGGCCTAGTCTGTACGGCGACCGACGAGCGCTACGACGCGACTGCGACGGGCGAGAGCGACGCCGGCGCACGGCTCGAAGCCGCGTACGACTACGACGCCGTCGAGTGGTCCGACGAGGCGCTCGCGGACGCACCGCGGTCGATGTGGCGCTACAGCGACCTGCTCGCGTTCGAATCGCCGGTCACGGCCGACGAGGGCGGCACGCTGCTCGTCGCCGCGCCGACGCTGGCCGAGGAAGTCGGTCTCGGCGAACTCTCGATCAAAGACGAGAGCCGCAACCCGACCGGAACGGTTCTCGACCGGGGGCTGGCGCCGGCGGTGACGGCGGCGCGCGAAGCCGACGCGGACCTCGTCGCGCTCGCGACGCCGGGGAACGCGGGGCAGTCGGCGGCGTCCTACGCCGGGATGGCCGACATCCGCTCGTACGCGTTCGTCCCCTCCCGCGCGCCGTTCTCGAACAAGGCGATGGTGAACGTCCACGGCGGGGAGATGCGAGTCGCGGGCGGGCGCTACCCCGACGCGGAGGCCGCACTCCACGAACAGTTGCAGTCGGAGTGGTACACGCTGCAGGAGTTCGACAATCCGCACCGACACGACGGTATCAAGACGGTCGCCTTCGAGATCGCGGAGTCTGTCGATTGGGCGCTCCCGGACGCCGTCGTCCTTCCGGCGGGGACGGGTGAGGTGGTCGCGGGCGTCGTGAAGGGCTTCCGCGAACTCCGCGAGGTCGGGATGACCGACGACGTGCCGCCGGTGTATGCGGCCCAGCCCGCCGGCTGTGCGCCGCTCGTCGCCGCGCACGATCGCGGTGCCGACACGATCGAACCCTGGGAGTCGCCGGACACCATCGTCGGCGAACTGGAGATTCCCGAGCCGAACGGTGCGGAGCCGGCGCTCGACGCCGTCGCGGAGACCGGCGGCGGATTCGTGGCCGTCGACGACGAGAACAGCCTCGAAAGCGCTGTCGTGGCCGCTCAGAAGGCAGGATTAGAGGTTGGCGCCGCCGGCGGAGTCGCGGTCGCGGCGGCCGGCGAACTCGCTGCCGACGGCGTGTTCGGCCCCGACGATCACGTCGTCGTCGTCAACACGGAATCCGGAACCAAGACCGCAGACGTGCTCCGGAGCCATTTGATGGGAAAAGGGATCTGAGTTAGAACACTCACGCAGAATCGTTTGGACCGACAGATTATTAATTTTGACTAGTCTAAATCGTCGTATGTTGAGCGACGTGATGGAAGACTATCTCAAAACGATCTACCAGATTCAGGCTCGATCCGGGCCGCCCGTCTCCACCTCTGCGGTCGCAGACGCCCTCGAGAAGACCCCGCCGACGGTGACGAGTATGCTCGGGAATCTCGAAGACCGCGGGCTCGTGACGCGCGAGAAGTACAAAGGAGCCGAACTCACCCCCGAAGGAGAGACGGTCGCACTGGAGATTCTCCGCCATCACCGCCTCCTCGAAGCGTACCTCGCAGAGCATCTTGATTACTCCTGGAGCGAGGTCCACGACGAGGCCGACGCGCTGGAACACCACATCAGCGAAGAGTTCGAGCGTCGCGTCGCGGAGGCGCTCGACGATCCGATCGTCGACCCGCACGGCGATCCGATTCCGTCCGCTGATCTCGCCCCGCTCGAAGACGACGAGGCGACGCCCCTGACGGCCCACGAGGTCGACGACCGCGTCGTCGTCTCGCGCGTCAGCGACCGCGACCGCGACGAACTCGAATATCTTGCTGACGCGGGGATCACACCCGGGACGACGCTCGAAGTTGTCGGCGTCGCCCCCTTCGGAATGGTCACGGTGCGAACCGGATCAGACGCCGAACAGAGTCTCCCAGAATCTGTGGCCGAAGCGATCTACGTTCGTCCTGCGACCGATGCGGCGCCAGCCGGCGGTTCGACTGAGGTGAGCGACGCGTGAGTACCTACCTCGAAATCCTGATCGTCGCGTTCGTCGCTCAGTTGGCCGTCCTCCCCGGAGAGAAGGTGCAGTTCATCATCGCGGGGCTCTCGACCCGGTACGACCCGCGGATCGTCGTGGCCGCCGCAGGGTCGGCGTTCGCCGGCTGGACCGCAATCGAGATCCTCTTCGGGCGGGCACTTCAGTCAGCCTTGCCGCCGGTCGTCCTCGATGCAGTGACGGCGGCGCTGTTTTTGACGTTCGCGGTCCTCCTGTACCGTTCGGCTCCGAAGGCCGCCGGTGGCTCCGGACTCGACGGGACGAGCGTTACCGATGGGGGCTTCGCAGAGTTGGCAGACCTCGATCTCCCGCGCCCGCTCGATCGGTACGCCGGTTCCTTCGGCGGATTCCTCCCCATTTTCGTGATGATGGTCACCGGCGAGTTCGGCGACAAGACGCAGTTGGTAACGATCGGGCTGGCCGTCCAGTACGGCGCGACCTCGGCGATCTGGGCCGGCGAGATGCTCGCGATCATTCCGATCAGCCTCGCGAACGCGTATCTGTTCCACACCTTCGCGCACAAGTTCAATATGCGCAAGGCCCACTTCGGCTCCGCGATCCTGTTCGCCTTCTTCGGGCTGGATACGGTCCTCTCGATCGTCACCGGCTTCTCCGTCTGGGAGACGTTCATCGGGACGGTGACCGCCGCCGCGACCGGGCTCGTGTAACTGGGCGGGCCCGTGCGACTGGCCGGTCGCACTCGATGCACTGCGGTCCGACGTAGTGCCTGCCGCGCCTTCGGATCTTTTTTCTCGATACCACTCGTGAGATGGGACGATGACGAGTCTCGTTGCAACCCTCTCGGCCGGTATCGTATTCGGGGTTGCCCTCGCTGCGCCGCCCGGACCGATGAACGCAATTATCGCCGAGGAGAGCGTCGTGCGCGGCTGGCTCGCCGGGTTCAAGGCGGGTCTCGGCGCGATGAGCGCCGACGCGATCTTCTTCGTCCTCGCGGCGCTCGGCGTCGTCGCGTTCGTCGAGCGGTTCCCGCTCCTGCGGGCGGGGATGGTCGGCGTTGGCGGCGTCCTGATGCTGTACTTCGCCTACGGCGCAGCCAGCGACATCCAATCGTCGTTCCGGGCCGGCGGCGGCGCCACGGACGACTCCGACCCGCGCATCGGGACCGGATTCCGCAAGGCGTTCGTCCTCGCCCTCACCAACCCCTATCAGATCCTCTTTTGGCTCACGATCGGGGTCGGGCTGCTCCAGCCAGGCACGCTCGACGTGCTCGCACAGACGCCGTACGTCGGCTCCTCGCTCGCCGGCATTCTGGTCGTCAACACCGGATCGCCGGCCCTAGTCGCGGGCTTCTTCGGCGGAATCGTCGTGTGGGTCACCGGCTTCCCGGCCGCGCTCGTCAGCGCAGAGCGCCGCGTCGAGGCCTTCGCCCCGATCGTCGCCGGCGTCAGCGCCGTCGTCCTCGCCGGGTTCGGCGTTCTGTTCCTAGCGCAGAGCATCGCCGCGCTGTCGTGAACGAGCGCGAGGCGCGTGCAGTCGGATGAGGGAAGACGTGCAACCGCCACTATCGCATTCGGTCCAGATTGGGCACAAGGTATGTATACTCAGGAACATAACTATCTAGTATGTCACAACCGCCCGAAGAGCGCGTTGACGAAACGACGACGTGGCCCGAACTCGCGATCGGCCTCTACGATCGCCTAACTGGACGAGGCGCCGAGATCACGTACGAATTCGAGGATATGTCGGTCGAAGTGCCCAGCGGGACGGGGCCGGACGCGGAGCACGCCACGTGGCTCGTCGACGGCACCGTCCGGATCACGACCAGAGAGCGTGAGTGATTCCCACGTAGACGAGCGGTTCACGCCGCTTTCGGTGGACGCAGACCTGACGATCGAGGTCGCTGGGACGCAGGCGGACGTGCGATCGATCGGCGAACGAGTGTTCGTGATGTTCCCCTCATTACTCGGCGCCGTTCAGGCGTTCCGAAGACTCCCCGGCGGGTCTGAGAAGCGGCTCAGCGAACTGCTTTCTCGGACTGACCTCACCGTCGAGTTCCGTGTCCGCGACCGGACCGTGGCGGTTTCTGGCGCCGGAGCCCGACCGGGGCTACTCTCCGAACTGCTCGGTGTCGAGACGGTCGAGATCCGAGTGAGCGGAATCGCTGGAGCAGTCAGGCGCGGTGTCGCCGCCGCAATAGAAGCGGTATAAACACAACTGCTCCACGAACCAGTATATTCTAACGGCCCCATCGGGTACGGTACGTATGTTCGAGAAGACGACGTGGATCAAACTTCCGCGAAACGTCCTCGTCGGTCACGGCGTCCTCGACGACCTCTCAGACGCGCTGGCGGAGCTCTATCTCTCGGGCCGCCCGCTGGTCGTGACGAGTTCGACGCCGGACAGCCTGGTCGGCGACCGCGTCCGCGCCCAGTTCGACGATCCAGCGACCGTCACGGTCGATACGGCCAGCTTCGAGGCCGTCGAGCACGTCATCGACGCTGCCGAGGCGGCCGACGCGGGCTATCTCGTCGGCCTCGGCGGCGGCAAACCGATCGACACCGCGAAGATGGCGTCCGATCGGCTCGACTGCGGATTCGTCTCCGTTCCGACTGCGGCGAGCCACGACGGGATCGTCTCCGGGCGCTCGTCAATCCCGGAAGGTGACACCCGGCACTCGGTCGCGGCCGACCCGCCGCTCGCCGTCGTCGCCGACACGGAAATCCTCGCGGAAGCGCCCTGGGAACTCACGACGGCTGGCTGTGCGGATATCGTCTCGAATTACACGGCGGTGAAAGACTGGAAGCTCGCGCACCGGCTGAAGAACGTCGAGTACAGCGAGTACGCGGGCGCGCTCTCACAGATGACCGCGGAGATGCTCGTCGAATCCTCCGACGCGATCAAACCCGGGTTCGAGGAGTCGGCGTGGCTGGTCGCGAAAGCGCTCGTCTCCTCGGGCGTGGCGATGTCGATCGCTGGATCCTCCCGGCCCGCCTCGGGCGCAGAGCACCTCATCTCACACCAACTCGACCGACTCGTCCCCGGTCGTGCGCTCCACGGCCACCAGGTTGGCGTCGCCGCCGTCGTCACCGAGTACCTCCACTCGGGCGAACGCGGCGAGTGGGCCGACATCCGCGACGCTCTCGACGATGTGGGCGCGCCGACCACCGCCGGCGAACTCGGCATCGACGACGCGACGTTCTTGGAAGCGGTGACGACTGCGCACACGATCCGCGACCGCTACACGATCCTCGGCGACGGCGTCAGCGAGGCGGCCGCGCGCGAAGCCGCGACATTCACCGGCGTCATCTGAGCGTCTCCCACCATCGCGCACATCCCACGCACGGCGTCCACGATCGGTCCTCGATCCGAAGACGGAATACGGCAGAGTCCTCACCCCACGGTATGGCAACTTCGAGCGCCGACAACGCGGCGAAGCGGCACCCGTTGGCCGTCACTGCCGTGCTCTCGGTCGTCGGATACGCTGCCGTCGTCGGCACCTTTCTCGGACTCGTTCCGGGGAGCGTCTTCCCCGAACTATCGCTGCGTGCGGTGAACCGGCTCTCGGACGCGATCGCTCTCGTGAACGCGATTAACGTCGTCGTGATCGCCGCCGGCTGGCGGTGGATCCGCCGCGACGAGGTGAAAAAGCACGCGACTGCGATGGTGACCTCGTTCGTCCTGATCCTCGTGTTCCTCGTGATGTATCTCACGAAAATCGGCGGCGGGGGCACGAAGGAGTTCGTCGGGCCGGCGTTCGCGTACTACCCCTACCTGGCGATGCTCGCGATCCACATCATCCTCTCCATCATTTCGGTGCCGGTAGTGCTGTACGCGCTCGTGCTCGGTCTGACCCACTCGCCGACGGAACTTCGGACCGAGACGCCGCACCGTCGCGTCGGCCGGATCGCCGCGGGCGCGTGGCTGCTCTCGCTCGCGCTCGGCGTCGTCACCTACCTGTTGCTGAACCACGTCTACAGTTGGGAGTACATCGAAGCCGCCGCTGCGGCTCTGATCTTCGTCTGATTGGATTCGGCTCGTCGTCTGTCGGGCCGTCGACTCGTCGGGTCCCGGCCCCGACCGCCGAATGTCGAGGATTTTTATCGCCCCGACGAAATCCACGGGTATGCGCGTCGCGTTCGTCTCGTTGTATCCCGAACAGCGCCGGTCCGACGGCGCGACGAGGCGAACGCGACGAGTCGCCGAACACCTCGCGGCGCGCGGTCACGACGTCGTCTTCCTCTGTTCGCAGTGGTGGGACGGCGAGTTAGACGCCTTCGAGCAGGACGACGTCGAGTACGTCGCCGTCAGCGAGACGCCTTCGGCACGCACCTTCGCCTCGAAACTCCCCTTTGCGCTCCGGCGGGCCGATCCGGACGTGATCCACGCGACGAACAGCCCCCCGTCGCAGGTCGTCGCCGCGAAGACCGCTGCGCGCGTTCTCCGGGTCCCGGTCGTCGTCGACTGGTGGGCCGCCCGCGGAGACGACTCGGCCCGGATGCTCGGCAAGGCGGCGACGAGCGCGAACCGCGTTCTGACGCCGTCGCGGATGGTCAAGACGGACGTTCGCGAACACGGCGCGCCCGAAGACGCGGTCACGGTCGTCCCCGAATCCATCGACGTCGACCTGGTGCGTGAGTCAGACGTCGACAACCGAGCGGACCTCGTGTACGCCCGCCACTTGGACGAACACGCGAACGTCGAGTCGTTCCTCCTCGCGCTCGCGGAACTCCGCGACCGCGACTGGCGTGCGGCCATTATCGGCGACGGGCCCGAACGCGACGCGGCAGAGCAGACTGCCGCGGAACTCCGGATCGACGACCGCGTGGAGTTCCTCGGTGACCTCCCGCCCGCCGAGTTCGTCCCGATTCTGAAGGGTGCACACGTGTTCGCCCAGACGGCGACCGTCGAGCCGTTCCCGCGCGGACTGCTCTGGGCGCTCGCCGCCGGCTGTGTCGGCATCGTGGAGTATCAGGCCCGATCGAGCGCCCACGAACTAGTCGAAAACTGCGAGCGCGGCGTCCGCGTGACCAACCCGCAGGAACTGGCCGACGAGGTCGTCGCCGCCGCGGGCCACGAGCGGGCGTCGATCAACGAGGCGTTCGCCGACTTCGATCACGCCGACGTATTGCAGTCCTACGAGCAGCTCTACGAGACCGAGCGCGACGACTACGGGTTCTTTTGAAGCGCGCGATAGCGGAGAGAGCGGGCAGGTAGAGAGCCACGCGGAGAGCGGTAGTGCGGCGGTTCGGGTTGGAGACGAGCGAATAGCTATCAGGCCAGAGAAACGATCGCGCGCTGCGACGGTCTGTGGCCGCCGAAGACGATTACTCGTCTTCGATCTCGTAGTCGCCGCCGTACTTCAGGAAGAAGAAGGCGAGACCGAGTGTCGCGACCATCGCGAACGTCGTCGCGACGCCGAGCGTCTTCGCGGAGTCCGGAACCGTCGGGACGTTCGAGGGTGCAGGCGTCGAGATAGACTCGACGACTTCGATAGTCCCGACCATTCCCGCGCTCTGGTGAGGCACGCAGTAGTACTCGTAGGTTCCGAGCGTCTCGAACGTGTGCGAGTAGGTGAATCCCGTGTTCTCGATCGGCTCGTGGCCCTCCCAGTTCGCGCCCTCGGGCTGGCTGTCGACGACGATGTTGTGGTTGTCGGAGTCCCAGACGAACTCGACGGTCGTTCCGGGCGTGATCTGGAGCGGTTCGTTCGTTCCGGGCTCGAACACCAGCGAGCCGCCGGGGCCGACCATAACCGTCTTCGTGCCGCCACCGCCGCCTTCCTGTGCTGCGGCGGTTCCGGCAGCACCGGCGGCCGCGGCGGTACCGGCCGCGGTCGTGAGGAAGGCGCGACGGGACATCTCCGCGTTGCCGTCAGTCATACCCGGGCGTTAGAAGTCGGCTGTAGTGAATACTTTGGTTTGTCTCGTCGAGAGAGCGGCCGGTGTGTCGAAACGGGGCCGATGTCCCCCCGATCGAGGCGGGTGGGGCTCTGATGCTGGCGAGATCCAACCGAAACCGGCGCGGGATCTCGACCGCACCGACGCCGTCGACGCGACCGATCACTCCAGCGGCGGCGAGTGTCGACCGTTCATCTCGTCGATTTCGAGTTCGTA
The DNA here is from genome assembly GCF_030848585.1 of Halobellus sp. H-GB7. Taxonomy (NCBI): domain Archaea; kingdom Methanobacteriati; phylum Methanobacteriota; class Halobacteria; order Halobacteriales; family Haloferacaceae; genus Halobellus; species Halobellus sp. H-GB7. The sequence continues at coordinate 363,007 of NZ_JAVDDW010000001.1, read as the reverse complement.
CCACTCGGGGGCGAGTGCGGGCGCCTCCTGTTCGAACACGCTCAGCCCCGCGACCGACGCGTACTCGGCGAAGATCTCCGACGTCTCGATCGCTTCCGGTGTGTCCCCGTCGATCGCGTGGAGCGTTCCCGTGATGAGGACGCTGCGCCAGTCGCTGGGATCTGTCCACTCGTAGGTGACGAGTGAGACGGTCGGCGACTCCTCGAGTCGGGCTTGCTTTTCGCTCTCCTCGTGGAAGACGGGCTGGAAGATACACCGGTTCTCGATGACGTCGTAGCCGAAGGAGATCGGGAGGCCGTAGGGAACGTCGCCGCCGAAAGAGAGAACGCCGTGTCGCGCCGGGTGAGAAACGTCGCAATCTCGCTGTCAGTCATCTCGACGCCGTAGTCACCGGTCGACATTGTCCGGCAGTTTCCGACCAGAGGACAAGAAGCTACGGGCCGTGGGTAAACTCTCAACCGATTTGTGGTGGTTCCGGAACGCTTTTGCGGATTGTGTGGCACGTCTCGGCTATGGCAGACGTTGAGGCGGAACTCCGAAAGCAGTTTATGGACGCGTTCAGTGGCGCCGACTATCCGATCACCAGCCAGATGGACCTCGTCCCCGCGCTCCCGGATGGACCGGGAACGAAGTTCGAGGCCGGCGACGTCACGCTCACCGCGATGGAGATGGCAGCGAAGCTCGGCTCGCACCAGGACTTCCCCTACGACGACGCCGAGTCGCTCGTCGACGACGTCATCGAGGGGCTGAAAGCCGAAGGGATGATCTAAGCAGCGGCCGGTCGGTTCGTGCGCGAGACCAAACGGACGCTCTGGGAGTCGTGGCTCGACCGCTACGTCGACAGCGACGACCCCACACCGCTCTTTGCGACGACCGACGACGCGGGCCTGGCGGTCGAGCTAACCGAGTACGGCCGACGACAGCGTCGCCCCGTGCTCCGGCGGAGTGAGGCGATGAACGCCCAGCTTAAGCAGGCCGTCGAAACCGTCGTAGAAGACCACGAGACCCGCCGCGGCGAGTACGACGGTCTCGTGTACCTGATGTACACTCTCGAGGAGTCGCAGGTGATCCCGTACTACATCGGGAAGACAGGGATGTACCGCCGCTCCGACGACGGACTGAGCGCGAACCTCCGGAACGTCTCCGAGACGGGCGGGAAGTTCGCGCGCTGGGGCTACGGGAACGCGTACCACATCGGTGATCTGAGCGCGGCCGTTCTCGACGCCTGTGAGGACGTCGACGCCGCGAACCACGACGCTCCGACGGAGAAGTATCGGACGTGGGCACGGCGGCTCTTCGAGGCGGGGACGCATCGCCTCCGTCGCCCAGTCTACTTCTGGGTCCGCGCGTGGGACCGCAGCGAAGGCCCGTATCCGGACACGTACCCGTATCTCGCCGAACTGGAGTACCAGCTCGTCGGTATCGCCTACGAGCTGTTCCCGGAGACGCTTTTGAACACCGAGGGCGTCCCGAACAACCCGACTGCCTACGCGAAGGCGCGGGGCTGGATCGCAGACGAGCGGACCAGTCTCGACGACTTCGCAGACGTGGATCGGTAGCCCGCTCGGGGCACGGGGGGCACCACCCGAACGCTTTCGTCTTCTGCAGCGGAATCGAAACGTATGCCCCACGACATCGAGCGCTATCTCAACGTTCGGAGCGCCTACGGCGCGTCGGTCGCCCCCGACGACGAGCACGTCGCGTTCCTGATGGACACGACCGGCGTCCCGCAGGTGTGGACAGTCGCAGCGCCCGGCGGCTGGCCCGAGCAGCGGACCTTCTTCGACGAACGGGTGACGTTCGCGTCGTTCTCGCCCGAGCGCGAGGAGTTCGTCTTCGGAATGGACGAGGGCGGCAACGAGCGCCAGCAGTTGTTCCGGTACGATCTCCCCACGGGCGAGATCACGAACCTGACGGCCCACCCCGACGCGAAGCACCGCTGGGGCGGGTGGAGCCACGACGGCGAGCGGTTCGCGTTCGCCTCGAACCGACGCGACGAGTCGGTGTTCGACGTCTACGTGCAGGACCGCGACGCCGACGGAGACGAGGCCGAACTCGTCGCCGAGGGCGACGGCTGGCTGACGGTCGGCGGATGGTCCCCGGACGACGCACGGCTCATCGTCTCGGAGGCGTACTCGAACTTCGATCAGGACGTCTCCGTGCTCGACGTCGAAACCGGCGAGTTGATCCACCTGACCCCTCACGACGGGACCGTCCGGTTCCAGAGCGCCGAGTGGGGACCCGACGGCGAACGCGTCTATCTCGTCTCCGACCGCGACAGCGACACGCTCGATCTGTGGTGTGTCGACGTCGACAGCGGCGCCTTCTCGCTCGTCGCCGCCGACGCCGACTGGGAGATCGACGGGGTCGCGATCGACGACGAGTCGGGGCGCATCGTCTACTCGACGAACGTCGACGGCTACACCGAACTGACAGTCGGCGAGCTCGCGGGGCCGACGACGATTGCCGACCCGACGACGCCGGATCTCCCGCAGGGCGTCGCGGGCGGCGTCGCGTTCGATTCGACCGGCGAGCGGTTCGCGATCACCGTCACGCGGCGCAGCGACCCCGCGAACGTCTACGTCGTCGACGCCGAGACCGGAGCGACCGAACGCTGGACGCGCGCGGCGACTGCCGGCATCCCGCGAGACTCCTTCGTCGAACCCGAACTGGTCCACTACCCGACGTTCGACGGCCGGGAGATCCCGGCGTTCTTCACGCTGCCGGAGACCGACACCGGCGCGGGCGAGACACCGGTGATCGTCGACATCCACGGCGGCCCCGAGTCCCAGCGCCGACCCTCCTTCAGCGCGGTCACGCAGTACTTCCTCGCGAACGGCTATGCGGTCTTCGAGCCGAACGTCCGCGGGTCGGCGGGCTACGGGAAGGCCTACGGTCACCTCGACGACGTCGAAAACCGGATGGACTCGGTGGCCGACGTCGAAGCCGCCGTGGAGTGGCTCCACGATCACCCCGCAGTCGATCCCGATCGAATCGTCGCGATGGGCGGGTCCTACGGCGGATTTATGATCCTCGCCGCGATGACGGAGTATCCCGACCTGTGGGCCGCCGGCGTCGACATCGTCGGCATCGCGAACTTCGTCACGTTCCTCGAAAACACCGGTGAGTGGCGGCGCAAACTCCGCGAAGCCGAGTACGGATCTCTCGAGGACGACCGGGAGTTCCTCGAATCCATCTCGCCGCTCAACACCATCGAGGACATCCGCGCGCCACTGTTCGTGCTGCACGGCGAGAACGACCCGCGAGTGCCCGTCTCGGAGGCCCACCAACTCGTCGAGGCGGCCAGCGACCACGTCCCGGTCCGCGAACTCGTCTTCGAGGACGAGGGCCACGGGATCACGAAACTGGAGAACCGGATCGACGCGTACGGCGCAATCGTCGAATTCCTGAACGAGCACGTACACTGATCGTGAGTATCGAAAGTCCGAATCGATGCTCGCCGAACGGTCTGGCGTGATCGCTGCACCGTTACGATAATCCCGATGAGAAACTCAGCGACCAGTGTACACGCTTGAATACGAATACTGATCGGATTCTGCATCCGATTCAAAATCGTGTTAGATGAGTCGAAGTCACCTTTGTGTGTCTTAGACCCGGTCGATTGATCCGAGAAAATAGTCAACAGACCGAACGTCTTAATGGGCTGACGGGCGAGTCCCGCAGTATGACGAGAGAACATGCTGGGGGGCGCGTTCTCGTCGTCGTTTCTTCCGCCGTCAGTGAGGACGACCGAGAGGCGGACGGCGGATCAGACACCGATCGTCGCCCCGGTGCTGACAGGTCGGACGACGAAGATACGTTCTATCGAGGAGGGGGAAATACGAAGTCGGAAACGGGCGCTAACCCGGTTGGCTCTGGTGGCAGAACGGACGCCACCGGACCGTCCACGGGTCGCCCTGACTCGACGGGATCCTCCAATGCGGACGGTGGCGAAGAGGACGGTTACGACGCCGACTGCGACTGTAACCCTGAGGAAGTAATCGCAGAGCTGGATCGGCGGCTTCCAGCGGACGTCGTGTCACGGTGTTCAGCGACCGCTGTCGAGTACGTCGAGGAACTCGGACCGACACTCGACTGTGTGGTCATTCTCGGGGCGGACCCACCGCTAATTCGGGAACTCGCCGCGGACAAATCGATTCCCACAGTCGTCTACGATCCACCAGTCGTCAGCGTCGTCGACGGCGCTCTTACTGACGAAAATCACGGGGAGCTAATCGAACGCGTGCGCGGCGAGGTCTGGTCGGACCGGTCCAAAAGCGAACTTCGCGAGTCGAACGCACGACTGACGGCGCTGAGCCTCTACGCCGAAGACATCACCGCGTGTGAGACCATCGAGGCGGTCCTCGACCGAACGATCGAAGCCGCGGTCGAGGCGCTGGCGTTCGATCACTCGATCGTCTTTCTCACCGAGGGAGACCGGCTGGTCCCGCGCGCCTCGGTACTTCCAGAACCCGAAGCGAGTCCGAGCAATATCGAGGACGGCATCGCGGGGCGAACGCTGGCCGCGGGCGAATCCGAAATCGTCGACGATATGCAGACTGACCCCGACGCCATTCCGGAACACGACGGGTTGCACGCCGTACTGAGCGTGCCGATCGGGACACAGGGTGTCATCCAGATGGCGTCGAAAGAGTGTGGGGCGTTCGACGAGAGAGACAAAGAGTTCGTCGAGATCCTCGCGGGCTACACGCGGGAGGCGCTTGAACGGATCGAGCGCGAAGTGACGCTTCGGACGGAACGGGATCGACTCCACGCATTCTTCGGCGACCTCCCGGTGCCGGCGGTCTACGTCAAGTGTCACGACGGCGTCGTCCAAATCGAAGAAGTGAACTGCGCGTACGCCAGCCAGTTCGGCGAACCAGAAACGGGCAAGTCGCTCTTGAATGCCGTCCAGAGCGATACGGAGTTCGAGCAGTATCAGACGGCTCTCAGGACCGGAGACGTCACCACGGACACCGTCGAGCGATCGGTCGAGGACGGGGCACCCCAGACGTTTTCACTCAGCGTCATTCCCGTGTCTCCGCCGGGGGTAAACGAGTGTTCCTACGGGATCTACGTCGGTGCCGACGGCGAGATACCGATGTTGGGTCCATAGTGACGGCTCATAGTGGGTATCGTAACGGTGCAGCGATCACGCCAGGCCGTTCGGCGAGACTCGGAGCGGACTTCCGATAACCACTGTCAGCAGACGGGGGTGCGACTCGACGGCGTCAGTTGATGTTCGACCGGCGGTAGAACCAAACGGTCGGCCTTCGAAGGGTCGAGTATGAGCGCCGACGCGGAGCGAGGACAAACACAGCAGCCGATCCGGTGTCTCATCGCGAAGGTGGGACTCGACGGCCACGATCGGGGCGCACACGTCATCGCCCGTGCGTTCAGAGACGCCGGCTTCGAGGTCGTCTACTCGGGGCTCCATCGTGCTCCCGAGGAGATCGTCCAAGCGGCCGTCCAGGAGGACGTCGACGTCCTCGGGATCTCGATACTCTCTGGTGCACACAACACGCTCGTCCCGAAAGTGATCGAGGGCCTCGAAGAGTACAACGCCTTCGCGGACACGCTCTTGATCGTCGGAGGAATCATCCCCGAAGAAGACCGCGAGGGCCTTCGAGAGATGGGCGTCGCGGCGATTTTCGGCCCGGGGACACCGATGCAAGAGACGATCGACTTCGTCCGGGAGCACGCTCCCCAACGCGACTGATGGAGGGACCGGACGCCGACCGACGCGACACGGCCACCCGACCTGAGGACGTCGACCCGGAGACGGCCGCACGCAACGAGCGCCTCGTCGAGTCGCTCCTCGCGGGCGAACACCGCGCGCTAGCGCGCGTCATTACCCGGATCGAGAACCAGGCCCCGGGCCACCGTGACCTCGTCGCTCGGTTGCACCCACACACCGGCGAGGCCGCCATCGTCGGGATTACCGGGAGCCCGGGCGCGGGGAAGTCGACGCTCGTGGATAAACTGGCGGAGGCCTATCGGAGACGCGGCGACACCGTCGGCGTCGTCGCCGTCGACCCCTCCTCGCCGTACTCCGGGGGCTCGGTCCTCGGGGACCGCATCCGGATGGCGTCGACTGTCGGCGATATGGACGTGTTCTTCCGCTCGATGAGCGCTCGCGGGCGGCTTGGCGGCCTCGCGACCGCGACGACGGACGCGGTGAAGGCGCTCGACGCCTTCGGGAAGGACGTCGTCGTCGTCGAAACCGTCGGCGCCGGACAGAGTGAGGTCGACATCGTCCGAACGGCCGACACCGTCGCCGTGCTCGTGCAACCGGGCAGCGGCGACGACGTCCAGATGCTGAAGGCCGGGATTCTCGAAATCGGCGACGTCTTCGTGGTCAACAAGGCGGATATGGACGGCGTCGAGCGGACTGTCGCGGAGCTAAAAGAGATGATTCACCGGCGAGACGCCGCGGGCGACGCGACCGAACGACGGCCACCGTCTGAGGTCGGACACCACGGAGTCGCCGGATCCGCTGGAGCCGACGCGGACGCGGGGGCCGCAGACGGACACGCGGACACAGCCACGGACGAACGGGCAGACACGGCCGCCGACGCCACAAATGACGCGTCCGACGACGCCACCGACGGCGTGTGGGAACCGCGGGTCGTCGAGACCGTCGCGACGACGGGCGACGGCATCGACGAACTCATCGACGCGTTCGACGCGCACGCCGACCATCTCTGTGACTCCGGCAAACGAGAGACGAAAGCCCGCGCCCGGTACGCGGACGAGATCCGTCGGCTGATGCGGAGCGACGCGAACGAACTTCTCGACGAGGAACTCCGCCGTCACGGCGGCGTCGACGCGCTCGCAAAGCGCGTCTACGAACGCGAGACAGATCCCTACGCCGTCGCGGCGTCGATCGTCGGGCCGCTTCGCGACTGCGTCGAAGCGAGACGCGAGCGCGACGAACCGAGAACGTCGGAGTGAACAGCACAGCGAGCAAAGCGGACCGGGGAGCTGCCCCAGCAGCCTGATTACCCTCGCGGTCGTGCGTTGTGGTATGAAGCTCAGATCGGTCGCCAGCGCACTCGTCGCCGGGACGGGAGCCGTCGCCCTCGCAAACGCCGCACTGAGACAGCGCGCCCCGCCGCTGGAGCCAGCACTCGGCGGTGACCACCGCACCTTCGAGTGGAACGGAATCGACGTCCGGTACGCGGAGGCGGGCGACACGGACGATCCGGACCTCGTCTTACTGCACGGCGTCAACGCCGCCGGTTCGAACGGCGAGTTCCGCGAGATATTCGACGAACTCGCAGCGGACTACCACGTGATCGCCCCCGATCTGCCCGGGTTCGGAACCTCAGAGCGCCCGCCGCTTCGATACTCCGCGACGTTATACGAGGAGTTCGTCCGCGACTTCGTCGCCGCCTTCGAGAACCCGGCGGTCGTCGCCTCCTCGTTGACGGGGGCGTATCTCACGGCTGTCGCAGACGATCTAGATCTCGCCTCGGTCGTCCTCATCTGCCCCACCGAACGCGGCGGCCCCGACCGCAACCTCCCCGCGCGGGAACTCCTCCGCGCGCCGGTCGTCGGTGAGGCGCTGTTCAATCTTCTCACGTCGAAGCCCTCGATCCGGTATTTCAACGCGGATCACGGCTACTACGATATGGATCGCGTGAGCGATGCGTGGATGGACTACGAGTGGCGGACGGCCCACCAGCCGAACGCCCGCTACGCGCCCGCGTCGTTCGTCAGTGGCTTTCTCAACGCCGAGTTCGATCTCGAAGAGACGCTCGCGGGCGTCGACGCCCCCGTGACGCTCCTGTGGGGGCGCGAGGCGGACATCACTCCGCTGAAGCGCGGCCGGGAGTTGGCGACAGCGACCGACACGCGACTCGTCGTCGTCGACGACGCGAAACTCCTCCCGCACGTCGAGTTCCCCGAGGAGTCCCTCAACGCCATTCGCGACGCGATCGGCGAGTGATGCTTTCACCGAGCGGCGACGCGACGCCCGACCCCCGCTCCGGAGCGCCGCGACGTCGCTCGCCGCAGCGAACCGCTGGGTCTTTTTTCCCCAGCGGTTTACCGGCGCGTATGCTTGGAGTCGAGCCGGAGTCGACGAAACCAGACCGGACGGGGGCGGGTCCGTGAGCGAGACGGCCGTCGTCGTGAGCGAACCCGGCTCGACCGGTGACGCGGTCGTCGAGGCACTCGCCGGCACCGAGGGGATTCTAACCGAGCGCGCGGACCCGACCGCAGGAGACTGCCGGATCGGCGACGACGCGGATTCGGTGTTCGCCGTCGGCGAGACAGCCCTTCTCGCGCTCGCCGACTGTCCGCTTGAGTGTCCCGTCTTCCCGATCGGCGTCGGCGCGGATCGGTACGACGTGCCGGTCGGAAACGCCGACGTCGCCGCGGAGGCCTTCCTGCGCGGGACATACGAGACTGTATCACATCCGATTCTGGACGTTGCGGTCGACGGCGAGGCGGCGGGGACGGCCATCACCGACGTGACGCTTCTAACCTCGGAACCGGCCCGCATCTCCGAGTACGCCGTGGGATCGCCCGACGGCTGGCTGGATACGGTCCGCTCCGACGGCGTCGTGATCGCCACGCCGCTCGGCAGCGCGGGCTACGCCCGCGACGCCGGTGGATCCCTGCTCGCACCCGAAACGGGACTGATCACCGTTCCGATCTCACCGTACGCGATGCACGCCGACTCGTGGGTGCTTCGCCCACCGGTATCGCTCTCGGTCGAACGAGACGAGGCGGCCGTCTCGCTGCTTCTCGACGACGAATCCGTGCGTTCGGTTCCGGCCGACACGCCGATCGACGTCAGCATCGGCCGGGAGATATCGCTCGTTCGTCCGCAAACGCTCGGTGACGGGTAGGACGGCGGGGAAGCGAACTGCACAGCGAAAAAAGCACGTCAGTGCCGTCTACGAGAGCGGTTTTTCTGGGCGGTCGTCGGCGACGTCGAAACGGACGACCCGACTCAGATGATCGAGTTCCAGAGCGGTTCGATGAGGTAGAAAAAGCCCTGATAGCTCGCGTACAGCAGCGCGAACACCGCAGAGCCGATGGCCGTCGTGGGACGTCCGAGTTCCTTGCTCTTCGAGCGCGCCTCCACCCGGCGGGCCTCGTACTCGAAGAAGTCCGAGACGAACACCGAGAGTGCGAGCGCGGACATCACCATCCCACCGTGTGGCTCGACGATCATAAAGAGGAACGAGACCAGCACCAGCGCCAGCGTGGTTGCGGTGTGCGGCAGCCACCGGCTGATCTCCGCGTCGCCGTCGCCCGAGTCAGCCTGCGTGTGGTGCTTCCGGTGCTGAACCGCGCGGGTGAGGAAATTCAGGAGCACCAGGCCGACGAGGACGACTGGGAGGATGGGTGCGACCCCCTCCAGCGCGTCGATCGGGACGAGGAACTGTAGCGGTTGCATACCCGACCTTGGGTACAGGACTCATTAGAGTTTTTCCAATCCGACGCGAGGATAGCGTGACCTATCGTGGAATAGTAGTCTGTCGTCGAGACGATCGTGACCGAAAACGTCGGCGCTCGCTCGCCGGATCGCAGCGCGACTGGTTTACTGGACGCGCTCTTCGAGCGCTTCGCGGGCCTGTCGGACGGCCGGAATGCCCACCCAGAAGGTGAGGGCGCCGATGATTGCGAACCAGAAGAACACGTCCATCAGCAGCACGCCGAGGGTGTCGAACATCGTCGCGGAGTCGCTGAGCGACACCGGTTCCACCAGTTGCTGACTGCTCTCGAAGCTCGAGGTTCGGTACCATCCCGCGAGGACCATCCACGCGAGCCCTGCGCCGGTGAAGATTCCCAGCCCCTTGATGAACTCGTCAGCCATTGTTGTTCGAATCTTCGCCGGAGTCCTCTTGATACTTTCCCATTCCGCGGGCGCGGAACCGCGTCCCGATGATGTACACTCCCGCGCCAAACGCGATGATCGCGAGGCCGACGGCGGCGAAGACCGTGCTCAGGATGCCGTCGGCGATCTGAAGCCCGACGAACGCGAGGACGCTCCGGACGAAGTTCCCCAGAAAACTCACGTTCAGCGTCGCCGCGTCGAGGAGCATAAATCCGAACACGACGCTCACGACGGCGATGAGCGTCGAGAACACAGTCACGACCTTGTAAAGCGGCATCGGGACGACGACGTCGCGTCCGCGCCCGCCCTCACGGTTGCCGCTCCCGGTCGACGCCGCGTCCGATCCCTCGGCCGCGCTCGCCCCGGTCGCGTCTCCATCAGTCATTACCGGGCCTACGGCGGGAAGCGAAATGTGCCTTTCCGTGTGCGGTCGTCGCGACGCTCAGAGACGAGTGGGCCGCCAGAAAAACGAAACAAGAGTCGGAACGGTGAGCGCCGATAGGCGGCGCGCAGAGCCCGCTATTTCGGGGGGCGAAGCCGGTAGTAGCGGCGGTTGAGGTCGTACATATACCCCTCGCGCATCGTCTTCAGCACCGCCCACGTGACGAACCCGCCGACGATCGGCAGGAGGAACGTCAGGTCGAACAGCAGGTCGACGTTCATCGGAATCAGGTTCTTCGCGGAGTAGACGCTGATGGTGAACGCGAAGATGACGCCGCCGACGCCGACGGCGGCCCAGAAGGGCTGCTCGACGGGGCGGCGCGCGCTCCCCTTGTTGAGGAAGGGGACGATGGCGACGATGCCGACGACGACCAGGTTCGCGAGGACGCCGTACGTCCGGTCGGCCATCAGTTTCTGTCCACCCAAGATCGAGAGCTCGGGGTTCAGGGGACCGAGCTTGAGGAGGCCGAACGACCAGTAGAGATACCAGTCCGGCAGGATGATCGCGGGCGTACTGGACGGATTCGCCGGCGCGCCGATGTGCGGCGGCAGCGTCGCAGACAGGAACAGCAGCATTCCCACGAAGAAGCTCGCGATCGCGAGGTTCCGGATGATCTCGTGGGGCCACGTCGGGAACGCGAGCACGTCGCGCTCGACGTAGTCGGACTCCTGTCGCAGGTCTTGGTCTTCGCGGCGGGCGCGCTCGAAGTACTCGTAAGTGAGTCGCGAGAGGCCCTCCGTGCGCTCTTTGCGCTCGCGCCACGTCGGCGTCTCGTCGTCCGGCGCGACGATGCCGCTGCCGTCGGTGCGAACGTCGTCGGTGTTGGTGTCTTCGTCGGTCATTGGTTTAGTGGGGTTCGGCGATGCCCTGCACCCAGACGATACCGATGTGGATGGCGATGAGCGTCGTCACCACGAACGGGAGCAGGAACACGTGGAGGATGTACATCCGCTGTAGCGTCGCTTGGCTCAACGAGAAGCCGCCGAAGAGGAGCTGTGCGGCCCACTCGCCGACGAGCGGGATCGACAGCGCCATCTCGACGCCGATCTGTCCCGCCCAGTAGGCGAGCTGGTCCCACGGGAGCAGGTAGCCGGTGTACCCGAAGACCATCGTCAGGCTGATCAGCACGATGCCGATGAGCCAGTTCAGCTCACGGGGCTCCTTGTACGCTCCGGTGAAGTACACGCGGAGCATGTGCAGGAACACCGCTGCGACCATCACCTGCGCCGCCCACCGGTGGATCGAGCGGAGCATAAAGCCGAACTGGAGATCGCGCATAATGAACGCGATACTCTCGTAGGCGACGGTCCCAGCGGCCTCGGTCCCGGCGGCCGCGGAGGGGCTGTAGTAGAACCCCAAGAGCGCGCCGGAGATGGCCGCGACGACGTATGCTAACGTCGAGAACAGCCCCAGCGTGTACAGCGGGTACCAGTACCAGAACTTGTTGTCGAGGTTGTACTGTTCGGTGTGACTCTTCGGCATCTGGAGGTTGACCCGGTAATAGAGGGTCTCTAAGAGCTCCAGGTAGTCGACGATGCGGAGCCGCTTGTCAAGCCAGATGAGCGTCGTGAGGAAGGTCGACTCGATCGGAGTCAGATCCTTCTCTTTCATCCAGCCTTTGTGGTCGTAGTCGTCTTTCTTTTCGAGACTCATTGTTATCGCTTGTAGTACGGGTAAACCGCGCGTTTGACGTGATCCCACGCGCCGTCAGCGAATGGCGTGCCATCGACGTCTTCCTCGCGGATGTAGAGATCCTCCCACTTGCGACGTCGTTTCTTGACGATCACGACGTCCGGCAGGAACTCCTTGCGATACATCGCAAGTATGAACGCCAGGTCGATGAAGATGACGGCCAACACGGCGCCGAGATACATATTCCCGGTGTCGGTCAGCCCCCATCCGGAGATGAGGCCATACGTGAACAGAAACACGAACACGACCTCGATGATCGTGAGCAGGACGATGGCGATCGCCGCTGCGGTGCTCTCACGGGCCGGCTCGTACCGGTGGATGTCGCCGTAGGTGCTCCCACTGGATGACATCGTCAGTTCCTCCCGGTGCCCGTGTGGGCCGATTCACCGTATTTCAGGATGTAGAACGTGAAGATCACCGTCACGAGGATCCCGAGTATCGTGGCGGCACCGACCCAGTGCGCGTGGATCGGGACGCCGAGCTCGTGCAGTTCCTTCTCGCCGCCACCGCCGCCGCCCGCGTTGGGGTTCTCGACGACTTCGATCGTGGCGACCATCCCGGCCGTTCGGTGCGGTTCACAGTAGTACTCGTACGTGCCGAGCGTGTCGAACGTGTGCGTGTAGGTGAAGCCAGTGTTTTCGAGGGGTTGGTGTCCTTGCCAGTTCGCGCCGTCGGGCTGATTCTCGACGACGATGTTGTGGTTGTCGGAGTCCCAGACGAACTCGACGGTCGTCCCGGGTGCGATCTGGAGCGGTTCGCTCGTCCCGGGCTCGAACACCAGCGAGCCGCCGGGGCCGACAGTTACCGTTACGGTCTCGCCGCTTCCGCCGCCTCCACCTGAGCCGCTCGCAGTCCCCGTGGCCGTCCCAGTTCCAGTACTGGTCCCGGTTGCTGTGCCGGTCGCTGTCCCGCCCGACGTCTCCGTCGTCTCCTGGGCGGCACCGAGGCCGGCGGTAGCAGAGGCCGTCGTGGCAGCAGCAGGGACGCTCGCTGCTCGCAGAAAGTCCCGCCTCTTCATACAAGCCGAAGGTGAGGATGGAATGCGCTTAAACCCACCGACTCCCCCCTCAGAGCGGACGCTACGATTCGCGAGCCTCGTCGGCTGTACCGGCGTCTACGGACTACTGATCTCCCCGAGTATCGGCCGTAGGACCCCCGTCTTCGCGGCCGCCTGAATCCGCCGAGCCGGCGAAATCCCGGGCTTTCTCCCCGTCATTATCGCCGGTTTCGTCCGCCCCGGCTCCGTCTTCGTCGGTACTGCGCGCCCGCTCTGGCTCCTCGTCGTGCAACAGTTCCTCCAGTCGCTCGTCGCCGGCGGCGTCGAGCGCGCGGAGTCGATTGCGGAACTCCTCCGTTCGGAAGCGATCCGAGAGCCGGGCGTTCGCCACCACCAGAAAGAGGAAGAATCCGATCACGAGAAAGCCGATGGCGGCGATGGGGGCGACGACCGTCGAGAGCGACGGCAGCGTGAGCCACGCGACGAGGAGTCCGAACCCGACTAGCATCTGCGCGCCCGCGACGATCTGTAGCATCAGGTTTCCGAACTCGCCGCTCCCTTCGACGACGTCCGTGGGCTCTGGGAGCGACGCGTCCTCGGGCGCCTCCATCAGCTCGTAGTCTTCCATCGAGCAGAGCGCGACGGTCGGTTTGACGTCGCGGAGGACGGTGCCTTCGCCCTCGACGCTCCCGTCGGCGTAGACGATGGCGTAACCCTCGTCGGAGTAGGCGACGACGCGGTCCTCGACGCGTTCGACGATGGCGAAGATTTCACGGATCGCGACGCGGGCTTTCAGTTCCTGTTCGACCCGGTGGAGCAGTTCCTCGCCGACGATCCACGTGTCGGGGTCGAACGCCGCTTCCCACTCTTCGAGGCTCATCTCGGCCATCTCCGCGGGGCCGAAGTTGTCGAAGTCGTAGGTCTCTTCGACCTCTTTTCGGAGCGCCTCGAGGTCGTCGGACTCGGCGCTCGACTGGCCGGCCGCGTCGGCTTCCGTCGCAGGGTCCGGCGCGGCCGACGAGTCTTCGGCGGCGGCCGAGCCCGAACGGCTGTCTGCCGCGTACGACTCCTCAGAAGACTCCGTCATTTCCTGTCTGTAGGAGCGGCAGACTCCTTAGGGTAACGGTTCTCGCAGACAGGGCAGTCCGAGACACTACCATCGCTCGGCGTGCGCCGACGACGAGTCGGACACTTTACCCACGGGGAGTCCATACTCGGACCGATGGTATCCGATTCGACCATCGCGACAGCCGCCGCGCTGATGGTCACCTCGAGTCTCCCGTTCTACCTCTACGGTGCGTGGATCATGATCGACGCCAAGATCGTGAGCTGGGACGTACTCGTCTATCACCTGAAGTTCATTTTCCCCGGGCTCGTCCTCAACACGATCCCCGTCGTCACGTGGATGTTGCCGCGACTCCTGGACCAGCTGGGTGGCGTGACCGTGCTCCACGCGATTTTGGGCCTCCAGGCGTACGCGCTCTTGGCGTTCGCGTTGACCGGAATCGTTCGCATCCTCCAGGTGAAGCGAGACGCCGACCTATATGACGACCCGACCCAAGACGTCGACCTGAACGAGCTCCACCCGGATATGAGTGCGTGGCGGGGGCGCCTCCGCGTCGGCGTCTTCGGCTACGTGCTCTTCTGGTTTCTCGCGTGGCTCTTGGGGCTGTATCAGTACGTCGGCCGCTACATCCTCGGGTGAAATGCTGCCCGTCGCCTAGGCCCAGGATTCGCCCGACGCGAGGTCGATGTCGCCGTCGAGTTTCGAGGACGGACAGATATCTTCGAGCACACAGTCGTCGCAGTCGGGGTTCCGCGCCGTACAGACCGCGCGACCGTGGCTGATGAACAGGTGCGTGAACTGCTGCCAGTCGGATTCGGAGACCAGTTCCATCAGTTCCTGTTCGATCTTCGTCGGCGACTCCTCCTCGGCGATTCCGAGCCGTCGGGAAATACGCTGGACGTGGGTGTCGACGACGATGCCTTCGACGACGTCGTGACCGTGCTGGAGGACCACATTCGCCGTCTTGCGGCCGACGCCGGAGAGTTCTGTGAGTTCGGCCATCGTGTCGGGCACCTCGCCGCCGTGCTCGTCGCGAAGCGCCTCGCCGATGGATTTCAGATAGCCCGCCTTGTTGTTGTGGAACGTGATGCCGTAGATGTCCTCGGCGAGCTGTTCCTCGTCGGCCTCGGCGTAGTCCTCGGGCGTCTGGTACGTCTCGAACAGTTCCTCGGTGACGTCGTTGACGCGTTCGTCGGTGCACTGCGCCGAGAGGACGACGGCGACGAGTAGTTCCAGCCGATTCGAGTAGTTCAGCGAGATCGTAGAGTCGGGGTACTCCTCGTAGAGACGGTCGAGAACCTCCGAGGCCTGTGCTTCGCGGTCGGAAAGCGGCGTGCCCATACGCGAGCGTCGTCGCCGCGGGTGTTGAGTGATTCGGCTTCCCACGACGCTCGCGCGGAGATGACTCCGAGCAGTGCAGTCGAGCGCCGGCGGTGCAGTCGAACGCCGAAGCCGAAGCACCGATCAGTCGTCCGCGCTCGACGTGACCGCCGCAAGCGACGCGTCCTCGACGCGGTCGACCGACGAGCGGTTGCTCGTCGGGTCTTTCTCGACGGTCACCAGATCGTCGGCGGCCGCGACGAGTTCGTCGTCGTGGCTCACGATCAAGATCTGCTTCACGCCGAGGTTCCGCATCTCCTCGACGAGATCGACCAGCCGGGAGACGTGCCCGGAGTCGAGAAACACCGTCGGCTCGTCGAGGATGAGCGGCGGCATCGGGGCCGACCCCTCGATACCCTCCGCGAGCAGCCGGTAGATCGCACACCGCAGCGAGAGGTTGAACAGCGCGCGCTCGCCCCCGGAGAGCTGTTCGGGTTCGAGCGCGGTGCCGTCCTTCTGGAAGACCGTCAGTTCGTACTCGTCGTCGAGCCGGATGCGCGAGTAGGCGTCGTTGCCGTAGACGAGATCGAACGTCTCGTTGAGCATCCGTTCGAGCGTCTCGACGTTCCGCCGCCGAAGTTCCGCGCGGAGGTCGCTGTAGGTCGATTCGAGCGTCGAGATCTCCTCGTGGAGCGACTCCAGATCGTCGACCCGCGCGGCGATCAGTTCGCGGTCCTCCCGGAGCGATTCGAGTTGCGACAGTTCGCCTTTCACGCTCCCGATGCTGTTCTGCAGTTCGTCGCGGCGCTCGCGCAGTTCCGTCAGTTTCACCTCGACGTCGGACAGGTACTCCTCGGCGTCGGCCTTGTTCGTCCGTGCCTCCTCGATTCGTGACTCGTCGACCGCGTCGGCGAGTTCCTCGCGCCGGTCCCGCTTCTCCTGGAGATACGACCGTCGCTCGTCGTTTCGGTCCGCGATCGACTCCCGCTTCTCGCGGCGGCGGTCGATCTGGCCTTCGATCTCGTCGATCTGTGCGCGCAACTCTTCGACCCGGTCGAGTCGCTCGCGCGCCGCCTCGATCGCATCGAGGTCGCCCTCCAGCGCCGAGACGCGCTCGGCGGCGTCGGCTGCTGCGTCGGCCTGGCCCTCGGCCGCTTCGCGTTTTTCGGCCGCCTGCGATTCGAGTTCGGCGGCCTCCTCGCGGAGCGACCCCGCCTCCGCTCGGCGGTCCTCGGCCGCCGTTTCGGCGTCCGCGATGCTGTCTTCGATCAACGAGCGCTTCTCGCGCAGATTCCCCAATCGCGTTTCGGCGTCCGCGAGCGACTCGGCCGTATCGAGTTTCTCGTCGAGGGCTTTGCGTCGCTCCTGCAGCGTTTCGACGTCAGCTTCGAGCGTCTGGATCTGCGCTTCGTACTCTCCGATGGCGTCGACGTGGGGCGACCCCTCGACGGGCTGACCGCACTCCGGACACTTCCCCGCCGCCTGGAGTTCCTTCGCCTCCTCGAGGCGATCGCGGACGGAGTCCAGTTCCGCTCGGGCGTCTGCGAGATCGTCGCGGACTGCTTGCTGGTCCTCCTGCAGCGATTCGCGGTGGGCCGCCGCCTCGCCCACATCGATCGGTGCCTCCACGAAACGGGCCTGGAGTGACTCGATCTCGTCGTCGACTGTCGAGAGTTCCGCAGCGCGCTCCTCCGCGCGTTCTGCGGCCTCCTCGGCGGTCGATTCCGCGTCTGTAGCACGCTCGCGCACTTCCCCTGCGCGCGTTTCGAGTTCGTCGGCGCGCTCTCGCAACTTCTCGGCCTGGTTCGACAGCATCGTCTGGCGCTGGCGCGCTGCCTGCAGTTCCTCGCGGACGTCCGCTTCCTCGTCGTCGAGCGTCTCGCGGCGCGCGTCGATGGCGTCCGCATCGACGTGCCCGGAACTAGCCGCGTCGAGGTCCGTCTCTGTGAGTGCCGCATCGAGGTCGTCTTCGAGCGCGTCGATCCGCTCGCGCGCGTCGACGATCTCGTCCCGCAACTCCTCGCGCGTCGCCTCGCCGTCCTGAATCGTCCCGCGCAGTTCCTCGATGTCAGCGTCGAGGCTGTCGAGTTTCTGCTTCGTCTCCTCGTACGCCGAGAGCACCTCTGTCGCCTCCTCGTAGGTGTCTTCGGCGCGCGATTTGTTCTCCTCGAAGCGTTCGATCTCCGAATCGACGTCCGAGAGTTCGGTTTCGAGGCTGTTCAAGCGTTCGTGCAGTCCCGCGTCCTCTTTGGCCTCGATCTGGGAGTCGAGTTTCGAGAGCGCGCCGCGCTTCTCCGAGAGGACGTCTTCGACGCCGAGGCGTGCCTGGCCGGCGCGCTCGCGGTACTCCTCCAGTTTGCCGAGTTGCAGCAGGTCGTCGATAGTGTCCTGTCGCTGACTCGGCGTCGCGTTGATGAGTTTGTTCACCTCGCCCTGGCGGACGTACGCGCAGTTGACGAACGCCTCGGCGTCCATCCGGAGGAGGTCGGTGACGAACGCCCGGACGTCGGTGGCCCCGTCGACGGCGACGTCGGGGCCTTCGAGCGTACACGTCGCCGTCTGCATCCGCTCGCCGGAGCGGCGCAGGCGACGTTCGATCCGGTAGGTGTCTCCCTCGTGGACGAACTGGAGTGTGACCTCGGCCTCGTCCTCGCCCGTGGTCACGATGTCGTCGAGCGTCTCGTCGAGGGCGCGCGCGCCGTAGAGCGCGAAGAAACACGCCTCGAGCAGCGAGGACTTGCCGCTGCCGTTCAGGCCGTGAATCACCGTCACGCCGTCGCGGAGGTCGAGGTCGGCGTCGGCGTAGGGCTTGAAGTCCTGGAGTCTGATCCGTTCGAAGCGCATCTAGAAATCCTCCATCGTTACTTGAGTGTCACTCGGCGTCGCAGTCTCCTCCGAGTCGTCGTCTGTCGCCTCCTCGTCGGTCTCGTCGCTAGAGGTTTCGTCGCTAGAATCGTCGAGTGGGGGCGGAGCGGCCTCGTCGGCGGCGTCGCCAGTCGCGGATCCGGCGGCGTCCGCGGCGGCGACGTCGGAAACACCGTCCGTCGCGTCGGTGACGTCGGCAGCGCCGTCTGTTGGACCGGTAACATCGGCGTCATCCGTCTCGGAACCGCCGTCTGCACCGGACTCGGTCGTCCCAGCTCCGTCACTTCCGGAGCTCTCTACACCAGATTCGTCGTCCCCTCGCGGAGCGGCAGCGAACGCGGCGTCCGCTCCGTCCTCCAGGAGGTCGGTGACGCGAGATTTCACCGCGTCGCGGACGTTCGAGTCCGGCGTCTTACTCGCTCGGATCGTCTCGTCGACGTCGAGCGCGGCCGTCGAGAGTCCTAGGTCGCGAACGCGCTCGTCGACGGCGGCGTCGGGGTCGGCGAAGGAGACGTCGATCTCCGCGTCGGTCTCGTGCTCGCGGCGGTCCGTGACGCGCGCGATGAGCGCGCCGCGCTCCGTGAGAGACTCCTCGATCGCCGCGGGCGTCACGGGCTCGCCATCGCCGGTCACCTCCACGACGACGACCGCGTCTGCGACCTCGCGCTGACGGAGTTGCTCGCGAACGCGCCCCGGTCCCTCGCCCGCGGCCAACTCCACGCTGACGAAGACGAACGAGCGGGTGTCGAGCGTGCGTCGCCGGATGTCGACCGCGTCGTCGAACGTCACGAGGTTGTACCCGCGCGCGTCCTCCTCGGCGGCGCTCGCGCGCTCGGTCGATCCGCAGTAGGTGACCCACGTGTCGTCGACGGTCTCGGTCCCCGGCGCGTGGTTGTCGCCGAGGAGGACCACGTCGAAGTCGACGTTCGAGCGATCGAGGACCATCTCGGTGTCCCAGTTGGCGTGGGCAAAGGGCGTGAACAGCCCGTGGCTCACGAGCGCGGCGGAGGCGGCGTCGTGTGGCTCGAAGTCGTAATCGAGTTCCTCCCGTCGCGACTCGGGCACGTGGTCGAGACCGTAGAAGGCGGTGTCCTCGACGACTCGCGGGGCCGCTCCGAGTCGCTCCGCCAGGCCCAGGTTCTCGAAGAGGTCGAGCCACTGGCCGCCGCGCGTGGACTCGTGATTCCCGACGACCGCGAGAAACGGAATCTCGGCGTCGTCGAGTCGCCTGAGAATGCGAATCGTTCCGAGGAGGTCCCGGAGTTCCGGGCGGCGGTCGTGGAACAGATCGCCGGCGTGGACGACGGCGTCGACGCCCATCTCGACGGCGTCGTCGATCACCTGCTCGAACGCGTCGAGGAAGTCCTTGCGCCGCGCCGAGGAGTGGTACTGCTGGTACCCGAGGTGGGTGTCGCCGGTGTGGATCACCCGTGTCATCTGCCCGGGTCTTGACCGCTGCGTCCTAAAACGGTTCCGCGAGCGGAGTGAAAGTGGTCGCTGTCGGACGACAGCGGACAGTCGGCGTCGGAGGCGACGCCGGCGGATCGAGGACTGTCATCGTGGCCTCTCAGGGCGGTCTCGAACCGCCGGAGCGTCGCGCTCGCGGTTCGTCCGCGGCGTGCTAATTCGGCTGTGCCACACCGCGTCGCCGTCCGGACCGCGGCGTCGAGCGCCGACAGCCGACCGGCAGCGACGAATCTCGCGCCCGCGCACGCACACGATACCGCACTTTCTGCGTCGGAGATTACGTCCTCGGCGTCTTCGGTGTCGGCGACCACGGCTTCCGCACCGACAAGTCCGGCTTCGGGACCTTCGGCGTCACAACCAGGGTCGGGCGCAGTGGGCGTCAGTCGGGCGGGCGCGGACCCCTCTGTGAGCGCACGGAGCGAACGTCGGACGGACTCGGGCGACGGTTCTGACACGGCGTCGATGGCGCCGCGTTGCTACTTGAACTTCCGGAGACTCTTCGTAGGGATGATCGTAAGTCCGCATAGATTTCTCGCCGGACGGTACGGCGGGAATCTCCGAACAGTTACGAGAATCCCTATCAGAGGTTCAGCGTGTACAGCCGCTTGCGGGCGTCGGTGAACGAGAAGCGCGAGTCGACGACGCCGGCGTCTTCGAGTCGCGAGAGCGCGTAGCGAACGGTCCGCGGCGGGAGAAGCGTCTCCTCGGCGAGTTGGCTCTGGGTCAGCGTGTCGTTGTAATCGAGGACCTTGGCGACGAGTTTCGCACTCGGCGGCATCTCGCGGACCGGGTCCCAGCGGTCGGTCGACTCCTCTTCGGGGGCGAGTGCCTCGGTGGTGCTCATTCGTATCTCTCACTGGGGAATGTAGACTGATAATATTTACTGTATCAAAATATGCATCTTGTTAATTATTCTGTCCGAGGGACACAGCTCGTTCTGCCCCGATTCGACGCATCATTGCCACCGTTACCGGCGAATGAACGAATAACGGGTCTCCTTGCTCGTTCGGGTACGTTCGGAGGCCGCCGGAGAGACAGCGCTCCCACAGCGCGGCGGATCCGACTATGGTACGGCTTCGCTCACCCGAAGTCTCTTATGAAGCCACATCCTACGGAGGGTGATGACTGACACTGTGGACGACGTCGAGCTCCCCTACGACGAGGAGGCGGCGTCGCAGCAGGAGAAGATCCAGGCGCTCAGAGAGCGCCTCGATATTCTCGAGTCCCAAAACGAGGAGATGCGGGACAAGCTGCTGGACGCGAACGCCGAGAACAACAAGTACCAGCAGAAGCTCGAGCGGCTCACGCACGAGAACAAGAAGCTCAAGCAGTCGCCGCTTTTCGTCGCCACCGTCCAAGAGATCACCGACGACGGCGTCGTGATCAAACAGCACGGCAACAACCAGGAGGCGCTCACCGAGGTGACAGACGAGATGCGCGAGGACCTCGAACCCGACGCGCGCGTCGCCGTCAACAACTCGCTTTCGGTCGTCAAGCGTCTCGATAACGAGACCGACGTCCGCGCCCGGGTGATGCAGGTCGATCACAGCCCGGACGTCACCTACCAGGACATCGGTGGCCTCGAAGAGCAGATGCAGGAGGTGCGCGAGACCGTCGAGATGCCGCTGGAATCGCCCGAGATGTTCGAGAAGGTCGGCATCCAGCCGCCCTCGGGCGTCCTGCTCTACGGTCCGCCGGGCACCGGCAAGACGATGCTCGCGAAGGCCGTCGCCAACCAGACGGACGCGACGTTCATCAAGATGGCCGGCTCCGAACTCGTCCACAAGTTCATCGGCGAGGGCGCAAAGCTCGTTCGCGACCTCTTCGAGGTGGCCCGCGAGAACGAGCCGGCGGTCCTCTTCATCGACGAGATCGACGCGATCGCCTCCAAGCGGACGGACTCGAAGACCTCCGGCGACGCCGAGGTCCAGCGGACGATGATGCAACTGCTCTCTGAGATGGACGGCTTCGACGAGCGCGGTGACATCCGCATCATCGCGGCGACGAACCGCTTCGATATGCTCGACGAGGCGATCCTCCGCCCCGGCCGCTTCGACCGCCTCATCGAAGTCCCCAAGCCCGGCCAGGAGGGTCGCGCGATCATCTTCCAGATCCACACGCGCGATATGAACGTCGCCGACGACGTCGACTTCGACCGGCTGGCCGAACTGACCGGCGAGGCCTCGGGTGCCGACATCAAAGCGATCTGCACGGAGGCCGGGATGTTCGCCATCCGCGACGACCGGACGGAGATCACGATGGCCGACTTCGTCGAAGCCTGGGAGAAGATCCAGGCCGACGCGAGCGCCGACGGCGACGCGAGCCGCGCGTTCGCCTGATTCGGCGGCGTCTCTCCGGGCTTCTTTCTGCTGTTCAGAATCGACGGGGCGGAGCTGTGCTTCGATTATCGCCGACCACTGTCGGCTACTGTCGATTACTCGCTGTTACCGTCGTCTTCGGCGCCTCGAAGCATCGCGACCGCACGGCGCGTCGTCTCGGTGGCGTCGTAGCCGCGCTCGCCGTAGACAGTCGTCTCGGTGAGGAGCCCTGCCGCGCGGAACTCACCGAGGAGGCCGTGAAGATCCGACTCACAGAGGTCGTAGGAATCGAGGAGTTCGACCACCGAGAGCGGGCCGCGATCGGCGAGTTCGACGAGCAGTCCAAGCGAGCGGTCGTCGTGTGCGGCCGTGGCGACGCGTCGGACCGCCTCGGGGACGGCGCGAGCGGCGACCGAAAGTGGCGCATCGTCCTCGACGGTCAACGCGTCGTTGGGGAGGTACCGTTCCTCGCCAGTCTCCGGATCGCGCACGCGACTCGATTCGGCCGAGCGCTTGACCAAGAGATACCGATCACCGGCGTCATCGCGGACGGTCTGCATAGTCGTGACCTGGCCCGAGCGGCGCTTATCAGTTGCGCTGGCGGACGCGATCACTGATGTTCGTCCGGACCGGCGCCCGCGGTATCGGCGTCCGCGTTTGCCGCACCGGCAGAACCTCCGTCTTTCGCCCCGTCAGAGTCTGTATCTACCGCCCCGTCAGCAGCTGCGTCGGGCGTGCTCTCGTCGCTGTCTGCGACGTGCTCTTGGTACGTCCGATAGAGGTCGTACGTCCGGTAGAGTGCGAAGAGGCCGACGACGACGGCCCCGCCGCCCCAAGTCCACTGACTACGGAACGCGATGAGCAACAGGCCGAGGCTGACGCCTGCGAGCGCGACGTTGGCGTAGATGACTGTGGCCCAGAAGAACTTCGCGAGGTCGCCGTCGACGTCGATGCCGGCGGCATCTTCGTCCCCCGACGTCTCGACCGACGGGATAGAAACGAGGTCGTTCTCGGGGTCTCCCCACCGGTCTTCGGGGTTGGGCTCGTTCGGTTCTTCGAGCCACTCGTCGAAATCCGTCGGCACGGTCGACTCGAGGGGCGGGCGCCGCAAAAACAGTTCGTTCCGCCGAAAGAGAGCGACGAGCGGGCTAACAGTACTCGGCGAGCGTCACCGTCCGGGCCGCTTCGACCCACGCGAGCGGATTCTGCGGATCGTAAAACACGATCCCGCCGTCGACCTCGTAGGACTCGACGTCGTCGAGTCCGTTCGCTTCGCCCAGGCGCGCTGGCGCGGCTGGCGACCGATCCGTCCGCTCGGAGTCTGCAGGGTCGACCATCGTAGCCTGTGGTATGACATAACACACTATAGGTCTTGCGTCCGATCCGGAACCCGTCGCGGAGAAACCGACGATCCGCCGAGACGGTCGGCGGAAGGATGATCATAGGGACTATCGTAAGTCCTCGTAGATTTCTCGCCGGACGGTACGGAGAGAATCTTCGAACAGTGACGATAATCCCTATCAGTCGAGGGGCGGTCGGCAAGAAGACGAGGCGTTAGCGAACGTAAATGGCGGAATCCGGGTACACGCGACGGACACAATGCCGAAGCTTTTACTCGGGAATGCCGAAAGCGCCCCTATGGAACAGGCAGGGCTTACGGACGACTGGGGGGGCGGTGGCGACGACACCGCCGACGACGCCCGGCCGGACGCGGAAGCGGTGGCCGTCGCCGGCAACGGCACACAGCACGTCTCGGAAGTCGTCGACGCCGAGGACATCCGCTTTCCCGACGCCGACGGCACGGTCGAACTGATGGTGACGCAGGTCAACTACTCCGTCGAGGGCAGCGGCCGTCGGGAGTATCCCGTCCTGCACGTCTTCGGTCGGACGCCCGACGGCGAGACCGAACACGTCCGCGTGCTCGGGTTCGAGCCGTACTTCTACGCGCCGACCGAGACGCTCGACGACGACAAACTCGACAAGGACGTCATCACGCGAACGGAGGAGGGCTACGAGAGTATCCGGGGTGAGGAGCTGACGAAGATCTGCACCCGGACGCCGCGGGACGTCGGCCAGATCCGCGACGAGTTCGAACACTACGAGGCGGACATCCTCTTTCCGAACCGCCTGCTCATCGACAAGGACGTCAAGAGCGGTATCCGCGTTCCCGAGCGACGTCTCGGTGACGGCGGCGACGGTGGCGACGATAGTGACGGGAAAGCAGATGCGATCCAGATTCCGCACGACGAGATCGAACCCGTCGAGGTCGAAGCGCCGCTGCGCGTGAACACCTTCGACATCGAGGTCGACGACCGTTCGGGCTTCCCCGAGGACGGCGAGGAACCGATCGTCTGTCTCACCAGCCACGACTCCGAACGCGACGAGTACATTGCGTGGCTCTACGACGCTCCGGAAGCCGCCGCGGGCGTCGACTCTCCTGACGACCTCGACGCGTACGAACCGCTGCGCGAGGACACCGACATCGACGTTCGATCCTTCGAGCGCGAGGATGCGATGCTCGACGCGTTCCTCACCTACATCGAGGAAACGGATCCGGACGTACTGACCGGTTGGAACTTCGAGGACTTCGATATGCCGTACCTCCTCGATCGAATGGAAGTCATCGATCCGACCTCGGAGTACGACCTCGACCCCGCGCGGTTCTCCCGCATCGGCGAGGTCTGGCGCAGCGGCTGGGGCGGCCCGAACGTGAAAGGCCGCGTCGTCTTCGACCTCCTGTACGCCTACAAGCGCACGCAGTTCACGGAACTGGAGTCCTATCGGCTCGACGCCGTGGGCGAACTCGAACTCGACGTGGGGAAAGAGCGGTACGCGGGCGACATCGGCGACCTCTGGGAGCAAGAGCCCGAACGTCTGCTGGAGTACAACGTTCGCGACGTCGAACTCTGCGTCGAGATCGACCGCAAACAGGACGTCATCGCCTTCTGGGACGAGGTGCGGACGTTCGTCGGTTGTAAGCTCGAAGACGCGACGACGCCGGGCGACACCGTCGACATCTACATTCTCCACGAGGCGCACGGCCGCTTCGCCCTCCCGTCGAAGGGCCAGGCCGACGCCGAGGACTACGAGGGCGGGGCCGTCTTCGATCCGATCACCGGCGTCAAAGAGAACGTCACCGTGCTCGACCTGAAGAGCCTCTATCCGATGTGTATGGTGACGATCAACGCGTCGCCGGAGACGAAGGTCGACCCCGAAAGCTACGACGGTGACACGTTCCAGGCACCCAACGGGACGTACTTCCGACGCGAACCGGACGGGATCATCCGCGAGATGATCGACGACCTCCTCGCAGAGCGCGAGGAGAAGAAGGCCCTGCGGAACGAGAACGATCCCGATACGCCGGCCTACGAGCAGTACGACCGCCAGCAGGCGGCTGTCAAGGTGATTATGAACTCGCTGTACGGCGTCCTGGGCTGGGATCGGTTCCGCCTCTACGACAAGGAGATGGGTGCTGCCGTCACTGCGACGGGTCGTGACGTGATCGAACACACGGCCGAGGCCGCGAACGAACTCGGCAAGGAAGTCATCTATGGCGACACCGACTCGGTGATGCTGGAACTCGGCGGTGACGTCAGTAAGGAGGAAGCCATAGAGCAGTCCTTCGAGTTGGAGGAGTACATCAACGACTCCTACGACGAGTTCGCAGCGCGGGAACTCGACGCCGAGGAACACCGCTTCCAGATCGAGTTCGAGAAGCTCTATCGGCGGTTCTTCCAAGCAGGAAAGAAAAAGCGCTACGCGGGCCACATCGTCTGGAAGGAAGGGAAGGACGTCGACGACATCGACATCACGGGCTTCGAGTACAAGCGCTCGGACATCGCGCCGATCACCAAAGAGGTGCAAAAGCGCGTCATCGAGATGATTGTCCACGGGGAGGAGACCGACGAGATCGCCGACTACCTCCACGAGATCATCAGCGACTTCGAGTCGGGCGAGATCCCCGTCGACGAGATCGGCATCCCCGGCGGGATCGGCAAGCGCCTGGACGCCTACGACACCGCGACCGCGCAGGTCCGCGGCGCGAAGTACGCGAACGAGTTCCTGGGGACGAACTTCGGGCGCGGGTCGAAACCGAAGCGGATCTACCTGGAGAAAGTCCATCCCTCGTGGTTCCGGCGGATGGAAGGCGAGGAGGGATTCGATCCGCAGCGCGATGTCCTCTACGGTGAGTTCAAACGCGATCCCGACGTCATCTGTATCGAGTACGACGACCAACTCCCCGAAGAGTTCGAGGTCGACTGGGACGTGATGCTCGAAAAGACGCTGAAGGGACCGATCGCGCGGATCATCGAAGCGCTCGGAATGTCGTGGGACGAGGTGAAATCCGGGCAGGAGCAGACCGGACTCGGCAGTTTCGTCTGACGCACGTCAGCAAACGCGACCGACAGGAACCTCACGTACCCACATTCGGTTTCGCAAAACGCAAATATATTTTCCCCACAATAAACTGTGTACTGGGGAATGCGTAACCATTATGGGTGCCAGACCCTACTTTAGGGACACGAGGCAACGAAACAACGATGGCTACACTCGAAATCAAGAACCTCCACGCGAACGTGGCGGAGGAAGGCGGCGAACAGATTCTTCGTGGCGTTGACCTGGAGGTCAAATCCGGCGAGATCCACGCGATGATGGGTCCAAACGGGTCCGGGAAGTCGACGACGGCGAAGGTCATCGCCGGACATCCCGCCTACGAGGTCACCGACGGTGAGATCCTCCTCCATCTCGACGAGAACGACGTCGACGCGGACGCCCCCGAGGACAAACTGACGTGGGATCTTCTCGAGCTGGAGCCGAACGAGCGCGCGGCGCTCGGTATCTTCCTCGGCTTCCAGTACCCCGCAGAGATCGAGGGCGTCACGATGACGAACTTCCTCCGGACCGCACTGAACGCCAAACTCGAGGAACGCGAGGAACTCTTCGAGGACGAAGACGAAGCCGAAGAAGCAGCGGGCGAAGAAGAAGACGCTGGCTACGAGACCTCCCCGATGGAAGGTCCCGCCGACGAGGGCGAGGTCGGCGTCGCCGAGTTCCAACAGCTCCTCAAAGAGAAGATGGAGCTGCTGGATATGGACGAGAAGTTTATGCAGCGCTATCTCAACGCCGGCTTCTCCGGCGGTGAGAAGAAACAGAACGAGGTGCTGCAGGCCGCGATCCTCGAACCGTCGATCGCTGTCCTCGACGAGATCGACTCCGGGCTGGACATCGACCGCCTGCAGGACGTCTCGGCGGGAATCAACGCCCTCCGCGACGAGCAGGGCACGGGCGTGCTCCAGATCACGCACTACCAGCGCATCCTCGAGTACGTCGAGCCCGACCACGTCCACATTATGCTGGACGGGAAGGTCGTCAAGAGCGGCGACGCGTCGCTGGCCGAAGAACTCGAAGACAAGGGGTACGACTGGGTTCGCGACGAGGTATACGGGACAGCCTGATACGGACAGAGATCTAAGCAACCAAACACAATTATGAGCTCCGAACAAGATCACCTCAAAGAGACGGACACCGAGGCTCGCTTCGACTTCAAGAAGGAGGAGTCCTCGGCGTTCCAGACCGAGAAGGGCCTGACCGAAGAGACGGTCCGCGTCATCTCCGAGGACAAAGACGAACCCGAGTGGATGCTGAACCGGCGCCTCCGCGCGCTGAAGCAGTTCCAGAAGATGCCGATGCCGACCGACTGGCCCGGCCAGCCGGACCTCTCGGAAGTCGACATCGCAGAGATCGTACCTTACATCCGACCCGACGTCGACGTCCGCGCGGGCGTCGACGACTGGACGGAACTCCCAGACGAGATCAAAGACACCTTCGACAAACTCGGCATCCCCGAGGCCGAGAAGAACGCGCTCTCGGGCGTCGGCGCCCAGTACGAGTCCGAGGTCGTCTACCAGAATATGCAGGAGCGCTGGGAGGAGAAGGGCGTCATCTTCATGAATATGGACAAGGCGGTGCAGGAGCACCCCGACATCGTCCGCGAGTACTTCATGACGAAGTGCGTCCCCCCGAGCGACAACAAGTTCGCCGCGCTCCACGGCGCCGTCTGGTCCGGCGGCTCGTTCGTCTACGTCCCCGAGGACGTGACAGTCGAGATGCCCGTGCAGGCGTACTTCCGGATGAACTCCGAAGGGATGGGCCAGTTCGAGCACACGCTCATCGTCGCCGAGGACGGCGCGGAAGTTCACTACATCGAGGGCTGTTCGGCCCCGAAGTACTCGGCGTTCAATCTGCACTCCGGCGGCGTCGAAGTGTTCGTCGGCGAGGACGCCCACGTCCAGTACTCCACGGTGCAGAACTGGTCGAAGAACACCTACAACCTCAACACCAAGCGTGCGATCGTCGAAGCCGGCGGCCGAATGGAGTGGATCTCCGGCTCGATGGGCTCGAAGGCGACGATGCTGTACCCCTCGACCGTGCTGAAGGGTCCCGGCGCCTCCGACAACCACATCACCATCGCCTTCGCAGGCGAGGGCCAGAACATCGACACCGGCGCGAAGGTCTACCACAACGCGCCCAACACCAAGTCGACGATCGAGTCCAAGTCGATCTCGAAGGACGGCGGCCGGACGAACTACCGCGGTCTCGTCCACATCGCCGACGGCGCGTCCGATTCCTCGACCTCCGTCGAGTGTGACGCGCTGATGTTCGACAACGAGTCGACGTCGGACACGATGCCGTATATGGAGATCAACGAGTCGAAAGTCGACGTCGCCCACGAGGCCACCGTCGGCAAGATCGGCGACGAGGACGTCTTCTACCTCCAGTCGCGCGGCCTCGACGACGACGACGCAAAGCAGATGATCGTCTCGGGCTTCATCGAGCCGATCACCGAAGAACTGCCGATCGAGTACGCGGTCGAACTCAACCGCCTCGTCGAACTCGAAATGGAGGGGAGCCTCGGGTAGTATGAGCGGCGCACAACTTCCCGCGAACCTCTCTGCGGAGACGGTCCGAGAGATCTCCGAGCAGCGCGAGGAACCCGAGTGGCTACTCGAAGCGCGACTCGACGCCCTCGACGCGCTCGAAACGCTCGATCTGCCGGACGTCATCCAGACGCCCGGCCGCCGCTGGACGAACCTCGAAGCGCTCGACTTCGAGTCGCTCGTCGACCCGCTCGAACAGGTCGACGAGACCGAGCGCACCGCCGACGAGGGCGTCGAGGTGCTCACGTTCACCGAAGCGCTCGACGCGCACCCCGACGTCGTCGAGTCCGCGTTCGGATCGACGATCGACCCGCAGGAGAACTACCTGACCGCGCTGTCGGCCGCGCTGTTCACGACCGGCACGGTCGTCTACGTCCCCGAAGGAGTCGACGCCGAGGACGTGACGATCCGCGCGGAGATGAACTCCCGATCGCTGTTCAGTCACACGCTCGTCGTCACCGAGGAGTCCGCGTCGGTCACGATCCTCGAGAGCATCGAGTCGGGTGCTGACGTAGAGGGCTCGCGGTACTTCTCGAACCTCGTCGAGATCGACGCCGGCGAGAACTCCTACGTCCAGTACGGGTCGCTGCAGAATCTGAACGAAGACACCTACAGCTACTCGCTCAAGCGAGCGGACGTCGGCACGTACGCGACGGTCAACTGGATCGAGGGCAACCTCGGATCGCGGCTGACTCGCAGCGACGTCGAGAGCGAACTCAACGGCGACGCCGCCGAGACGAAGATCGTCGGCGCGTTCTTCGGCCACGACGACCAGCACTTCGACGTCAACGCCCGCGTCTGGCACAACGCCGAACACACGACCGCAGATCTCGTCACCCGAGGCGTCCTCGACGACGAGGCGCGCTCGGTGTACGAGGGCGTCCAGGACGTCGGCCGCGACGCGTGGGACACGAACTCCTACCAGCGCGAAAACACGCTGATGCTTTCGGACGAGAGCGAGGCCGACGCGTCGCCGAAGCTGATCATTCAGAATCACGACACCGAGGCGTCGCACTCGGCGACTGTCGGACAGGTCGACCAGGAAGACCTGTTCTATATGGTCTCGCGAGCCATCCCGCCGTGGCGCGCGCGGAATATGCTCGTCGAGGGCTTCTTCGTCCCCGTCCTCGAAGAGATCGAAGTCGAGGAGTTCCGCGACGATCTCGAAGCCCTGATCGCCGCACGGCTGCAGTAACCGACGCTTTTACTTACGGTTCTTTCTCCCGCACTTTCTACGCGATCTCATTCTCTCGGACACTGCCCCGTCGGCGTCGTACAGCGAGGCCCCGGAGCCGATCCGCTCCACGCGACTGATCGCTCGTCGACGTTGCCGTCGGTGTCGCCGACGCCGAACTTTCCGGGCGGCACGGCCACGACGGCGACCGTCCGCACGCGGAAGTCGACGCGTTTGTTCTCTCCGAGTCGTTCGTCGACCCCATCGCCGTCGACGTCGAGCGCCACGGTCGTCCCGTCGCGGACGTACGTCGTCCGATCGGAGGCTGCTTCGACGGCGAACCGACCGTAAGCACCGCGGGATTCCACGATCCAGAGGTTCGTCGTGGCGACCCACGGGTTGAGCGTCGGCAGGATCGGGAGTCCGGCGGGGATCTCTCCGAGCGTCCCGTTAGTTGCGCGCGCGATGCCCTGCTGGGTCGCGTTCTCGGCGGTTTGGGTCGCCATCTCGCGGGCGACGTCGCGCGTCGTCGAGACCGTCTCGTCGACGACCGACTGGGGAACGCGGACCCGTTTCGACGTCGCTGCCCGACGCAGATCGACGCGGAGCGCCGTACGGACCCGATCTTCCGCTACCTCGCTCGAACCAGTGCCTGTCGTTTCAGCGACGGCCACTGTCGCAACCGCGCGAGCGAGGGACCCGTCGGTCGCCGCGACCGCACGCTCGCCCGGGCCGGCCCAGCGCGCGAACGCGCGGCGGACGACGGCAGTCCGCTCCGTCGGCGAGAGTGTCGTCTCGCGAGCGAGCGTTCGCTCCGTGCGTTGTCGAACGTGGCCCATCGAGCGGGCGACGTTCGACCGCAGTGCGTCGGTACGCTTTCGGAGTGTTGGATCAGCGTGCGTTTCGAGCGTCTGATCGGCGGTGACGAGCGCCTGCCCTGCAGTGTGTAGCGAGACGCGTCCAGCGTTCCCGAAGAGCGTTCGTGTGACGAGATCCGCCGCTTCGCCGTACGGGACGGCAAATACGTTCAGATTTCGGACGGCGAGACCGACGTACTGTTCGTCGTCGTCGATACCGTCGACGAGAGTTCCCTCGACCGGTTCGGGCGCGAGATACGCCGGGTCGCCGTCGGGGACGAAGACGACCTCTCCGCGTGCGCCTGCGGCCGTCCCGACGTCCCGACGCGGCGATGGCGGCTCGGGCGTGAGATCTGCGAGATCCTTCGCGCGTGAGGCCGCGATCCCTTTCGCGTCGAGCGCACGACCGATGCCGGTGTTTTGCTTCCGGGTCCGGTCAGCGCGGGCGTCGAGCGCAGCGAGTAGCTGGTCGAGATACGCCGCACGAGCGGCGACGCGGGTTCGGTCCGCGACGCCGTCGTAGGTTTCAGGCGCGTCGAGGAGTACGGCACGTCGGTCGCGGACGAGCGACGCGAGGCGCGCCGCACCGTTGGCTCGCCCCGTGGCCGCAGCACTGGCGTCGACCTCGACAGAGAGGTGCCGCACACGATCGCGGAGTCGCGCGACGTCCGCGTACACCCAGTCGGCGAGTTCCGCGGGCCGGTCGCCGACCATCGCGGTCGAGGCACTCGTCCGGCCACCGGTGACTGCACGGCGAGCGATCGCGTCGGGTCCCCCGAGGTCCGACACGAGCTCACGGCTGGCTGTGCGTCCCGCTCTGAGGTTCGGTCCATCGAGCGTCCCGCCGGATTCGAAGAGCGGTCGGACGGGGCGGGCGGGCGCTCTCCCGCCACCGAGCCGGCCGGTCGCGGTCACCCGGACACGGGAGACGTCCCGCCACGACGCGGACGTCGTTTGTGGTGTCGCATTCACCTTGACCCAGGTCCGATCCACTCGCCGGTGCTCTACGACGCGTCGGGTTGCCGTGTAGAGCCGCCGCGTGCCGATCCCCGTTCGAGACACAGACCGCGACTGCCCACTTCCGGTGACGGCGACGTCAGTCGAGACGTCGGAGTAGACGAGCGTCCAGTTGGGACCAGGTGCGCGTGGGGCGGGTCGCCGGCCGTTTCGGACCGTCCACGCCTCGGCGTCGATGGAGACTCTCGCCCGGTAGCCGTCTCGCAGGACGGCGTCGAGGGTGTCGGCTCCGCGCGTCCCACGGAGCAGTGACAGAAACGCCTCGTCGGCCGTGCCGTTCACACCCACCGAAATCGATCGGGTCGCCGGCAACGACCCAGATCTCCCGTCGGAATCCGCGCGCTCGGCGTCGTTGGGACTCGGAAGTTGACCGGTCACTGCCGACACGACACGCGGGTCCGTTCTCGGGCCGAGGAGGTCGGTCGCGCCGGTCTGCAGCGTCGCCGCGCGAACCCCAGCGGCAGCGTCCGGATCAGCTCTACCGAACGCCGCCCGCTGGGCGTCGAGGAGGCCGGCGTTCGTCGAGAGCGCGACGTGGCGGTTCGCCACGACGTTCGAGATCGGTAGCCCGCCGTACTGACCGAGGCCACGGGCCTGCGCCATCGCGGTGACGCCAACCGTCGTCCGGCGAGCGAGACCCGGTGCGTCGAGTGGGTCCGCGTCCAGGCGTGCCTGGAACGCTTCGGTTCGGTCGTGCAGCGCCAGGACGGGGACGCCGACGGTCATCGTCCGGTCGCGCTGGCTGGTCTCGACGACACGTCCGTCCCGTTCGATCGTCAGAGCGACGTCGTGGACCGTCACTCGCAGTTCCGTTCCGTCGTCGGCGCTCGCGAGCGAGACGTGACCGAGCGCGTCCGGAACGGTCTCGACGGACGCCCCGAGCGATGCCCGCGCGGCGCTCTGCCCTCGGCGGTGTTCGACTGCCGCGACAGCATCACGAGCAGCGAGGAACACGCGAAGTCGGAGGTAGCGACGGAACGTCTGCGAACCCGCGAGCGCGCGTCCGGCCTCGGTGTCTGCTGCGATGGTCACGGGGTCGCGAGCAGCCGCCCGCGCCGCATCCCGAACGGCGCCGCGGAGTGCGGCGGTCACCTCGGCGTCGACGCGATCGGCGACGACGTCAGCCGAGCGGTCGATCGGTTCGGGACCCGGTGTCGCGAGTGAGGCCGCGAACGTCGAACTGCCAACGAGGAGCAGCACGCCGACGAGGGCGAACGGGACCCGCGCGCGGTCGTCGTCTGCGAGCCGCATCAGCGAGCCTCCGCCGAGGGGTTCCAGGTACGAACGATGATCCGAACTGAAGACACGGACACCGACTCCGCGGCCGCAGCCGGCGTGTCGTATCGGCTCCGTAAGTCTGCAGTCACCTGCCGGGCGAGCGCGTCAGCGACGCAGGCGTTCGCGGCATCGGTGTCTTCGGTCGCGAGCGGGGCAGACAGCGACGTGTTCATTTCGGCTTCGAGGCGCGCGTACCGATATCGAACCAACCCAGCGGCCGGATCGTCACCGCGGAGCGTGACGTGCGCGGGGCCGGGCGGGACGAGTACCTGCACGGTCCGGTCGGCGACTGCGCGGCCGAGTGTCTCGAAATCGGTCGTTTCTGACGCAGCGAGCGGTGCGACCCCAGTCGGGACGACGAGCGTCGCCGTGTGGACGCCATCGATGGGCGGTCGAGGACCGACGCCGACAGCACCGCCGACCGGCGCGTCGGGATACGGTCGCCACACTGCGTCGATCCGAGCGGTCGCGCCGGTTCGAGCGCGGACGGCTTCCCGCACGGCCCGGCGGAAGTCCGCGCGGGTCCGCGTGAGTGGGGCTGCCTCGGGATCTGAGTCCGCCGAGTCCAGGGTGACGCCCGCAGTTCCCGTCGCGGCGCGAGCGAGCAATCCGGCGAGGCTCCCGTGCGCAGTCCGGTCGAGTTCGGGCGAGTCGAGAGGCGTTTCGGCCGCGTTCCCATACCGTGGATCAGCGTCGTCGAGGGCACGAACGCCGGGGGCGAGCGAGTAGGTCACCTGTGCCGTCGTCGTCGCGAGCGCGTCGGCGACGGCGTCGGCCTGTCCAGGGTTCTGCGGTGGCGACTGCTCGACACTCACCAGACCGAAGACGGACGCGGAGACGAGGAGCAGACAAACCACTGCGTCGAGAGCGGCGTTCATCGCCACACCCAGACCCGTAGCTGACCCCACTCGACGTCGCCGTCCCCCATCGCAACGCTCACCGGCCGGGCAGCACTGTCGGCGTCGCTGCCGACATCGTGCGGCGGCCGACGGCCGTTCGTCCAGCGCGCGTTCTGTGTCGTGAGCACGACCGCGACGCGGTAGCCGTCTGGCGCGACCCTGTCTGCCCGAACGAGGCTCACGGGAGAGACGACGCCGCCACCGTGGATCTCGCCGTAGACGCGGTCGAGCGTCGGCTCTGCGAGTTCGTTCGCCGTCTCTGACGGCGTCACGGCACCGAGTGTGGTGGCGTACAGCGACAGGCCAGCACAGACCGCGAAGAGCGCGACGAGCGCCACTATCGGTGACGTCTGGGCCCGTTCGGCCGCCCTCGCCTCGTTACGCATCGACGAGCACCACGTCGACGTCGTCCCAGGTCGTCCGGCGAACGATCAGCGTTCGATCCACGACACGCCACGGCGCCTCCGTCGCGTCGGCTCTGGCGCTGACGACTGCCTGTCGGAACGCCGCCGGCGAGCGGAACGCCCGGTCGGGCGGCGTCCCGTGCAGCACCTCCCGAAGCGGCGAGTCGCCGGCGGGGACAGGAGTAACGGGGCCGAACGCCACCGTCGCGTGAGCCGTCCCCGCGTCCGAGCGGAGTCCGACGCGGCGCGTCCCGAGCCGGATCTCCTCGGCGTCGAGCGGGTGCTCGCCAGTCGCGGTGTACTCTGCGGCCGCGACGCGGTCGATCGTCGCCGCGACGGCTCCTGCGTCCGGTGGCGGGGCAGTCGGAAGTCCGGTAGCGGCACCGACGAGTGCGACGCCCGTCAGCGACAGGCCGATCCACGCGTACCACGCGTCGAGTGTGAGGTCGAACATAGGGCGGCTGGTGCCGTCTCCGTATATAAACGCTCGCCGCCGCGGAGCAGTGCTGGTCGGCGTCCCGAAATTGTGCCCCGGTCAGAACAACATCGACGCCCCGAGAAACGCCGCGAGATACGCCACCGTCGCCGACAGCAGCGCCAGTCCGACACGGTACCCCACGAGCGTCCGATCGAGACCGCGGTCCAGTCCCGTCGCCACGACAGTGAGAATAGCCGCGAGCGCGAGAACGTACAGGCCGACCGCTGCGCCGAGCAGCGCAGGGTCGAGCGTCGTCGCCCCCGGGGCTGCCGATCCAGCAATCGACGAACGGCTTGCGGCTGACGCGCCCAGCGACTGCTGGCCCGCGCCGACGCCGGATGCGGCCATCTGTGTCGCCATCGCCACGGTCGCGCCGCCGACGAGCGGACCGAACAGCGCCGCGGTGTGTCCGAGTGTACCCGTGATCGCTGCGAGTTCGCGGCGTGCGTCGGCCTCGACGCGCCGGAGTTCGGTCAGATGATCGGCCAGCGTGACGAGTGTCGGACCGGCAGGTCGGCCCTCTCTGGCTGCGACCGCTAAGAGCGATGCCGTCGCGCGGGCCCGCGGGCTCGGAACGTGTTCGAGTGCGCCGTGCGCCCCGAGGAACGCTCGGTGTACGCCGACGCGCAGACGACGTTGGACGCCCGCCGCGGCGTCGAATACCTCGCTCGTCCGTCCAGTCGTCGCGTCGGCAGCCGACTCGATCGCCGTCTCGACGGATTCCCCGGCTCCGACGCGACGTCCGATGACGGCTGTCGCGTCCGCGAGCCCCGATTCGACCGCGGTGACGTCGCGGCGGACCGCCGCCATCGGGCGGTAGTACGCGGTGAGACCGGCCCCGAGAGAGAGCCCCGCGGCACCGACTGGTGTCGCCCACGGCGCGACGAGCGACCCAACAGCGGCCCCGAGGACGAGGCCACCCGACGCCGCGGCGACCCCGCGCCACCGCCCGGACGGCACGTCCGGATGCCCGGTCGTCACGCGCGGCGGGGCGAGCGCGATCGGACGTCGAAGCAGGAGCCAGGCCCCGGCAAACACCAACCCTGCCGGGAGGACGACGTCGTAGAGGCCGACGAACGCCACCGCCGGTACTGACACCCCGCCAGCACGGGCGGCCGGCAACACGCCGACGAGTGCGAGCGGCAGGAGCACGCCGAACGCGTAGATTCCGCTGGCCGGACCGCGAATGTCGCCTGCGAAGGTCGCCATCTCGGTTCGCGCCCCGTCGAGCACCGTCTCCAGTGCGCGATCGAGCGCGTGGTCACGTTCCTCCGCGGGGGCGTCGGAGGCACTCAAGAGCAGCGACGTCGACCGTTCGAGCGCAGGGAACCACGAGTGCCACTCCGCGGCGAAGCCGCCGAGTCCCGCAGCCGGGCCGGCGCGCGTCCGGTCGATGTGTGCAGCGAGGCTCCGAGCGAGTGGCCCTTCACCGGTCTGGGCCGCGAACGTGGCGGCGCGTTCGGGCGCTGCTTCGAGCCGAAGCCGAAGGGCTGCGCGGGCGACGAGTCCGGGTGCGTCGCCGAGAGCCCGCGACCGTCGGAGTGTCGCGGCCGCGACGGGGAGCCGGTGGACGAGGTGAGTAACTCCGAGACCGAGGCCCGCGGCCGCCGAGGCCGCGGCCACGAACGGGAGTGACGGGACGGCGAGTACGACCCCACACAACACGAGGATCGTAGCAAAGGGGGCGAGCACGTACCCGGCCCGGACGACCGTCTGGGCTCGAAGGTCGCTCTCGAGGAACGCTAGCGACCGGTGAAGCTCTGCTGTCGGCTCGACGTCGCTTGGATACCAACGCGCGAGTCGGCGTGCCGCACGAACGACGCGGTCGTCGGTCGCCGACATCAGCGACCTCCGCGCTGGGACGGGCGTAGATCGTCGGGGGCTGTCAACCCCGCGGTGGCGAGTCGCTCGAAGCGACTCGCGCGCCGGTCGAGCAGCGAGAGCAGGTCGCCGTAGGACTCGTCCCCGTGGCAGAGCCGCTCGAACAACGCGCTGTCCCCTCTATCCAGCGAACCGGTTCGACGGAGCGTTCCCGATTGCCGCTCGAAGAGCGAGACGAACGTGGTGTCTCCGTTGACAGCGCGGACTTCCTCGATGGCGTCGACGTAGCGTGCGTCGCCGTCGTGAGTGCAGGTGACGACGAGGTCCGTCGCACCGAACGAGGACGGTGGGACACCGAGATCGGAGACCACGCGCTCGCGGACGGCAGCCGCGGAGTCGCCGTGGATCGTTCCGAGCACTGCGTGCCCGTGCGCGCCGACTCGCATCGCCTCGTAGAGCGCACCGGCTTCCTCACCGCGGACTTCGCCGACTGCGAGCGCCCCGTCGCCGAGCCGAAGCGCCGCGCGAAGCGCGTGCGTCGGAGAGAACGAACCGCCTATCCCGGTGCCTTCACCCGACCCTCCTGCGTGGCCGTCGGTGTGGAGCGCTTGCACGTCCCGGCCGTGCGCACGGAGCGCTTCGACCGGGAGCTCCGGCGTGTCTTCGATGCTCACGAGCCGCGTCGTGTAGGGGAGTTCCCAGAGAAGCGCCCCGAGCAAGGTCGTCTTGCCGGCACCGCGCGTCCCGGCGACGATCGTTGCCGCCCCGCGCTCGATCGCGAGCGAGAGAAACGCCGCAGCCGCCGGTGAGAGCGACTGGGCGGCGACGAGACGCGCCAACGTCCAGGCTTCGTCGTCCCGCGCGCGAAAGGCGAATCCGACGCCGTCGCTCGCGGGTGCCGTCACGCCAGCCACCCGGATCCGGCGACCCGTCTCCGCGACGACAGACGCGTCGAGCGTCGGCGAACTGCGGGAAAACGCGCGGCCACTCTCGCGACGGAAGCGTGAGGCGAGTGACGCCGCGCCGCCGGGCGTCAGCCGGAGGTTCGTGGGGACGCGCTCGCCGTCGAGGACGACTCTGACGGGCGAGTCAGTCACCGGGGCCGAGACGACGACGTCCGAGACTCGCTCGTCGGCGAAGAGGTGCTCGAAGACGCCGAGTCCGCGAGTGTACCGGTCGAGCGCCGTCGAGAGCGTTTCGACCGGGTCGGCAGGGCTGGCGACGCGTCTAACGGCTCGGCCCGCGGCACGCGGTCCGCCGCTAACGGACCCGTTCGCGAGCACGCCGTAGGCGGCCGCCAGGGTCGACGTGGCGGCGGCGTCGAGTCCGTGTGCGACCGGACCGAGGTGGTATCGCGTTCCGTCGACAGTGTCGTACACCCGGACGTCCGCGCCGGTCGGCAGTTCGTACGTCTCTCGTGGAGAGGCGTCAGACGGCGGCTGGCGAGCCACACGCGCACGAGCGATCGTCGGCCCGACGAACGCGCTGAGGATGCCAGCGTAGTCGTCCCCGTCGCTGACAGATTCGAAGTCGTCCGCTCCAAGGCGAGCACCCGCGCGCGCAACCCCCTCTGCGAGTCCTGATTCGGCGGCGATTCGTGCGACGGCACCCGCGCGTCCGGTCGCCCGCCGAGCGGCCGCGAGCGGGTCTCGACGGGCCCGCTCGGCCAGCGACTCGTCGTGGAAGCGAACGCGCTCGACGAACCGACCCGCGGCGAGGAGCAGCCCCACGGATTCGTCGGTGTACGTCCGTTCGCGTCCATCGGATCGCGTCCTGACGGCGTCCACGTCGTGGTCGGTTAGTGCCGCGACGACGGTTGCGCGACACCCCGGACGTGACTCGAGAACTCCCTTGCCGGGGCACGCGGAAGCGTCGACGACGAGTTCCCGGCGATCGGCAACACCCGTGCCAGTCAGTCGTTCGATCGACGGCTGGCACCGACAGCCCTCACCCATCTCGCCTGGATCAACCCCACTGGCCACCGGTCCCGATCCCTCGTTAACGGGGTTCGGTTGGTCTGGCTCCGAACCGAGTCCGAGAGCAGCGACATCGGGAAGCGACGACGTGAGGCGACTGAGAGACGGCTCGTCGCCGAGGACGGAACCGAGGTTGAGCGACATACGACGGGTGGCCGCGTCACGGTATATAAAGAATCGGCCGACGGCTCAGGTCGCCCCCGTCACAGATGCTCCGGGCGGACGCCGCGTGACGACGAGCGTGGGGCGCTCGGCCGCGCCCACGAGCGCGAGCGAGACGCTTCGGCGACCGGGTTCGCGCAAGACAACTGGGCCGGCGGGCGTTCGGACTGGAACCGGCAGCGAGAGTCCTCGAAGCCGCGTCGGCGACTCCGCCAGGGCGAACGTGACAGCCGAGCGATTTCCCGGTCCCCTAGGCCGACCGCCGATCGCGACGAACGCCGGCTGGGCTGCTGTCAGCGACGCGCGCGGGAGTCGGATCGTGATGCGTCGCGTCGCGGCTCGCTCGCGCGTCGGCGTCGCGTCTTCCGTCGTTGCGAGGCTACGCCCGGCGCGGTCGATCCGGTCGACGGCACGTTCGATGGTCGCGTCGGTCCGCGTTGCTCGGGCGTCGTCGACCGCGGGAACGACGGCCGCGAACGTCGCGACCGTGAGTGCCGCCGCGACGACGAGGCGAATCACCGGAAGGCGTCGCGGAGTCGCGACGCGAGAGACGGACCCGCGTCCGATGCCGTATCCGTCGACGCCCCCTCTGAACGGCTGACGGCGTCGCGGACTGTCTGCCCGTCGCGCGCGCGATCACCGCCGCGAGTGGACTGTCGGGACTGCGGCGTGGACGGTCTCGCGTCTGCGTCGTCGACCGCGTCGTTCGGGGTTCGGGTCGGCGTCTCGGCTGTGGTCGATCTCCCCACCGCGTGGCGTGTCTCGCCGCTTTTCGATTCCGCGGGCGTGTCTCCGTCACCTGTCTCTCCCGACTCCGCGAACCGCTCGCGGACGAGCGCTCCGTCCTCCCGCTCGACTTGCCGTTCGAGTGCTTCGACTTTCGCGAGGGCGATGGACGCCCGGCGCTCGACCGCCTCGTCGATGGCTTCGACGCCGTCGAGCAGCCCTCGGACTGCGTCGAGGTCGGCCTCCAGCGCGGTCAGCCGCTCGTCGAGACTCGCCACGCGCTCCTCGACGGCGTCCGTGTCGTCTCGGGACGCGGAATCGGCGTGCGTCGTCGCCGAACCCCGGTCGAAGTCGCCGTCCGTCGCTGGGGGTAGCAGTTTCTCGTCGTCGGTCGCGGCCGATTCGGAAGCGGCGATAGCGTCGTCGACGGAATCGAGACGAGCAGTGAGCGCGTCGTGGCCAGTCTGTTCACTCGACATACCGCCCGTGGCCGCGTCATCGTTCATAAACGGTCGGCCGCAGAGAGTCCGCCGCGCACGCGACCCGGGGCGAACGTTGAAGGGCCACCTCAGAGATACACGAGATATGAAGTCCGTCCTGATCGGCGTCGGCCAGGCCGGCGGGAAACTCACCCGCGAACTGGTCGCATACGACGAACGGATGGGGTTCGGCTCCATCCGTGGCGCAGTCGCGGTCAACACCGCCAAGACAGATCTGCAGGGTCTCCCCTTCGAGACAGTTTTGATCGGCCAGGACCGCGTCAAGGGCCACGGGGTCGGCGGCGACAACGAACTCGGGGCCGAAGTGATGCAATCGGACAACCGCGAGGTGCTCTCGGCGCTCGACGGCCGCATCACGGCCGGCGTCGAGTCGATCTTCGTCGTGGCCGGACTCGGCGGCGGAACCGGCAGCGGCGGCGCGCCCGTCCTCACGAAGGAACTCAAGCGTATCTACGACGTCCCCGTCTACGGACTCGGGATCCTCCCCGGCCGCGACGAGGGCTCGATGTACCAGGTGAACGCCGGTCGATCGCTGAAGACGTTCGCCCGCGAGGCCGACGCCCTCCTCCTCGTGGACAACGACGCGTTCCGGTCGGCCGGCGAGAGCATCACCGAAGGCTTCGACGCGATCAACGAGGAGATCGCACAGCGAGTCGGCCTCCTCCTCGCATCGGGCGAGGCCGTCGAGGGCGTCGCCGAGAGCGTCGTCGACTCCTCGGAGATCATC
Source organism: Halobellus sp. H-GB7 (assembly GCF_030848585.1). NCBI lineage: Archaea > Methanobacteriati > Methanobacteriota > Halobacteria > Halobacteriales > Haloferacaceae > Halobellus > Halobellus sp. H-GB7. Next base: position 322,030 of record NZ_JAVDDW010000001.1, on the reverse strand, counting down.
AACACGCTCCGCAGCGGCGGCATCGCCGCCCTCGGCTACGCCTCCGCCGAAGCAGCACCCGACGCCGAGGAGAACATCAACGCCGTGATGAGCACCACCCGGCGCGCCCTCCTCACCGGATCGAGCCTGCCTGACGCGACGGACGCCGACGCCGCGCTCCTGATCGTCGCGGGCGAACAGGACGCCATTCCGCGGAAGGGCGTCGAGCGGGCCCGTCGGTGGGTCGAAGAGGAGACCGCCAGTCTCCAGGTCCGCGGCGGCGACTTCCCGCTGTCGAGCGGTCGCCTCGCGACCTTGGTCCTCCTCGGCGGCGTCGAACGCTCCGAACGGCTGGAGGCGTTTATGCAGCGCGCCAAAGACGCCCAGGAAGAGTCCGACGCGGCGGCCGAAGCGGAGGCCGAGGACGCCGCGGATATGTGGGCGAACGACGACCTCGACGATCTGCTGTAGGCGACGCAGGGCCGTTGGGGGGGATACGAAGCCGTTGGAAGCGACGCGAACCGAGCGCTGAGGCGCTGTTCGGTCGGTGCGAAAGAGGTGAGAAGTCGCTCGCTACTGCTGGAGTAGGCTCGCGCCGTCGAACTCGGTGCGGGCGTACTCGACTTCCAGCAGGTCGAGGATCGTCGGCGCGATGTCGTAGAGGTCGGCGTCCTCTATCTCGACGTCGGAGTCGTCGACGAACAGCGACGCGTTGTCGAAGCTGTGCATCCCGTTCCGGGGGCCGGTACCGAACACGTCTTCGTGGCCCTTGAACCCGGATTTGAGGTCGAAGCCGTGGTTCGGGACGACGACGAGGTCCGGCGCGATGTCGTCGTGGTCGCCGCGGAAGGCGTCTTCTTTCTCGACGACCCGCGCTGCGACCTTGCGACCGTCGGGGCCTTCGAGCGCTTCCAGTTCGGCTTTGAGTTCCGCGCGGACCGCCTCGTACTCGTCCTGTGGGACGCCTCCGCGCGGTTCGCGGTCTTCGAGGTTGATGTAGAACCGTCCGGGGATGAGCGAGTACGCGCGCGTGTCGTCGGCGATGTCGCCGAGTTCCTCGTGGTCGTCGTCCGCATACGAGAGCCAGCCCTCCTCTTCGAGCCAGGCGTTGCAGTGGACCTCGTAATCGAGGGACGTGAAGCCGTGGTCAGAGGCGACGACGAGCGTGACGTCGTCCGGGAGCGATTCGCGGATCTTGCCGACGTACTCGTCGACCTTCTCGTAGAACTCCAGGAACGCCGCTTTGTTCTCGCCGTCGTGTTCGTAGTCCTTGAATAGGAAGTGATTCACTCGATCGGTCGTCATAAAGACCCCGAAGAAGAGGTCCCAGTCGTCGCGGTCGAGGACGTTCGTGAACGCCTCGTACCGGCGGTCGAGGGTCTTGTGCGCGTTCTCGACGAACTCCGTCTTGTCCTCGTTGTGGCCGAGTTTGGCGTTGACGTCGATCCGATAGCCCATCTCGTCGAGTTCGTCGCGGAACTCGTCGGGGTGGGCGGCCTTGTCGACGCCCGGCGAGAGAAAGCCCGAGACCATCCGCTGGACGTTCCGCTGCGGCGGGAACGTCACCGGGACGTTCATCACGCTCGCCTGGCGGCCGGCGTCGGTGACGCGATCCCACAGGCGCGTCGCCTGTACGTCGCGCCCCATCGGGACGTAGGTGTCGTAGGAGCCGTTCTCGCGGTCCTGAAAGCCGTAGACGCCGGTTTCACCCGGATTGACGCCGGTCGTGAGCGACGGCCAGCAGGCCGAGGACTCCGGCGGGACGATGCTCTCGATGGGGCCGGCGCTCCCCTCCTCGGCGAGCGCGGCGAAGTGCGGAAACCGATCTGGGCTGTCGGCGAGGAGGCTGAAAGGAACGCCGTCGATACCGATGAAGGCGACGCGCGGGTGATCCGCCCCGCGAAGTCGGTCGAACAATCCCATATCCTCCGTATTTCCTGGTGAGTCATAAGAAGTTTCGTCTCCGTGCGAACGACTGCCGGCGTCTCTGACGGCGAAGGAGCGAAGTGGACGGCCGCGTAACTGCAAGGCGAGAGCCGTGAAGGAGTTCGAACGAAAACAGCTGTTGGAGCGCGTCAACCGCGAGGCCGCGACCGTCGGCGTCGACATCCCGGATCGGATCGACGTACAGGGCGAGGAGATCGACCTCCGGGAGTTCGTCTTCGAGATCAAGCGTCGCGATACGATTCCGGCCGGCGAGCGCGACCGCGTCGAGCAGGCGAAGAAGAACCTCCGTCGCGAGCGACTCCAGCGACTCCAAGAGATCGAGGCGGGCGAGATCACCTACGAGAAGGGAGAACGGCTCGCCGAGAGCATCATCGGCATCGACCGCGCGCTGAACGCGCTCGAACAGCTTCGGCCGGTCGACCTCGAACAGGAGTCGAAGGTGCAAGAGGCCGCAGACCAGAAGCGATGGATGGGCTTCCTGAAGCAAGCGCTCGGGCACGAAGACACCAGTAGCACGCGCGGAGGTCGACTGTGAGCCGCAACGCGGAGGTCGCCCACCAACTCGAGATATTCGCGGACCTCCTCGAAGCCGACGACGTGGAATACAAGCCGAACGCCTACCGTCGCGCCGCGGAGAACGTCCGCGAGTACCACGAGCCGATCGAGGACCTGGCAGACGAGGGGAAATCCGCGGTCGAGCGGATCGACGGCGTCGGCGACGCCATCGCCGCGAAAGTCGTCGAGTACATCGAGACCGGCGAGATCGAGGAGCTAGCCGATCTCAAAGAGAAACTGCCCGTCGACATCGAGGCGCTCACGCGAGTCGAGGGCGTCGGTCCCAAGACGGTCGGGACGCTCTACGACGCGCTGGGCATCACCACGCTCGACGAGCTCGCGGAGGCCGCCGAGGAGGGGCGCATCCAGGAAGTGAAAGGCTTCGGCGCGAAGACCGAAGCGAACATCCGCGAGAACGTCGCGTTCGCTCGCGAGGCACAGAAACGAGAGCGCCTCGGCGACGCGCGTCCGCTCGCGGACGACGTCCTCGCGTACCTCCGCGGGATCGACGAGGTCGAGCAGGCTGAAGTCGCGGGGTCGATCCGCCGCTGGCGGGACACGATCGGCGACGTCGACGTTCTCGTCGCCGCAACCGAGAGTGAGGCCGTGATCGACGCGTTCGTCGAGTTACCGGCCGCGTCGGACGTGATCGAGGCGGGCGAACACAAAGCGGGCCTCCGCGTCGACGACATCCGGGTCGATCTCCGCGTCGTGGCCCCCGACGAGTTCGGCTCCGCACTCCAGTATTTCACCGGAAGCAAGGATCACAACGTCGAACTCCGGAACCTCGCGATCGATCGGGGGCTGAAGATGAACGAGTACGGCGTCTTCGACGTCACCGACGTTGACGACCCCGACGCGGGCCAGCGCGTCGGGGAACGGATCGCCGGCGAGACGGAGGAATCGATGTACGCGGCGCTCGATCTGCCGCTCATCTCGCCGGAGATCCGCGAGGGGACCGGCGAGATCGACGCCGCGCGCGAGGGTACCCTCCCCGACCTCGTCGCGGAGGGCGACGTCCGCGGCGATCTTCACACGCACACCGACTGGTCCGACGGGCGCGCGTCGGTCGCAGAGATGGCGCAGGCGGCCGCCGAACGCGGCTACGACTACTACGCCGTGACCGACCACGCGAGCGGACCGGGAATGGTCGGCGGCGTCGGACTCTCCGACGACGAAATCCGAGAACAGATGGACGCGATCGAAGATGCGCGCGAGAAGACCGATTCGGGGTTGACCCTGCTGCACGGCATCGAGACGAACATCGACGCCGACGGCGGCCTCTCCACCGCCGACGACCTCCTCGCGGACCTCGACGTCGTCGTCGCGTCACCGCACGCCGCGCTCGGCCAGGACCGCGAGACGGCGACCGACCGGCTCGTCCGAGCCGTCGAACACCCGAGCGTCGACATCCTGGGGCACCCGACCGGCCGCCTCATCAACGAGCGCGAAGGGCTGGATCTCGACGTCGCCCGGATCGCCGAGGCGGCCGCAGACGCCGGAACCGCGCTCGAAATCAACGCCGACCCCGCGCGGTTGGATCTCCACGGCGAACTCGTCCGGGTGGCGATCGACGCCGGGGCGACGATCGCTGTCGACACCGACGGGCACGCCCCCGGCGCGCTCGCGTACATCAGATACGGCGTCCACACGGCTCGGCGCGGCTGGTGTGAAGCAGACGACGTGTTGAACACCCGAGAAGTCGACGAGCTTCGCGCCTTCCTGCACTGATTCGACCGATGACCGAGAACGACTCCACGGACCGGTTGCTCCTCGACGCGATGCTCGGCAAACTGACCACGTACCTGCGGATGTGTGGCTACGACGCCGCGTATATCCTCGACGAGGGCGGCGAGTGGGGGCGAGAGCCCGGAAACGACCCCAGTGACGACGAGATCCTGGCGCAAGTCGAGGCGTCGGATCGGACGCTCGTGACGCGCGACGTCGAGCTCGCGACCCGCGCGACCGACACCGTGCTCCTGTCCACGCGCGACGTGAAAGACCAACTCAGAGAGGTCCGCGACGCCGGCTACGCCCTCACGCTCGACGATCCGCCGACCCGCTGTAGCGCGTGCAACGGCGAACTCCGTCCCGTCGACGCGGCCGAGTCGCTTCCGGCGTACGCACCCGAGCCGGCCGAGACCGACTGCTGGCGCTGTCGCTCCTGCGGGCAAGTGTTCTGGAAGGGCAGCCACTGGGACGACGTGACAGCGACGCTCGAAGAGCTATAGGAGCGACAGTCAGCGCGAGCGGTCCGACCGCGACGTCCACTCTTCACAGGGGTCCATATCGTCCATCAGTTCCTCGTGTGCGCCGCAGTACGGCTGGATCCCCGAGTCAGTACGGACGTACTCGAAGTGTGCGCAGTTGCCGCAGTAGGTGTCTGCAGCATCGGATGCGGAGCCGCGCTCGGTGCGCTCGGAGCGCCCGGTACGCTGGCTTCGCGGCGTCTGTGCGCGCTCGGTCTGCTGTCGGGACTTCGAAGCCGAACTCGCTGCTGCACCGGCGCTCTGCGTCCCGCCCGGTGCGGCGTCCATCGGCGACGAGATCGACTCGGCGTCGGTGCCGCCGTCCGACGCCGGGCCGGGCGTACTGCCGGGGGCGCTGGAACCGCCGTTGCTGGATCTGCCTGCGGTCTGCGTTTCGACTTCGCCGTCGGGTGTACCGCCAAAGAAGCCGATACCGCCGAGGCCGCCGCGCGAGCGCTCGACCGGGACGTACTTCGTTTCGCTCTTGCGCGTCACGTTCACGGTGGCCGTCCCCCCGGGATCGTTGCGCGTCTTGAAGTTCGCGACGCCGGCGAACAGACACCAGAAGGTGATCATCGCGCCGAGGAAGTAGACGCCGACGGTCATCAGCGTCAAGTCGGGCTTGCCCGCGCCGCAGAGCGATCCCGACCAGCGGCAGGGGTACGCGTAGGTGAAGAGCGCGACGCCGATCACGGCGATGCCGGCTCCGACGACCGCTGCTGCCTTCGTGAGCCGCGCGGAGGGGAGCACCGCGAAGATACCGAGAAAGACCGCAGGGACGCCGACGCCGGCGAGCACGCCCCCGAGTTGGCGCTTGGCCGTCAGCGCGGCCGGTTCGGTTCCGTAGAGGACGTCCGTCGTGGCGACGACGATGCCGAAGACGACGAAGAGCGCCCCGGCGAGAAACAGCACTAGCCCGAAGAGCAGTCGCCGGAGGCTCGCCCCCGTTTCTTTTCCCCTGTAAACCTCCGAGAGACTGGGCATAGGCCTAGTTCGAAGTCACCACACAAAACGATGCGTCAGACGGACGTACGACGGACACTCGAACGGAGACCAGAACCCGTCTTCCGAGCGGGCAACACATATGCGATGGGACGAGGTCGACTGGGTAGAAGGTGGCGATCAATCGGGGAGAGGCAACGGACGATAGAGCAGTGGGCGATGGACAACAGACCAAGCTGGCAGCGATCGATAGAGCAGTAGGCGACGGACGGTAGACATACAGGCGACGGACAGAGAGACCCGCGAGCGTCGCGTTCACGGGCTTTCGCGCGTGTCGAAGAGATTATTGTACGGGCTCGCTAACCGCCGGGTATGGCAGACGAGGAGGAATCCGAGGGCCCCGTCGTCGAATTAGGCGAGGAAACACCCGTCGAGGGCCAGCCGCTGGCGCGCGTCGCCGCGCGACTCACCTGGCCCCACGAGATGAGCCGGATCGTCGAACAGGAGGGCGACAGCGTCGTTCGGACGCCGTCCGGCCCCCAGACGCTCGCCGACGTCCTCGAAGCAGTCGACGAGACGTACTTCGACTCCCGACAGACGTTCGTCGACCGGGTCCACGACGTCATCGGCGATGGGCCCGTGCAGACCGAGTGAGTACCGGCCACGACGGTGTCCGTTCACGTACGTATTCGTAACGCCGCTTTCGAGTCGAGTTGGCTCCAGCGGTCGCTGTTCGTCGGTCTCGTCCTCTCGATACTCTGGAGTTCGTGGACGGTCCCACCGTCGGATCTCACCGCACGCGTCGTCCGCGATGCCGTCGTGTTCCTCTTCGTGCCCATCGGTCTCGCGATCACGCACGGGCGGAACCTCGGCTACCGAGTCGACCGGCGGGCGCTCCGCGACACCCTTATTCTCGCTGCATTCGTGCTTCCCTTCTACCTCGTCGGCGCGTCGCTGCCGAGCATCCGCGCGTACTACCCGATGTGGCAGACGACGACTGCGCTCGGGCAGTTCCTCCCGCACACGATCCAGCAACTGCTCGTCGTCGTCGCCGCCGAGACCTACTACCGCGGACTGCTCTGTGTCGGCGTCAGCGACGATTTCGGGTTCAAGAGCGTCTTCATCAGCCCCGTCGTCTACGCCCTTCACCACGTCGGCAAGCCGCCGATCGAACTCCTGCTGTCGGGGCCGACAGACGTTCTCTTCGGCGCAGTCGATTACCACAGCCAGTCGCTGTTGCCCTCGATCGTCGCCCACGGCCTCGGCCTGACGCTGCTCGATTGGCTCACACTGCACGACCCCGTGTTTCCGCCGCAGGACGTACTGGCGGCCTTGCGGTGGTTGCCAGTCCCGCTGTGAGGTGCTGATAGACTGCCCTGCGAGGGACAGAGACCGCTGTGAAAGGGCATAGATTTTCCTCGCGTGCCGTCGTATGACAACCCGATGACTCTACCGATAGATCCGGAAGCGATCGCTGCGTCAGATATCGGCGAAGAGCGCGCGACACTACAGATGGAACACGGAGACGCGATCGAACACGTTCGGGAGGCGTTCACCGACGCCGGCTTCGGGATCGCGACTGAATTCTCGGCCTCGGAGTTGCTCAACGAGAAGATCGACGCCGGACGCGACCCGTATCACGTTCTCGGGGCCTGCAACCCGTCGATGGCGAACCGCGCGCTCGACGCCAGCGACAACCGGATGGGTGGGCTGTTCCCGTGCAACGTCGTGGTCTGGCAGGAAGAACCGGGCGTCCAGACCGTCTATCACGTGAGTATTATGCGCATCGCTCGCCTGGTCGGGATGGCACCCGACAGCGACGAGATGGCCGACGTCATCGCCGATACGGGCGAGCTCGTCGACGAGGCGTTCGGGAACCTCGACGCGGAGTGAGAACCGACAGTAGCGTTTGCAAACCTTCACGCGCTCGCTTGCACGCGGTCGTGCCATCGAGTGCGTGACGGCGCACGGACGCCACTACTGGAGGGTGATCAGGATCGGTCAGACGCGGGGCGTGGATCCCACGATCCGAGACGCCGCATCGTCGCATCCATCTGTGAAAAGTGGGCGGTTTTCCTGTCACGGTCTGACATAGCATACGAAAGGTCGGAAGTAACGCATAAGTATTTTCTGCCGCGTGTGTTTTGATTGATCACGAGTATATCCACCTATTATATCTATAATCGTGGTCTTATCTGCTATATTATTGTATTTTCTGTTTATTTTGGCATCGGGTGCCAATGCTGACGCGTAACGCGGACCGTCTGCTCGTCTCCAAGGGTAACTGTCCATGCGTAGCGACAACCGACAGAATTAGCCCGGGGCCAGCCCCACCGTCGGGTATGATTCACAGCGACTGGGACGATTGGCTCCCGCGCGCCGTCGAATCGGCTGACCCGGAAACTGTCGCGATCTGGTATCTCGGCTGCAACGGCTTCATTCTGAAGGGCTCGGAGGGAACGACCGTCGCGATCGACCCGTATCTCGGCACGGGCGATCCGCCGCGGACCGTCCGGATGATTCCGGTGCCGTTCGCGCCCGAGGACGTCGCCGAGATGGACGCCGTCTTCGCCACGCACGAACACACCGACCACACGCACGGCCCGAGCCAGGCGCCGATCCTCGAAACCACCGGCGCATCGTTCTACGCGCCGGACGACTCGCTCGCGGTCGCCTTCGACGACGAGGCGTGGCTCGACGAGTACGACCTCACAGAAGAGCAGTTCACCGAGGTCACCGAGGGCAACACCGTCGAGGTGGGCGAGTTCACCGTGCACGTCGAAATCTCTCACGACCCCGATTCGACGCATCCGGTCTCCTACGTGTTCGAGCACGACTCGGGGACGTTCTTCCACGGTGGCGACACCAAGCCGCACGACGACTTCGACGACGTCGGCGAGCGCTACGACATCGACCTGGGCGTGCTCGCGTTCGGCGCGATCGGGAACATCGACGACAAACAGACCGGCGAGCCGAAGCGCACGCGCTGGTACTCGACGGAGAACGAGGCCGTCGAGGCGGCCTCGGCCCTCCAGTTCGATCGGTTCCTCCCGAGCCACTGGGATATGTGGAAGGGGCTGACCGCCGATCCGAAGGTGCTCCACCACCACACGCGGAGCTACGCGTACCCCGAATCGCTGGAGATCGCCGAGATCGGCGATCGGATCGACCTCTGAGTCGCGGGCGAACGCGACCCGCCACTTCGTCGTAGCAACATCCCCTCGGTAAAAAGCGGACGTGACAGGACTCCCGCGAGCGGTAGCGAGCGGGCGGTCGTCACGGGAGTGCGCGACGTGAGCGGACGTGACGGGACTCCCGTGAGCGGTTGCGAGCGGGCGGTCCTCACGGGGGTGAACGAAGTGAGCGGACGTGACGGGATTCGAACCACGGTCGGACGTGCTTGCTCCGCTGCGCGCGACTTCCCCGATTCGAATTCCTCAGCGTCGTTTTCACGCCTCGCTGTCGCTCGGCGGGAAACGGACGTGACGGGACTCCCGCGAGCGGCAGCGAGCGGGCGGTCGTCACAGGAGTGACCGAAGTGAGCGGACGTGACGGGATTCGAACCCGCGCTCTAGGGGTTAGGAACCCCTCGCCTTAGTCCACTGGGCCACACGTCCTACCGCAGGATAGCGTAGCCGTCGCGTGAACTACCCCTGCCTACTCGCCGCCTTCGGCGGCTCCTTGAGGCAGGGGCTTCCTGCTTCCACGACGCACTTTGCAGACACAACGGTGTCCGTAGGGAGCGCAGTCTCCACAGGCGTTAACGAATCGCTGCGCGATTCGTTCGCACACCAGAAATCTTCGATTTCTGGGGACGTTCGTTCGGAGTGAACCACTCCTACGTCTTCGAGACCGCGAGAAAGGATGTTCCACGACGCATTCGCGTCTCTATCCGCTTCAAACCCACAAGATGGGCACGAGTGTTCGCGCACCCACAGCGGTTTATCCGTCTTGACACCACAGGACGCACATTTCTTTGTCGTGTCTTTCGGGTCAACAGCGACGAAGTGCGTTCCCTCCCGCTCGCACTTGTATTCGAGCATCCGAAGGAACGTCCCCCACGCCGCACCCGCACGGTTGCGCGAGTTGCCCGGTAGTTCCACCAAACCCTTCGCGTCCAAATTCTCTACGGCCACAAGGTCGTATTCTCGGGCGTAGTAGTTCGAGAGTTTGTGGAGGAAGTCACGGCGCTTGTTCTTCAACTCGGCGTGTCGTTCGGCCACGACCCGGCGTTGTTTCTCCCAATTCGCAGAGCCGTGCTGTTTCCGCGAGAGGTTGCGCTGTGCGCGTCCCAACCGCTCGCGCTCGTCGCTGAAGTCAGGACTCTCGATAGCGTACCCGTCGGTGTCGTGAGCGTACTTCAGGAAGCCTACGTCAATCCCGACGACTTTCTCGGGTGTCTCCGGTTTCTCAGGCGTTGCTTCGTCCACGTTGATACCGAATGTGGCGAACCACTCACCCGTCGGTTCCTGCTTGACCGTGACCTGTTTGATGGTCGCGTTCTCGGGAATGTCTCGGTGGAGGTGAATCGGTATTTCTCCGATTTTGCTCAACCACAGGACAGGCCGACCACTCGTATTCTTGAGTTTGAAGCCGGACTGATTGTAGGTGAGCGACCGATACTCCCGAGGCGGTTTCCACTTGAGCATTCCCACGGCGCGTCCGTTCTCCTTCTGCGCTTTGAGCGTGGAGAGATTATCGTAAACGCGCTTGACAACCATCTGCAACACCTTCGAGTGAACGTCTCCGAGGTCGTCCCACCACGATTTGAGGTCGGGGAGTGTGCCCTGTACCTTGTAGCGGGCGGGAATCTCGTCTGACTCGTTGAGTTTGTAGAGGACGTGGTTATACAGTTGCCTACAGGTATCGACGTGGTGCAGAAGCGTCTCCGCGAGAGCTTCCGGTGGGTCGAGCCGATACTTGTAGTTGTAGTGCATCTATTCTTCTCGTTCCTCGATAAGTTCGTCCAGTTTCTCTTGGACGAACGAGGAGAGATTCAGGTGGTTCTCCTGTATCCACTCCTCTTGGTCGTCTCGGATGGAGATGTTCTTGCGCGTTGCCACAACATATTATACACAAAATACTCAAATAAGAGTTGTGATTGCGTGGGCCTGTGGGCCGGGCGACGAACGTGTTTGAGAACCGTGCGGCGCTGTATCCCCTCCCTACTGCGCTACTCGGTCGCTTCGCTCCCTGCGTTGCTCCTTGACAGATACGGTTCCGAGAAAAACGCCGGGTGGGGGCAGCGCCTCATAGGGCTTATCGTAAGTCCGCATAGATTTCTCGCCGGACGGTACGGCGAGAATCTCTGAACAGTTACGATAATCCCTATCAGTTCGCGTCGGTGGACGTTTCCGTCGACTTCGTGGTCTCGGCCTCGTCCGTCTCTTCGTCGTCCATCTGACTCAGTTCATCTTCGATCTCTTCACGGCCGCGCTTGAACTCGCCCATCGCCTGCCCCGTGGAGCGGGCGAGTTTGGGGATCTTGTTCGCCCCGAACAGCAGCACCAGTATGAGCAGGACGACGAGCACTTCCGGCCCACCCGGGAGCCCCGGGAACAGTGGGGTAACACTTACGGACATTGCTACCAGCACCTAACCCAGTCGTAATTATAGGCTTTTTGCTCGGCTACCCCCCTAAATTCAGGTAGGAACAGGAAATCACAGGTAGCGACAGCAACATTGAACCGGAATGCCTGCGCACTCCCGGTATGGTTTCAGTCGGCGATACTGCCCCTGACTTCACCGCACCGCTCGCAGACGGCGACATCGGCTCGTTCACCCTCTCAGAAGAACTCTCGGAGGGGCCGCTCGTGCTCGCGTTCTTCCCCGCGTCCTTCACGAGCACCTGTACGACCGAGATGTGTACGTTCCGCGACCAGATGGCCAACTTCGAGGACGTCGGCGCTGCCGTCTACGGCATCAGTATCGACACGCCGTTCACGCTCAACGAGTTCCGCCGGCAGAACGAACTGAACTTCGCGCTCCTCAGCGACACCAACCGCGAGATCATCGACGCCTACGACGTCTCGATGGACTTCGCGGACCTCGGCGTCTACAACGTCGCAAAGCGCGCGGTCTTCGTCGTCGACGAAGACGGGTCAGTCACCTACGCCTGGGTGAGCGACGACCCCGGCGCCGAACCCGACTACGACGAGGTCGCCGCCGCCGCCGAAGAAGCGAGCGCCTGAGAGGAAGTACTCTCACTGTGTACCGCCGAGCGCCACTCCCGGTGGCGGTGGTCGGCGGTAAGAGACGAGAGTAATCAGTATGAGTCGGTCGCGACACCCCAATCTGACACGTTCCCGATCGGCCTACCCGTAGGCTACTTTGCGCTCCCCGGAGAATGTACAGAAGTATGGCTGAGTCTACCGAGAGCGTCGGTCACGAGTACGACCCGGACGCAGACCACAATTTCCCGGACGAACGGCTCAACGCTGTTCTCCCGCAGATCCTCGACGACCCCGAGATTACGACGTATCTGCAGGCCCAGAACGTCAACGCGGTCACGAGAAAAGGGTACAACGATCACGGTCCCAAACACATCGAGATCGTCCGCAACCGCGCGCTCAACCTCTATGACCTCCTGAAGGGCGGCGACGTGGCGTTCAACGGCGCGGCCGACCAGGGCCTCGAGGAGGCCGACGAACCGGTGATCGTCGCGCTGGCGGCGACGCTACACGACATCGGCCACGTCGTCCACCGCGACGAGCACGCGTACTATTCGATTCCGCTCGCCTCCGACGTCCTCGACCGCATCCTCCCGCAGTTCGAGTTCTACGACACCCCTGAGGTAGTCCGGATGAAGGCCGAAGTGCTGCACGCGATTCTGTGCCATCACACCGAAGAAGATCCGCTGACGACCGAAGCGGGCGTCATTCGCGTCGCCGACGCGCTGGATATGGAGCGCGGCCGCTCGCGCATCCCCTACGAGAAGGGTGGCCGGGGGATCAACACCCTCTCCAGCCAGGCGATCGAGAGCGTCTCGCTCCGTCCCGGCGACGGCAAGGCCGTCCTCGTCGAGATCGAGATGGTCAACGCTGCCGGCGTCTATCAGGTCGACAACCTCCTGAAAGCGAAACTCAGGGATTCGGGACTCGCATCGCACATCCGCATCGTCGCGGTCAACACGAAAGCCGACGATCAGCTCGTCGAGCGGATCGAACTGTAAGGCGACCGAATAGCGAGAGCAGCGCAGACGAGGGGCGACGCGCTCAGTCGTCTGCGGGCGTGACTTCTTCGAGGCCGGCGACGGTGAGTTCGCCACCGAGCGTCCGGTTCGGGTACGGGATGTCGATGCCCTCCTCGTCGAAGCGCCGTTTCACGGTCTGGACGTACTCCGCGCGGGTCTTGACGAAGTCAGCACGACTCGGGTCGTCGATCCAGATTCGAGAGGTAAGCGTCACCGAGGAGTCACCGAGTTCCGTCAGCCGCACCGTCGGCGCGGGATCGTCGAGGATGTCGTCGCGGGCGTCGGCTTCCTCGACGATGATCTCGGTCGCTCGCTCGACGTCGTCGTCGTAGCCGATTCCGAAGGGGACCTGGAGGCGGAGTTTGTTTTTCGCGACGGGGTTCTTGATGACGCCGTCGGTCAGCGCCGAGTTCGGCACCGTCAGGAGTTCGTTGTCGAACGTCCGGACGCGCGAGACGCGGAAGCTGATGTCTTCGACGATACCGGAGTTGCCGTCCCATTCGATCCAGTCGCCGATCTTGAACGGCTTGTCGGTGTAGATGAAGATGCCGGCGACGAAGTTCTTCAGGACGTCCTGCATCGCGAACCCGATCGCCAGCGTCGCCGCCGCGGCGATCGTCGCGAGCGACTGCAGGAAGTTGGGGTAGCCCGCCGCCCCGAACGCCGCGGTGATGCCGACGAAACCGACGACGAGGACGAGGAGTCGCCGCAGTGGCGTCTGTGCGTGTGTTTCGAGACCGCGCGAGTCCATCATCCGGTTCGCGAGCGGGAGTACGACGCTGCGCCCGACGAGATAGACGACGGCGAACACGCCGAGGAACGCCAGCGCCTGTCCGAGCAGGCCAGCGACCGTGTCCGGCAGTCCGAATCCAGCGAGGAAGCGACCGATAGAGTCGCTTAGGTCGACGCTCGTCTGGAGCGTCGCCCCGCCGGTCATCGGTAGAGAACTCCCGTGTTACCTCGTGTTTCGATTACCGTGGCATCGGTGCGCTCTGCCAACTCCGCGGCTAACTCCTCGACCGTCGTGCCGCCCTGAGCGGCTCGGAGGAACTTCACTTTGATGAGGTCCCGGTCTGCGAGTTGGTCGGATACTTCCTCGACGACGGGGTCGAGACCGCCCTTTCCGACCCAGACGGTGACATCCAAGTCGTGTGCCTGCTTTCGCAACTCCTGTTCGTCCATACCGACTCGCTACGGCCGCACCCGGTTTGAAACTTAAGACTCACAAACAGTCCAGACGAGAGTAGCCGTTGCAACTGATTGCGCACCCGATCGCACGACAGCGTCTGCTCGGGTGAGTGAAGACGTGCCAATGCTACTGTCGGCACTCACACGGGACGGGCCGCCGAAGCGGACAGACCCTTATAGGAATGATCGTAAGTCCGCATAGATGTCTCGCCGGACGGTACGGCGAGAATCTCCGAACAGTGACGATAGTCCCTATTACTCGTCACCGTACGGATACCGCTTCGTCGCGCCGCATAAGAGACACCGGACGACGACGTGTCCCGACTGAAGCCGAACGCGCGCGGTCGAACCGGGTCGGAGATACGCGTCACACTCGTCGCAGGTGAACCGACGGAACCGGCGCGGGAGGCCCGAGCGGTTCCGCTCGGCGATGCGGCGCGCGAGACGGACGTACTCGCGTGCGCGTTCGACGTCTCCCCCGGCCGTCGCCTCCCGAGCGAGGTCGTGCAACCGTTCGATCCGTTCAGCCGGGATACCCATTACCGACGCGTCGTGACGAGCGGAAAAAGACGTTCCGAGTCGGCCGCGTGGACCCGGACAGCCAGGCGTCGTCTCATATTCTTGTATCCACCGCACAATATTAGTTAGTGGGGTGCGAATAACAAGTATGCGCATCGTATTTGCTACAGACCTCTCGGACGCGAACGAGGCAGCGATCCGCTCACGGACGTGCCTGGACTGCCTGGACAACATCGGCGTCACGGAGGTCCACCTCGTGACGGTCGTCCCCGACAACGTCACGAGCGGGCTACCGGGGATGGGTGCGGCCTCGGACGCCCGACAGGCGCTGCAGGCACAGCGCGACGTATTCGAGTCCGCGGGCTTCGACGTCGAGACGCACGTGGCGCGCGGAACCCCATACCGGCGCATCAACGGCTTCGCCGAGCGACTCAACGCGGATATGGTCGTCATCGGGTCGCGTGGTGAGAGCCCGCTCGAGAACCGCCTCGTCGGGAGCACGACGCGAAACGTCGCCCGGACGTCCGTCCGCCCGCTGCTGGTCGAACGCATCGCCCCGCCGGAGTCCGACAAGGCGGTCGTGAAAGAGCACCTCTTCGAGCACGTCCTCTTTACGACGGACTTCTCGGAGAACGCCCAGAAGGCCTTCGAGTACCTCCCGCACCTGACGGGCGCGACGCAGGAGGTCGACCTGCTCCACGTGCAGCACGGCGACACGGAGATCAGCGACGCCCAAGAAAAGCTCGACGAGCTCGCCGCCGAAGTCGAACGCGAGATGGGTATCGAGGCCGGGACCAACATCCGCAACGGCGACCCCGTCCAGGAGATCCTCGCCGAAGAAGAGCGCGTCGGCGCGACGACGACGCTGCTGGGGACGCGGGGGCAGAGTCGCCTCCGTCGCCTCCTGCTCGGGAGCGTCTCTGAGGCCGTCGTCGCTCGCGGCAACAACAACGTCCTCTTGGTCCCGCCGGCGGCGTCCCAGCGGCGCTAAGCGAGACGTATCCCTCGCGTTCGGTCGCCGTCGACGACACGCGCTCCCGTGACAGTCGCTGTGACACCACGGCACACCACGGCTCCACAGCCGACAGTATAAATGGACCCACCGCAAACGGCCACGCGACGTGGCTCTCCGCGCGCTCAACTACCTCGAACTCGAATCTCGGCTGGCACGAAGCGGTATCGGGACCGCCGCTGACCAACAGCGCGCCGCGCTCGAACGCACCGACGTCGAGGTCGTGACCTCGCCGTGGCGCGGCGGCGACCCCCTCTCGGGGGTCCGATCGCTCGCGGCCGGCAGCGGCTTCTTCGAGGACTTCGACGTCGCCCACTGCAACCTCGTCGGTCCCGGATCACTCGCCGTCGCGCGATACGCCAAACGGAACGACGTACCGCTCATCCTCCACACGCACGTCACGCGCGAGGACTTCGCCGAGTCGTTTCGGGGGTCGACGACGATCGCCCCCGCACTCGGTCGGTATCTGAAGTGGTTCTACTCGCAGGCGGATCTGGTCCTCTGTCCCTCCCAGTACACGAAGCGCGTTCTCGAATCGTACCCAGTCGACGCCCCGATCCGCCCGATGACGAACGGCGTCGACGTCGACGCGCTGGCGGGCTTCGAGACCCTCCGCGAGGAGTACCGCGACCGCTACGACCTCGAGGGGACGGTCGTCTTCCTCGTCGGCAACGTCTTCGAGCGGAAGGGACTGACGACGTTCTGTCGCGTCGCCGAGTCGACGCCGTACGACTTCGCGTGGTTCGGTCCCTACGACACCGGACCGCACGCCTCGAAAGCCGTCCGGCAGTGGACGACGAATCCGCCCGAGAACGTCACGTTCACCGGCTGGATCGACGACATCCGCGGCGCGTACGGCGCCGGCGACGTCTATCTGTTCCCGACGAAGAACGAGAACCAGGGCATCGCCGTCCTCGAAGCGATGGCCTGCGGGAAGGCGGTCGTGCTCCGCGACATCCCGGTCTTCGAGGAGTTCTACACCGACGGGCACGACTGCATCAAATGCGAGACCGAAGCCGAGTTCCGCGAGGCCGTCGAGCGCCTCGCCGAGGACGAACAGCTCCGGCGGCGACTCGGCGAGAACGCCCGCGGGACGGCGATGGAACACAGCCTCGACCGCGTTGGCGACCGGCTCGCCGCGACGTATCGCGAGGTCCGCGATGCGAAACGCGCGGGGCGACCGATCGACCTCGACGACGAGTAACGGGTACTGCCCGTGTCCGATTCGCAACTGATTAAGCCCGCGTCCGTGAATCGCCGCCGATGCATCCCGTTTCGGTCGCCGCCTTCACCGACACCTACCTCCCGACGGTGAACGGCGTCTCCTACACGATCCAGACGTGGCGCGATCGCTGGCGGGACCGCGGCGGGACGATGAACGTCGTCTACCCCGGAAGCGACGAGTACGACCCCGACGACGGCGAATACCCGGTCGGGAGCCTCCCGTTTCCGATGTACGAGGGCTTCCGGTTGGGGACGCCACGGATCCCCACGGCCGCCGCGGACGTCGACGTCGTACACGCACATACACCCTTCGCGGTCGGTCTCGGCGGCGTCCGACTCGCCCGCCGCGAGGACCTTCCGCTCGTTACCTCGTACCATACGCCGACCGCGGAGTACGCGGACTATCTCACCTCTCGACCGCGCGTCGAGCGCGGCATCGAACGCATCGCCGAGCGCTACGAGCGGTGGTTCCTCTCCCGTTCGGACGCGATCGTCTGCCCCAGCGAGGACGCCAAAGAGCGTGCGGTCGGGAACGTCCCAGTCGACACGCCGGCAGTCGTACTCTCGAACGGCGTCGACGTCGAGTTCTTCTCGCCGACCGACCCCGAGTCGTTCCGCGCGCGCTACGACCTCCCGTCCGGTCCGCTCGTCGGCTACACCGGCCGTCACGGCTACGAGAAGAACCTCTCTGAGTTCCTGCGCGCCGCCGCCGGCGTGGACGCGACGGTCGTTCTCGGCGGCGACGGACCGGCACGCGACGATCTGGAAGCGCTGGCCGACGACCTCGGTCTCGACGCGCACTTTCTGGGCTTTCTCCCGCGCGAGGAACTTCCCGCGTTCTACTCCGCGCTCGACGCGTTCGTCTTCCCGAGCCCCGTGGAGACCCAGGGGCTCGTCGCGCTGGAGGCGAACGCCTGCGGGACGCCCGTCGTCGCTGTCGACGCCGGCGCGCTCTCGAACACCGTCGAAGACGGCGTCACGGGCTATCACTACGCACACGGCGACGTCGACGGCTGTCGCGACACGATCCGGCGCGTGCTCGACGAGCGCGCGACGCTCGCGGAGTCCTGTCTCGCACAGCGCGAGGAACTGAGCGTCGAGCACGCGGTCGATAAACTGGCGTCGCTCTACGAGCGCGTCATCGAGAAAAAACGGACGTAACGGGCGTCGCAGCCACCGATCGCAGCAGAGGCCTTCAGTCGTCGAGGTCTTCGACGGCCTGTGCGATCCGCTGGAGCTGTCGGGTCGCATCGCGGACTTCGTCGCGGAGCTGACGGACCTCGCGGACGAGTTCCTCGTTGCCAGCGGACTCTTCCTCGCGGCCGCCCATCCCGCCGGGGCCGCCGCCCATTCCACCGGGGCCGCCACCCATACCGCCGGGACCGCCACCGCCCATCATCCCGCTCATCATTTGTGCGAAGGGGTTGCCACCGGCGCCACCGGGACCGCCGCCGCCCATCATCTCTTCGGGCTCGGGGCGGTCGCCTTCCTCTCGCTCCTCGGCTCGTCGCTCGCGAATCTCCTCGACGCGCTCGCGGAAGGATTTCTCCTCGGAGTCAGCGTCGGCGTCCGGCGATTCGTCTGCGTCGTTCTCAGCGGCGTGATCGTCTGATTCGTCCGACATACCTGCGCGTACACCCTCGGCCCGCAAATGACTGTTGGTCGGAACCGAAGACGCGAAACCGGGGTCGGTTCAGTATCCGGCTCAGGGCGACGTCTCGATCCGATAGAATGCCTGCGGCGGTAGAACGTCCGGTTCGAGATCGCTCGAAAGCGGTCGACCGATTACGCCAGCGCCGAGTCTTCCTCTTCGCCGTTCGGCTTCGACATCTGCTCGATGACGTCGTGGAGCGTCACGTCGTTGATGAGGATGACGTCGCCGACTGCGCGGACCCATCGATACGGGAGGATGACGCCTTTCTGTCCGCCGACGACGCCGGCGAATAGTTCGTCGTTCAGTTGAGTGAGCGCGAGTCCGGTGACGGCCTGCCGCTCGGTGAGGTCGATTCGGACGTCCGCGACTTCGCCGACGAAGACGCCTTCGTTCGAGTACACCTCGCGGCCGACGAGCGTCGTGATCTTCTCGGGTGTCTCGTCCATATGCCGCTGATCGGGAGCGTTCGTCTTAATTGTTCGCAGCGAGCGTCGCTCGGAGCCCTCGAGACGACGGGAGCCGGCAGACGAGCGTCAGACGCCCGGTCCGCGGAACACCCATTTGCGGTGGCCCTGGTACGTCACCCGTCCTCGAACTCGTCGTCGGTCACGCGGACGACGACCGTCTCCGAGACCGGCCGGAGGTCGTAGGACGGGAGGGTGCCGTCCGGTCGGCGGGTGACGTACATCGGTTCGACGAGACGGCCGTCCTCAACGCCGTAGATGGCCACCCGCTCGCCGGTGTCTTCGGGCCGGACGTCGCCGTCGCGGACCGCCGCCGCCAGCGACCGACTCAGCCACTCGTCGCTCGAAACACTCGGCTCACGGACGACCGCGAGGTCGACGAACCGGACGAGATACCAGTTCAGGTCGTTGCACAGCGACACCGCGGCGCCGAGGCTCACCGTATCGACGGCCAGCGAGTTCTCGAAGGGGGCGTAGCGCTCGTACGTCGAGAGCGCCTCGCGAGCCGTCTCCCGGGAGAGCAGTTCGTACTGGACGTCGACGTCCGGCGAGCCGACGAAGCAGACCCGCGTCACGGCTGTCGTGGGCGGCGACCGCCGGATCGCTTGCGGGCCGGTGCGAAGACGGAGTGCGACGACGTGTGGATCATTGGATCGGGGCCGCGCGACGGCGCGGCGTACTGTCCGGCGGTTTCGAATGTGGTCATAAATCGGTTCCGGTGCGAGGCGTCACAGGACGGAGTGATAGGGGCTATCGTAAGTCCGCATATAGTAGCGTTTGCAAGTCTTCACGCATCTAATCGCACGCAGTCGTGCGATTGGCTGTGTAATCAGTTGCAAACGCTACTATAGATGTCTCGCCGGACAGTACGGCGAGAATCTCCGAACAGTGACGATAATCCCTATGAAAGCGAGAAGCCGAAAAGAGCGTCGGGAGGTGGGAGGACGTGCCGTCAGCAGTAGCGCAGAGGAGTGCCGTCAGCAGTCGTGCGGCGCGTTCACAGCGCGAACGACGCCGAGGTTCACCGACTCTCGACGTCGTCGAGCCACGAGGTCGCACACGACTCGTCACAGAACGAGAGCAGTCGGCGCTCACGCGTCAGTTTCGAGCCAGCGGCGGCCGCCCGCTCGCGGTCGAGTTCGACCTGGTAGTGCGGACCGCAGAGTTCGACTGGCTCACCGCAGGTCGGGCACGCTTCGGTGGTGGTGTCCCACTCGCTACGCGGGACCACCTGCCGCACGTTCCACTCGGGATCGGCGGACGACGGGGAGGGACGACACGTCTTTGACATCGACCGTACGTACGGTCTGGAAGTATGTAAATGCATTTTAACCCGGTCTTTCACACGGAAATCTTACTGTGCGTAACTTTCACGCACAAACCGATATACGTTCGCACAATTCCGGGTGTCGCGCGTTCACAGGGGGACGATCTCCGCGTTCCGCCCCGCCTCGCGTGCGATGTCGAGAAGCCCGTCGGGTTCGGCGGCGACGACGTCCGAGCGCGTCGCGTTCGTCTCCGGATGAGAGGGAGCGATCCGGTCACAGCCGACCGGGAGCGTCGCGTCCGTGTACGTCCCGAGATCCTGCGCTTCGGCCACGATGTCCGGCTTGTCGACGGTGAGCAGCGGTCTGTGGACTGGGATCGAAACCGCCGCGTCCGTCGCTGCGAGATTCGCCCCGGTCTGACTGGATTTCTGCCCCAGCGCCTCGCCCGTCGCGATGCTGTGGGCGTCGTCGCGTTCGGCGACGGCCTCCGCGGCGGCGAGCATCGCACGCCGGAGCGACAGCATCCGAGTGTTGTCAGTGGTCTCGACGACGCGCTCGACGAACGGGCCGCCGTCGACGATCCGCGGACGGGTGTCGGCGCGCGGGGCGCGTGCGGCGAGCCTCTCGATCACTTCGAGCGCCCGCGCGCGGTGGTCGGAACCTCCGTAGTCACCGAGGTCGACGTAGACGGGGATCGCGACGACGCCGCGACGGAGGAGCCGCCACATCGCCACCGGCGAGTCGAGACCGCCGCTGACGAGGACGACGGCGCGACCCTGGGTGCCGACCGGGAGGCCGCCGGGGCCGTCGAACCGTCGCGCCGAGACGAACGCCTCGGTCTCGCGCGCTTCGATCCGGTAAGTCCGGTCGGGATCGTCGAGGTCGACGGGGCTACCCGTTTCCTCGCCGACGACGCGTCCGGCTTCGATCTTGAGATCACGGGTCGAGAACTCGTGGGCGTCCGCTGGCCCGATTCGGTCGCCGTCGACCGCGTACGACTCCGCGGCCGTCTGTGAACTGGCCGCAGCGAGCCGTCGGGTGGCGTCGCGGATCAGGTCGAGTCGGGGAGTGACGGCGACGGCAGGGCGGGCGAACGCGACGCCGGGCAGGGTCGCAGCGACACGTGCGGCCGCCGTCGGCTGGTCGGTGCGGACGACGACGCGCGACCACGGACGTTCGACCGTCGCGTCAATTTCCGCTGCGGCGAACGCGGCCGCGAGGTCGGCGGCGACCCGCTCGGCCATCTTTGCGCGGACCGCGCTGCTCTTCGCGCCGAAGTCGCCGTGACCGACTAGCACGGCGTTGGTCGGGTCAGTCGCGTCCGTGGGGTTCGTTCCGCTCACACAGTATATTTTGCGTCAGCGGGTTTCAGAACGTCGAAACGCGTCGGTCGGAACTGTGGAAGTCCTCAGAACGTCGACAGCTCGCCGTCGATCACGCGCCGGGTGACGTCGGTGACGTTCGCCAGTCGGTCGTCGATGAGGTCGCGGATCTCCGGCTCGATCTCGTCGAGTTCGACGCCCTCCTCGGTGACGATCTTCGCGTCGGCGACGTGGGGCTGGTCGATCGGGCGACCGATCTGTGAGAGGAGTCGGACCTGGAGGTCGCGGATGCCGTGGACGTCGTCGACGACGGTCTCGGCGATGTCCGTCGAGAGGAGGTTGTAGATCTTTCCGATGTGGTTGACGGGGTTCTTCCCGGAGGTCGCCTCCATACTCATCGGGCGGTTGGGCGTGATGAGGCCGTTGGCACGGTTGCCGCGGCCGACCGAGCCGTCGTCGCCCATCTCCGCGCTGGTGCCGGTGACGGTGAGGTAGATCGATCCCTCGGCGTAGTCGTCGGCGGTGTTGACGTCGACGTGGACCTCGCGGTCGGTTAGCCCGCGAGCGACCCCGCCGACGAACTCCCGGACGCGCTCGACGGCGTCGTCGTAGTCGTCGAGATCCTCGACGTGGGCGTCGACCATCGCCGCGGCGACGGTGATGTCGATGTGATCGCCCTCGCGCTTTCCCATCACCTTCACGTCGGGGCCGAGTTCGGGATGCTCGTCGGCGTACGCGCCGTTGAGTTCCCGCTCGACGGTCAGGACGATCTCCTCGGTTTCGGTGAGCGGCGCGTGGCCGACGCCGAAGGAGGTGTCGTTCGACATCGGAACTTCCGCGCCGTCCTCACCGAAGACGTCCTGAAGGTCGCCGGAGCCCTCGCCGAGTCGAGTGTCGATGACGACGTCGGTGCCGACTTCCAGTTCGGGGATGTTCTCGTTCAGGTAGTCGCGGGCCGCGGCGATCGCCGCCGCGTCGACCGGGAGCCGCTGGCCGTCGTACGTCTTGGTCGCGCGGCCGACGATGAGAACGTAGATGGGTTCGACGATTTCGCCGCCGCCGTACTGGGGGGCGGACTCGCCGGCGACGAGCTGTGTCTCGTCGGTGTTGTAGTGGAGGACTTTGCCAACACGGTCCAGATAGAGTTGCGAGAGCGCACGGGAGACGCTCTCTGCAATGCCGTCGCAGATCGAATCCGGGTGGCCGATACCCTTCCGCTCGACGATTTCGACCTCCTGGTCCTCGACTGCAGTTCGGTCTGCAGCCTCGATAGCGATGTTCCGTTCGGTCATTACCCCTGGCTACTTCCCGGGCGGTTCTATAACTTGCGGAAAAGATCCGTCGGAATAATATTACTGCCGGATATTTACTCGGCGTCGGCTTCGAGTAGCATACCGAGATAGGAGGTCCGGATCTGATCCGTCGGGTCGAGACCTAACGTCCGAAGGACGTCGAAGGCGCCCTCTCGGACGCTCGCGACGTCGTCGCTCGCTTCCGCTTCGGCTTCGACTTCGACGAACTCGCCGAGGCCGGCGACCTGATCGAGCGTGACGGTGTAGTCGTCGAGTTCGTAGAAGGTCCGGTGCTTTTCGACGACTGCTGCTGGCTCGAACCCGAGACCGTCGAAGATCGCTTCGGCGGTGTCGCCGTCGTCGACGCCGGTCTCGTGCTCCTCGCGAGTCTTCGAGTCGGCGTCGACGAGCGGACCTTTGTAAGTCAGTTTGGTCGTCGCTACCCCCTGGTCCGCCCGCGCGGGGTCATCGTCCGAGCGTCTGTCCAGTTCGCCCTCGACGTCAGACTCCCGCGTCTCGCGGCGGAGACGGAGCGCCTCGTCCGTCTCGGCAAAGTCGCGATGCGGCGCTTCGTAGTAGGTGTCGACCTGCGTGACTCGCTCGACGAACACTGCGTCCGCCTCGGCGAGCGCCGGGCGGATAGCGTCGTGTGAGGCGCGCAGTTTGACCTCGACCTCGAACATACCAGTCGGTCGGTCTCACCGGAGAAAAGCGGTCGGAATCGACCGTACGTAGTACCGGGAGACCGACAGTAAACATAGTTATTTATCATTATAAAAATCCTACGTTTGGACGGGACCATACTATGAGCAGTGAAACCGCAGAGCGTCCCGTTGACGCGGTAGACGAGGATGTAGACGGTATCGAATCGTTCGGGATTCTGATCACCGCTCGCGTCGTCCTCGGTTCGATGGCAGGTGGACTGTTAGGAACGGTGGCGATGCTCCCCGTTCTCGTCGGTATTCCGGAGCTTCTAGGGCTGTTCCGAACCGCACCAGTGACGCAATTCGCTGGACTGGCTTCGTTTTTCGGACTCGAACCGACGATCTACCTCGGCATCGTGCTGTTCGCCTTCGGCGGCACGGTCGCGCTCCCGCTGACGTTCCTCGTCGTCGGAGCGTTCCTTCCGCCGGAGTCGCCGCGCTACCTTCGCGGTGCGACGTTCGCGACGGCGTTCTGGTTCGGATTCGTGCCGGCCTTCTGGCCCGACGTGGGGCTCTTGACGTCGTCGTCTTTCCTCGTCTTCTCGCTCCTCGGACACTGGATATACGGCCTCACCCTCGGCTACGTCCTGAGCCATGTGGTCGGTATCCCACAGCACGACGTGTGAGTTCGCCCACACTCATCCATCTCTCTACACTGTTTGTTCACGGCGAAGCATCCAGCGCGGTGTCTCGAGTCTGTCGATCTGCGACAGGAGCGCCCGAGAGGCGTCATCGCCGTCGCTGACGCCAGCATCCGCGTAGCGTCCCACGTTTCTCCCGGCAAACGGCCGCTGCGTCGGTATTCCCTGCCCAAGTCGAAACGTGATTCTTAAGGGTCGCACGGGAGATGGTCAGCGTATGAGTGACGAACAGCAGGCGGACGCCGCCGAATCGCAGGCAGACGCCGAGGACGACGTCGCCGAGGACGCTATCCAGGACGGCGACTTCGTCCGTCTCGCCTACACGCTCCGGACGACAGACGACGGTCGCGTCGTCGACACGACCGACCAAGAAACGGCCGAAGAAGCCGAAATCGACACCGACGAGTACGAGTTCGAGCCGCGCGTGATCGTCGTCGGCGCCGGACACGTCTTCGAAAGCGTCGACGAGGCGCTCATCGGCGCGGAGGTCGGTGACACCGGCACCGTCGACATCGCCGCCGCCGAGGCCTTCGGCGAGTACGACGACGACGAGGTCCGAACGGTCAGCGCCAACAAGATCGACGAAGAGAGCCGCTACCCCGGCGCACAGGTCCAGATCGACGGCGAGCAGGGCCAGATCGTGACCATCGTCAGTGGCCGCGCTCGCGTCGACTTCAACCACCCGCTCGCGGGCGAGGACCTCGAGTACGACTACGAGGTCCTCGACGTCGTCGACGACCGCGAGGAACAGGCCGCCAGTATGCTGGAGATGTACCTCCAGGAGGCTCCCGAGGTCTGGATCGAGACCGACACCGTCGAAGAAGAGCAGGTCGTCGAGTCCGACGAGGACGACGAAGACGCCGACCCCGAGACGGAGACCGTCGAAGTCGAGAAGGAGACGCTGTACATCGAAGCCACGCCGCAGATGACGATGAATCAGCAGTGGCTCTTCTCGAAGCAGCAGATCGCACAGGACGTGATGGACCGACTCGATCTCGACCGCGTCATCGTCCAGGAGACCATCGACGGGATGGGCGGAATGATGGGCGGTCTCGGCGGAATGATGGGCGGCGCAGGCGGCGCGGCCCCCGAAGACATCGAGGAAGCTATCGAGGACGTCGACGTCGACGCCGACGAACTCGCCGACGAACTCGACGCCGACCTCGAAGAGTAACGCACCCGAAAGCCGGTTTCGCGACTCGAAGATCGATCGGGTGGTCGACCCCACACGACCCCCGCTAGGTGATGCACACCGATGCCAGACGAATCTACGAGCACTGAACTCTCGAACGCCGGACTCGCTACCGACGATCTGCGGGTCGCGGTCGTCGCCGCGGCCTGTACGATCGGACTGACGCTCGGGCTCAGGTACGGCCTCGGCCGCGAGATCGCGTTCGTCTGGCGGCTGCTTCCCCTCGGTCCGTACTTCCTCTCGCTGTTCACGAAGCGGCTGCAGCTCGGCGGTCTCGACACCGCGCGGAACTGGTCGCTCCTGACGGTCGCAGTCACGCTCGGCGCGTTCGTCTACTTCGGCGTCGTCTGATAGTGATTACTCTCACTGTTGACCGCCGAGCGCCACTCCCGGTGGCGATGGTCGGCGGTAAGAGACGAGAGTAATCATTATGAGGCGCCCGCACGCTCGCGTCGATCGATGAGAACGAGCAGTCGAAAATACCGCCCAGCGACGGGGTCGGCCTATGCGATGTCGCGGCTCGTGTCGACGGTGACGCGCTCGCCCAAGCGGAGTTTGATCGTCTCCTCGGGCGGGTGTCCGCCGCGGAACTTCGGAACGGCGAGTCGGTTCTCGATCTCGGAGCCGTCGATCTTCGTGCGGAGGTCGAACACGACGTCGGACATATGCTTCGTGTAGCTCCGGTTCCGGGGTTCGGTCTCCTGTTTCATCCCGTGGACGATCGCCAGCCCGCCGGTGTTGACCATATGCGTCTGGAGTTCGTTCAGGAACTGGCGGTACCGCGCCGGCTCGGTCTCCTCTAACGCGTCGACGACGTCGATGACGAGGTTCGCGCCCTCGGGGAGGTCGCGAACGAAGCGGTTCGCCGTGTCCAGCGGTGCATTACCGCCGACGTCTCTGACCGTCGGGTCCCCGACGTGTCCGGGCGCGCGGTCGATCGCGTCGCGGATCGCCTGATCCGAGCGGATCGTCGTGAGATACAGCGTCGCCCGTACTGCCGTTAGTTCGTAGAGAAACAGCTCCGACTGGCTGGCGGGGTCCGCGGCGAGAAGCACGATGCTCCCCGGCGGGATCCCGCCGTCGAGTTGGCGATCGAGGACGCTGACGCCAGTCGAGAGTCTCCCTGCCACGACGGGGCGTTCGCGGGCGAGCGGTTTAGCTTTTTGGTCGGTCGCAGACTGCCTGTGCGAGGTCGTCGTACGCTCGTCTGACGGGGGGCGCAGCGAGCGGGTCGGCCGCAGGCGGGACCGTCGCGAGAACCGGACAGCCGAGCAAGTCGTCGACGCCGGGCGGCGCGAGCCGTGCCCGCGTGAGGACGCCACCGACGACCGGCGTGCCGACCGCGCGCGCCATCGCAGCCGTCTTTGCCGCGTCACGGAGCGCGGCGACGCAGGGCGTCGCGACGAGGAGGACGGCGTCGGCGACGCGCAGCGGGACGGTCGCATCCGGACCAGCACCGGCCGGACAGTCGACGAGGACGGTGGCGTCGTCGTCGCTATCGACGAGCCGTCGCAGCCGTCCGCCGACGCCGTCGGGTGCGTCCTGCGGAGCAGGTAGAATCCGAGTTTCAGAACTGGGCGACGCCGGATCCGGATGGCCGAAGCCACCGGGCGAAGGGTCGCGCGGGACGCCCGCGAGCGCGTGGAGGTTCGGCAGGTCGCAGTCGGCATCCACAGCGAGCGTCGGCCCGTCGACCGCCCGCGCAAGTCCCAGCGTGGTCGTCGTCTTGCCGCTGCCTCCCTTCCCGCCGGCGATAGCGAGCATACCGTCGCTGGTCCCGTCTCGGTACTTGAACGCTCGGACCCAGGTGAAGACGGACCGAAAACAGCCGACTCGCCGAGTTAGTCGTGACAGCAGCCGCCGGCTTCGCCGCCGAAGTCGATCGCCAATGGGTCGGAGATCGCCTCGTTGATCGACTGCAGGCGCTCCTGGAGTTCCTCTTGGGCTTCCAGATAGGCGGCCATCTTCGGCATCGAGTGAAGCTCTTGCTGGGCGGACTGGACCTTCTGGAGTGCCGCTTCGCTCGCGTCCCCAGTCTGACGGGCCTGCATATACTGCTCGCGGAGTTCCTGGAACGTCGCGATCTGCTCTTGGACGTCGTCGTCGTTCTCGACGGCCGCTTTCGTTTTCTCGAACGCCTCGTACTCGGGCGTCCCCGCGATGGCCTCGCCGAGGTCGCTGCCGAGTTCTTCGAGTCGGTCTGTCTGGACGCTCATCGACGTACGTTCGGACGCGATGTGTTTCAAGGTGCCGGACCCAGAGAATCTCGGACACGCTGGCCACCCACTGAGCCGCACTCTCACGGTCGTTCGCCCGGTTCTCGGAACCGCCGACGTTATCAGCGTCGACCGGCTACGGCGTTGCAATGAGTCAGGACGGCGCCACGGAGGGTGATCTCCGAAACACCGGGATGTCGCTGAAGCACGACCGGGAGTGGGACTACGAACTCGACCGCATCGTCGAAGCCATCGAAGAACGTGACGCGACGAAAGTCGGCCTGCAGTTCCCCGAGGGGCTGAAGCGCCGCGGGCCGGCCGTCGCCGACGACCTCCGAGAACTGTGCGACGACGACGTGACGTTTATGCTGTCGGGACAGCCCTGCTACGGCGCGTGCGACCTCGACACCTACCTGATGCGGCGGACCGACGTGTTCGTGCACTTCGGCCACTCGCCGATGAAGGAATCGGAGAACATCATCTACGTGCCGCTGTTCTCGAACGTCGACCCGTTCCCGATCCTCGAAGAGGCCGTCGACGAGTTGCCCGAAGAGGAGGTCGGTCTCGTGACGACGGCGCAGCATATGAATCGCTTCGAGGAGATGGTCGAGTGGCTCGAAGAGCGCGGCTACGACGTCCACACCCGCCGCGGCGACGACCGCCTGACCTACGAGGGGCAGGTCCTCGGCTGCAACTACGCCTCGGCCGACATCGACGCCGATCAGGTGCTCTACGTCGGCGGCGGGAAGTTCCACCCGCTCGGCCTCGCGATGGAGCACCCCGAGAAGAAGGTTCTCATCGCAGACCCCGTCAACAACGTCGTCACCGTCGCGGACACGGAGAAGTTTATGAAACAGCGGTACGGCGCGGTCCACCGCGCGATGGACGCCGAGAAGTGGGGCGTGATCTTCTGTACGAAGATCGGCCAGGGTCGGATGGAGATCGCAGAGTCCATCATCGAGGACAACGACGACGCCTACCTTATCACGATGGACGAAGTGACGCCGGACAGGCTCAGGAACTTCGATATGGACGCGTTCGTCAACACGGGCTGTCCCCGCATCACGACTGACGACGGGCCGCGGTTCCACAAGCCGATGCTGACGCCCCAGGAGTACCGGATCGCCGTCGGCGACGAGCCGCTCGATTCGCTCTCGTTCGACACCTTCCACGGCACCTGGTAAGCGGCTCGACGGTACCGACCGGCGCGTGTGGCTTCCGCGGCGCGTCCCGCTCCCGCGTCGTGTTCTGCTTCCGCCACCCGTACCGCGAGCGTGCCGCTCCTGTTACTCGTCGTCGCCGACAGAGTCGCCACTAGCAGCGACCGCGTTTTCGACGTACTCAACCGCTCGTTCGGCGGTCTCGACCGCTTCGACGTGATTTGCGTCGTGCGTGCCGATGCCGGCCGTCGGCCGCTCGTAGACCGCAGCGTAGCCGAGTTCCGAGAGCGTCCCCCCGCTGCCGTCGACCGCGACGACGGCGTCGCCGTTCATCACGACGAGTGCGTTGCGCGCGTGCCCGAGGCCCGTCGCGATCACCTCGTCGACGAACGAGTTGGCATCGGCGCGGTCGTCCGTCGGGAGGATCCCGATCGTGTGTCCGCCGGCCTCGTCGGCGCCGCGACAGACGGCTTCCATCACGCCGCCGAGACCGCCGCAAACGACGGTGTGGCCCCGCTGCGCGATGTGTCGGCCCAGATTCGTCACCACTTCGGCCGTGTCGTCGTCGATCGTGCTGCCGCCGATGACGCTGATTCGCATAGCGGTCGCTCGGCGGGGATCGTGGAAGAACTTTCGTCTACGAGCGAACCTCGATGGCTTCGATGTCGGCCACCGGGGACAGCGAATCGAGGTCGTCCGCCGGGCCACACCCGCTTCGGCGCTGCATCCGGAGCGGGAGCACCCGGTCGTCGCCGACGACGGGGCTCTGGGTCTCGACGATGTACGCCTCGTGTCGAGTGTCGTGTGAGCACGGGACGAGACGCAGAACCCGTCGGTCGACGATCCCGTCGATGTCGACGTCTTTCTGCCGCGCGTCGATGGTCTCCTCGGTCACTGCGGCCACGCGGGTCACGATCGGCGACGCGAACTCCACGCTGCCGACGGTGAGTGTGTCCGTGTCGAGGGTGATCGCCACCTCGTCGCCCTCGCTCGCGCGTTCGATCTGCTCGAAGAGTTCGGCGGTCATCGGAGCCAGCTATGGAGGGAGCGCTCAAGAACCCTCCTACCGGGCGCCGCGTACGGTTACTCCGCGTCGCGAATCGGCGACCCGTCCGCGCGCTTCGGTCCCTCGGAGTCGTACACGACGACGCCCTCGGTATCGACGGGGCTGTAGTTGTCGCGGACGCCGATCGCCTCCTCCAGTTCGCGGACCGCGCGCTCTTTGAGCGCCGCCGCCAACTCCTCCGCGTCCGCGCGGGAGATGTCGCGACCCAGTCCTTCGCACTCGTGGGCGCGGACCATCCCGGCCTCGTCGACGGCCTCGCCCATCGGCTGGCTCGTCCCGCCGAGCGCGACGCTGAACGGGTAGGTCCGACAGATGAGCGGGCGGTCCTCGTGGACACGACAGGCTCCGAGGCCGGCTTCCTCACCCCCGTCGTCGTTCTCTTCGTAGAACACGCAGTCGCCGCAGGCGTCCGCCTGGATCGCCCACTCGAACGTCTCGCCCTGGGGGCCGTCCTCGCCCTCGGTGATCCCGTACGGCATCGGGCGGGCGACGTCGCGCCAGTCGTAGGATTCCGCGGCGTCGCCATCCGAAGCGTCGTCGTCCGAAGCGTCGTCGCTCGGTTCGTCACCGGCCCCGCTCGCGGCCGCCTGCAGCTCCCGTACTTCGTCGGGGAACACCGTCGCAGTGTGGGGCTCTCTGGTCTCGGAATCGGCGCTCTCGTGGCCCGTACAGCACGCGCCACAGCGCGTGCACTCGAAGCCGATCGACTCGATCGCGTCCGCCAGTTCCGACACCGACAGGTCGCGAGCGCGGGCGAGTTCGGTCTCCAGCGTCGGCGCGTCGCTCACGGTTTCTCTCACAGCGGCGCGGACAAAATCTTCTCGATCAGCAACAAACGCTCCGACGCCGACCCGTCAGCGCGCTTCGACGGTCTCGGCCGTTCGGTCGAACACGACCGAGTTCTCCACGTCCAGTTTATCGAGGTGCGCGACGACGGTCGCCCGCGCGAGATCACGGACCCCGGTGAGATCGGCGTCGTAGGCGGCGTCGAGCACCGCATCGACGCTTGTGGCACCCGATCGGACGGCATCGAGGACCCGCTGTTCGCGGTCGAGTCGGTGCCGAATCAGGCGTTCACAGGTGGCCCGCGTGTCCGCAATAGCGGGGCCGTGTCCAGGGAACAACTGCGATGGATTCCGGGCGTAGAGCCGCCGGAGTGCGACGAGGTACGCGCGGATGTCTCCCTCGGGCGCGGCGACGGCGACGCTCCCCTCGGCGACGGCGACGTCGCCGCAGAGCGTCCCGCTCGCAGTCTCGAAGGCGACGTGGTCGGGCGCGTGCCCCGGCACGTCGATCACGGAGACGCCGTCACCGATCGGCAGTTCGCTCCCCTCGACGAACGTCCGATCGGGCCGGATCCCTGCAGCCCGCGCAAAGCGGTCTTCGCGGCCGCGACGACACCAGACAGTCGCGCCCGTCTCGGCGGCGTACGATTCGACACCACCGATATGGTCGGAGTGTGCGTGCGTGACGGCGATGTGGTCGACGGTGGCGTCGGCGACCGCGGCGTCGAGGTCGTCGGTCCGGGCGGGCGGATCGACGAGCAGTGCGGGATCGTCGCCGACGAGGTACGCGTTCGTCGAGCCGGTCGGCACGCGGCCGTCGACCGGGACGGAGATGCGGCGAACGGGGGCGTCGCGCTGGCGGGCCGAAGTCACGGCCCGAGCTACTGGCCGTCGGAAGAAAACGCTACCGTCACGGCTCCCGTAGTGAGTGAGCGGCGTGTAGAAGAAAAAGGAAAGCGACGGAGGACGAGTCGCCGAAGCCGTCAGGTGTTGAGGTAGTAGACCTGCTTTCGGGCGTCTTTGAAGCTGTATCGGGAGCCGACGAGGTCGGCGTCTTCCAGACGGTTGAGCGCGTAGCGGACGGTCCGGTCCGGAAGGAGCGATTCTTCGGCGAGTTGTCCCTGCGAGAGCGGCGCGTCGCCTTCGAGAACCTTGGCGACGAGTTTCGCGCTCGGCGGCAGCTCCCGGAGCCGGTCGCGGTACTCCGATTCCGAGAGGAGATCGTCGCCGTCGATTTCTGCGGTACTGGTGCTCATAGGCACACAGAGCAACGTATTGCTGGTAAATGTTGTCTACAAGTGAGACAATATAATCCGTAGACCTTAAACACATACAAGGGCGTAAAATTCGCATCCGAATACGGGGCAAGCGGACGGATCGTCGATCCGTTCAAGCGAGGGCGGACGCGACGCGCATCCAGTACGGTTTTAGTCCGCGAGCGTGGACTGGCAGATAGCGTGAAAGGAAAGGAGTGGTACCAGGCTGACGACGTCGCCCAGGAGTACGACTCGAAGCGGTTCTCACGGGGCGGGAGACTCATCGACAGCCGCGAGAAACGGGCCGTCGTCGAAGCGATCGGACCTGTCGAGGACAAAGACGTCCTCGAAATCGCCTGCGGGACGGGGCGGTTCACCGTGATGCTGGCCGAACGCGGGGCGAACATCGTCGGACTCGACATCTCCAACGCGATGTTGGCCCAAGGCCGCGAGAAGGCTCGGCAGGCCGGCGTCGACGACCACATCGAGTTCCTCCGCGGCGACGCCGCCCGGCTGCCCTTCCCCGACAACCACTTCGACGCCGTCTTCGCGATGCGGTTTTTCCACCTCGCGGAGACGCCGGCGAAGTTCATAGCCGAGATGGCTCGCGTCTCGAAAGACATCGTCTTCTTCGACACCTTCAACGAGCAGAGCACCCGCGTCGTCTACAATTGGCTGCTCCCGATGGGCTCGCATCTCTACTCCTCGGATCAGGTCGAACGGCTGCTCGACGGCGCCGGCCTGTCGATGGTCGACGCCGCACACGACTTCCTGCTCCCGTACGGCTTCTACCGCAAGATTCCGAACGGCATCGCCCAGGAGTTCCGCGACCTCGACACGTCGATCGGCGAGACGTCGGTCGGCGACGCGCTGGCGTCGGTCTCCTACTGGACTGCGACCGTCGACACCGCCAAGCACGGATAGCGCGAGCAGTTCCACGAGCGTCGTCTCGTACTCCGACCGCTCCGCCGCCGAATCGCCCGGCGAGTCCGAGTCGCGGTCGGCCCGAGGTGCGACATTTAAGTTCTCGTGTCGCAACCGACGGGTATGGAGCTCTCGGTAGTGGTCCCGACCCTGAACGAACGGGACCATCTCGCGGCCACGCTCGACGTCCTGGCCGCGCACGCCCCCGACGCCGAGGTCGTGGTGGTCAACGGCCCCTCGGCCGACGGGACGACGGGGATGATCCGTGACCGAGACGACGTCGACGTGCTCGTGGAAGTCTCCGATCGGACGCTGAACGTCTCTCGCAACGCGGGGATTCGAGCCGCGTCGGGCGACGTCGTCGCTTTTCTCCGACACGACCTCGCCATCGAAGAGGGCTGGACGACCGCCATCGAAGCAGGGCTACAGAACGCGGCAGTCGTGACGGGTCCCATCCACGAGACGCTGCCGGCCGGGATGACGACGACCGCGCCGGAGACCCGGCAGATCCGCGGGCGCGACGTGACGTACTTCAACGGCGGCAACGTCGCCTTCCGCGCCACGGTGCTCGACCGCCTCGACGGCTTCGACGAGTACCTCGAAACCGGAGGTGCACGCGACGCCGCACACCGACTTGCCGGACTCGGCTACGACGTCGCCTGGGAGTCAGAGATGTCCGTCCGCACGGAGTACGAAGCCGATGGCGGGGTCGACGAACGCGACCACAGGTGGAAGTATCGGGCGCTGACGTATCGGCTGGTGAAAAATTACGGCCTCCGCCCGACCGTCCTCCGTCGGATCGTTTCGCACGCGGGCTCGGATGCGATTGCGGCCGCCCGCGACGTCGTCGCAGGCGATGCCACACCGACGGGCTGGGTCGGCACCGGACGCGACGTGGTCGCCGGCGTCGCGACCGGCTGGTCGGACGGCCTCGTCGCTCGCGCGAGAGATCAGAGCCCGACCCGGAATCCGCACGGCTGCTCGAAGCGCGCCGACCGGGCGGTCGCGAGGTACGACTGGCGCTGACCGCGGGCCCGAACCGGGAAGTCATAGGGGTTATCGTACGTCCTCATAGATGTCTCGCCAGACGATACGGCGAGAATCTCCGAACAGTGACGATAATCCCTATCAGTCTTCGCCGGGCGCGAGTCCGGGGACGACCCGTGAGGGGTTCGTCGAGAACGCGCGCCGCATCGCGTCCTCGGAGACGTCGAGCGTCAGAATCTCCATCACGCCGACGTTCGGGTGCGTCTCGGGTGCCCCGCTCCCGAACAGCACGCGGTCGGGATGTTCCAGCAGCGCGCGTTCGAGGACGCTCCGGAAGTGGACGTGTTTCGTGTCCAGATAGAGCTGATCGTACTGATCGAGGAGTTCGATGGCCTCGAGCATCAGTTCGCGGTCGAGCGGGTAGCCGCCGAAGCCGGCGAGAACGACCGGGAAATCGCGATCCAAGAGCGTCTCGGCGACCGCCGCGGGCGGAAACTCGCGGCCGCCGTCGACGACGACCGGGAGTCCGACGTCCTCCAGTTGATCCAGCGTCGCCTCGTCGGGGAGCCCGTCTCGGTCGGGGGCGAGCGTGAAGCCGTGAAACCGGTCGTCGTAGGCGTACTGCTCGATGTCCTCGGGACTGGCGTGGTGTGACGCCCGCGAGGCGGTGAGGTTACGGAGCCGAGCAGACGCACGGGAACTCGGATCGCGCGGGCCGTCGATGCGCGCGAACGCGAGAAACGGGCGTTCGACGCTCAGCCGCGCGACCGCGTTGTTCGCCCGGAGGTACCCCTCGTCGGCGGGGCGGCTCCCCGGCGAAACGACCGCCTTGACGACGCCCGCCTGGTGGAGTTCGCGTTCGAGCGATTCGGGCGTCGTCTCGCGGCCGCGGCTCGCGACCTCCGCCTCGTCGGTCGGATCCAACCGCGCGTGGAGGTCGACGACCCGAAACCCGTGGTTCAACTCGAGCATCGTCGGACACTGTCGCGGCGACGCAAATATACCTTGGCGAATGCGTCCGCTGCGTGCGGGCGGCTCCCGTCGTGCCCTGGCACCCCGTGAAACATACATAAAGTGTCACAAACCGTCGCTCGCTTGCTGGCACTCCGTATCGAGACACACACAATCACGCTTAGAAGACCCTTAGCGGCATTCAGACCCTGAAATCCGAAATGTACATATAGAACTGCTAACGTCTTTCCCGTCGAGGTTCCATAAATATGTCGACACGTATGCAGCCACTGTACGTTCTCTCCGGAAGCAGCGAGCGCACCCGCGGGGGTGACGCACAGGACTCGAACATCCGGGCGGGCAAGGCCGTCGCGAGCGCCGTTCGGACGACGCTCGGTCCGCGCGGGATGGACAAAATGCTCGTCGATTCGGGGGGCAACGTCGTCGTCACCAACGACGGCGCGACGATCCTCGAGGAGATGGACATCGAACACCCGGCCGCTCAGATGATCGTCGAGGTCGCACAGACCCAAGAAGAGAGCGTCGGCGACGGCACCACCACCGCATCGGTACTGACGGGCGAACTCCTCTCGCACGCAGAGCACCTCCTCGACGACGACCTCCATCCGACGGTCATCATCGAGGGCTACAACGAGGCCGCCCGACTCGCCCAGGAGGCAATCGAGAACCAGGTGCTCGACGTGACACTCGACGACGACGTGCTGGCGGCCGTCGCGGAGTCGTCGATGACCGGCAAAGGAACCGGCGACGTCACCGCCGACGTGCT
Organism: Halobellus sp. H-GB7; assembly: GCF_030848585.1. Lineage (NCBI taxonomy): Archaea > Methanobacteriati > Methanobacteriota > Halobacteria > Halobacteriales > Haloferacaceae > Halobellus > Halobellus sp. H-GB7. The sequence continues at coordinate 286,554 of NZ_JAVDDW010000001.1, read as the reverse complement.
CGCGCGCCACGTCGTCGACGCCGTCCGCGCGGTCCACGACGGAAGCGAACCCTTCGACGCCGACGACGTGCGCATCCTCACCCGCACGGGCGCGTCGTCGTCGGCGACCGAACTAGTCGAGGGCGTGGTCGTCGACAAGTCGCGCGCTCACGACGGAATGCCCCGATCCGTCGAGGACGCGACAGTCGCCGTCCTGACGACGAAACTCGACGTCCGCGAGGGCGAAGCCGGCACCGAATACAGCATCTCCTCGGTCGACCAACTCGAAGCCGCGATCGAGGCCGAAGACGCGGAACTCCGCGGGTACGCGACGGCACTGGCGGACGCCGGCGTCGACGTCGTCTTCTGCACGAAGTCGATCGCCGACCGCGTCGTCGACCACCTCGCGCGGCAGGGCATCCTCGCGTTCAAGAGCGTGAAGTCCGCGGATGCGCGCGCTATCGCCCGGGCGACCGGCGCGAAGCAACTCGGCGACGTGCGCGATCTCGATCCCGCCGACTTCGGCCACGCAGACCGGATCGCGACCCGGACGTTCGGCGACGACGAACTCACCTTCGTCGAGGGCGGCGACGCCGCGAAAACGGTGACGCTCCTGCTCCGCGGCGGGACCGAACACGTCGTCGACGAACTCGAACGGGCGATTTCGGACGCCGTCGACGTCACCGTCGCCGCGATCGACGCGGGCGGCGTCGTCCCCGGCGCCGGCGCGACCGAAGTCGCGGTCGCAGATCACATCCGCTCGGCAGCGAGCGGCGTGCAGGGACGCAAACAGCTCGCGGTCGAGGCCTTCGCCGACGCCGTCGAGGCGCTCCCGCGCACGCTCGCGACGAACGCCGGAATGGACCCGATCGACGCCGTCGTCGAACTCCGATCGACGTTCGACCGCGACGGCGTCGCGGGGATTCTCTCGACGGGGCGAACTGGCGAAGTTGGCGACCCGATCGAGGCGGGCGTTTTCGACCCCGCGGCCGTGAAGCGCGAAGCCGTCACCGCCGCCACTGAAGCGGCGACGATGATCATCCGCATCGACGACGTCATCGCCGCGAAGTAAGCACGTCTCGCTCCCAATAAGCGTCCTTCCCCCAGAAGCGCGCCTCACTCCGAGAGTACGACGTCGTCACCGGGGGCGAGGTCGAACGCCTCGTCCCCACGACCCCTATTCACGTCGCATTCGACGTAGCCGTGGCTCCCGACAGTCACCAGGCGTGCGCCCTCGGGAACGTCCGCGAACGCAGTCGCGACGGTCGCGGAGGTGCCGTTCACGCCGAGGTCGTCGCCCTCACGACCGTCGAGGAAGGAACCGGGGACGTTCGTGATCGCGTTGCCGAAGTCGTCGACGACGAGGACTTCGCCGCGCGCCTCGTTCGCGCTGGGGTCCAGCGTCGGTTCCGGGAACCGGCAGTCGACGACTGTTTCGGGTGCGTCAGCGGCGACGAACGTCTCCGCGTGTGTCACCGCGTCGATCGATCCGACGGCGTCGACGCCTGCTTCGTGGACTTCGGCGGCCACGGGAGCGAACACGTCCCGTCCGTGGAACGTCGACGAGGCGGGGTCGGCGTGGTCGTAGACGAAGCACTCGATGGGGACGGTCTCGTCAGTGTTCGCAGCGAGGCGACGCGCCGCCGGCAGCAACACGCCGTTGTCGGGGCCGACAAGCGCGTGCTCACCCGCGCGGACGACGAGCGCGTCGCGGTCGGTGCCGACGCCGGGGTCGACGACGACGAGGTGGACCGCGGGCGGGAAGTACGGGAGTGTCTCGCGACACCAGAACGCGGCGGCGCGGACGTCCTGGCGGGGGAGATCGTGGGCGACGTCGACGAGGCGGGCGTCGGTGTGCTGGAGGACGACGCCTTTCATCGCGGCCGGGTACGGGGAGCCGAAGTCGGAGGCGAGCGTGAGCATTACTCTCTCACTCGGGGTCCGTACTGCTGTCGCCGTTAGTAGCGTCGGTGTCGCTGACGCTCTGGATGCGCTCTATGCCGTTGATCTCCTCGACGACGTCGACGACGGGGTCCGGCACCAGACTCTGCCAGTCCTCGCCGTGGATCATCCGCGAGCGGAGTTCCGCGCCTTCGAGGACGTCCCGATTGAACATCGGCGACTGGCGGACGTCGACGCCCGCCTCCGAGAACAGTTGGATGACGAGCGGGTTGTTGGAGTAGGCGACGTCGAACGCGGGCGACATACTCTGGACGTGGCTCACCCAGACGGAGTTCCGGTCGAGGTCCTCGATCGGGACCGCGTAGGTAGTGATATCGAGGTCCGAGACGGACTTCGTCACCATCATCACGCGCTCGCCGGCCGTGAACGGATTCCGCGGGCTGTGAGAGTCGCCAGCCGATCCGATCCCGAGGACGAGTTCGTCGACCTCACGTGCGATCTCCTCGACCATCCGGTGGTGCCCGTTGTGGTAGGGCTGGAACCGGCCGATATAGAACCCCCGCATACCACAACTGTGGCTGCCATCATTTATAAATACCCCGAGACGCGGCAGAGCGGTAATACAGCACATAAGCGGCCTGAAACAGTCGATATCGAGGGTGCAGGCCCGATACATTCGAGGAGAAAGTATATCAGTCGCCCGGCCTACCGTATAGGTAGCGAAGGATTCTATGAGTAACGACACGGAAGCCGACGAGAACGCCCCCGAAGAGGGGGGCGGCGTCACCGACGAGGCGCCCGACTCACCGCCGTCTGACGGCAGTGAGCGGTTCCCCGACGGGGTCGCCGACGAACCGTCCGACGGAGCCGTCGGACCCGACGAGCGAGGCGACCGTCCCGGAGACCGGAACGGTCAATCCGATGGAAGCGTCGAGGGAACCATCGAGGACCTCGGAAGCGACGTCGAAGTCGACGCCGAGGTCGCAGAGGACGTCGACGAAGACGACCTCCTCGGTGGACTGCGGATCGACTCCACGGAAGAGATCGACGTTCCGGACCGGCTCGTCGACCAGGTCATCGGGCAGGAACACGCCCGAGACGTGGTAATGAAGGCTGCAAAGCAACGGCGGCACGTGATGATGATCGGCTCGCCCGGGACGGGCAAGTCGATGCTCGCGAAGGCGATGTCGGAGCTGCTGCCGCCCGAAGAACTGCAGGACGTCCTCGTCTATCACAACCCCGACGACGGGAACAACCCCAAGGTTCGGACCGTTCCCGCCGGGAAAGGCGAGCAGATCGTCGAGGCCCACAAAGAGGAAGCGAGAAAGCGCAACCAGATGCGCTCGTTCCTCATGTGGATCATCATCGCGATCGTCATCGGCTACTCGTTCATCATCGCCGGGCAGATCCTGCTCGGCATCCTCGCAGCCGGTGTCATCTACCTCGCGTTCCGCTACGGCTCGCGCGGTGGCGACGCGATGGTGCCGAACCTCATCGTGAACAACGCCGACACGACGACCGCGCCCTTCGAGGACGCGACCGGCGCCCACGCCGGTGCACTGCTCGGCGACGTCCGCCACGACCCGTTCCAGTCCGGTGGGATGGAGACGCCGAGCCACGACCGCGTCGAACCCGGCGCGATCCACAAGGCGAACAAGGGCGTGCTGTTCATCGACGAGATCAACACGCTCGACATCCGCAGCCAGCAGCACCTGATGACGGCGATCCAGGAGGGCGAGTTCTCGATCACCGGCCAGTCCGAGCGCTCCTCGGGCGCGATGGTCCAGACCGAACCCGTCCCGACGGACTTCATCATGATCGCCGCGGGGAACCTCGACGCGATGGAGAATATGCACCCCGCCCTGCGCTCGCGGATCAAGGGCTACGGGTACGAGGTGTATATGGACGACACCATCGAGGACACCCCAGAGATGCGCCGGAAGTACGCCCGCTTCGTGGCCCAGGAAGTCAGCAAGGACGGCCGCCTGCCGGAGTATTCCGCCGAGGCGATCGAGGAGATCATCCTCGAAGCGCGGCGGCGTGCCGGCCGCAAGGGCCACCTGACGCTCAAACTGCGTAATCTGGGTGGGCTCGTCCGGGTTGCCGGCGACATCGCCCGCTCGGAGGACGCCGACGCTGTCACGCGCGATCACGTGCTGCAGGCGAAGGGTCGCAGCCGCTCGATCGAACAGCAGCTCGCGGACGACTACATCGAGCGCCGGAAGGACTACGAACTGCAGGTCTCGGAAGGCTACGAGGTCGGCCGCGTCAACGGGCTCGCCGTGATGGGCGAAGACTCGGGCATTATGCTCCCCGTGATGGCCGAAGTCACGCCGTCGCAGGGTCCCGGTGAGGTCATCGCGACCGGCCAGCTGAAGGAGATGGCCCAAGAGGCCGTCTCGAACGTCTCGGCGATCATCAAGAAGTTCTCCGACGAGAACATCTCCGAGAAGGACATCCACATCCAGTTCGTCCAGACCGGCCAGCAGGGCGTCGACGGCGACTCCGCGTCCATCACCGTCGCGACCGCGGTCATCTCCGCGCTCGAAGATATGGGCGTCGATCAGTCGCTCGCGATGACCGGCTCGCTGTCGGTCCGCGGCGACGTGCTCCCGGTCGGCGGGGTCACGCACAAGATCGAGGCCGCCGCCAAGTCCGGCTGTGACCGGGTCATCATCCCGGCCGCGAATATGCAAGACGTGATGATCGAAGAGGAGTACGAGGAGATGGTCGAGATCATCCCCGTCTCCCACATCAGCGAAGTGCTCGACATCGCGCTCGAAGGCGAGCCCGAGAAGGACTCGCTCGTCGACCGCCTCAAGAGCATCACCGGCTCGGCGCTCTCGCAGGGTGAGAACGTCTCCGGACCCTCTAGCCCGAGCCCGCAGTAACGTCTATGCCCCAGTGGGCGACGTTCGCCGGATTCGCGTTCGTCGTCACCGCGGGACTCCTCTTACTTTCGCACGCGTCACGCGGCGTGCTTTCCGAACGAGATCACACACAGAGCGACGGCGACGTCGATCAGCAGGGGCGAGCCGCGAGGCCGCGATCGACCGACGCCGATAGTGAGACCGGCGCGAACGCCGCCGCTCGCGGCTCGGAGACAGATCACGGCGAGCCCACCGAAGTCGGAGCGTTTCAGCGCGTCGACGCGACCGACGAGGCTGCGAAGGCGCGCCACGACGAGGAGACGATCGTGCTGCCGAAGTCCGGCGTCGAGTACCGGGTGACAGATGCGGGTCTGAATCAGGGCGGGTCCGCGCCCGCACGGGAACTCTCGACCGCGTCGCTACTCGCGAACGTCGCCGTCTCGCAGGGCCTCTTTGGCGTGCTCCTGCTCGCAGGTGCGTGGTACGCCGAGATCCCCGCGTGGGCGTTCGGCGTCGCTGCAGAAACTGTCAGCGTGCGCGCCCTCGCGATCGGCGTCGGCCTCGGCCTCGCGCTCTACGCCGCGAACGAGGCCGGCGCGGCCGTCGGCGCCCAGTTCGGACTCGGCGAGGGTGAGCGACTGCGAAGCGCGCTCGCACCGGACACGCTGCTCGGTTGGGCGGTCCTGTTGCTCGTCGTTTTGCCCATCATCGCGGGCTTCGAGGAACTGCTCTTTCGGGGAGCACTCGTCGGCGTCGTCGCGGCCGGCTACGACGTCTCACCGTGGGTGATGGCCGTCGTTTCCTCGGGTGCATTCGCGCTTGGACACGGCGCACAGGGTCGCCTCGGTGTGCTCGTGACCGGGACGCTGGGCTTCGTCCTCGCGGCGGCGTTCGTCGTGACTGGAAGTCTCCTCGTCGTCGTGGTCGCGCACTATCTCGTGAACGCGCTGGAGTTCGTCGTGCACGAAGGACTCGGCGTCGAGTGGGCACGCGATAACTGATAGCGTGGGCCGCGCCGACGTTCTGCAGGTCTCCTCAAACCGACTCGATCTCTCGCAACCGTTCTGTGACCGACGCGGGCGCGCCGCTGGGGGCGTCGCGGACGCGATGGTCCGGGACGAAAAGCGGCACCGGATTCTCCGCTAACGCGGCTCGCGCAGTTTCCACGTCCTCGGCTTCGTCGGGGTCGAGGTCGGCCATCCGCATCACGCGGTCCAGTGACACCGTCTCGCCGTAGGGGACGTTGCGCGTCGCTTCCAAGACGCGCCGCTGTTCGGTCGGGACCGTGAGTGCGACCTCGACGTCGTCGAAGTGGTCGGACGCGCCGTCGAGGTACGCGAAGGCGCGATCCAGCAGCGGGTGATCGGATGCTGCGTCCGCCGGCGGCGACGCCGGGAACGAGACGCTGATCACGCGGCCGCTGGCGATCCCGATCTCGATCGACCGGCCCAGCCGGTCGGATTCGCGGGCGAAGACGCCGACGTCCATACTCCCGCGTTGCGCGCCATCGTTCTTGAACGTTCGCGATACAGGACCGGCGTCGCTCCGCTGACCGCCGAGGATGGACCCGGCCGCGACGCGCAAGCCTTATGTGCAAATGCGTCCGTTAATGGACATAGATGAACGCTAGTGAGGACAAACTTGCCCCCGAGGTGCGGTCGATCCTCGCGGCGGCCCGCGAGCGGTCCGGCGGTGAGGGGACGCTCGACGTCGACGCGCGGTCGTTCCCCGAGGCGGTCGCGACGGCGGAGGCGGCCGGACGCGTCCCCGTCGTCGCCGAGGTCAAGCCGACCAGCCCGACGACCGACGGCGAACGGACCGACGATCCGGTCGCGCTCGCGCGTGAGATGGTTGCGGGCGGCGCGACGGCGCTGTCGGTGCTGACCGAGCCAGAACACTTCGGCGGGTCGACGGAGAACCTCCGGCGCATCCGCGAGGCCGTCGACGTACCGGTGCTTCGCAAGGACTTCGTCGTCCGCGAGGAGCAACTCGACGTCGTCGAATCGGATCTGGTCTTACTCATCGCGCGCTTCCTCGACGAGGACGACACGGACTCCCTCGCGGCCCTGTACGAGGCGGCCGAAGAGCGGGGGTTCCAGCCGCTCGTTGAGGTTCACACGCGCGCGGAACTCGACCGAGCGCTCGACGTCGGCGCGGAGATCATCGGCATCAACAACCGTGACCTGGGGCAGTTAGAAGTCGATCTGGGGACGTTCGAGCGTCTCTCCCCCCACGTTCCCGAGGACGTGACACTCCTCGCCGAGAGCGGCGTGGCGAGCGTCGACGACGTCCGGCGGATGCGCGCCGCGGGCGCGGACGCGCTCCTGATCGGGACGGCCATTATGGACGGCGACGTCGAGACGAACACCGAGCGACTCACCACGGCCGACGCCGAGCGTACGAACAGAGATTCGACGGCGGAGGCGGCAAGCACAGACGCGACAGCGGTGACAGACGCGAAAACGACAGACACAGCCACGGATACCGACACACGATGACACAGCAATACGCGGACGGCAAGTTCGGCAAGTACGGTGGACAGTACGTACCAGAGGCGCTGATGCCGGCGATCGAAGAGTTGACCGACGCCTACGAGCGCTACGTACTGGAGAACGAGGACGGGTTTATGGACGAGTTCCGCGCGCGACTGCGGGACTTCGGCGGGCGACCGACGCCGACCCAGCACGCCGAGCGCCTCTCAGAGCGCTACGGCCGCGAGGTCTACTTAAAGCGCGAGGACCTGCTCCACGGCGGCGCGCACAAACTCAACAACGCGCTCGGCCAGGTCCTCCTGGCGAAGTATATGGGCAAAGAGCGGATCGTCGCCGAGACCGGCGCGGGACAGCACGGCACCGCGACGGCGATGGCGGCAGCCCACCTGGATATGCCCTGTGAGATCTACATGGGCGAGCGCGACATCAACCGCCAGCGCCCGAACGTCTTCCGGATGCGGCTCAACGGCTCGGAGGTCAATCCGGTCACGACCGGCCGCGGCACGCTGAAAGAAGCCATCTCCGAGACGATGCGCGACTGGGCGACGAACGTCGAGGACACCCACTACGTCATCGGGTCGGTCGTCGGCCCGCATCCCTTCCCGGCCATGGTTCGGGACTTCCAGGCGGTCATCTCCGAGGAGGCACGCCGCCAGCTTCGCGAACAGACGGGCGGACTCCCGGACTCGGTGCTCGCGTGCGCCGGCGGCGGGTCGAACACGATGGGGACGTTCGCGCACTTCGTCGACGACGAAGACGTCGGGCTGTACGCCGTCGAGGCCGGCGGCTCGACGCTCGAAGTCGACGAGGAAGCGGGAGTCGCGCCGAACTCCGCGTCGCTGTCGACGGGCGAGGAGGGCGTCCTTCACGGGGCGCGGACCAAGCTCCTCCAGGACAGCGACGGCCAGATTATGGAGAGCCACAGCGTCTCCTCCGGCCTCGACTACGCCGGCGTCGGCCCCGAACTCGCCCAGCTCGTCGACGAGGAGCGCGTGAACGCGGTCAACGTCGACGACGACTGCGCGCTGGAAGCGTTCCACCGGCTCTCACAGCTCGAAGGCGTGATCCCCGCGCTGGAGACAGCCCACGCGTTCGGCTACCTGGAAGAAAATTACGAGGACCTCGGGGAGACGGTTCTGGTGAACGTCTCCGGCCGCGGCGACAAAGATCTCGAAACCGTCATCGAGGAGACCGAAAATCGAGACATCGAGGCCGCGCCGTCGCTGGCGGAGTTCTCGGGGGGGATCTGAGATGGCCGACGACCTCGACGCCGCATTCGCCGACGGGCCGGCGTTCGTCCCGTATCTCGCCGCCGGCGACCCCGACTACGAGTCCTCGCTGAAATACGTCGAGGCGCTCGAACGCGGCGGCGCGGACGTCATCGAACTCGGCCTCCCCTTTTCGGAACCGGTCGCCGAGGGATCGACGATCCAGAACGCCGTCGTGCGGGCGCTCGAAGGGGGGATGACCCCGGATCGGTTCTTCCAGTTCGTCGACGACCTCGACGTGGACGTTCCGCTGGTCTGTATGACCTACTACAATCTCATCTTCCAGTACGGCGACGAGCCCGGGCCGCGGCCGTTCGTCGAGCGCGCCGCGGAACTCGGCCTCTCGGGGTTCGTCGTCCCCGACCTCCCTGCAGAGGAGGCCGACCCCCTGCGGGACGCGTGCGACGAGTTCGGACTCGACCTCGTCTTCATCGTCGCTCCCACGACGCGCGGCGAGCGCCTAGACCGAATTATGTCGCAGGTCTCCGGCTACGTCTACGTACAGGCGCGGCTGGGCGTCACCGGCGCGCAGGACGACGTTTCCGGACAGACCGAGGAGAGTCTCGAACGCCTCGCCGACTACGACGTGCCGAAGGCCGTCGGGTTCGGGATCAAGACCGGCGATCACGCCGAGCGGATCGTCGCCGCCGGGGCGGACGGAATCATCGTCGGGAGCGCGCTCGTTGACATCGTCGCTGAAGGTCACGAGACCGGGAAATCCGCGGACGCCGTCGCCGCGCGGCTGGAAGAGAAGGCCCGCGAACTGAAGGACGGCGCCCTGCGCGGATACGAACAACGCGTGCCCCAAGCGGAAGGCAAATAACCGACGGTTGCCACAGTTTCTCACACGATGAACGCAGGACTCACAGCCCGACTCGATCGCATCTCGACAGGGGGGCGATACCTCGTCGTCCCGATGGACCACGGTATCACACTCGGCCCTGTAAAGGGCCTCGTAGACCTCGAATCGACAGTTGACTCGATCACGCGCGGCGGCGCGGACGCCGTCCTCACGCAGAAAGGCGTCGCACCGCGCGTCCACGGAAACAAGAACGGGAAAGGCTACATCGTCCACCTCAACGGCTCGACGGTCATCGGTCCCGACGAAGAGGACAAACGGCGGACGGGCTCGGTCGAAGAAGCGCTCCGCGCGGGTGCGGACGCGGTCTCCTTCCACATCAACATCGGCAGCGATCACGAGCCCGATCAGCTGACCGAACTCGGCGAGCTGACCGAAACCGCCCACCAGCTCGGGATTCCGGTCCTCGCGATGAGCTACGCGCGCGGGCCGGGCGTCGACGAACACGACGCCGAGAGCCTCGCACACGCCGTCCGCATCGCCGAGGAACTCGGTGCCGACGTCGTGAAGACCGCCTACTCCGGCGACGCTGACTCCTTCGAGCGCGTCTGTGAGGCGACGCGGCTCCCCGTCGTCATCGCCGGTGGTAGCCGCGGGACTGACCGCGAGACCGCAGAGATGGTCCGCGGCGCGATGGACGCCGGCGCGGCGGGCGTCTCGATGGGGCGTTCGATCTTCCAGCACGACGACCCCGAAGCGATCACCCGGACCGTCAGCGCGATCATCCACGACGACGCCGACGTCGACGAGGCAGTCGAGGCCGGCGGCCTCGGTCTCGAAGCGTAACCGACGCCGATTACCGCCCGACGGGCGGTCGTATTCTCCTCTCCTCGCGCCCTGTAGCGACGATGGTGGTCTCACGTCGCCGTCCGGCAGCGGCCCGCTCCCGTCCGGCAGAGCGGGCCGAGCCCGCGCGTTTATCATCGTGGCGAGCCAAGCCGTGGATATGCCTACTACGCTCGAAGTACGGTGCACCGACGACGAGTGCGAGATGGATATGTTCGAGCTTCATTACACGTACGATATGCCCGACGACGTCGGCGTCGCCGACTTCGTCTGTCCGTACTGCCGCGGGAGCGAGCCCCTGGAGGCGATCGAGCTATGAGCGGCTTCAGAAAGCTCAGCGACCTCGGCGATCCCGAGCGGTTGCGCGAGATCGGCGAATCGGTCGCCGAGAACGCACTGGAACGCGTCGGCCGCAGCGTCGCGCGCGTGCAGGAGCGAAAGCCGCTGCCGTACGACCTCTTAGAGAGCGACGACGCCTACCTCGTCGTCTTCGACGCGCCGGGCGTCCGCGAGAAAGACGTGCAGGTGCGCTTCGAGAACGGCGAGGTACAGGTCCGCATCGACCGCTTCCGTGACTTCTATGAGGGCTTCGAGATGCGCTTTCCCGGACGCGGGCTCGCCTTAGACGGGGCGGCGCGGCTTCCCGAAGGGGCCGCCGTCGACGCCGAAAACGCCTCGGCGACCGTCACCGACGCGGGCACGCTCCGAATCAGACTCCCGAAGCGCGGCGACGACGCCTGAGCGCCGAGCGGCCCTTTCTCTCGCGTCTCGCGTCCTACACCGGAAGTTCCGCGTCTGAGTCGACGACGCGGTCCGGTTCCTCGGGGACGGTCCAGTCGGTCGTCAGTTCGAGCAGCTGCGCGAGCATCAGCCCGGTCGCCCCCCAGACGGTGTAGTCGCCGACGTGGAAGTAGTGAATGCGGCGGCAACCGTAGCCGGAGAACTCGCGCCGTTCGGATTCGTAGTTGTCGAGGTCGGCGAGGTCAGAGACGGCGAGCGGGACGACTTCGGCGACCTCGCGTTCGTCTGGATCGTACGCGCGGTTGGGGACTGCGGCGACGAACGGCCGTACGGAGTAGTCAGTCACCGTCAGGATGTCGTCGAGACGGCCGAAGACGGCCGCCTCCTTGGACCGCAGTCCGATCTCCTCGTCGGCCTCGCGGAGCGCTGTTGTCTGGAGCGTGCCGTCTTCGGGTTCGCGTGAGCCGCCGGGGAAACTCATCTGTCCGGGGTGCTCCCCGAGGTGGTCCGCGCGCTTCGTGAACAGGACGTGCGTTTCCCCGTCTCGTACCAGCACCGGGGCGAGGACCGCCGCCTGTTGGCCCGCCCCGCCGACCGGCTCCGGTGTATACGCCGACACCCGCGAGAGATCCATACTCGGAGTGGGGTACGAGCCGAGGGGGCTTATACTGTCGGCCGGCTCTTTATGTGAGTGAGTTACGAGTCGCCGTCGAGCGCGTCGTCGAGTCGCGCGCGGATGTCGTCGACTGCGACAGTATCGGACCACACGTCGACGTCGTACGTCACGTCGAGGAGCCGACGCATTTCGGCGTCGTCCTCCTCCGCGACGGCTCGCGCGGCCGCCGTTCTGAGGCGTTCGGCGACGGCCGCGTCGGCGGTCTCGCGGTCCACCTCGCGCGTGGGCACCTCGAGAATGTGCGGCAGGTCTTCGGCGTGCTCGGGGAGCGACGGAAAGGCGGCCGGGCCGGGCGCGAGCAGCGTCTCCCCGTCGTCCTCGTAGCGGACGAGCGCGAACGCCGCGATCGCGTCGTCGACGGCCTCGGCAACGACGTCCGCGTCGACGCTTGCCTGCCGTTTGAACGCCAGTTCTTCGAGGGCATCCTCGAGTTCGCCGGGAGCGAGCGCACCGAAGAGGTCGACGACGCCGGCGAGTTCGTCCCGCTGTAAGTCACTCGCCCGGAAATCGTCCGTCACTCGCCGCCTCCCGCGTCGATCGGTGGCGCGCTCGTCGTTCCCGGTCCAATCGCGTCTTCGAGGTCGGACGTGGCTGCGTCGAACACCGCATCCGCAGTGATCGGCGCGTCCTCCCACGCCGGGAGGCGATCGTCGCTTCCCGTCGGTTCGGTGACCGCCGCCGCGTAGCGTGTCACCTGCCGCCGCTCGTGGTCCCGGTCGAAGTGGAAGTCGTTGAACGCCGCATCCATCGCGTACTGCTCGACGAGCGTCTCTGCCGTCGTCCGATAGCGCTCTGGGAGCGTCTCGAAGTCGACGTCGATGCCGTGTTCGAGGACGCCCCGCAGGAGCGTCTCGCCGACCGATCGGCTCATCTCCGAGAGCCCGGCCGAGCCGTCGACCGCGCGATGGTCGTGTTCGTACGTGCCGAGGTCGACCTGTGCCGTTCCCTCGAACCCGGCGACGTCGAACGCGTCGCCGAGGGTTCCGACTTCGAGCCCCCACTTCCGAGGCGTCCGGATCCGGCGGGCCGTCTCGGCCGTCGCAGCGAACTCGCCCGCGAGTGCGTAGCGGAAGGAATCGAGATACTGGAGATAGGGGTCGGGGTGGGCATCGACGAGCGCGCGGACGAGCGGGACGTAGAAAAGCCGAAAGAGCCGCCCGTAGAGGCGCTGGTCCTCGACGCGCGCGTAGTAGCCCTTCGAGAAGTCGTAGCCGTTCGCCAGCGGGAACAGCAGCCGACGGACGAACGACTCGTCGTAGGTCGTCGTGTCGGCGTCGTGGACGACGACGAACTCCGCTTCGGCTGCGCGGCCGAGCGCCAGCCACACGTCGCGGCCCTTTCCGCGACCGCCAGCGAGACCGGCATCGGCGAGCAACTCCGCGAGGCGTGGGCCGTCACACCACAGCAGTTCCAGCCGTAGGTCGTACGCCGAGAGCCACTCGTGGACCGACTCGACGCGCTCGGGGGCGGCGCGGAGCGGAACGACGACCCGAGCGGGTTCCAGCCGTTCGAGCGTCTGTAACACCCGGTCTGCGGCCGCGCCCTGACAGTCGCGCTCCGTCATCGGCACGACGACCGCCGCGCGCCCGGTCGGAGCGGTCGGGAGCGGATCGGCGAGACCGTGGAGCGTCGTCACCCGCGCTTGCACGTACTCCATCGAAGCATTCTCAGGGCGGAACGAGCAAAAGCGCGGGGGTTCCGGATGCCTATCGCCCGCGCGTCGTGGGCGTCACTGCGGGAGCCGCCCCGCCTGCTGGAAGACGACCAACCCGACGACGACGACGGCGAGTCCGAGCGCGAGTTGCGTGAAGATGGCGTCGTAGGCGAGTCCCAGTTCGCGGAGCGTCCCGACGGCCGACGACCCCGTCGCCTGGACGACCATCATCCCACCGGAGTACCACGCGTACGCGCTCGCTCGCGTCTCGTCCGGTAGCGTGTCCAGCAGATAGGTGTCGATCGCCGGAAAGAGGCTGTGGATCACGTAGCCGATCACCGCCGTGAGGACGAGGATCGGGACGAGTCCCGTCGTGACTGTCAGCACGAGCACGGAGACGGTGAAGGACCCGATGATCACGAGAATGTACGGGACGCGCGGGAGCCGGTCAGTGAGCCGCCCGGAAATAAAGAAGGCGGGGACGCCAGCGGCGAAAATCACCGTGAGGAGGTTCTTCGCGGTCGCGTCGGCGAGCCCTTTCGTTTCCATATACAGCTCGTAGAAGTTGAACAGTCCCTGCCAGACGAAGCCGGTCGCGCCGACGACCACGACGCCCAAGAGCACGACGCGCCACTCCGAGCGGATCGCGCCGAGGAGGTCTCTGTCGTCGGTGCCCGCGTCGGGGAGCTCTGTCGACCGCGCGGCGAAATACAGCGCGACCGTGACGAGCGCCGCCGCGGCCGCGACGCAGACGAACACGAGCTGCCAGTCGAAGAAGAACGTCAGGATCAGCGTCACGAGCGGCGCGGCCGCGACGGCGGCGAGTTGGCTCATCATCCCGTGGACGCCGAGCGCCCAGCCGACGCGTTCGGGGTAGAGTTCGCTGACGAGCGGGTTCGCGGCGACCAGATAGACGCCCGAGGAGAGCCCCATCAGGAGCGCGCCGATGCCGACGAAAAGCACCGAGTTCGCGCTCGCGGTGAACGCCGCAGCGGTCGTGAGCACCGCGCCGGTCACGAGGATCACGCGGTGACGGGGGACACGCGTAAGCACCCAGCCGGTCGGGATCCGCGGGAGCGCGCTGCCGAGCCACGCGAGCGTCGCGATGAGCCCGGCCGTGCCCTCGCCGATCTGAAACACCGCGATGAACTCCTGCAGCAGCGGTGCGAAGACGACCCTCGCGAGGTTCACCAGGAAGAACATCGAACAGAGCGTACCGAACAGTCGGCTCCGAGACACGACCGACCCTTGCCCGTAAGGGGTGTCAACTGTTGCGATCCAGCGCCGGAGACGAGCGGATCGCGCTATACTGATCTTTTTACCTCACGCCCTCCACGTTCGAGGTGACTATGAAGACGACGCGGAAGGGGCTTCGAGACGGGGAGTTGGAGAAAGACACCTACGGGCGTCTGAACTGCGCGGAGTGCGGCGAGACGCTGAAGACCGAAAACGATCCCGACGAGGTCTACACTGTGCGGCGGTGTCCCGACTGCGAAACGGAGTGGAAGGAACTCCGGTAGACAGCGGGCGGGCGGTGAATCGGAGAGAACGGCCGCAGACAGGTGAGGGGCACGCCGTCACTCGAAGACGGCGTCGAACGCTCGCGCGCCGAGCGGCTCGAACGTGCCGGCAGCGACGTTTTCGGGGACGTGCCCCGGCGAGCTCGTGCCGACGAGCGCGGTGGTGACGCCGGGGGCGCTTCGGGCGAAGTTGATCGCTCGCTGCGCGGCGGTCTCGCCGTGTAACTCCGCGTCGACGGCTGCCGGGATCGACGACGCAAGATCACCCTGTGCGAGGGTCGCGCTCGCGACGACGTCGAGGCCGGCCGCCTGGGCGTATTCGAGCGCGCTGACGTCCCGTTCTTCTTCGGGGAGTCGGTGCGCCGCGACGGTGAACGCGTCGGCCATCGTGACGCTGAACGGGAGCTGAATCGCTTTCAGTCCGGGCTCTGCGGCGCCCACTTTCTCGGCCGCTCTCGCGGCGCGGTCGACGACCTCGGGCAACGAGAGATACGCGTCGTGATCGCGGGGCACGCGGAACGCCTCCCAGGTCGCGACGCCGTAGGCGCCGATGTCGCCCGCCTCGCGGCGACGTTCGAGGCGCTCGAAAGCCGCTTCGAGTTGCTCGTAGACCGCCTCGCGGTTCCTGACCGCCAGTTGCGTTTCGGGGTTGTGGACGTAGTAGCAATCGACCGTGTCGACGCCGAGGTTCGCGAGCGAGCGGTCCAGCAGTTCATCCAGGAAGTCGGGGGCGATCGCGTGGCTGCCGCGCGCGAGGTCGTCGACAGCGACGTGGCCGGGGCGGACGAACTCCTCGCGGACGTACGCGCCCGGATCGTCGGGACGGGAGCCATCGAACGGGACGAAGCCGCCCTTGGTCGCGACGACGACTTCCTCGCGGCCGGCGTCGGCGGCGTCGAGCGCCTCGCCGACGACGCGCTCGCTCCGCTGGTGGCGGTAGTTGATCGCGGTGTCGACGTGGTTGATGCCGGCCGAGAGCGCGTCGGTGACCGATTCGCGGTAGCGCTCGTCGTACTCGTCGGTCGGAGCCCCGAGGTACGTGCCGAGGCCGATGCTCGAAGCGACACCCGGTCCGAACCGACGGAAGTACGTCCGGGCGAAGGCGTCGCCGAACCGATCGCGGTATCCCCAGGTCCCCTGACTCGTCGCCATAGTCCAGGCAAAGGGACGCGCGGGTAAACGGGCGTCGGAAGTCGAGAGTCGGGAGCCGAAGTTCGGAACTCGGAAGTCGCCAACCGCCAACCGCCAACTGCCAACCGCCAACTGCCAGCCGTCCCACGGCGTCAGATGTCGCCGGACATCGACTCGAACAGGCGATCGCGGAGCGCGTCGCGGGGCATCGTCTCGCCGGTCTCGGTCTGGATCTGGCCGCTGTGTAAGACGAGTTGTCCGCCGCCCATCCGCGCGTGCCCGCCCGCCGAGGCGCTCTTTAGACCCGATACCGCCGAGTCGAGCGTCTGACCCATATGGACGCGATCGTCGCGTGAGCGCCCGGAGACGTGGATCGTCCCGTCCCGCTCGCCGAGGACGACGACGGCGGTGACGCCTTCGAGTTGGACCAGTTCGTCGGCCGCTTGGGGGATGGCGTCGGGATTAGAGATGCGACCGACGTCGCTGATGGCGAACGGCCCGCGGACGTCGCGGCCGGCGATCGCGCGGGCTTTCAGTTCCAGGACTTCCGTCGAGACTTCGGGGTTTGCGATCCGGTCGAGTTGATCCTCGTTGACCCCAGCGTACAGGAACCCCGCAGCGGCGAAGTCCGCGGCCGAACAGCCGGCAGTCAGCCGCTTGGTGTCGGTCAGAATACCGTAGAGCAGGCCGGTCGCGACCGTCGACGGGACGGTGTAGGCCGCGTCGACTTCGCTCGCGTGTTTGGCCGGCGGGACCGGCTTGGCGCCGACGTCCTCGAAGTACTCGGCGACGATGCTGGAGGCAGCCCCGTAGTCCGTCCGCACGTCGGTGAACTCGCCGCCGGTCCCCTCGCCGGGGTGGTGATCGACGACGGCGAATGGGAGGACGCTATCGGCCCCAGCGAAGCCTCGCGGGCGGTTGTGATCGACGAGGACCACGTGTTCGGCCGCGACGTCGCTGACGTGGGCGATCCGGTCGATGTCGATCTCCAGTACCGTCTGGAAGGCGCGGTTCTCCTGGTGGCGGACCTGCCCGGCGTACTGGACCGTCGCATCAGTTCCGACCTGTTCGGCGAGGCTCGCGACGCCGATGCCCGTCGCCATCGCGTCGGGGTCGGGATTCGGATGCAACAGCACCGCGACCTCGTCGAGTCCGGAGACCTGTTCGAGAAAGCGCGTCCCCATCGGCCGCTCGAACCGCTTGATCGCGTAGAGACCGACGAGGAGCGCGAGGAGACCGACGACGACAGCGAGGACGACAGCAGGGTAGGCCACGAAGAGCTCCCTCGCGCGACCGACGAACTCCGAACTGGCGTTCGAGGCGACGCCCGGAAGCGGGGACCACATACTCTTTGCGTCAGAGTGCATCCCTAAGAAGATTCCTTCGTTCGGCCGGGTGACGCGCTCACAGACGGGGATCTGGGGGAAATCACAATCGAACAGATCCACGGCGCGTCCCGAAACGAGCGCTAGAGTGGTTGGGGGAACCGCCGCCGAACGTGCAGTTCAGATCTCCGAAGCGTCCGTTCCGGACAGATACGCCTCGATCGCCGCGCTGTAACCCTCCCGATATGTCGGATACGCGAAGTCGTAGCCGAGTTCGCGCAGGCGCGCGTTCGAGCAGCGCTTGCTGGTCTGGATCCGCCGGCGCGCGGCCGCCGAGAGGTCCGGGTCGTCCAGTCGCTCCTCGATCGTCCGCTTCGGTGGGGCAGGTTCGTCGCACTCGGTAGCCAGCCAATCGGCGAACGCCCACTTGTCGACCGGTTCGTCGTCCACGACGAGGACGACGTCGTCGCGTGCCAGGTCGGATTCGAGGAGGAACGCGACCGCGCCCGCGGCGTCGTCGCGGTGCACCATATTCAGATATCCCTCCGTCACGGGGCCCTCTAGATAGCGATCGAGTCGGTACCGGTCGGGACCGTACAGCCCCGCAAAGCGCGCGACGGTGCCGTCGATGCCGGCCGCAGCCGTTTCCTCACGGGCGACGCGCTCGGCCGCCGCGAGGACGCGGGTCTTCTCGGTCGTCGGCTCGATCGGCGTCTCCTCGTCGACGAAGTCGCCGCCGTGGTCGCCGTAGACGCCCGTCGAGGAGGTGTAGACGAGCCGATCCGGAGGCGAGGAGCGATCGGCGTACGCCGCGATGACGTTCCGTAATCCCTCCACGTAGACGTCGCGGGCGGCATCCGCACCGCGACCGCCGGAACTGGCCGCGAAGACGACCCAGTCGGCGTCGGGGAGGGCAGCGAGCGAGTCGGCGTCGGTCGCGTCGGCGCGGACGGCGTCGAGACCCGCTTCGGCGACCGCGTCGAGTC
Source organism: Halobellus sp. H-GB7 (assembly GCF_030848585.1). Classification (NCBI taxonomy): domain Archaea; kingdom Methanobacteriati; phylum Methanobacteriota; class Halobacteria; order Halobacteriales; family Haloferacaceae; genus Halobellus; species Halobellus sp. H-GB7. Next base: position 268,365 of record NZ_JAVDDW010000001.1, on the reverse strand, counting down.
CGGCGTCGGAGCGGCGGACGCCGGTCACCTCGTGGCCGGCCGCGTCGAGTTGCCGGCCGAGTTCGAGGCCGACGTACCCACAGCCGACGATGACGGTTCGGGCCATCAGCGTTCGTTCCGTTCGGCGAGGAACTGCTGGATCGCCGCGAGCTGTTCGAGCGTCATCGTCGTCCGGCCTTCGAGCGCCTGTTGGACCTCCTGCCCCGAGAGCCCGAGACCGACGTTTGCGGCGATCGTGTCGACGTCGACGACGCCGGTCGTCATCGCCATCAGGAGGTGATCGCGGAGTTCGAGGACGATCGCCTCGGCGTCGGGGCGGGCCTCGTCGAGTGCGAGGATTGCGGCGGCGTCTGCGACGCTCAGATCGGGCACGGTGCCGTCGGCGAGCGCCTCGACGGTGTCGACGTCGACGCCCGATTCGGCGGCTGCGGTTTCGACGCCGACGTCTGTCAGGACGGCTCTGAGCTGTGCTTCGTAGGCTTCGCGCAACGCCTCGGGAGTCAGCGTCGCCGGCTCCTCGGCCGCGTCGTAGAGCATACCGCTACTCGCCACCGCGGCGGCAAAACGGTTTCCGAACGGGGCGTGGCGGCGTCTCGGGGGCGTCGGGGTCGCACCCCGCGAAGGGGAACTGCTTAAGTCCGTCACTACCCACCCAACGAGTATGAGCCACGTATCGCCCGCAAATCGGGAGGTGCAGCCGTGAGCGTCGGCCATCGCGTCAGCTCCGATCACCAGCTCGCGCGGTTGCTCCAGATCGGGATCGTCCTCGAAGAGGTCGTCGAGGCCCGGTCGTATCACCACTATCAGTCGCTCGACGAGGGATCAGAGCTCGACGCCGAGATCGAATCGCTCTTGGAACACGCCGCCGCGGAATCCGCCGAGCATCGCGAGCGACTGGAAGCGCTCGTCGAGGAACTCGACGCCGAGAGCATCCCGTTCGACGAGATCGAAGCGCTCGTCGAAGCCCAGTACGGCAAGACAGAGCCCGAGGACTTCGACGACATCCTCTACGACCAACTGTGCAACGAGGAGACGGCGTACAAGTTCTACGACGACCTCGTCGGCGCGCTCCGGGCCTCGGAGGCGACCTTCGGGATCGACCGCGACCGACTCATCGACGTGCTCATCGAGATCCGCGAGGAGGAAGCAGACGGCGTCGAAGAAGTCACGAAAATTATGAACAAACGGCAATGAGACGAGATACGATGCGTCACGGAGGGACGGTATGAACACGGCCGACCAGTACGTCAAGGCGATCTACCTCCTCCAGCAGATGGAGAACGGCCCGGCGTCGACCGGCGCGCTCGCGGATCGCCTCGACGTCAGCCCCGCCAGCGCGAACGAGATGATCGGGAAACTCGAATCGCGAGGGCTCGCCGAACACGAGAAGTACAAGGGCGTCACGCTCACCGACGACGGGATCGTCCGCGCCCGGGATGCACTCCAGACGTACTGCATCATCGAGCGATTCCTCGCGAACGTCCTCTCCGTCGAGGAGTTCCGCGCCGAGGCACGCGAACTCGAACCGGTCATCGACGACCTCGTCGCCGAGCGCCTGGACACGATCATCGATCGAAACGCCGAGTGCCCCGACTGCTTCGACCCCGAAACGGACGCCTGTTGTCACCTCGAAGTGGCTTCTGAGGCCAACGTCGAAGCCGAAGAGCAACGCGCGGACTGACGCCGTTTTTCTCCCGGCTTATTAAGCAGGACGAAGCCCGTAGCTTCAAGATGTTCCCGACTGAGGCGTTGGATATGGATGGGACAACGGCGCTCGATCGCCTCCTGAAACTCGCGGGATTGGGGCCCCGCGAGGCGTCGGAGGCAACCGACCGAACAGCACCGTACGCGTGTTTGGGCTGTGGGGCGACGTACGACGTACAGTATCACGTCTGTCCGGAGTGCGGGGGGTACTCCGTGGAGCTACAGCAGACCGGTCTCGATCCGGATACTAACCCGGAAAGCAGACACGAACGTCGATGAGGCAGCCGACCACCGGGCGGGATCGAGGCCCGGCGAGCGCCGTCGGAACCCGATGCCTTTTCAAAGACTGCGACGTGAGTAGGAGATGCAGTCCCGTGGTGTAGTGGCCAATCATATGGGCCTTTGGAGCCCATGACGGCGGTTCGAATCCGCCCGGGACTACTCAAACTTCTGACATAATCCCCGAAACAGAGCCGTCGCTGTCTGCCGGTTCGGATCCTGGTATCTCCACCCGAACCCAGGGGGTGCGCGCCTGATGAACCCCGAGCGGCCGCTCCGTGGTGACGATCACGGCGACATCGGGCTCGAAGCCACGAAGTACTGCGGCTGTCTCAGTTGCACGGACCCAGCCGTCGCTGTGATCGAGCACCCGAAGCACGGTCTCCGGACGGTCTGTGGTGCCCACATCAACGGCCACGACGTCGACGAGTGGCTCGTCGCGCGCGACACCGACATCAACGCGGACGACCAGGAGGTGTCGGCCGATGTCTGAGGACCACGACATCACGCCGGCCGACGCCCTGCAGGTCGCCCAGCGAGCCCTCGCGAAGGTCAACGACCTCGAAAGCGAACTCGAAACGCTCCGTGCGGATCACGAGGACGCGGTCAAGGAGCTGACGAAGCTTCGGCTGTGGACCTCGGAGTTCGAGACCGACCGCACGTACGAGTCGCTGGGGAAGGACGCGAAGATCGGGATGGTCCGCGAACACGCCTTCGAGCGCGCACTCGACAACGGAGGGCGCGGGAAGATCGACTACAAGGACGTCAAGTGGGGCGTGTTCAACGGCGAACCCGGCGCCTCGCACTGCTATAACTTGCTCCGGTGGGCGGCCGGCGAGGACGAAGCAGCCCAGCGCGACATCCGCAGCGGCACCGTCGGCTTCCGCTACCGCAACCCCGACTCGGGGAACATCCACCTTGCCGTCGACGCCGATCTCGCCAAACGCGAGTCCAGTCTTTTCGCCCAGAAAAAAGACGCTCAGGAGTCGGGGGTGATCTGAGCGTGTTCTCACGGTGCGGGAAACCACCTCCGCTTGAATTGAGCTAAAATTACGTTGTATAGCCGCTGTAAGCATCGGTTCGCTAGCTGCAGGTACGTCGTCTCCGGCGTCGTCTCGGCGTCGGTCGCGGCGGTCCGAAACGGCTGCGAACCGATTTTTCTGCCCAAAAAGACCGCACCCGATCCGATGCACGACACTCACGACGCACACGGCGCACAGGCGATGGACGAGATGACAGAACAGTTCATCCGGTTCTACCGGAAGTACTACCGCGACGAGCTGGGGCGGCTCGCCCAGCGGTACCCAAGCGAGCAGCGCGCACTCCGCATCGACTACAGCGACCTCGTCCAGTTCGAGGCCGAACTCGCGGAGGGATGGCTCGACACCCCGGAGCAGATGCACGAGTACGCGGACGCGGCGCTGCACAACGTCGACCTTCCGGCGGACGTCTCGCTCACGCGCGATGACGCTCCGCCTGCAGAGGTGCGGCTCACGAACCTGCCCGAGGACCGCGAGTACTACCCCGGCGGCTACTCACCCTCGGATGCTCCGGGCGAGTACGTCGCGATCCGCGGCGAGATCGCGATGGCGACCGACACGTACCCGAAGATCGTCGACGCGGCTTTCGAGTGCCAGCGCTGCGGGACGATGACCTACATCCCACAGGACGACGGCTACCAGGAACCCCACGAGTGCCAGGGCTGCGAGCGCCAGGGGCCATTCCACATCGACTTCGACCAGTCAGTCTTCGTCGACGCCCAGTCACTCCGCGTCCAGGAGCCTCCGAGCGTCGCCGGTGGTGAGGGGGCGACCGTGGACGTCTTCGTCGAGGAAGATCTGGCCGGCCGCGCGGACACGGGCGACGAAGTCGTATTCTACGGGACGCTGCACCTCCGGCAAGTCGACCAGGACGACACGAAGTTCACGACCTACCTGGACGCCCGCGCCGTCCAGTTCGAGGAGTCCTCCTCGGAGGACCTCGACATCACAACGGAGGAACGCCAGCGGATCCGCGACCTCGCCGCCGGCGCCGAAGGCGACCCACTGCAAGTGGCTGCGGATGCCCTGGTGCCGAAGATCCACGGCTACGAGCACGTCAAGAAGGCGGCCATCCTGCAGCTCGTCGGCGGCGAGCACGTCGAGTACGCCAACGGCGCGACCGACCGCGGCGACATCCACCTGCTCGCGATCGGCGATCCCTCGACTGGCAAATCGGAGATCGTCGACGCAGTCGAGCGCGTCGCCCCACGTGCGGCGGCGGTCTCCGCCTCGAACACTGGAAAGGCCGGGATGACGGCGTCCGCTGTTCGCGATGACTTCGGCGACGGCGAGTGGACGCTCAAGCCCGGTGCGTTCGCGAAGGCCAACGGCGGGATGGTCTGCGTCGAGGAACTCGACGACCTCGAAGCCGAAAAGCGCGCGGCGATGCTCGAACCAATGTCGAAACAGTCGATCGCCGTCTCGAAAGCCGGGATCAACACGAAACTGCAGACGCGCGTGGGCGTGATCGCCGCGGCGAACCCCAAGCACGGCCGGTTCGATCCCTACGAACCCGTCGCCGAGCAGTTCGTGTTCGGCTCGGCGATGCTCTCGCGATTCGACCTGATCTTCACGTTCACCGACGAGCCCAATCCCGATTCGGATACGATCGTCGCCGGCCACATCGCGGGCCACCGCCGGGAGGGGAAGCTCCAGATGCGTGAGGGCCAGCCCGCCGGCGCCGACGCCGGATCTGAGACCGACACGAGCATCGATCACGACCTCCTGCGGAAGTGGGTCGCGCTCGCGTCCCGGTCGGACCCACCAATCTCCGACGAGACGGCGCTCGAAGACGCGCAGGAGACGTTCGTCAGCCTCCGCGGGGCGAACGGCTACGACGAGAACGACCCGGTCCCGGTGACGTGGCGCTCGTGGGAGGCCGTCCTCCGAATCGCCGAGGCCGCCGCGAAGTTCGAGTTCTCGGCAACGATCGAGGCACGGCACTTCGAGACGGCGACGCAGTTGGTCGGCCAGTCGATGCAGGACATCGGGAAGAACGAAGACGGCGAGCTCGACGCCGACGTCGTCGAGACGGGCACCTCGAAGCCCCAGGCCGAGCGCAAGAAGACGCTCAAGGAGATTCTCAAAGAAGAGGCCGGCGGCACCGAAGCCGAGATCGATCGAATCGTCGACGTGGCGGCCGACCACGGCATCTCCGAGCAAGAGGTCAATGAGGAGATCCAGACGTTCCGTGACAGTGGCTGGGTGATCGAGCCCCGGGCGAATCAGACAGTCAAGTGGGTGGGTGAGTTCTGATGTCGAGCACAGAAGGGCATCCAGCGGATGGCGGCCCGTGGTGGTGCCCGTCGTGTGGTCGCGTCACCGTGACGAACTACCGCTGCTCGAACTGGGACTGTGCGGTCGACCTCACTGAGGAGACGCTGGAGGCGCTATGACGGCCAAGCGCGCGCTTCCGCCCGAAGGATCCGAACGCGCCTATCGCATCATACTCGGGATGCTCCACAAGAATACGGGCCACGGCAGCCCGGTCACAATGTCGGCATCGCATCTGTGGAACACGGTCCGGCACGCCTCACTCTCGAAAGGCGACGCCAAGACGGCGCTGCAGGCTGCGCGGGAGAACGGCGACGTCCACCGCTGGCAAGATGGTGAGGGCCAGATCCGCTACGCCCTAGCTGCCGATGGCGTCGACGAACTGCCCGATACCGAAATGCCGATCTACACGAGCGAGGACGTCGACGCGCTCAAGGCCGTGATCGACGTCGAGGTCTCGCGCCCCGACGACGAACTCGACCAGAACGTGATCGGCTGGGCGAACACGCATCTGCAGGCGATCAAGGAGGGTTCCGATGGCGACCTGTAACGTCGAGGGCTGCTCCGACCGCGCGGTCGCGGCGATCGTCGGCGAGGATGGCTACGCGACCGCCTACCGCTGTCGGGACTGTCTCGTACTCGACCTCGATCTCGGAGGTGGCCACACCGATGAGTAATCACAAGTACTCAACTGACAGCAGCGACCGCACCACGACAACGTGGGAAACCGACACCGAGCACACGTTGTACGAGTGGACGACAAAGCCATTCGTCGGCCACCGACACTGCCACGAGGAAGTTGAGTGCCGGATCCGGATCGAGTACTACGACGATTTCGGGGCGGACATCCGCTGGGAGGCACAAAGCGACGACACTGCGAAGTTCCCCGATTCGTGGGGTCTGGTCGAGGCCGTCGAAATCCGCGAATACGGTGCTCGACATACGCGGCACGAACGCGCGAGGTGGCTGTGATGAGCCAGCGCACGAGGTACCGCAAGGAGCTCAACGAGTGGGTGCTGGGCCCAGACGACGGTGATCACTACGCCATCGGTGTCGAGCCACCGCTGAACCGCGACGACGTCTACTGCCGTCTCGACGTGAAAGGCCGTACCTGGGGCGGCTCCTCGCGGCAGGTCGCCACCCGCGACGACGCGATCGCGTGGCTCCACGAGAAGCTGGCCGAACTCGAACAGAAGGCGCTCGACGACAAGCCTCGCGGGAGCGTCTCACGCTACCCAGAACCGCCGAAACCGTCGAACACACGGTACGTTGTGCACCCCGACTACGAGGGCGAGATCGGCCCGCGCGAGGTGTGGGGTGACGCCACGCTGTCGTCGTTCGGCGTCGAGACGACATCGCGGTACGCGGACACGCCGTGGTACGAGACTCGTGACGCCTACCAGGAGTGGCTCGCCCCGCTGCGAGAGTCGCCGGGCGACCGCGTCTGTCGCGTCTTCGCCCAGGATCTGACCGAGATGGCCTACTGGTGGGCGATGGCTGGCGAGGACGAACTCTACTGGATCCGCTACCGTCCGCGCTCCGATCGGCTCGCAGTCCAGACGACGTCGTGGACGTCCGCGACGCGACGGGCTGGCGGCATCGGTCTCACAAACGCCCCGCCAGCGGACGTCCGCCTCTTCGACATCAAGGAGACGCCGCTCGCACACGGAGTGACCGAGGACGACATCCGGACGTGGATCGACGCCCACGACGTCGAGGCACTGACAAAGGCCGAAGCGAACCAAGTCGACACAGGGGACGAGATGCCTACTCGCTACGGAGGTCACCAATGACTGACGCGGTCCTCGACGACGTGCCAGCGAGCGCGAAGTTCGTCCACTACGTCCTCGAGGAGGCCGATCGCCCACTCACTACATCAGAACTCGCCGACCGAACAGGGCTCCCAGAACGAACGATTCGTGAAGCAATCGACCGCCTTCGCGACCGCAATATCGTCGAGACACGCGCTCCGAGCCCGCGGAATCCGAATGCGCCGCTCCACGACATATCACCCTTCCAGTAGTATTAAATATCCAATTCGAAATGGAGCAGTATGGGATCAGACGCAGTTACGTTTCTCTCGATTCCGCCGCGAAAGGCTGTACAGCTCATTTCAGAGAATGCGTACTATTCAGTCATCGTCGAGGGCGGCCCCCACACGTGGGAGATCTACTGGGACAAAGGCAACGACCGTATACTCTCGAACAGTAAGAAGCTCCGAGCGACGCTTGAACGCCACAAATTTACTGAACAGGTTGTCCAAACGAATTCGACCCGCGTTGAGTCCGGTACGGTCGGGACCAAGATGACGTGGGATAGCGGGAACTCGTGGGTGAAAGAACCTGTCGAAGACTACGAAATTCGGTAGGGCACGGGAGTCTTATAGAGTCGCGTGCCCTCTGAGGTTCTCTCCGAAGAACCACATATCCACTCTTCAACGGAAATTACGAAAATGTCCAAATACATTTTTCACACATCGAACAGAATATATGCCTCAATTTGCTGGATTCTGGTATGAGTGTGGGTGGTCCGAGTGGACGGGTTCAGTATTCGTACGATCGCGGCGATACAGCCCCGAGTATAGCTCTTATTGAAGCCATAGCTGATGCAGAAGGCATCGAGGCCACTGACTTGTCCGACAAGACGGGAATGCAGCTGGGCGACTACGTCGACCTTGACGCGGTTGACAATCTCGAGACCGCAGAAAGCAACGTCACTATTGCACTCCACATAGGCGAATACGGCATACAGATTGACGGTGAGGAAGTTATTATCGAATCACAGACCTCCGAAGAGTAACTGAATCGTTCTCTTTCGCCGATGGTCGTGGCTCGATTCGTTACCGTCTCCTTGCCACCCCCACCGTGGGGCCGGCGAGAACCGCCGGACTGCGAGCGCTTTTCGCGTAGCAACCACATCACTCGATAACTCCTCTTCAGACGGTCGTGACCACCCGAGAGTTGGGGCCCGCGGCCCCCTCTCTGTCCTGCCCGCCATCTCCTCAGTTACTCGTGCATCCAGCATACCAAGAGCACGTCCTGAACGCACCGGATATCTGTCGCAACTGCCTCCGCGTCGTGCGCGAAGAACGCCACCCACACGAACCCCGCCGGTCGGACGTCTCCGTCCAGGAGTCGCAGTGGAGCCGCCGCAAGGACACCACCGAGGTCGCGTTCGGCCCTGCCGACACAGCCTCCGGCCAGAAGGGCATCTTCTGCGAATGTGGCGTCGAGGGCTCGTTTGTCCGCGTGTGGGACGACGTCGACGTCGATCGCGAGCGCTTCCGGACGCTGCTGAAGCGACTCATCCAGACGTTTGAGCACAAAGGCGTCAGCATTCACCGGAAAGCCACTGTGGCACACGCGCTGGATGCCTTCGAGCGACTTCCAGTGGAAATGGAGGGCCCACACCGCCCAGACACGAGCGTCGACGAAGCCCTCTCGGAGGGCGTCCGCTACGGGCTGGCCCGCGCGGAAGTACAGTCGCGATCGCGATCGACCGCGAATCCGGCGCCCACTGCCTAACGATGTCTTCGTCTCGCCCACACACGCCCGGCACCCGAGTGATCGTGCCGCACACGCACCGCCCACTCCTGGGCCGCATCGTCGACGCCGAGATGCGACCGACGTTCGCAGACCCGGGCCGGACAATCCTCACCGTCGAAGCCGACGACCTCGAGGAGACCGTCCGCGTGCTCGCCCAGGATGCCGAGGTGGTCGCAGACACCGACACCGAGGCCGGCACCGGCGAGCCCGCCACTGACACGAGAGATGTACTATGACGACGACGAGACCCACCCGACCGTGGTACGCCCCAGACGCACTGATCGACGACTACAAAAACAGCCTCCGGGATGGCGGTGATCTCAGAATGTATCGCTCGCTCAAGGTCATTCGTGGGATCATCGTCAATCTCGGCATCATCGGGTTAGCGATCTATGCACTCATCCAGGGCGCGGAGCCGACGATCATCGGCACGTTTGCACTGCTGACACTCGCCGGCTACAACGGGCTCGAGATGTCCGACTACGCGGCCCTCGTACAGGCCTACACTGAGATCCAACGTGAAGGCGGCACAGATAGCAGCGATGACTGACGAGAACACCACCGACACCACCGACAACGCCGACAACGCCGACGCCACGACGGAGTCCACCCGGACGCGGTGGGACTTCACGAACGACGTCCTTGCATTCATCCTGGTCATCTCCGTGCCAGCACTCGCGACCCTCGACGCAACGACGCACGCCTCGCTCGCCCAGCTCCCAACGAACCTGCTGCTCACGTGGCTGCTGCTCGCGACGATCGCGACGGCGTGGGCCTTCGGCGGCGCCGCAGTGAAAGCTGCCTCGCAACTCCGCTCGGGATCCTGAGATGGCCTGGGAGTGTCACGCCCGCGTCGCCGACGACTGCGTCAGCGAGGACCTCTGGGATCCGCCGTACTACGACCCCGACGGGATGCCGATCTGCATACGATGCGCGGTCGCCCTCGGAATGCACGACCCCGAGACGAACACACCGACCTACGCGAGCGACGATGAGTGACCGCACGAATATCTCACTGAACGAGCGGGCCTACGACGCGCTTGATGACGCGAAACGTGCGGACGAGTCGTTCTCGGATGTCGTCCTCCGACTCACCGACGGGTCGATGAACCACACGCAAAACACACGCATCGACGCCGAACAAGCGGAGGAGATCGCGCGGATGGCTGGCCGATTCGCCGGCGACGAGGTCGAAGGCCGCCTCGCACGCCGATGAGGGTGTCGCACACGCACACCACGGACTCGTAGCTCAGCCTGGGAGAGCGCCGCCCTGAAGAGGCGGTCCTGCCCCGGTTCGAATCCGGGCGAGTCCATTCGACGTCTCTATCGAACTGACATACCGCTCACCGCGTCGCTGGCGTCGCTCTCACCGGCCACGCGGCCTACTTAAAGTATAAATCAACCCCCCGACGCAACGCGACACACCGCTATCGATGTCTACACGCGACCGCCGAGTCACGCTCGCCCTCAAGTGGCACCATCTCGACAATCTCTCAGCCCGAGAGGTCCGGGACCGCTTCGAGAGCGAGGGCATCGGCGACTACACCGTCTCGACGATCCGAGACTACCTCAGCGAGGAGCCGGCCGACGCCGTCCTCGAACAGATCGAGAACGAGCACGCCAACGTCCGGCTGCAGTCAGCCGAGCGCTACGAGCGGCTCTACCAGCGGGCCCGCGAGGCCGAACAGAACGCAACCACCGACGAACCGATCACGGCGATGGTCCCGCAGATGCGGACAGTCTCCCAAAGCGAGGAACCGCTGCGCGTCGCCGACTGGGAGCGCGCCCCGCCAGGGGACGATCGCCGACCGGAGTGGGCCGACGAGCACGACGTCGTTGTTGTCTTCGTCGACGACGCTCGCCACCTCGAGGCCGGCGACGAGTATCCTGCCGGCGCCCGCCGTGGCGGCTACCCGGCACGTCCTGGAACACTGCCGGAGTTCCGCAAGGCGACGATCGGTGTCGAACGCGACGAACCCGATCCGAAGGGCCGGGCGATGGCCCGCTCCGAACAGGCGAAGTACCAACGCGAGAAGGGCGACGTCCTCGGGATCTACTCGACAGACATCAATATGAACGTCGACGGCGAGCTCGAGACGACCGTCGAACTCGATTCGGCGACAGCGGCCGCGATCCGGGAGGCCGACCTCGGGGAGGACGTCACCGATGAGTAGTACGCCCTCTTCGTCGTCTGCTTCTACGTCTTCTGAGGCCGGCGACACCGAGGCGGTCGACCTCTCGCTGGCGGAGATCCGCGCGGCCTACAACCCCTTCGAGCACGGCTGTTGGCTCGACTTCGCGAACAAACTCACGCAGGGGTATATGGACGACGAGTACGACGACTGGGCGCCACTGACCGACCACCACGGCCAGTGGCTCCGACACCTCGCCGGCGATGCCGACGTCGACGGCGACCTCGCGCTGCTGTGTCACCGGGACGGCCTCAAGACGACCATCATCACGGCCTTCGCCGTCGCCTGCCTCGAATACCTGGATGGCTATCGCGTCATCTGGGCGATGAACACCCAAGAGCAGGCCTTCGAGAAGGCCGACCGCGAACTCAACAAGTTCATCGAGCGGAACCCGTGGCTCACGAGCCTGAACAAACCCCGATCTACGGACTCGAAGAAGACCAAAGAGTTCGCGAACGGATCCAGCCTGACGACGGGCTGGCTGAAAGGCGCGATTGAGGGCGCCCGAGCCCACCTGCTGATCCTCGACGACATCATCAAAGAGCAGGGTGACGGCTCGACGCAGGGCGTCCTCAACTGGGTCGACGGCGTCGCCCAGCCGATGGTCAAAGACGAGGGCCGGACGGTCCTCGTGGGCACACGAAAACGCTCTGACGACATCTACAACCACTACCGCAACTACGAGGGCTACGCCCTTCGGGAGTTCCCCGCGATCCTCGATGCGTGGGACCAGGAGTTCCGTGGAGACGACGACTGGCAGGCCCGCCGACCCGACCCCGACTACTACACGGAAGTCGCAAACCCCTGGCGCGAGGGTGAGTCTCTCCGGGTCTTGTGGCCCGAAGCGCGAGGCCCCGAGTGGCTGGCCAACAAGCGCTCGAAGATGGCCGACTACCTCTTCTGGCGTGAGTACACGCTCACGATCCAGGGCGCCAGCGGCAACCTAATCGAGCCCGCGGACGTCGATCGCGCCGTCTCGGATGGCGGCTGTTCGATCCGCGATCGCTCACCACCAACGAAATATCGCGCTGGCGAGGGCGAGGCGATCGTCGTCGGGCACGACCCCGCGATGTCGCCCACCGGCGACGACGCCGCGTTCGTAGTGCAGCTGCTCCGGCGCTCCGGCGAGCGCGTGATCCTCGATGCCCACGCCGAGCAGGGGATGTCGCCCTCTGGCGTGAAAGCCCAGCTCCAAGAGTACGATCGGCGGTACGATCCCGCCCTGATCGTGATCGAGGACAACGGAATGCAGCAATACATCGTCGAGGACGCCATCGAGTTCTCGCCAGCACTGCGCGCAAAGGTGACCGGACTGTCGACGACGTCGTCGAAACACTCCTGGGAGAACGGCATTCCTCGGCTCCGGACGCTCGTCGAGAACGGTGGGATACAGTTCTACCGTGGGCACGGGTCCACCGAAGACTGGATCCAGGCGGCGACGTCGCTCGAACTCGCCGACGGCAAACTGAAAGGCCACACGCCGGACCTGATCGCGGCGTGGTATATGGCCGAGCAGGGGCTGCGGCGCTTCGAGTACCGCGATGGCAGTGGCGGTGGTGGGACAGACGACACAGACGGCGATACGTCAGGGATTAGCTACGTATGAGTAGAGAGTCGTAGAAGGTTTCCCAGAAAAAATACGACGTGCTCGCTACAGCACAACATTCCACTGATTAGCCGCCCCAGCCGCCATAGTCAGTAGCAAATTCACGCCCAGTGCAATTGTTGGTAGCCAAGCCAAACAATCGGAATTCGACGTCCTCGAATGGAATTCCCCAGACACCGAGGTCTGGCGGGAACGCTGCGTTTGCGGCTAGGCTGGCGTATGCTTGCTCTGTGTCGTCGTCCTCGATCTCGTAGATCTCGCCCGTCACAACGACACTTCGCCAGACTGCCGGGTCGTCTGCGTCCTGCTCATAAACAGTGAGACAGACGTTCGGGTTCGACTCGATCGCTTCACTCTTCCGGCTGCTGTAGCCACCGCCCCACTGCATCGGAAAAACCATCTCTTCTGCGTCGTAGCCGAAGGAGATCGGGATTGCATACGGTTGTGTGCCGTCGACCAGTGCCAGCACGCCGATGCCATTCCGAACGAGGAGTTCGTCGATTTCTGTTCCCTCAAGGCGCCTCATTACCTCTGTGTTCCCATTTTACTATCCTAAGTGTAATGATTGACGTGTGACACTACTGATGACTGTTAGCCGCTCTTACGGGGACCAGTACGCAGGCAGAGTCCCACGGCTGATTCGGCCGTGAGATCGTGAAAGAAACACTGTGAGAAGTTTTTGACACTCTGACGTATGAGATCGACACGACAGCAGTGCCGACAGTGCAACGCGACGCTCAGTACCGATCGCGAGCAGGCACGTGGCGTCTGTAACAGTTGCAGCCGAACGAGGATCGAAAAATGAGTGAAGAGGGGCCGAAGATCTGGATCGACCACTACGACCTCAACCTGGGCGTCGCCGGCGGCGATGGCGACACGCTCGAAGACGTCCAAGAGATCTTCAACGAACAACTCGCGAAGGCGATCGAGACCGACCCGAAACTCGGCGAAGACGATCTCGATGATGCACGGGAGGTCCAGTGATGGCTAGCGACAGTTCTCGCGAGACGGTGACCGTTGAGGCAGAAATCGAACCGTATGAACTGGAGTGCCTCCGCGAGTGGGCCGACGCGACCGGTACTGACGTCGAAGCGGTGGCCGGCAGCGCGCTCTCGGAACAACTCGAGGAGTGGTGCTAGATGACCGAGGATACTGCAGACGCTGGCGACGGTGGGACGACCATCGGCGTCGACGTCACCAAGATCGGTGGCGGCCTCGAGAAGGCCGACGATACCACGCAACTGAACGAGCGCCGCATCGCGACGGACATCGGGCGTGGGATCCAGCCGCCGTACAACCCCGACCGGCTGGCGGCGTTTATGGAGCTCAACGAGACGCACTCCGCAGCGGTCCGCAAGAAGGCGCGCTACGAGGTCGGCCACGGGTTCGACATCACACCACACCGAAGCGTCGATGCCGAGGACGCGAGCGACGAGCAGTTCGAGACGATTCGCGACTTCTGGCACGGCTCCGAGTCGCAGTGGATGGTCGGCCCCAACGGCACGGCCGCGACCACTCCGGAAGAAGTCCTCGAACAGGCGCGCATCGACTACCACGGGATCGGCTACTGCGCGGTCGAGATCCTTACCCGGGCGGATGGCACGCCCACAGGCCTCGCTCACGTGCCGGCACGGACGGTCCGGGTCCGGAAGGCCGAGACCGACGATGGCGAGGTCGTCAAGGGCCACGGGTACGTGCAGATCCGGAACGGCCGGACACGTTACTTCGGTGAGGCGGGCGACCGGTACGCCGACGATCCGAAATTCGTCGACAAGGAGACTGGCGACGTCGCTGACGACGCACGCGAGCTTCCGAACGAGCCGGCGAACGAACTCATCTGGGTGCAGAACCCGACGCCGCTGGCGCTGTACTACGGCGTACCGGACTGGGTGGCGGCCACGCGGACGATCGCGGCCGACGAGGCGGCCAAAGACTACAACCACCAGTTTTTCGAGAACGACACGATTCCGCGCTATGCGATCAAGGTCACCGGCGGCGAACTCAAAGAGAGCTCCAAGCAGGAACTGCGGAAGCTGTTCAAGAACCTGCAGGACTCACCACATCGCACCGTCATCCTCGAGGTCGAAGAGTTCGCAAAGAACCTCGATTCGGACATCGAGATCGAACTCGTGCCGCTGTCGGCGTCGCGGACGCAGGATATGGACTTCGAGAACTTCCGCGAGCGCAACGAGCACGAGATCGCGAAAGTCCACGAGGTCCCGCCCGTCCTGCTGAACCGGACGGAGACGTCGAATCGCTCGAACTCGAAAGAGCAAGTCCAGGAGTTCGCCCTCTCGGTGATCGCGCCCGAGCAGCAGAAGTTCGCCGCCCGCCTCTATCAGGTGCTTCACCAGGCCGCCTTCGGCGCGCCAGACTGGACGATCGAGTTCACGCTCCGGGGCGCCGAGCAGCCGAAAGATGAGGCGGACGTCGCCCGGACGCGGGTGATGGCTGCCCGCGGGACGATGACCGTCGACGAGGCCCGCGCTGAAGTCGGGATCGGGCCCCTTCCGGACGAGCACCCTGTCGATGGTGACACACTACTGGCTGAACTGGGAGCAGACCAAAGCCAGGAGTTCAATGCCGTCGGCGAGCGCCCCGAGTACCTCCCGCCGGCAGAGAACAAACTCGGTGAGCGGGCAGACGTCACGCTCAAGGAGTCGGTCGAGACAGTCTCCTTCGACAGTACGAATCTCGAGTCGGCCGCGTACGACGCCGACAACGACGAACTGTACGTTCGGTTCAAGCGTGATGAGGGCACAGACTCGCTGTATGTCTACCTGGACGTCCCCCAGCAGATCTGGGAGGGCCTCAAAGACGCCTCATCGCACGGCTCGTACCACTACTCGAATATCCGGACGGAGTTCCCATACGAGGAGATCACGAGCCATCACGACCGGCTCCCGGGCACGGAACAGCCGACGGAGTTACCGACTGGACTCTAGCTGCAACTGCTGTGACGACGGTGGATAACAACACACGAACGTCGAAGCGCGGCTGTCCGATCTGTTTGAGACGGATAATGTACTTCACCAGCGACTTTCGTAAACACTCAAAGCCTTCCACATTCTAGGTACTGGCGCCGATTGAATGATCGGCACTCCGGGGAGGAGAGGAATGTGTCAGAGGCACACTCTCCTCCCCTTTGTACCATTCATCTCTATTTGTTATCTACAAATAAAGATCACTACTCTAGAGAGTTGTGAGCTGAATTCGCATACGCTTCCACATCCGTTTGTGTAATTATTCCGTGTGGTTAGTTCTGTGACAATCGCGCCCAGACGCTCGTAGCGCACTCCCGATGACGCCTGCCGGGGCCGAGGTCCAGACCCGGTTGGATGTTGGAGGTTGGATTTCTCACGCAATGACTGACGAGACAGCGCCGCGTAGATTCACGAAGACGGCCACGATCAAGGCCGTCGACGAAGAGGCGCGGACGGCGACGGGGGCTGTCCTGGTGCCCGACGAACTCGATCACCAGGGCGACTTTCTCCGCCCCGAGGCCATCCGCCGCTTCCACAGCGATGACGTCGCGACCGGCGTGATGCATTCGGCTTTCCCCGATGATGCCGCCGCCCTCGAACGCTCGGAGGTGATCGATACCGCCGAAGAACTCGATGGCGCCACGTACCCACCAGGGACGTGGATCGCGACGCGTCGCTACGACGACGACGACCTCTGGCAACTCGTCGAAGACGGCATTCTGACGGGCTTCTCGATCGGCGGCGAAGTCTCGGAGGCCGTCGAACACGAGGAACTCCCGGACGAGGTGACCGTCCCGGACGCCGTCGAGCACGAGGACGCCGGCGGCATCGAACTCGTCGACGGCAGCGTCGATGAGGTGTCGGACGTCGACATCCCGGCCGTTCCCAGAGCGACGTACAAAGGCGATCTCGCGAAGGGCGTGCTCGAAGAGATCGACGGCGAAGACGAGTTCGTCGCCGTGATGACCGAGCAGCGCGGGCACGACGAAGCCGACGCCCGCCAGCTCTATCAGTACCTCAGCGAGCACACCGACGCGGACGATCCCGATGGCGATAGCGACGCCGAGAACACGGCGACGCACGCGACGGAGGTTTCTGATGCTATGACAGACCCCGACCACGAAGACGAACCGGCCACTGACAAGACTCCTGCAGATCCGCAAGTCGACGACGCCACGCTGGGCAAGCGGCTGAAGACGCTCCTCGGACTCGGTGGGGCAGATGCAGATGCCACGGCCGATGACGGCACTCAGGCGACAGCCAAGTCCGAGGCCCTGGACACGGAGACGACCGATGCTCCCGCAACCGACGACACCGAGAAAGCCGGCCGGACACTGTCGACGTCGAACGTCGACGCGGTGAAGGCTATCCACGACGCGTCGATCGACCTGCTCTCGCAGGCCGACGGGTGTGAGACGGCGCTGCGCTACACCGACCGAGAGGACGATGACTTCGAGATGGCCGCCTATGGCGCCGACTCACCATCAGGAGAAGCGGGAGGCAGTGGCGAAGACGACGAGGACGTCAACGAGAACGACGACGAGGACGAGGAGAGTACCAAGACCGCCGACGACGGCGCAGTAACAGCGGCCAGAGGCACACTCGAAAAGGAACTCACGCCCGAGCAGGCGACGATCGTCGCCGACGCCGTCGAAGAGTTCGTGGATGCCCACGGCGATGCGACGGTCGGTGACTTCCGTGATTGGTTCTGGGAGATGGACTGGGCCGACGAACTCGACCCAGACCAGATTGTCGCCCTCGAGAGTGCGTTCGACGAGTGGTTCGACGCGATGGCCGCAGAAGAACAGGTTATCACAGACCAGTTCGCCGACTGGCTCG
Organism: Halobellus sp. H-GB7; assembly: GCF_030848585.1. Classification (NCBI taxonomy): domain Archaea; kingdom Methanobacteriati; phylum Methanobacteriota; class Halobacteria; order Halobacteriales; family Haloferacaceae; genus Halobellus; species Halobellus sp. H-GB7. The sequence continues at coordinate 250,902 of NZ_JAVDDW010000001.1, read as the reverse complement.
GCGAACAAGCAGAAGACACGGAGCTTACGATGAGCAACGACCCTGAGGACCCGCCCGCGTGGGCGGCGACTCTCACTGAGAAGGTGGACAGTATCGAGAAGCGAGTCTCTGAGATGGAAGACGACGAAGACGCCGAGAAGTCGCTAGAGGACGCCCCCGAGTGGGCGGCCAACCTGGCCGAGAAGGTCGACGACCTCGACGAGCGCGTCGAGACGATCTCCAAGCAGTCCGGCCACAGCCAGCAGCTCGGCAAGACCGCCGACGAAGAAGAGGAGACCGAGAAGTCGAACTTCACGCTGGACCCGCGGAAGGCGGGGCGGTGATCTAAATGAGCATTCGGAACACCCGCGACAAGAACGAAGACGCACTGGAAAAGCTGGACACGACCACGATGTCCGGGGGCGTGCTGCCCCGGGATCTGTTTCAGGAGTTCTACCAGAAGGTAGTCGACTCTGCCGCGATGCTCGAAGGCGCCCGCACCGAAGAGCTCCCGCGCCCGCAGATGGACCTGCCGCGTATCTCCGTCGGCGAGCGGATGCGCCGCGGGGCCGACGAGGGTGACGGTGATTCGGGATCGGCGACGGTCAACACCGACGCCGTCAGTATGGACACCAACAAGGGCACCCTCGCGTACGACCTCACCCGCGAGTCCGTCGACGACACGGTCGACAACGTCGACGAACTCGTCCTGGATATGCTGGCGCGGCAGTTCGCGGTCGACACCCAGGACCTCGGCATCAACGGCGACGAGTCGTCCGGTGACGCCTTCCTCAACCAGCACGACGGCTGGCTGAAGATCCTCGCGAACGCGACGGACACGAACACCTACGACCACTCGGACGCCAACGGCAACCCCCAGCCGATCAACACGGATCTGTTCAACCAGATGATCCAGGCGATGCCGAACAAGTACCTCCGTTCGGATCGCTTCGAGCCGGTCTTCTACGCCAACGAGAACCAGGTCCAGTCCTACCGGATGCAGCTGACCGAGCGCGAGGACCCGCTCGGGTCGGCGGTCATCTTCGGCGACGACGACATCACGCCGTTCTCCTACCGCGTGGAGGGCATCGCCGCGTGGCCCGAAGACACGGTCGTCTTCACGCACCCCGAGAACTTCATCTACGGGCTGTACGACGACGTCGAGATCCGCGTGCTCACGGAGACCGACAAGGTCGCCGAGAACGACCTCTTCGCGCGCTACTTCATGCGGGTCCGTGACGACTTCGAGATCGAAGACGAGCAGGGCGCTGTGCTCGGGACCAACATCCAGACCTGAGGTGGACAGTAGATGAGTACCACTAACGAGCAGGTTCGCCGGCGCTACGAGAACGGCGAGCTCCTCAACGACGGCGCGCCGAAGCACGTGGAGACAGACGCGCCGGCCAACGGCGCGGATACAGTCGTCGGGACAGACGCCGACGTCCACGTGGTCACGGCCGACGGAACGAACACTGTCGACCTCTCGAACATCGAGGCAGCTGGCCGCCAGGTCACGGTCGTCCACGACGGTGGCGCGAACACGCCAACGCTGTCGTTCGCTGATGCCGACTTCGTCGGGACCGGTCCGTCGAACATCACGAGCGCCGGCGCGACCGCCACGGTTCAGAACATCAACGGCAACGCTGACGGCTGGGTCGTCGTCGCGACCGGGAGTGCCTAACGATGCGTCGCGTCCGCTACACGGCTGAGGGCGGCCACTATCGGACCAACGGCATCGGCTTCGGTCCTGGCGACGAGCGCGACGTCGACGCCGATCTCGCCGCGTACCTGTGCAGTCGGGACGACTTCGAGGCCGTCGACGGCGGCGCTGGGCCAACAGATGCGACTCCCCACGAGGCAGCCGAGCCGCCTGACGAGGCTGTGGATGGCACGGATGACACAGACAGCGCCTTCGACGTCGGCTCGTTCCTCGATCGCAACGTCGATCCGATTGCTGAGGACATCCTGGCTGGCGAGGCGGACGCACACCTCGACGAACTGAGTGCCGAAGCCTCCCGCGTCACCGTCACCGACGCGATCGGCGAGCGTCGTGCCGAACTCGAAACGGAGGGCTGACTGAATGCCCACGTGGCACGACAGCGTCGCGATCGCGGACTCGAAGACGTTCAACGCCGGCGAGTCGGCCAGCGCGCTCGTCGAGAAGTTTCACACGCCGGCGGTGTGTGTCGCCGTCGAGAACCTCGAAGGCAACGCCGACGATACCATCACGGTCGAGATCGTCGGCGACGTCGGCACGTACGAGGTCGACAGTCGGACGCTGTCGGCGACCGGCAGCTACGTCGTCGACGTCCCGCAGTGCGAGCAGGTGCACGTGACGAGCGCGAACGGGACGACGATTTCTGCAGAAGCGCGGAACAACCCGCGGTGATCTGAATGGCAACGGGGTACTGCACGCTCGAAGACGTCCGCCGAGCGCTGCGGAAAGCATCGCTGCCGGGCGACATCGGCCAAGATAAGCAGATCGCCGTCGACGCGGTCGTCGCCCAGACCGAGGAACTCGAAAAGACGTTCAGTCGGCACTGGTACGCGCCTGATGGTGCAGACATCCTCTCGGAAGCGTCGACGATCGACATCCCCACCAGCCCGAAGACCCGGAATGACGAGGAGTCGCTCCCGACCAGTGGCGCGATGGCTGTCGCTGCGCCGCCGACGCCAAAACTCTACCAGGGCGACTACACGCGGATCGATCTCGCCCGGCGCGATGCGAAGGCCGTCCAGCAGTTGCTCGTCCGTGATCGTGATGGGGGCTACACTGACTGGATCGCGAGCGACGAGTACACTGGCGGCACGTGGCCCGACGCCCTCGGCGACGACTATTTCCTTCGTGTGAACAACGGCGGCCAGTCGGCGCTGTATCTGGACACGACGAACTTCCTCGAAGCAGACGATGACGACGAGTTCTATCTCGACTCGTTCGTGAACGCGGTCTACGTGACGTGGGAGTACGGCCACGAAGGCATCCCGCGGAACGTCCGCCGGGCGGTCGCCTTCCGCGCTGGCGCCGAGCTGGTCGAGGAAGCAGTCGTCGAGATTCCCCAGAACGCGACCGTCTACAACGTCGACACGAAGGCCGAGAAGATGCGCAACCGCGCCGACGAACTCCTCGACGTCTACCGCTGATGACGACGCTTGAGTCGGGCTTCGAGGACAAGCTCCACACGGCTCTGTTAGATGATGCAGAACGCAGGGCCCGCGAGGAGATCGCGCCCGAACTCAAGACGAAGGCCAACGATCTACTGACGCGCTACGGCCAGCGCCACGACTACGACGTCGGGACGCTCGTCGACGCTGCTCGCGTCGAGGTCGGGCGGACGGCCGACGCCGTTACCATCACGCTGTACTACCCACACCCGGCACTCCTGTTCGAGCGTGGAACTGCAGATCACGAAGTCACAGGCGACCCGCTCAGTTTTGTTTGGAGTAAAGACGACGACCCGCCCGAGTGGGTTCGCGAGCAGTTCGAGCGCGAAGGTGACGGCTGGCGCGTGTTTCTGCAGACAGTCGAGGTCTCGGGGCTGCCCGAAGCGGGCTTCATTCGAGACGCGCTGAACGCGATGCGGCAGAACCTACAGCGATAGAGCTACTGACGATGAGTTTTCCACAAGTCGACTGGACGCTGTCACAGCTCGCCAGCGTCGCCGACGCCCAGCCCGACGAGCACCCGCTGACGCGTGTTGACCGGGACGACGCCGAGGTCTACGAGACCGGTGATGCGGTCGATATGGCTGCGCCGATGCGGACGCGAACTGCACAACTCAAACAGGCGAACTACGTCGGCGCAACGCTCGCATCGGCCGATCGGTCACCGATCGGCACCGAGTACGACTACCACGTCGACGACGTCGTCCGTGTCCGCGTCGAGGGACTGCATCATTCTGAGTGGGGCCACATCGACCCGGCCGGCCAAGACGGCGTCGCGTTTGCGGCGCTCGTCGACGCGATCCAGGATGCAATCGACAGCGCGGCGACCTTTCCACAAGTGCCGGGCGAGGACGCACGCTACACGCACCTGCTCGTCACGAACGACGATCCACAGTCGAGCGACTGGGCGGATTTCTACCGCTATTCGTTCGACATCGAATTTTCCGGCTACGAAGAACGATGATCCAGGATGATCGACGCGGCCACCGCGCCGCGACTGACGGAGGAACCGTATGACCGGCGCCGGCAGCGCGACTGTCGCGTTCGGCCTCGAAGATGGCTTCGGCGGCTCGATCGTCGACAGTGACAGCGACGGGAGTCCAGAGTACTATCTCCCGTTCAAGAACCCGACCGTCGATGAGCTCTCGGTGGACAACGCGCTCCAACGCGAGCGCGATCCTGGCGACGTCGAAGCCGATGGCTCGCTCGCCCAGAACTTCGAGGGTGGCATCTCGATCTCGGGTGAACTCGCAGAGCCGCCGAAGTGGCACGAGCTCGTGTTCAACGACGGCGGGACGGGCTTCACGACGGGGCGGATGCCCTCAGGAACGTTCTTTTTCGGCGTCGACTACCTCGACGGCACCGCCGAGTGGGCGGCCGAGCAGGCAGTCACGACGGACGTCACGGTCAACTGGCAGCAGGGACAGCCGCCGACTGTTGACTGGACGCTGATCTACGGCAATGCCTCCTCGAACATGTCGATCACACCGTCGAACATCCAGACGCCAGGGATCAGCGACATATACGCCTTCCACGGCCTGGACCTCACGATCGACGGCACGACCGTCTCGAAACTCCAGTCGGCGTCGCTGTCGATCCCAACCAATGCCCGATTCCATCGTGACGCCGACCGCCATCCGACCGACGCAGTGATCGGCTCGGTAGATACGACACTCACGACGGACGCGATCTTCACCGGGCCATCGAACTTCGAGGCTGCGCTCGGCGGCACCACGCCGGCGACGATGCTCTCGGAGGTTTCGGGCTCGATGACGTTCACGAACGGAAACGGAACGGCGCTCACGTACAATCTCGGTGGGATGAAGCCGAACAACTACTCGTGGAACCAGCTGATCGACAACGACAACGATCTACAGGACCCCGTCGAATGGCACGTCTCGTCGCTGGGGGTCACATAAGATGCCACTCGGTACGAACACACTGAACTTCGACGACGAGGTACAGCGACTTCGCGAAAAGCGCGAAGAACTCCTCGACAGAGTCGCGGCACTTGATCCCGACAACCCCGAAGCGGCGCGGCTCGAACAGCGGGGACAGAACATCGATGACTACCTGGCCGGCCTCCGGTGGGCTCGCGATGAGGCGTATGAGGATCCAGACGTCAGTGTCTGGGACGCCGACGCCGATGCAGTCACACTGTGTGGGCTCACTGGCGGCGAGTACGCCGGCGTCGAAGATGACGTCCGCTCGGCCGCCCTCGAACGCGAGCAGGCGTCGGCGTCTGGCACCTCGCGCGTCTATATGGTCGCTCACGGGACTGTCGACGCACCCTACCACGACGAGGACTACAGCGACGCCGAGTTGCTCGCGGCGACACAGCAACTCCCGTATCAGTTCCTCAAGTGGGCCGAGATGCACATCAACCGGATGACGACTGTCGGTGGTCAAGAGGGAAATCAGAGTTTCTCCGCCGCGGTCGCGGAGAGACGTCGGGAGATGTCGACCGACGAACCGAACTGAACTGGTTACTTGCTGTGGCAGCGCTCCACGGCCACGATCCACGGGACGCCCGTGAGTGGCCACTGGCCGATCTCCAACGCCTCGAGTTCGCACACGAACTCACGATCGCGAAGATGACTCCATTCACCGATGTCTGAATTTGCTGCGACCGCGTCGCTCGACGTCGCCGTTAACCAGGCGTCACTTCGATCGGCGCGACAGACGGTCGAGGACTCGATCGGGAACATCACTGTCGACGTCGCGACCGATGGCGGTGCTGCAGGCGCTGCCTCGCGCGGGCTCGCGAACGCCGGCGGTGGCGGTCCCTCTCTGACTGGTGGCACGACAGCCACCGAGCCAGAGGGGATCGGAAACACACTCACCCAATCACTCGAAGTCCAAGAGTCGATTCTCGAGGAAGTCGAGGACATCAACTCACAGGGCGGGAGTATGATCGGCGATATGGTCTCGAACTTCGTGACTGAAGCGGGCCCGTCGGCCGCGGGCGACTTCGCCGGCGAGGCCGTCGGTGCGGTCGCCGACACGATCGGGGGTGCGCTGGGGCCGGCAATCGGGACCGTCATCGGCGATGCGCTCTCGAACGCCACGTCGGGAGACGTCAGCGGCTCAGTGTCGCTCACAAAGCCGGAGTGGGTGCCGCTTCGTGTTGCTCGCCCGGGGTGGGCCCCACTGGGCGTGTCCAAACCGAAGTGGGACGTCGGCGTGAGCAAGCCCAGTTGGGAGGTTGGTGTGGCGCGTCCCGACTGGGAGATCGGCGTCGCCAAGCCAGACTGGGCACCGCTTGAGATAGAGGACGTCGAGCCGATCCCCGTCGACGCACCGGAATCAATCCCGGTGACAGTCGACACGCCACGGCAGCGACAGCCTCCGACGACACCGCCCAACTCGACCGAGTCAGAGAAGACACTCTTGGGGAACATCGGGAAAGGCGTGACCAGAGGGGCAGCGGCAGGAGCTGTGACGGGCACTGCTGCAGGGTTCCTGGGCGGGCCTCTTGCTCCCGTCTCAGTCCCTGGCGGTGCCATCGCAGGCACTGCAATTGGTGGTGCTGTTGGCGGTGGCCTCGGTGCCGTCGACTACGCCGCCTCAGAGCTAACCGCTGGGCAACAGCAGCAACAACCACGCACCTCGGTAACGAATGAGATCTCGATCACGAACCGCCCGCGCTACGAAGTCCGTGTCGATGGCCTCGATCGCGACGAGATCCGGCGGGCGGTCGAGGAGGCACAACGCGACAATCTTGCTGAGTTGGAACGCCGACTCGACAAGGTCGAACGGGAGCTCGACCGGATGCGCCGCTCGATCAAACAGAGCGCCTGATCACGACGTGTGTAGCACCCGGAAGTGGCCCGCGATGAGGCCGAGCACTGCGCCCGTGAAATGCGCCAAGAGTGCGCTGCCGGGCGCACTCCACTCGATAGTGAGCCACGCAGCTGCGACGGCGAAGACGACGACCGCAATCCGGAACGAGATACCGAGCCACCCAGCGACGAGCTGTGACACGACATTCGACGTCAGCACGTAGCCGACCAACGCGAACGCGGCACCACTGGCACCCAACACAGCGATTGCGGTGCCCTGCAGGTGGAACACCAGTACTTGCACCACGCCGGCGAGCACGCCAGTCGTGAGAAAGAACAGATGAAAGCGGAGTGTCGACGTCGAAAGGGCAACGATCCCGCCGGCGATCGCGATGATCACGGCGTTCGCGAGGAGGTGCCCTGGACCGAGGTGCGCGTACACGCTGGTCACGAGCCCCCACGGGCGTTCGCTGAGAGGGGTGGCAAGAACGAACAGTCGGGAATAGCCCACGAACATCCCGATCCACGCCACCGCCGACACGAGTACCATCAGCGCGAGCGTCTGCACGGCCGGGTTCCTCGCGATCGCACCTCGCATTGTCTCGTCAGCAGGGGCTGGGGTACTCATACCGCCCACTCGGGGCCCGTGTCTCGTAAAGTCACTGCCACGAACGTGTCCGAACCTCTATGTCAGTTCCGCAGTGAGAGCCATTGTGACGCGTAACGGGACGGACCAACGCCGGATTACGGACCTTTCGACGCCAACACCCGAGGCGATCAAATATCGGAACACGCAGTTCCTCCGGGATCCGGAGCACCCGTACGAAACGGGGCTCGACGATGATCCCGAACGCCTGCGGAGGAAGATTTGGAATGTCAGAAACGGCGACCTCCGGCGACTCTTCCGTCAGTTCCCCGTCCAAGAGCCACTGCCGCGACAGTGTGCGCACTGGGTCCACGCAGTCGTCGGGAAACACTTCTTCCCGGATGCGAATCACCGGACTGCCATCGCAACACTCCGACGGTTAATGCGGCACAACGATATCTATCCGCCGGCGTGGCCGGTCGATCGGCTCCGGACTGCGCGAAAAGAGTCACACACGATTCGCGGCGAGGTTGATCCGATACGGCTTGATACGCTCTACCGTCGCGATCGACTGCACGACCGCTGGTACGAGTTCTTCACGGCTGTCGATTTAACAACCGACTGAAAACGGGGACAGAGCGAGGCCTACTCGTCGTCGCTATCGTCGTCATCGGCGAGTGCGTGATACATTTCCGCGTTCTCGTCGACGTCGCGCTCCATATCACGGACCGCGTCCCAGTCCATCGGCATACCTGAAACCTGCACGTGAGTACGTAAATCAGTTACTCTCAGTAACACCCTGATGATGCCTGTGTCGCCGCAGCACGGGTGAGGCGCCCCGACGCGGCGTTCGATTTTCAATACCAATGACCGAACGATTGAGCGGTGCCGTTATCCAAGTTGAAGCGAACCTGGACGGGCAGAGCCGGACAGCGAGTCTTGAGCTCCGTAAGGACTTCGAGCGTGAAAGCGAGTCGACACACGAGTTCGTTGTCGGCCCAGTCGGTGAGATCGGAGCCCGCGTCCTCAACCTCGTCACAAATAGTGACAGCCGACTTCGCCAACCGTATGTTATCGACGCCGGCGGCGGTCGCGTCGCCTACGATCTGCGGGCGACACTCTCGGAGACACCACACAACGGCTCGTACCTCCAGATGGGCGACACTGGTGATCCTGACCACCTGACTGCGACCGACGCCACGGGTGCGGACGCACGCACGCAGGCCGACGTTGCCCAGCGCTGGCTCTCACAGAGCACGATCGATTCAGTCAACCCCGCAACGCTGCACATCGGTCACTATCACGACGGCACGTACACCGACTCAGGCGAAGCGGGGCTATTCGGGAGCCCACTGGACGTCTACGTCGCCAACACGCGCGTGATTATGTCCTCTGAGGAGTCCTCGACCGTAGATTTCAACGTGACGCTGGTGCCCGTTGCAACGCTCGCGAACGCACTCGATGCCGCTGCACAGTTGGGTTAAGAGTACGCTATATGAACTGGAGACTCTACCGACTCGTCATTCGGAACCAGGCAGTACTGCGCCGAGGGCGTGGGCTACAGCGAAACACGGCACAGCTCTCGAAGCTCTCGGGGCAATCAACGTCGAAAGCGATTTCGCTTGCACCGGGAGAGATCCGCTTCGAGTTCCTGCGCGCCGGCGAGTACGCCGCAAAGCTCGCTCAAGAGGCGAAAGAACTGTTCGACGCTGAGGGCTTCGAGACGGTCCCGCTCTACTCGATGGGCTCAGAGACAGAAACGGACGGGTACTACGTCCTCAAATCCGCCGATGGCCGGCCACTCGATCCAGCGACCAATCGGCTGCACCGCATCGACGGTGTCCTTCGGGCCGCTGGGACACGCCGCTCGCACCTTCGATCGGTTGCGACGACGATCGCGACGCAGCCGAACGACTTCGGCAACGATGAGCGGGCTCGCGTCGGTGTCGACGCCCGCGCCACCCGGCCGCAATGGAAGGATCGCACCTCGAACGCGACCGAAGACGCCACGATCGTCACCACTCGGACGGGCGCATTCGGGGACGTTGCGCTCGTGGATCCGCAGGCGTCGACCTTCGAGGCCCCCACGCTCGTCTATGACCTCCCGTACGAACACCAGGGCGCGATGGACGTCCGCGTGTGGGACGATCGCGGCCACGGCCTGGACGGCAAAACCGACAGCGACGGGGTCGTGCAGTGGGCGCGGGTGTTCACCACGAGTCACGAGTTCGCCGGCGCGACCGTGCTCTCGAACGGTTTGGTGCGACTGCGCTGTGCCGATGACGCTGAGACGATCGCCGCCGAGCGTTACGATGCAGGCGCGGGTGCGTGGACGGCGGTCGCGCTCGGTAGTTCGGAGTGGACGCTCGTCGACGTCGGCGTCGTCTCGATCGGGCCGGCGGCGGTCGACGCGCGGTTGACGTTCGCGGATCGGACCTCCTCGCCCGTGGCGTACTACGAGCTCGCGGCGCGAGTGACGCGGGGTGACGAGACGATCCAGTTCACGACGCCCGGTCGCGACGCGCAGGGTGGCACGCCTGCCGGCCTGCTCGACCTGCTCGATCCGATCGCGTCGACGTCGCGATTAACGGCGGGTGAGTCGCTGGGGCTGGTCGCTCGCGACGACGTTCGGTACTGACTGCCGGCGAGTCGGGTCGGTTCGATCAGACTCGGTTGGACTCGATTCGACTCAATTCGGGTCGCTCGGATCGATACGAGACCGATGATGCCGCCGTGGCCCGCGGCGTGCGGAGGACCCTGGGCACTGCGAGGCTATTCATAATGACTGAAGGACTCAGTAACTACGGCGAAGAGACACTGTTGAACGCGCTGGTCGGCCTCGACGTCGACCTCATTCTGTACGATGATTCGACCGACGCACTGACCGATTCGGATGGCACCGGCGCGATCACGACCGAGCCGAGCGGCGGCACGACGACGCAGACGATCACCGTCCAGTCAGGAGACCTCTCGCTGACGAACGACGACTGGACGTTCGCTCGCAGCGTGGTCTTCTCAGACGTGTCCGCAGCGAGCGGGCGCGTCGACGCCGTCGCTGTCGCCGAGAATGGGACGTCGAACATCCTCTTTCGGGGGTTGCTCGACTCGGCAATTACGGACATCGGCCCGGTCGACAAGATCGACCCGCTGGACGTTAGCCTCCCGCTTGACTAACGATGGCTGATCGCTGGTTCGTCGTCCCGGTGGCGACAGACGATCAGGGTGCACAGCATCCGAAGTACAGCAACCGCGACGGCGTCGGCGGCTTGGCGGGCAACGTCGTGGACTTTGCAGCGACTGAGTGGAGCAGTCTCGACTACCCGTTCGTCGGCGCAGAGCGGTACGTCGTGCGACTCTACGCCGACGGCGGCGAACGAGTTCGGCGAGTCCGTCCCCTCGAACGAGGCGAGCGTCGACGTGGCTGCCGCGGACCCGCAGGTCACGATCACAGCGACAAACACCCTGTCGCGGCGGGCGAGCCGCTGCGCGTTGACGTGGCGGTCACGAACGCGGGCGACCTCGCGGCGACGGGCGAACTGACGCTTTCGGTTTCGGAGCAATAACACGATAATGACAGACCACGACATCCTCATCATCGGCATCGAGAACTGGACGACTGGACAGCGACCCGACGGCATCGACAACGACGACATCCGCAACGGCGCTCTCGTTTCTCCCGCAGGTCAATTTCATCAATGTCTCAACACCGAACCAGGCGGGGATTTCGAGGTGCGGTTAGTTAAAGATAAGAGAGACCTCTCCCAGTACGAGGGGACGTGGACGCTTCACTTCGCCGATGGGACGACGCACGACCAGGAGTCGTGGAAGTCCGCCGTCGCACAGGCGTTCAACGACGGCAAACAACTCGTCGACGTGGACGGAGTGGTCCCGGTTCCCGCCGACGATGTCGACATCGCCAACAGCATCATCTCGAATGGGCTGCCCGCACAGTATCGCGGCGACCGCGAGCGCGTGCAGTCGTGGGCTGACGAGAACGGCATCTCGCTGCCTGCGGACACCTACGAAATGATGCGAACGGCCTACGAGGAGGGCTGCCCCGACGTGACCAAGACCGAGCCGCCTGAACTCTAACGATGGCGTTTGGAGACGTTCTCCGAACCAGTGCCTCGCCTGATGCCTCTCCCTGGGGTATCGGGGGCGATGGCAGTACGATTTGGCATAGTAACCCGAGCGCCAATACCCTCTATGAACTGTCGCCATCGGACTTCTCGACGGTGCAGAGCGCAACACCGCCTGGTGCTGGGCCAATTGATATTGGGGGCGATTCTGACACTGTCTGGCACACTGATGATGATAGCGGGACGGTCTACGAACTCGCGTCGTCCGATTTATCGACCGTTCGCAGCTCCAGCTCTCCAAATAGTTTTCCCGATGGGATTGGCGGAGATGCAGATACCATCTGGCTCTCACAAAATTACGATCCACTATACCACGAACTTTCGACATCGGACTTCTCATCGATCCAAAGTGCGAGCACGCCGACGGATTCGCCGATAGGTGCAGGCGGCAATACGGAAATCGCCTACCACAGCGAGTTCGACACAGGCACGCTTTACGAACTCTCGACCAGTGACTTCTCGGTCGTCAATGATGCCAGCGCGCCGGGGGGCCAGCCGTACGGTATCGGAGGCGATCGCAACACCGTCTGGGTAACTGATCGAACTAACGACGAACTCTACGAGGTCGAGGAGCCGCCAGAACTGCCCGCTGCACCGACGAACCTGAGCGCGACGCTCCAATAATAGATGGCGACAGTAGACCTCTCGTGGACGGACAACTCAAACAACGAGGATGGCTTTCGGATTTACCGTACCACCACGTCCTCGCCGTCGTTCCCATCTGATTACTCACAGATCGACACGGTTGGGTCGAACACGACGACGTACTCCGATACGTCCGCCCCTGACGGTGATGTCGTCTACTACGCAGTCACCGCCTACAACGCGGCAGGCGAGTCCTTGGAGACGACGACGAACATTGACACGACGAAACCACCCTCAACGCCGCAGAACCTCGCGTTCACCGACACGGCGACCGAGGGCGAACTGTCGTTCGCGTGGGACGCCGTTGACTGGGGTGGCGAGCAGGGTGACTATCAAATCTATCGCGCCGAGGCGAGCGGTTCCACACGCTCGGACTACACACAGACCGACACCGTTCCCGCTGGCACAACCTCCTACACCGACACGGGATTAGAGGACGGCGAGCGATACTTCTACCGTGTCGGGGCGACCAACTCGGCGGGCGACTCCGACCTCTCCAGTGAAGTCAACGCCACGACGGTCCTTCCCGCGCCGACCATCGGTGACCTATCTGTCAACTCGAACGATAACGTCGATGTCCCGTGGACGTATAACGACAACTCGACCGACGGCGGCGTTGACATCGAGCGCAAAATCGACGACACGCCACACAACCCAGTCGCCTACTGGAAATTCGACGACGCCTCGGGTGGTGTCGTCCCCGACCAGATTGGGAATAAAGACGGCCAACTCGTGAACGCGTCGTTGGTGTCGTCACCCCTTGGCGGCAAGATGGTGTCGTTCGACGGCGACGACGCCTATGTCGACCTCGGCGACCTCTCGGGGTTAGTTGGGTCCGAAGCTACCTTGGCGATGTTCGTCAAGACGACGCCGTCGTACTCAAACGGGTTCACAACGCTTGACGGGAGCGGCAAGACGTCTCATTACGTCTATGGCGACGGGACGGCATATATTAACGAACTACGGTCCAGCCGTGTCGATGTCGGACAGCCACCAGTTGATGTGACGCAACTCCACCACCTCGCAATTACTCACAAGGCAGGTGCGACCGACGGGTGGACGGTCTTTTTCGATGGCTCACCCTTCAAAACCGTCGATGGCACGGCAAGTATTACTCTCGGGGCGGGGGCGAAACTTGGGGTTGATGGTGGAAATTATATGCTGGGTGCGATGGACGAGGTGCGCCTCTACGACTACGTTCTCACCGAGAGCCAAATCAGCGACCTGACGCAATTCCCGTATTCGTGGTCGGATATTGCCACCAGCATATCACCCTCCACGACATCGTACACCGACACGTCCGTCTCCGAGGGCACGACCTACGAGTACAGAGTCGAACGCAACACCGACCACGCGACGGCGACGAGCGGCACGGCACAGGTTACGACGCCCACCGTCGTCTCGGCAGCAGTTAGTGCATCAACGACTGGCTCCCCAACGGTTGCATCAACGACTGGCTCCGAGCGGAGCGCAACTCCGACCGCAACGGCGACGCCGACGGCGACCGCTGAGGCAGTCAACACGACGCTCGCGGCTGACGTTGCAGCAAACGCCGCCCCAGCGACGTCGGCCACGGCGGACGTCGAACGTCTCGTTGCTATGTCCGCGACGTCGCCACCCAATGTGACGGCGGTTACGGCGGCATCGCCGTCGGCCACGCTTGGAGCCGGCGCATCGCCAGCCGCGACACTCGGAGACGTCACTGCGTCGGTCACTGCCGATCTCGCTAGGCCAAACGTGGCGCTCTCCTGGCAGGCCAGCGATGACCTCGCAGAGATCTACTCCATCTATCGGTCCACCGCGGCGTCGCCATCGTATCCTGACGACTACGAGCGGCTTGGCACAACGACGGCTACGGCGTTCGTCGACGAGACACCACCTAGCGACGAAACGCCGAGCTACGTCGTTACGGCGAGTAACGACACGGGCGAGTCACCGCCATCGGCGCCGGCCACTATTGCGGTACCGGCGTACGGTGGCTACTCGAATCCAGCGGCGGCAGTCGGATCAGTGAGCGCCTCGACGTCAAGCAGTGTGAGAGCGACCGCGACGCCCACTGCAGCGGTAACGGCAACCGTCCAGCACGCCCTCTCTGCCTCCGCGACCGCGGCACCCACGGCGGCGCTCGGTGCGCTGTCGGGGTCGCTGGCCGCCCCCTCGGGCTTCGCGATCACCGGCCACACGGCGACGAGCGTCTCAGCCTCCTGGACCGACAACGCGACCGAGGAGGCTATCTATCGACTGCTGCGCGAAGAAGAGTTCCCCGATGGGTTCGGCCCCCAGCGCGTCGGCGTCGAACTCCCAGCGAACGCTGAGAGTGGGACCGACGACACCCTCCTCCCGGACACGACCTATCGCTACCGCGCCGAGGCCGCAATCGAGGTTACCGACGACGGGCGGAAGGTAACGGCCGGAAGCGACACCGCAACTGTCACGACCGACGCGCCAGCCGAACCGACGACAGCCGCGCCTGCGACGGGCTGGTACGTCGAGATCGATCACCCCGACGGCCGGACGCTCACCCCCCGCGTCTTGGAGGGCGCGACACCCCGCCCGACGCTCAACGGCCTGCCCGAAGTTGAATTGCCGGTCCCGCGAGACGAGTCCTGGTTGGATCCGGCCTTCGACCGCGCGCCGGTCCGCGTGTGGCACGACGGCCAGCGCCTGCCCGTCGAGACGCTCGTCGATCGTTCCCAGGCGCCCGACCAGACCGTCCTGACGGCGCGGGGTGGCGACGAGCTCACCAAGCGGATCGAACGCAACGTCATCGAACAGCAGTCCCACACGTTCGTCGAGGACCTCATCAGCGCGGAGACGTCACTGGCGACGCACGTCGACGAGCCGGTGGGGACGATCACCGAGAACGCGCCGCTGCTCGACGCCGACACGACGACCGAACTCACGGACGCGCTGCGAGACGCGATCGCCGCCACGGACCCGATCGACGCCGCGAATGGGGCGATCGACCTGCTGGATTCGTGCCACGTCTTCGAGGCCGGTGGCGGGGCAACGGGTGGGACCGTCTCCGATAGTGCAGCCTCCGGAGGCGAGGCGGCGACGTTCTTCGATACGTCCCATAGCTACACGGTGACCGCGTCACTCGATTACGACATCCCGGCCGAGCACGTCGGCGTCGCGCTTCGGTTTCGCAACCCCAAGGATCCGGACGGCGACGGTACTTACGAGGGCGCGACTGGCGAAGTCATCGTCGACGGCTACAACCTTGGCCCGCAGTTCGGGAATGCGAACAACTCTACGTATTCGTGGGGCAGGTCAGAAGGCGAGTATGGTGGTGGCGATCTGTCGGGCTCGGTCGACGTCGAGATCGAAATCGTCTCGAATGCTCCCTCCGGCGCCTCGACGTACGTCGATCTGGTGGTGGTGTACGACACGCGCTTTTCCTACACCTGGGACAACACCGTCGACGCGAACAACGCGCTCGCCGGTCCCGAGCCCAAACCCGACCAATGGGACGTCGTCTTCTCCGAGGTGCGCGCTGTCCAATCCGTCGCCGGTGGCAAGATCACGGTGGCGATGGACGATACCTCTGGGAATCAGCACCTCGCGCTCTCACCCGATGGCGGTGCCACGTGGCAGACGGCCGCGAACACCGACTCGTTCGCGACGGACTTCGCGAATCTTGTCGATGGTGTCGCCGCGCGAGTGCGGCTCTCTCGCTACGGATCACAGTCGACGACGCCGACGCAGGGTGTCTCGGGACAATCCCTCGACACTGTCGAGTTGTTTGCCGACCTGGACTCGACGCCGATCGTCACCAACGAGACGTTCGACGGGGAACTGCGAGAGGTCCTCACGACGGTCGCCGAGAACGGCGATTTTATCTGGGAACTGCAGTGGGATCCCAGCGCCGGCGGGCTCACTCTCGAATGGACCCAGCCCGGCCAGCGGACGGCCACCGTCGATCCCGCACTCGTCGATTACGAGGTCGACGTCGATTCCTCCGCCGTGAATGAAAAGGCGATCGTCTATGGCGTCTCTCAGACCGTTCGGGACGAAGAGATTACGGCGAGTTCCGGGACGGCAGTCGCACTCGCCAACGACTACAACCAACCCGGCGAGATCGCCGTCGTCGCGAAGAGTGACGGCACCGAGTATCGTCTTGGCATCGACTTCGAGTACGACGCCCTCGCTGGTGACGTGACGGCACTCCCTGGGGGTGGGATCAGTGATGGCGAGGCGCTGTTAGTCGACTACGTCACCCGCGTTCGTGGGACGTATGCGCTGCCGTCGTGGTCGGGCGATGAGACGCTCGCGACGACCGAAGAGGTGCCAGGCGCGACGACCGATCGCGCGGCGGCCCAGGCCGCGTACGTGCTCGTCGAGCAGACCAACGAGCCGATCACGACCGCGACAGTCACGATCGACACGCGCGCCGGCTGGTCGCTCGTCGATGCGTTGTCGGTCGAGCAGCTCCCGACCGACGAGCCGATGGAAGTGTGGTCGCTCGAAGACCAGGGTGGCACGCTCGTCCTGCAGTTGGGGAGCCGCGACCGGATCGGCGAGGTCATCTCGCGGCTGCAGAGTCAGCTTGAGACGACCGCCTCGAAGGTGTGACTCCTTCGCCCACGCCTTAACCTACAATCCCGGCCGCCAGCGGTCACGTGTTGGTTAAGACCGCGGCGCGTGTGCCTGATGGCCCGATGGCCCGCTGACGCTACCGGCCGAGGCGAGGGTACTGTACGATGGATTTTGGACCGCTTACACTTCCGACAGCAGTCGCATCGCTTCTCGGACTTCTTCTGACCGCTGGGGCGGCCTACCTGGGCGGGCGCACGAAGCGCGCTCGCTCGGCGGTGATCCGCTTCGAGACAGAGCTCCGACGCATCCTCGAGGACAAGTGGGGGATTCCGTCGCCGGCGACGCGGCGCATCACACGCTCGACGATCGATCAGGCGCTACAGAACGCGATCGCGCCCTACGATGGCTCGAACGACCCGATCCGTGTCGCCTACACCGACGGGACGTGGCTCGCGCCGATTCCCGCGGACGTCGATCTCCTCCGCGTCGGTGGCGTGTTGACGTCGATTCTTCCGTACCGACCTGAGAGGTTCGACTGCGAGAACTTCGCTGGCGCGTTCCGTGCGCTCGTCGCGTTCGGGCTCGGGACGAACACTGTGGGCGTCGTGATCGACTGGTCGGGTGGGCACGCCTACAACGTGATCGTCGACGCCGACGGTGGCGTGACTTTCTACGAGCCCCAGGACGATCGCGTCGTCGAGGTCGGCAAAGAGGGCAACTACCAGCTACAGAACGCGCTCATCGTGTTCTGAGTCCCCAGAAGACTCCTTTTCAGCAGTTTCGTGTCTCTATACCAACTTACATTATGCACCGGTACAACGAACCCAGTAGGACACAGCACCGTGTCCGAGCTGGGTAGTCTCGCACCAGTACTACTCGGCCGTGATCGCGAACGCGGCGTACATCAGCAACCCACCGCCAACCACTGCACCTGGACCGTACAGTGTGAGGAGGCTGAAGCCTGCCGCGAGCGCGACCATATGATCTTCTACAATGACGATGATGGTTTCACCACCGTGCGACAGTCTGTGATGCACCCACAATCTTGACTGTTTGTGTTCGCCGCGAGGGACGTAGGTGCGCTCATCTACGTTGCCGTCTGAGTATGGCGTGACTGAAAGAATAGCCTGCTAACAGCTGCTGTACGTCACGCCCACCGCGCTTGGAGTTCGCGCTCGACCTGGACCGGGCCGCGCTCGTCGAGGTAGCGTTCGGCTTCGGGCATCGCACACGAGCGCATCGCCATCACTTCGGCGACGAGGTCTGCGCGTGGGCGCGGGTCGACGTCCGCGCTGTCGTCGACGTCGAGTGGGTCGACCGCCGGCGCCGGGACTGCGTTAGGCATCCGTCTCACTCCCACGACCGCGATAGAGTTCGGCGCGGCCAGCTGGCGCGGTCGCGAGCCAGCGGAGTTCGTCGCCGTCGACGAAGCCGATCGCGAGCGACACGTCCGAGTCGCGGGTGGTCGTGATCGAGACGTCTGGGGAAGTCACTGCGACCACCGCCGGCGGCACGATCGGCATTCGAGGACCTGCTGGGTGCCCCAGACGTCACGGTGCTCGCGAGCGCGGATGGCGAGCCGCGCGTTCCGGGACGTACAACACTCAGGCATCGGCTTCGCCCTCTTCGAGGATCTCTGGTCCATCGACCAACACTTGCGCCGACTCCGCTTGCGCGGCCGCGCCCTGGACATACTCCCACTCTTGGCTCTCTTGGTCGAGTTGCTCACGAGCGCCGATCAGGAGCTCGTAGGCGCGTTCGATCAGCGGGCCGACGTCAGGGTCAGCCTCACCGGGCTCGTAGCCGCGTCGCATCGCGTGGAATGTCGGCGAATCGGGGTCGCGTTCCAGGCGCTCCTCAAGGCCCTCGATCGCACACTCACGCGTGCAGAAGTACGTCTTCTTGCCTCGTGGCCAGCCGACATCGGCATCGAACTCCATCCGCGAGACGACAAAACACGGATCCTGGTCGTGCGTCATCGCCATCTTCGTACGAATCGAGCCGTGGCAGTTCTCACACCTCGGCATCTTCGATTACCTCACACGCCGCGCGGACGTGTCGGCGGAGCGCCTCGACGTCGTTGTTCTCGATCGCCTCGCCGGCGGCCAGGACGTGCTGTTCCAACTCGTCGACGTCGAGGGCGCCGTTCTGGTCGCCCTCATCGTCATTCTCGGGGACGTGCTCGTAAAGTCCTCTGTTCACCTTCCGAACGACGCCAGCCTTCTGCAGCTGCCGGAGCGCGTCGTTCACATACTGTTTCCGAACGCCAGTTGCCTCGCGGACGCGCATCGGGTTTACACGCTTCTCGCGGCGAACGACGTCGAGGACCTTCTGTTCGGTCTCGTCGGGTTCATAGTCCATCGCTGGTTCTTGGATGCTCATTCGACCACCTCAATAGTAACGTTTTGCGTACTATGCCAAGTATCTTTCTACGTATCTGACTTAGACAATTACTCCGTAATCACTAAGTACCCACACCTGTTACTATGATATAGGAAGCGCGGGACGCCGCAGAAATCGGCCGGTGCTGATGACACCGACCGTGGCTCGTGACGAGCAATGTCGACTATGAACGCTACCGAGGATAAGTCCCTCGGCACGACTGCGGGCCCCGATCGGGGCGGCATCGACACCGACCATCTCGACCTGCCGTACGACGCGA
The DNA here is from genome assembly GCF_030848585.1 of Halobellus sp. H-GB7. Lineage (NCBI taxonomy): Archaea > Methanobacteriati > Methanobacteriota > Halobacteria > Halobacteriales > Haloferacaceae > Halobellus > Halobellus sp. H-GB7. The sequence goes on along the minus strand of NZ_JAVDDW010000001.1, from coordinate 231,408 downwards.
CGCTGCTGGGCGTCGACGGCGAGGGCGACGTCCACCTCCACTCGCCGAAGGCCGATCGCGTGTACGTCCTCGACGACTCTCACGAACCGGCGAAGGTCACCCACGAGACGCCACTCGGCGGCCGCTCGGTCTGGGACTGGGTCGAACACACCGAGCAGGCTCGCGGCGAGTGGGCCGAGCTGCGGTACGTCCGCGGCGGCGCTTTCGAGAACATCGTCCGCGACATCATCCGCGCCCAGGCACAGATCCAGGGCCAGCACGAGGAGGGCCACTGATGCTCGACGGCTACGTGCCGGGGGCGACCGACGAACGCGGCACGCCCGACGCGGCGATCGTCGAGTGTGCGTGCGGCGTGCTGTTCAGGCGTGGCGGCGAGCATCGGCACAACGGCACGTGGATCGACTACGAGACCTTTCGCGCGGAGGTGGCCGACCGATGAGCGCGGCGACCGAGAGCGACGCGGCTGCATCCGACGCCCAGATGATCCAGACACTCGCACGCCTCGAAGACCGCGACATCCGCGCCCTGACGCGGCCGATGAACACGGTCATCGACGACCCCGACACGTGGGGCGACGACGAAGTCGCCGTCTACCACAAAGGGCGACAGCACATCGTGAACGTGGTGACGCAGTCCTGCGACTGCGAGGACTTCCACTATCGCGACGTCGCGTGCCAGCACATCCGGCGGGCGTGGTATGCGACCGGCCGCCGGGAGATTCCCGATGGCATCGACGTCGACGCGCTCGACGCACCGCTTCGTGAGCAACTCGACAGCGAGAGCGATTCTCAGGAGACCCACCGATGACGCTGATCTACAAACTCAAATACGCCGGCGCAGAGCCATTCGAGCCCGAGCAGGGGCGCGACGACATCGACTACCACGAACAGGAGCTCCTCGAGCAGGACGAGACGTACCAGAAGCTCGCGGAGTTGCGGTACCTCGCCGATGACCTCGAAGAGACGCTGAGTCGCGACGTCCTCGCCGCCGAGAGCGACGCCCACGATGCCATCTTCGAGGCGACCGCGATGCGCGATGCGCCATTACAGGTAGCTGTATCGCAGTACGTCGACGCCTGGCTCGCCGATCACCGTGCTGACGCCGACGACCAGGAGGTGGCCGCGGATGCGAATTGACGACGCCAGTCGCGCGGCCGAGACGATGATCGACGAACTCGACCTCGCCAGCGAGGACGACGACTACGAGCTCTATCACGCACTCCTCACCGACGAGCGCTTCGGCGCCGCCTGCTACCTCTATCAGGAAGCCGCGGTCTACGCGAGTGGTGACGATGCGACCGAGGCCGACCGGGAGGCGCGGGACTGTCTCAAGCGCTCGATCCGCGAGCACGCTCAGCGTGTCCGGGCAGAGGTCGGCGACATCGACCAGGAGGGCGCGGATGACTGACGAGACGCTCAACGAGACGTGCGCCGACTGCGGCACACAGCTCGTCCGGACATCCGAAGACGACGTCGCCAATGCGCACAACTGCGCAGTCGTGACGTGTCCGAGTTGCCTCTCGATCGTGCGGAGGGAACGATGAGCGACCGCGACCAGCAGTCGGTCACGCTGCAGTACCGCCCGCTGTCAGGCCCGCGTCGACGTGTCCGCTTCGAGCCGGTCAAGCCCTCGCGGCTCACGCCCGAGGCGTATTGCTACTGGCGTATCGACGAGGTCTACTCGGTCGAGCAGGCGGCCTGGCGCGAGGTCGGGCGCGAACGGACTGACGAACCCGAACTGACGCTCGACGTCGACGACGCAGTTACGGCGGACACGGGGGTGTCCCCAGATGCGTAACCCGCTCGCAGTCGATGGTAACGGCCGCATCGCTCGACTCCGGAATCGCTTCCGCAAGGGCGCGTTTTCACTCGGAGTCGGGGGTATTCTCGTGGCCATCCACGACCTCGGGATCGGCGCTGCTCTCTTAGCGATCGCCGCGATCGCGATCGCCCTCGACGAGCGCCTCGTTCGATCGGGGCTGCTGCCGTGGGGAGGGCGATGACGATGCGTTCGTTTGCTGATGAGGACACGCACTTCGAGTTAGTCACGGCCGAGACGTCCGAGGGCTGGGACGGAGCCCGGCGTGGCGAACCCACGGGCGAAGTGCGCTGTGACGAGTGCGGCCAGGCGGCGATGACGGTCGAAGAGATCCCACACGACAGCGATTGCAGTCAGAGAGGCGTCGTCTCGGAGTGGTGGGCTGCGACGTTCGTTGCTGACGATCGCGACTGCTGACCGAGCAGCCCCACGTGTCGTCGCCGGCAGTTCACTTGCACGGTGGTGTGTGATCTCTAAATTTCCTTACACACGGAAGGGAGCCAGTGTGTCTCTGCCAGAACGCCAGCACGTCGACCACGATTCCCCATCTTGGAGATTCGAGAACGGAATATACTTGACAACGGAATACAATATTTCGGTGCGGGTGTGGTGACCCGCATACAGGCTGTGGTCCTGGTTCCATCCGCTAGTTGAGCCTTGGATCGCGTTGGCGTCGGCGTTTTTGAAGAGTTTCCCGTCGGCGCCCCCCTTTCGTTCCAATCACGGCGACAGTGACAGAGACCTCTCAGGTTTCTCATACACCCGGAACTCGCATATGTATTTTTACACCTGCTTTGCGTCACCGAAACTGAATGATAACGAATTCGAGTGTCTTCGAGGACGACACGCCGCCACGGGAGTTGATGTATCGCGAGGCGGAAGTCGAAGCGCTCCACCGGGCGTGGAAGCCGACACTCGGCGGGCAGGCGGGTGACGAGGTCATCATTTCTGGGAGTTCAGGCGTCGGTAAAACGTCACTCGCCCAGCACACGATCGAACGGATCGAAGCGCAGACCGAGACGGCACACGCTTACGTGCAGTGTCTAGGGGCGTCACCCCAGAAGATTCTCGCGACCGTCCTCCAAGCGCATCCAACGGCGTCGTTCCCGGCCGGTGAAGAGTCACTTGCGGCACTCACAGAGACGCTTCGCGACGCTGTCTCGCACCCGTACATCGTCATCCTTGACGAAGCCGAGGGTCTCCCCGATCTGAATGCGCTCGATCGGCTTGCGGATGTCCCCCAGTTGTCGACAGTCGTCATCGTCCACAATCCAACGCGATGGCGATCGCGGCTCTCGAATGAAGCCGTCAGCGAGCGGTATATCGATGCGACTGACGTCGAGGTCGACAAGTTCGGCGTCGACGAACTCGCAGACATCTTGCGGGCTCGCGCCCGCGTTGGATTGCAGCCCGGTGTCGTCGATCGCTCGCAGTTGGAGTGGATCGCCGACGAAGTCGCTGGCGTCGCTCGTTACGGGATTCAGTCGCTCCGAGCGGCTGCCGAACACGCCGCCGATCGGGGCGCCTTCGAGATCGAGGCCGAAGACATCGAGGCGTGTTTCGAACTCGCCCAACGTCGGATCCGCGAGATCAATCTTCGCTCGCTGACCGTCCATCATCATATTCTGTATGCGCTGATCCACGCGGCCGGGTCGATCAACGGCGTCGAGCTGCACGAGCGCTACGACGCGGTGGCCGAGCAGGTGTATGCGGATACCACGTTGACACCGATCGTCCGTCGAACGCGTCGTGATCGACTCCGGAAGCTCGAAGAATACGAGCTGATCACCCAGGAGGGGACGGGTGTGGCACGCTACGAGGTTGCGGACGCAAGTGTGCAGCCACCGATCGATGTCTCTGTTGCGGCTTCTGTCGCGTCAAATAAGAGGTGAGTAGCCGGGCGTTATGCGCCGCCGGGTGCTTTCGACTGGCTTAACGTGGCCGAGGTCTCGCCGTTCTGGGAAGACCAGACGACGCGGATTGTCTGACCGTTGAATGCGTTCTTGGCCTCTTTTGTGATCGAATTCCCGGCTGTAACGGTCGTGTAGGATTTATTCCACGTTGGAGTGGAATCAGCCCAGTTCGCGCCCGTCGTGTTGAGCTGCGATGCCGTGATCGAATCACCAGACTGGTGCGTGATCGTCACGTTACTAGCACCGTTCGTCGTATTGTAGTCGAACTCGAAACTGGCCTGCGGGGCTGTCTGTTGGACGCCCTGGCCGAGGTTCAGCACGAACGAGCCAATGACGGCCGCGAGGATCACCGTAATTGCGACCATCAGGATCACCCCGATAACGGGAGACACTGCGTCGTCATCTGCGAGGAGTTGTTTTAGCTGCATACTAACTGCTTTAGTAGGGTCTGGCTAAAACATTATCCCCGAACCGAATCTTGTCGAATGACAACCGGCCAGATCACGCAGAGAGAGGCATAGACACTGATACACAACAGATCTACGCTGAACCACACGGCGACAGTTAGGATCAGGTTTCTTCTGATTCTCGTTTCGTTAGTAGCATCCAGACAGCAATGGCGATAACTGCCGCGACAACCCCGAGGCCAGGCAGTTTCCGAGTCGACGAATCGTCCTCAGTTGAGACTGTGGCATTCACCTCACAATCGTTGGTCTGAACAGTTACAGAACTGAACATCACTGTGGTTTGTTCGCCGGGTGCCAACGTCACCTGCTCCTGCCGAACCACCGCACCATCAACGGATAATGTGACCGTTTGAGTATCTTCGATAGAGCCCTCATTGACAATTGTAGCTGATCCTGTGCCGGTTGCTTTACTTCCCAGACAGAAACGACGACCAACATTGGTGTCGGTAATGTTAAATATACTTTCCCCGCCTGCTGGGTTGGCTGCGATGTCCAATAGGATAGTGGATGTATCTGACTTCTCGCTCTTCCAGATCAGTTTCACACGATCTTGCGTCGGCACTGCTTCGATTGTCGTTCCTGCCTTCACAGTCTCGGGGATGTCCGCCTGTGCACCTTGGAGTTCGAGATTCTTTCCAGCGAGAGATTGCCCACCAATGTGGGTTATCCGTAATGTGTCCCCATCCTGTTCGGTGTCAAATGCTGCAGAGGGTGGACTCGTATTCTGTGAATTCGCTAAATTCGAGGCGGGGATTCCCACGGCACCCACTACGACAATCGTGACAGCGACCATTAATATCGTGGCGGTTGTTGAGGTCGCCCCTCGTCTGTGCCCACCCATATCCAGAGCAAATATCTCCACCACATAAATTATAGGGGCAAGTACCCACATTTTGGGCACCATTCAAGGAAGTCTCTACGACATAACTAACAACTAAATTACATACCCGGAAGTTGCGCCCCTTTTTATGCTACCTCCGGTCCTCAGTCGGCGTGTATGCCAGAGCAAGTACAGACGGTCGAGGCGTACACCGGCGACGAAGTGGCGGTTGAGCCGATCAAGCAGCTCTCGAACGGTGGCACGCGCGTCGAGTTAGATGTCGTGGAGGGTCCGCGATGGCGACTTGACGTCAACGGGACGGGCAACGACTACGAGGTCGTGACCTCGTGGGACGCAACCGGACAGTTGGCGGACGTCGACGTGCCCGGTTGGATCGACGACATCCTCGTCCGGTTGCGTCAGGTGTGAGGCCAGGGCCCGAACGGCATCCCCAATCCCCCGTGGTGCAGCCGATCGGGCACTGACTGTGGTCCGGCGTGGTGGAGAGCGAGAATCGCAGGACTACAGCCACCTGAGTAGACGCGAAGTCTAGATTAAAACCCCGTCAGACGCTAGGTGACAAACTTGATACAGCAACCAGTCCCCAATAGTGCCCTCCGATTAGCTACTCGTCGCCGCTGGGATCGAGTTTCCCTCTGCAGAGTCTCCCGTGCTTTCCCGTTCGAGTTTTTCGACGACGGCTTCCTCAATCCATTCGCTACGGCTGTCACCGTATTCGAGTCGGTCGTCAACCTCGTCGACGAGTTCTTCGGAGAGACTGATGCTGATAGTCTTCTTCATACGTGCACTCAGTTGAGGTATGAACTTAATAACTCCCCCACTAATCGAGTTATTGAGCTATTGAGCAACGTTACTATTAAGTTAATACTCAAATAACCAAATAACGGATGGCACGAAGAACAGTCCACATCCCAGACGACCTCGACGACCGCGTCGAAGATTACGGCGGGTTACACGACAGTTACAGCGGCCTTGTGCAAGAGGCTCTTCGTGAATACCTCGATCGGCGTGAAAACGGCGCGGAGACGCTTGAGACGGCGAAGAATTAACCACTGCCCACGCGGGCGACCCAGTCCAACGAGTCCGCCCGCGCAGGTGGTGGTCCCGATCACCGCAGTCAGCAATGAACGAGACCACCCGAACGGAGGGCAAGCGCCCTCAAAAAGACGACGGCACGAGTACTGACACAGAACCGACGCCGCGCGATGCGTGGTTCGACCTGCATCACTTCCAGCGCGACATCCTCGCGGCGATCGCGGCCCACGACGGCGTCCCGCACGGCCTCGCGATCAAGGACCAACTCGAAGCGTGGTACGACGAGGAAGTCAACCACGGCCGCCTGTACCCAAACCTCGACGAGCTGGTCGAGGGCGACCTCCTCGCCAAATCGGAGAAGGACAAGCGCACGAACGGCTACGCACTCACCGCCCAGGGCACAGACGTCCTCGCAGCGGGCGCGGAGCACCTCGACGCCGTGCGCCCAGCACCAGGACACCGGCTCGCGGCCGCCGACCCCAAGACGCAACCCGACGATGCGGGCGACGTCGACGACACGGTCGCGGACCCGAAGTCACTCGACGTGTTGCAAACGATCAGTGGCGTCGGTCGCCGGCGGGCGCAGGCACTCATCAACGCCGGCTACGAGTCGGTCGGATCCCTGCGCGAGGCACCGGTTGAGGAGATCGCCGCTGTCGAGTCGGTCAGCGAGTCGGTCGCGGTGCAGATCAAGACTGACATCGAGCCCAGTCCCACCAACAAAGCCGCACTCCACAGTGACGGCGGCTACGGGGTGACCGACTGATGGCGGCCGAAGACCTCGTCCAGAACATCGTCCGCGCTTCGGACGACGCCGAACCGCGCCGGCGAGAGGCACTCCACCGATCGGAGACACCCAGCGGCCGGCAACTGCTCTGCGAGCCGCAGACGATCGCCCGTGCGAAACTCTTCGGGCGCGTCCGATCGAGCGCGTGGATCACCGCCCACCCGAACGACCTCGTCGACGTCGAGGAGGTGGCCTGAGATGTACGCCGCGATTCTACACGCGGTTGCCGGCGGCGACGTCGCAGACGGCAACGCCACGCTCGACAGCGACCTCGACCGGCGGCCCTACGCCGACCTCTCGGCGACCGAATACCTCGACGGCCACACGGTCTACGACGGCACGCTTGCGGGCTACGTCCCCACCGAGCAGCCGAAGTTCTACACCGACGCCGACACCGAACACCCGAGCCTCCACGTTGAGACCGACGAGGCCGAAGTCCCGATCACGACCGACGTGGTTGCGGACCTCGAAGCGGGGTGGGCGGGTGTCGACGCCGGCGATGGCGCCGACCTGCTCGAAACGATCCTGCTCGGACAACTATCGGCCATCCCCGAACGCACCGAACTCGATCTCCCGGCGATCGCCGAGACGCTGCCCGACGACGCGATCGTCGAGGGCGTCGTCACGAGCGAGGATGCCGACGAGGATGATCGCGACGCCGCGGCGGCGCTGTGGCACGACGAAGCCCCGAAGCGACACTCGATCCCCACGCAGGGGCTGTCGCAGTTGTCGATTCGGTACCGGTGGGACGGCTACCCGATTCACGGTACGCTCGCCGCATCGGGTTACGTCGCGATCTACTCGGACATCACGATTGAGGCGTTCGCCCGCTGGGTCACCGAGGTCGTCTGGCCGAACTCGGTCCACGAGGACGGCACAGTCGGCGGCCAGACCGAGTTGGGCGACGATCCCGACGTCTGCGCCGAGTGCGGTCGCGAGAGCGACGACCTCCTGCGGCACGAGGCCGCACCGGTCGACGGAACGCTGTGCCCGGTCTGTCGGGATCAGTACGACGAGGTCGCCGATGGAACGGGAGGTGAGGCGGCGTGACGTCGATCACGCATCTGCTGTTCGCCGGTGACGGCTACGGCGGCCACATCGAGTCCGGGCTGCGATACATCTCGCTGTGCGGAACGACGTTCGATCCCGAGGCCGTCGACCGCGAGGCGTACGCCTGCCCAAACGACCCCGACCACAAGCACGCTCACCTCTGCTTTGACTGCACGAGTGTCCGGAACGGCGGCAGTGTTCGCGAACACCACCGCAGCCGTCACGGAGGTGCGTCTGCGTGACGTTCGACCGCGTCGAAAAGCGCCACGGAGGGTCGTACGCAAAAGATGAGCCACAGCTTGCTATTTACCCGGCGGGCACTGCGCGCTTCAACAAGAGCGCCAGTTGCAAGTGGCTCGGCGACGTCGACGTCGTTGAGTTCTACGTCGATCGCGAAGGTCGTCAGTTAGGCATCGCTCGGGGCGGCGACCCTGACGACGCCTGGGCGTTGATCTCTGACGGCCCGGGGTATGGCGTGTCGTTTCGGGGGATTCTGTCACAGTTCGGTCTGAGCCGCGAGGTGATCGGCCAGACAGTCTACCTCGATCTCGACCACGATGCCAGCGAGGGCCTGCTCGTCGCCGACGCCGAGCCGCTGTTCGACGAAGCGGAGGGGAACGAATGAGCCAGCAGTTCCGTGTCGTCGATCGTGTCGCCCGCGAGACCGCCGAGATGCTCGAAGCGACCGACGCGATCCTCGCACACGACGACGAGCACACGTACGTCCTCGAGGAGGTCGACGATGCCGAGTGATCGGCCTGACGACGTCGAGCAGCACCTCGACGCGATCGAGCGGCACATCCACGCGGCCCGTGGCGACATCGACACCACAGCCGACGTGAGCGTCCACGACTTCCGGATCCCGACCGGAAACGAACTGCGAGCGCTCCGTAAGACGTGCGGCCTCTCGGTCGACGAGGTTGCCACGCAGATCCCGTATGAGGCGACCACCGTTCGGAACGTCGAATCCGGGACGAACGCGCCCGGACGGGCGTTGATCCAGACGCTACTGCGACTCTATCGGATGGAGTGGCCCCGAGGTGAGACCTATGAGTGATGCCGACACGCGCGTCTGGGTCGCCGTCGACAGCGGGACCGACGTCTATCACTACGTCGACGACTGCGCTGGGCTGCAGTCGGGTGGTCCTGCTGGCGAGTGTGCTGACGCGACCCCGACGACGATCGGCGACGTCCCAGACCGCTTCCGGCCGTGCGAGCGCTGTCGCTATTTCGACATCCCGGCGCTCGAGGACGCGCCCGCTCGCCGAGATCGCGCCCAGACCGAGACGGCGCCGTGGATCGTTGCGCTCGGCGCGGCGCTCGGGCTCGCGATGCTCTTCGTCGCGATCTACGGAGGTGCACTGTGAATGTCCTCTCGTCACCGGCGCAGCAGCGACGTGCGAGCGCCGACGCCCTCGACGCCGGACGGCCGAGCGCAGGCGTGGAAGACCCAAGATGGGATGCGCCTGCGCGGAGAGTGCAACGGCCACGCGCGGACCCACCCCGGCCGGCAGTGGGACGCCCGCTGTCCCGACGGCTGGGAGGGCTATCCGCTCCGCGTCGCCTGGCGCGAGGCTGTCGCGACCGACGTGAAGACGGACCGGGAGACGACCGCCCGCGTCCATCTGGCGACCGAGATGCTGTTGATCGCCTGTCTCGGGGCGATCGTGAGCACGGTCCCGGCCCACTGGGAGAACGTCGACGTCACCGAGACCGCAGCGGAAGCCCGCAGCGAGGCACAGTCAGCCAATCGCTATCGCGAACAGCAGTTTACCCCTACCAATGAGTGAGACACAGCAGCGAGAGGGCGACCTCTCATTCCGTGACCGCAGCGACCGTGAGAAACTCGAATCGCTCACCGAGAAGTACGACGCCGATACGAAGATCGGCCGCTATGCGCGCAACATCCTCAATGAGATGGCCGGCGGCACCGACGCCCAAGAGGAGGATGACGATGTCTGAATCAGACGTCGAGGGCCGCTTCGGGATGGGCCTCGATATTCTCCAGGAGGGCGACCAGTTCGTCACGTGTCTCGGGGTCGATCGTCGAGACGAGCTCGTCGGTCGTCGTGTCGGTCGCCTCGGAGACGGCGTCAGCAGCCGTGTCGGTCAGTGGAGCCGAACAGTTGGGGCAGAACCGCTGGCCCTCGCGGACCGACGACCGGCAGCGCGGACACGGGAAGACCGTCGGCTCGTGCTCATCGCGCTCGATGTCGATCCCGTAGTGTGCGAGGATCTGGTCGTTGAGTTCCTCGTCGCGAACCCCGGAGTAGGTCTTGATCTGGTCGGTATCGACGTCCCACATCGCCCGGTGTTTGATCGCCTGCTCGGAGAGCCCCTCGCGGATCCACCGCGAGATGGCCGTCTTCCGGAAGTTGTGCGTGTTCACGCGCTCGCGTGCGACCCCAGCCTTGTCGGCGGCCGTCTTGATGCGTCGCGAGAGATACTGGTAGGTCATCGCGCCATCTTCGCCGTCCTCGTCGAGGTCGTACCAGCCGGCGCTCTTGTGGATCAGTGCCGCCTCGTCGACGTCGCGTCGCGGATGGTTGTTGAGATACGAGGTGAGGTGCGACTCGCTCCACGTCAGCGGGACAGTCCCCGAGGCACCCTTCACGTTCGCGTCCTCGTTGATCGACAGCGTCGTCATCTGCCCGCTGGTGTCGAGGTCGCGGATCCGGAGGCTGGCGATCGCGCCGATACGGAGGCCGGTGTCAGCGAGCAGTGCGATCGTTGCTTTGTCTCGCGGGTTCGGGGCAGCATCGAGGAGGTCGTCGATCTCCTCGTCGGTGAGGAGTTCGTCGGGGTCGACCGATCGACTGGGCTGTGCGCCGATCGTGATGTCTTCGGCCCACGGCTCGTCGCGATGGCGGAAGAACTTCCGGAGCGACTTCCGGTAGTTGCGGCGGGTACCTTCGGCGAGTCCGTGTTCGTGGTTCAACTCGAAGAGCAGCGTGTCGACATCGGACTTGTCCATCTCGACGAGCGGGACGTCGGCGCGCTCCGAGGAGAGCCGGAGGTGGTTGATCCGGGCGCCCATCGTGCCTTCGTTGAGGTTACCGGTGGCGTCGAGGGCGTGGATGAAGTTGAGAATGGCCTCGCGGTCGCGCTCGTCGATATCGGCGTCCTGAACGCGCTCGTACTGGTTACGGAACTTTCGCGCGTATCCTTGGACGTCTTCGGTACCGACCATATCCAGTTTGTTGACAGCAGGGACTATGAAACATCTAGCTATAGTCCGCCCGGGACTACTACTTCTGTGACAAACCGAACGGGGAGTCACGAATGCGAGACTGTCGGGCGATTCGAACCCAGAGGCCGAGCAGACGCGAGTCCTCGCGGGGCGAATCCACGTTGGGGTACTCGCAGTTCATATAGTAGCGTCTGCAACTGATAGGGAGTATCGTAACGGTTCAGAGGCTGTCGCCGTACTATCCGGCGAGAAATCTATGCGGATGTACGATAATCCCTATGAGTACACAGCCAATCGCACGACTACGTGCGATTCGGTGCGTGAAGACGTGCAAACGCTACGATAGCGATAACGAACCCTGTGCCCCCGCTGTCGACCGAGTCGGATATTCAGTCAGTTGCCTAAAGGGAATACGAGCGTCGTGACTCAGCGGGACGTGTCGTCGGGACGCCAAAGAAAATGAAGCCGTCGGGTGCGGTTAGCGCGCTATTCGTTGAACGCGAAGTACGCGCCGGCGACGATCGCCAGGATGACGATCACGACGCCAGCGATGAGCAGCGGGCCAGGCCCGCCGTCGTCACCGGGCGGCGACGTCGTCGTCGCCTGGGTCGCCGGTTCGGTCGTCTCGTCCGGCTGTTCGGTCGTGTCGACCGCAGTCGTCGTCACCTGCGCTTGATCGTCCTGCACGGTCACGGCGAACGGCGAGAAGCCCGTCGTCTGCGCGCTCAGGACGACTTCGCTACCGTCCTGGCTTTCGACGGTCGTCTCGAGCGTCTGCCACGCGCCGTCCGTGTAGTGCTGGATGGCCAGCTGCTCCGCGCTCGCGCCCAGTTCGTCGAGGCGTGACTGCGAGACGGTGATCGTGACCGTCGCGCTCTCGCCTTCCGGCGGATCCGGTGCGGAGATGTCGACGCCCGTCACGTACTGGCCCGGCGGGGCAGGTACGTCAGCCGGCGGGTCCGGCAGTTCTTCGACGGTCGCCTGACCGGTCGCGCCCGGCACGGTCACGGTGACGCTCGTTGCGCCCGTGCCGCCCGAGAGCTGGACCTGCGCGGCGCCGTCCTGGTCGAGATCGACCGTTTCGGAGACTGGCTCGGGGGTGTCGTCGGCCGGCGGGGCATCGCCACCGCCGCCAGTACCGCCAGTACCGCCATCACCGGTGTCACCGTCGCCGCCGTCAGGCGTTTCGGTGGGCGTGGTGGCGACGTCAGCGGTGAAGTTCACCTGCGCGCTGCTGCCGGGTTCCCAGGTCGCCTGGGTGCTTGCATCCGTCCCTGCGACGGAGATGGTGACCGTGTCACCGTCTTCGAGACCGTTCTCTTTGGGGACCTGCAGGTCGTAGTACCCGTCGGAGTCGGTAGTGGTATTGGCGATCACCGCGCCGTCGTAGGTCACTTCTACAGTCTGGTCAGCGACGCCGACGCCGTCGCTGGAAACCGTCCCGTAGAAGCGCTGCGGCGGCACCGGTGGTGTGCCCTCTTCTTGGGCCGCGGCCAGCGGCGCGAAGCCTGCGCTCGCGACCGTCAACAGTGCGACGACTACGACCAACAGCCGCAGCGCCGAACGTTGCCTAGTTCGTGTCATTATGTGTTATGTGAGTAGTCCTGTCTACCTTTGTGTCAAATAAATTGTGGAGGAGGTGTGAGCCGATTAGCCCGACGTAGTCGTGCTTGTCGACGTTGACGTAGTCGTGCTTGTCGAGTCAGTCGTGACGTCGATCTGACCAGCCATCACGGTGTTGCCACCGTCGTCCTCGATGACCACGTAGACGTCGTACGCTGTGCCTTCACTGAGACCACTCACGGTCGTCGAAGCGGACGAATCGGCGGTGACCTCGAACTGCCCCTTGACTTCGCCACTGGCAGACTGGTCGACGACTGAGGCTTTGTCGGGACTGTCACTGTCGGACGTCTCGACGACGTAGTACGCGGTCACGTCTTCGTCAGCGTCGACGTTGATGTCGAAGCTGTTCGTTCCGACGTTATCGGTGCCGGAACTCTCGAACGCGGGCGAGTTCATATCGACGACCTTGTGGCCGCTTTCGGGCTCAATCGTGATCATCGACTTCTGCTCGTCAGAGACGCCATCCGCGGACTTCGGCGTACCGGCGTAGAGACCGATACCGCGCGGCGTGCTGTACGAGGCGTAGTTGTCGCCATTATCGATGTCCGCAGAAGTGAACTGCGAACTGACCGTGATGGTGTTACCGGATAGGGTCGTGATACCGTCGCCACCGACGCCGATGCCTTCGCCGTCAGAAGCGACAGTGATGTCGTTGTTCTGAACCGTGACGTCAGCAGCTGTCGTCAGCGTTGAGACACCGACGACAGCGTCAGTAACGTTGTTGCCTTTAACGACGTGTTTGACGTCGTTCTGTCCGGTCTGGATCGCCGTCTGAAGGTTCTTGAACTCGTTGTTCTTGATGACGACCTTCTCGCCACCGTCAGCGTTCGCGGTCCGAACACCGACTAAGATGTTCGTGTTCCCGTTACCGTCGAACGTCAGCCCGGAGATCGAGACACCGGCACTCCGGACGTCGAACATCCGACCACTACTCGGGAGATTCGTGTCTGTGATGACCGGGTCGGCATTCGATGCGTTAGTGATCGTCACCGAACGGCTGATACCGACACTGTCGTACTCTCCGTTTTCGAGATAGAGCGTTTTCGTCGTGTCAACATTATCGACAGCCGTTTGGAGCGTCGAGTCGCCAGTGGTGTCCCACGAATCCGCAATCGTGCCGTCGTCGTTCACCGTGTACGCGAGGTCCGTCAGACCGGAGACGGTCTGAGCGTCTTCGTCGTTGGTGTCCTCGGCGACGACGTAGTCGTAGTCGTCACCTTCGCTCGCGTCGACGAGGTAGGCGTTCAGTTTGTCGCCGTTATCAACCCGCGTCATATTGACGTCGAGGTGAGACTCTCCATCTATGGGACCGATGTCCGTGGCGACGACCTGGCCGGTCTGTGCGTTCTTAACGATTACTTGGGCGTCTGCCACGCCGCCGGTATTGTAGGTCGTATCAACTGTGATCTGACCTGCATCGTCATCGTCACTGGCTTTGAGATCGCTTTCAACGATCTCGACCGATCCAGTTCGGTCAGCCGGGTCGACTTCCTGACTGACCTGACCGACGTTACCGTAGGCGTCGACGGCCGAGACGGTGACTGACGTGTTCTCGATTCCATCGTAGCCTGCAGCGTAGTCGGCTTCCACGGTGCCTTGGCTCACGTAGAGCGTACCGGACGTCTGAGACTGAATGGATTTCAGATACTGTCGGATTTCAGTCGTGTAACTGTACTCCGGTGGGAGATGGATGAACTCCTCGGAAGGTGGCCGCTCGAAGTACATCTCTGTGCCAACCGGAACCGGAACGAGGGTTTCGTCGATACCCAGTTCCTCGGAGTGAGCCTGAACAGTACTAATCTGATTCTCGTCGCTCACTTGCGCGATGAAGATCAGCTCTTCCTCCCCGTTCACGGGGAAGCCCACAGGACCGGCTCGGTCGAGAGCGAGAGGCGTGCTCACAGGAGACACAAGGTTTGCGCCAGGCAGCGTGCCAACGGTCGGCTTCTCGCTGGTCGCGCCGCCGTAGTTCACGGGCACGTAGGGGCCGCCCTCGGTGGTGAAGACCCAGTAGCCTTCACCGGCGTCGAGCGAGGCGTCCGTGCTCAGTTGCGAGCCGTCGTAGCCCGCTTCGATCTGGTAGAACTGGTCACCGAGCGGCGCCATTACCTGGCCGACAGACTGCTTGCCTTCCTGGTAGTGGCCGATCAGGTTCCAGCCGGACTGGAGCTGCTGGAGGTTCCGCTCGTCGACGGGCGGTGCGTTCTCGGCGTTGATCTCGACTGTCGTGTCTTCCGCAGCGTCCACGACGTAGCCCTGCCCACCTTCGAGGTAGGTGAGGTTGTTCTCTTCAGCACCGGGCGAGTACTGCTCCCAGGTGCCGTCCGCAGCGTCGTAGGCGCTGATCGTGTCGATCGCGTCACTGTTGAAGCCAGTGGCGCTGAGCTCGACGCGGCCGGTCTCGGCCGGGATCGAGATGACGTTCAGCCCGTCGCTCGACAGCTCGAAGTGAGCCGTCGCGACCGGCGTGGACGTGTCACTCGTATCCTGAGTGTCGCCGTAGTTCGTCTCGGTCACGTCGGAGACGTTCAGCAGCGGCGCGTCGACCGTCTGGACCTCGCCGTCGAGAGTGACAGTCAGCGTGCCGTCGCCGTTGTCGACGACGTTCTTGACGGCGGCAGTCGAATCACGGAAGGAGACCGCCGACTCGTCCTCGAGTGCGACGTGCTCATTGAATTCGACCGTGACCGTGGACTCGCCACCGTTGCTACCGATCAGGTAGGCCGTCTCAGCCATCGGGTCGTGGTCGTCGACCGTCGCGGTCGTACCTGCGTCCCCGTCGAGACGGACATTCACGGTGTCGCCGTCGTCGTCCTCAGCGTCGGTCACCGTGACGTCGTAGGTGCCGTCGTCGAGGCCGTCAACGGTCGCCGTGTAGATGCCGCTGTCTTCGTATTCCGAGAAGTCCTCGCGCGTGAGTGTCCGCTCGGTCTGCGCGAAGTGACCATCGGTGTCTTCGACCGTAACGTTGAGCTCGTCGAGGTGCTCGACGTCATCGAGCGTTTCGACGCCGATGTTGACCTCGTCGCCGCTGACGCTTTCAGCGCCGACGAGCGGGGCGAAGGAGACACGAACCGTCGTGTTTTCGCCGCCAACCTCGGCGGAGATCGGTTCGGTCAGCCCGCGGTGGACTTCAGCGGTGATCGTGTGGTCGGCCGCGACCTCTTCGCCGTCGACGTAGTAGGTCGCATCGACACCCTCATTCGTGCTGAAGACGTCAGCCGGGGAGATGTCCGTAGTGCCGTCCGCAGTGTACCCACCGGCCGAGACAGGCGTGATGAGACCGGGCAGGTACTCCTGCTCGACCGTCAACGGCTGATCGTTGTCAAGCGTGAAGTCGACAAACTTGGTGCGGTCGTTACCGGCGCTGTCTTCGACGGTCACTGCCAGCGTGTGGGTGCCGTCGGGGAGGTTCTGCGTCGGAACGTTCTCAGCGCTGAACGGCAGCTCGGAGATCGGGACCGCCGCGGATGCGTCGGTGCCCACGTAGATCTCGTAGCTGATCTCGTCGATGTCATCTTCGTTAGTGGCGTACGTCGTGAAGTTCACGTAGCCCTGGATCGGCGAGGAGATGTCTCCCGGTTCGCTGAGCGTGATCGACGGACCGTCCGTGTCGATCGAGAACGTCTCGTTACTCGCGTCAGCATCGGCGTTCGACAGGCCGTTGCCAGCGACGTCCGATGCTGCCGTGACGTTCATGACAGCCGAGGCGTTTTCGATGTTCCCGTAGGTGTCGAGGTTGAGCGGGACGGCAACCTGCTTGCCTTCTCCCTCAACAAGGTCTGCCTGACCGGTGACGGCATTAGACTCACCGTCGATACTCGTCGTGAGGTCGACAGAGTTCTCGTCGACCGTGTCGTTGAACGTGACGAGTGCATCGACACCGTGGTCCACGTCACTTTCGTTGATCTCGGAATCGGAGAGTTCGAGATCGGTGACCTGGATCGGCGTCGTGTCGACGTGGAAGCTGAAGACGTCGCTGGCGGTGTTGCCCGCGTCGTCTTCCGCGCTCACGTCGACAGTCACGTCACCAGTCGCGGGGAGCGACTGAACGTCGTTCTCGCCCGGGACGACGGTGAACGTGTGGGTGTCGTTATCGTATTCGGTGTCCGTGTAGTCGAAGGACTCCTCGTAGTCAGCGCCGTCAACCGTGACGGTCAGCGAGGAGTGTGAGTCGTTGATCGCAACGGCGGACGGAGAGTCGATGTCGACCTCGATGGTCTGGTTCTCGTAGTTCGTCGCGAGACCGTAGTCCGTCCGGTCGTCGTCGTAGAGATCAGTGACGTTGTCATCGCCCAGAGCTGGTGTGTCCAGCGAGAACGTCGGGTCGGCAGATTCGATCGTGAACGTGAAGTCCGTGGTGTTGCTGTTGCCGACTTCGTCCTCGGCGGTCACGTCAACGGTGTAGACGCCATCTGTATCAAGTGCGGGGACGTTTCCGGCACCGGGCGTGATCGTGAGTTCGTTGTTACTGAACGCAACACCATCAGCCGAGGCTGAGTCCGGATTGAGCTCAAACGTGACTTCTTCCTCGCCACTGGTGACAGTCGCGGTGATGAAGTCGACGCTCGTGTTAGCGTCGGTGATCGGAACGACGATGTCCTGCTGTGCGCTGATCGTCGTGCCGTCTTCGGGCGTTTCGTTCCCGAAGACCGGCTCGTCAGCGTCAACCTGGAGCTCAGCCGAGCGCTCGCCCGTGTCACCATTACTGATGGTGTAGCTGTCTTGGCCTTCCACTTGGAAGACGTACACATCGTACGTCCCGCTTTCTAAGCCATCGACATTAAGCGGGATTGAGAACTGGCTATCTTGGGTGTGGTCACTGACGTACTCAGTAGCCCAGATTCCAGCATCGCCCCCATCAGGAGCATCAGAACTCGTGTTGTATTCGCCGTCGCCGTTGTCATCGACGAATGCAACAACAGTACCATTCGCATCAACTGATCCATTTACTTGAATCTCTCCCCCTGAAACGAGTGTGTCGCTCAAGGAGGCAGAATTCGTCGCCGCGGCAGCACTCCCTGCGAACGCCATCGTCCCGCCGAAGACGGAGACGACCATCAGCGTCGCCAGGAACACCGCGCGCGCTTTGTTACGTAAGTCGCGTGTCATTAATTGGTGTCGTAAGTATAGTCGCGGTTAGTTGTCGAGTGATACGACTGCTGAATCATCGCGTGCTCCGGCGGGCTCGCGCCCGGCGCGTCAATCGAGGTCGTAATAATCCTCGAGCACCTCCTCAAGTTTTTCAGAGACGTTCTTCCCGTCTGCAACGGCATCGCTGCGGACTTGCCGCCACACGTCGCGGCTAATTTCGATGGACGTGTGCGTGGTGTCCTCGCGGGCGCCGTTATCCGATGTTGTCATCGTTGCCATGTTCCGTTCTACTACGTTCTGGTCCGATCGAGTGGCCTCCACACAGCTATGCACCACTCGCTTCGTGTGTATTGGACAACACTACTTGAAAGTACCGCTAGCATACACTGTCGGTATATAGCCTTTCAGTGCCCGCTAAAAGCCCTAAAACGCAAGAACCAGATTTAGAGTGTGGCGTTGACTACCACAGTCAACAGCGCCCGCACTGCCGTAAACTCCGGGATATCGAGCATCGCACAGAGTCCTGCCTGCTTCTGCCTGTATACCAATACCATATAAACATATTGCTACTAGGTACTAGTAGTATATCTTGATCGCTGATTCGCTGTTAGACGACACGACGCAGCAGCGTTCGAGATCTGAGACGGCGAGAGAATGTGGCTGGGGGTGAGGTCTCACCAAGACCGGGTATGGGGACGGCCCACTACGGAAGCTCGTCCGATTTGAGCGTGAACATCGTCGTGTCTGTTACTGTCGGACAGAACGATGTGAAAAGTATCGGCACCCCGTGGGTGCCAAAATAATTCACGGACTGCTGTCCGACAGTGTCAGTATGTGATCAGAGATGTGATCCGTTGCAAACGCTACTATCGTCGGTCGCAGGTATCCAAAAAAGCCGAACGAATGGCCGTTAAGCCGATCAGGACTCGTCGGGTGCGGTAGACTGACTCAGCGTCGCGGAAGTCTCGCCGTTCTGGGAGGTCCAGACGACGCGGACCGTCTCTCCATCCCAATGGGCTCCGTTGTCGAAAGTAGCGCTTGAGCCCGCGGAGACTGTCCCAGTGACGTCACCGTTATCGACCCAATTGATCGTCCCGTTGTCGAGACCAGTCGTGTTGAGTCGCGCCGCATCAATCGAATCTCCCGTTTCGTGTGTTATCGTCACGTTACCGTTGGCACTCGTATTGTAATCAAAGCCGAAACTGGCCTGCGGTGCCGTCTGCTGAACGCCCTGGCCGAGGTTGAGCACGAACGAGCCGATGACGGCCGCGAGAATGACTGTAATCGCGACCATCAGGATCACCCCGATGACGGGGGACACTGCGTCGTCATCTGCGAGGAGTTGTTTTATCTGCACACTAACGTCCATCGTAGTATTTGCTTAAAATATTATTCCCTGAATATTAGCGGTCGACAATCGACCAGGTAATCCGAGAGGGGCGACAACGAACCCTTCAACGGAGAGGTTTCGGTTAGTTTTTCAGCGACGCAAATAGCGTGAGAAGAATCTATAACACTCGCAGATCAGTACAAGCGGCCCCGGCCGACTAGTCGGGCGGACTGCTCTTAACCATTCTCCAACCCCGGTGAGTGAGACGGTACGTGGCACTTACTGGAGATGGATCGGGACGAAGTTGTCTCAAGTACCCGTCCTCACTCAAGTGATCGAGTCGGTCGGAGATCATCACCATCGGCGGTGCGTCAAACTCCTCGGATCTAACGTAGTGATCTATTATATCACTATATCTGACTCCATCCGCATCAGACGGATATGGCCGTTGTTGTTTTTCCACTTCGGCGACTCGTTCCATAATCTCTTCGTCTATATACTCAAGGTGGATACCGATCATATATGTACATAGGTAATAAAATCATATAATCATTTGGTTGGTGAGATCCTCAGACTAGTCGACTTCTGAGTCGAGTCGAAAATATGGTAGCGTCTAGTAGGCTTCACGCACCCGATTGCACGAGAGGGGGCATCGGCTCCGACAGTATTAGCCCAGTGGCTGCCTGGTCGGTAGCCGGCTCCCGACTGTCCAGTGCGTAACGGAATCACGGCGAGAAACAGCCGTTCGACCGCCCGGATCCTTCGAAGACTGTGCACACCGAACGCTCCGAACAGACAAGTCTCGCAACTGTGACCTCCAAAAATAATTGAGAGCTGACAAAAGAGCAGGGGTTACGAACCCGAATAAAGAGAGCCGCCCCGAGGACCCCTCAGGCGACGAAGTCAGCGTCGGCAAGATACTTGCGTTTGGTTCGTTTTGCTTCTGGACCCTCTGGAACGAGACCGGGCGTGGTTACCGGACTGTCGAAGCGACCGGGGTCCGGACGAACACTGTCGAGTAATTCCGAGAATATGGCACTGCTCCGTCCCGTAATGTGCACGAAGCCGCCGTAGTTGCGCTCCTCGAACGGCGTGGTGTCCGGGTCCGGGAACGACTCCCGGATGCAGGCGACGCGCTCGCGGATGTATTCTGCGGCCTCACGCTGTGCGTACTGGCACTCCGCGTAGTATCGTTCGCGATACTCCTCGTCGATATCCGTGTGTGTAACTGATTCGTAACGGACGGCGTCGTCGGAAACGTCGCCGTCGGCGAAGCCGAGATTGACCGTGAAGCAGTCGGGATAGCGGAGCACGAGGAGAAAGAAGAACTGGTCGTCGTGGGTGTAGCGCTCCTGCAGTCGGTAGTAGCACTCCCGGTAGTAGGTCGCGAGCGCCCCGATCCAGTCGTCGCGCTCGCCGCGGATGTACGCGTCCGCGACGTCGTGATAGTCCGCGCCGGCGACCTGCTGTAGGCGGTGCTGGAAGCTCTGTCGCATCTCGTCGAGTTCGTACTCGTAGGCTTCGGTGAGCGGGACGTCCGGGTCTGCGAGCAGGTCGCTCTTGTGGATGCCCGCATCAGCGATGCGCGTCATATTCTTATGGAGGACGCGTTCGGCGTCGAGGTCCGGCAGTGGGACTCGAACCGCCTGCTGGTACAGAACGTTCGTCGCGCGTTCTTCTCGCCCTCGCCACTCGTCCATCGTATTCCGTGGTAGCGAGATGCTCCTATTACTGTCTGTCTATCCGTAATGATCGATGGGCGTGGTTTGACAACGTCACTCGGGCGACTCGGACGAGTCCGGATCCCACGACCGATCGACCGCCGACTCCGGATCGAGGTCCGCGACGAAACGCATCGTTGCGAAGTTCGCGCCGAGACCGAGGATGCTGCCGCCGAGGATGCCGACCGGGATCCCGAGCAGCGGCACGTTCACCACGAACGCAGTCGCAAAGGGTGAGACCACGAGGACGAAGAGCGAGAAGCCGACCGCATAGGAAACGTACGGGCCGCCGTCGACGGCGAGCGCGTACGACGCTCGGGCGGCATCGACGACGCCGACGTCGCGTAGAACGAGGAGATACGGCGTCGCATAAAAGAGGTACGCGGCGATCAGAAAGACGAGCAACGTCGGGATGACGATCAGCAGCACCGCACCACTGAGGTTCCCAGCCAACGCGCCGACGCCGAAGACGCCGACTGCGAGCGGGAGCACCGCGAGGAACGGCACGGCAGTCAGCACGAGAAAGGGGACAAAGTACGCACGAACGTTTCGGCTGAAGTCGTAGGCGTCGCGATCGAGTGCGTTTCGGATGCTCCCGAAGTACCCCGCCGTCGCTGCGGCCTGCACGACGAGCAATACCGGGACCGTCACGACCGCCAGCGGGAGCATCTCGATCGGAAGCCCGGTGTTTGCGGTGACGCCCGAGTTCGGGACGCTCACGAACTGCCAGATGGTGACGACCGACAGCGGGAGCCCGAATTTGAAGCCGATGTGTCCGCCGTCGAACGTGGCGATAGCGACGATCTTGTCCGTATCCAGAAGGGCGAGCAGTACCGGGACGAGCGCCAGCAACGGATACTCCCGGGCCCGTTCCATCCCTGCGGAGAGTCGAGTCGTGAAACTAGGCATCGGTGACACCCCTGTCACTGCGACGGATTCGTAAGTGTCTCTCCTGCCAGCGAACGAGAGTGGAGGGACGCCTTCTGATCGGGTGTACGTCGGGTGTGGGGACCATCTCTGATACGTCTGTATCGACGGCAATCGCAGATAAAACTCGGTTTAGCTCAAACGGGTGTTGGGGTGACCAAAGGCGCGGCTGCTCCCCTCGGCGCCCAGTCCTGTAGTGTCGGCAGGTCGTCGCCGCGTCGACTTCGTCGGTTTCGTAGACTGTGTTTATACTCGTCTGTCGGCTCGATAACTGACGCCGGGTTCGCCTCGGAAAGTGACAAAATGTCTTGGTCTGGGGCCGATATTTTACGAAAACGGTGATTTTCGGTGACTTTAATACGTGATGCGGCCGCAATCGTTCGGTATGGATCCGTACGAGACGAGTAGCGCGGCGGACGTTGTCGGAGTTCTCGTAAGTCCTCGCAGATCTCTCGGCGTGTCCTCCGGCGAGAGTCTATCAACGGTTACGGGAACCCCGATAGAACGTGCCCGCCGTCCGCTCACAACGGTCGGAACGACGGGTCCCACGAGCGGTTACGGCTGTGTGAGCGGGCGCAGATTCCGGGAGTTGCACCGTCCGAACTCCGCCGTACTGCAGCCGTGACGCACGCAGCGCTCTCGACGGAGCGCACAACCATCGATTGCGACTCACTTGGACAAAACGGAGAGACAGAGGGGATGGCAAATTTGCACACGCAGGAGTCGGTAAACGACGAGCACTCCGGGAGCAGAGGATGGTAGAGCACACTCGGTCACTCGGCTTCACCGTCGCGTACGCGATGGGCCTCGGGACGATGATCGCGGCGGGGATCTTCTCGCTGTCCGGCGTCGCCGTCGCCCGAATCGGCAGTAGCGCGGTCATCGCGTTCATTATCGCCGCAGTCGTCGCCGGGATCACCGCGGCCTCGTACTCCGAGTTCGCCTCGATCTACTCCGAGAACGGCGGCGGCTACCTGTTCAGTTCACAGACGTTCGACAGCGACTTCCTCACGTACTTCGTCGGCGTCTCGCTGTTTCTCGGCTACACGGGGACGACCGCGTTCTACCTCGCGACGATGGGCGAGTGGTGGCAGCGGTTCGTCTTCCCCGAAGCCTGGCCGATTCCGCACGGGACGATGCCGCTCGTCACGACGATTCTCCTTGGCGCCCTCAACGCCCGCGGGACTGAAGAGAGCGGGACGTTCCAGGTCATCATCACCTCCGCGAAAGTCGCCGTGCTCTTCGCATTCATCGGCGGCGCGTTCGCTTTCGCCGGGCCAGTCGAAGCTACCGGGCGGTTCGCCGGGAACTTCCAGGCCGAACCCGTCGGCATCGTCTCCGTGGCGGCCCTGGCGTTCATTACGTTCTTCGGATTCTCAGCCATCGCTGCGAGTGCGGGCGAGATCATCGAGCCACGGAAGACGGTCCCCAAGGCTATCGCGACGTCGATTCTGACCGTCGTCGTGCTCTACACCTTCGTCATCGTCGCGATGGTGAACTCGCCGATCCCCGCGGAAGTGGTCGCCGAACTCGGTGAGACCGCGATGGGCCGGGTCGCGGCCGCGTTCCTCGGTCCGATCGGTCGGGTACTCATCGTCGCGGGCGCGATCTTCTCGATGGTGTCGGCGTCGAACGCCTCGATACTGGCCGCCTCGGGGATCGGGTCGCTGATGGGCGAGCGTGGACAGGCCCCGCGGCCGTTCCAGCGCATCCATCCCGAGTACGGGACGCCGTTCTGGAGCGTCGCGACGGCGACGGGAACGATCGTCGCGTTGATTCTGGCCTTCAGCGGCATCCTGCCGTCGGTCGAGGTCGTCGGCCGCGAACTCCACTTCCATCTCTCGGCGCTCACCGGCTTTGCGACGTTCAATCTGCTCGTTCCACTCTCGGTCGTGAACGTCGCGCTCGTCTACTCGCGGCGCCGCTATCCGGACCTCGACCGTCCCTTCAGCGTCCCGCTCGTGCCGTTCGTTCCCGTCCTCGGCGTCCTGGCCAACGTCGCACTCATCGGAAATCTGCCCTTCTCGGGGATCCTCAGCGGCATCGTCATCGTGATCGCGCTCGTAGCGTCGTACTACTTCTGGGGCGGCGCGCCCGAACGCGAGGAACTCTTCGCGCGCGTGACTGAAGCCCGCCCGCACGCTGCATCCGTCGAACCGGGCGGGCACGCCGCCCGTGCGGGCGAACGCCCGCCGACCGTAGCGGGTGAGTCGGCCGCAGCGGCCGGCGGAGAGGAGGCCGAAGCGGAGACCGAAGAACGGTTCCGTATCCTAGTCCCGGTCGCTCGGCCGAGTCGCGCACCCGCCTACGTGCGCTTTGCGAGCCAAATAGCCGAAGCGCGGACGGGCAACGGCGATCCGCTCGTCCAGGTCGTGACGATCACCCAGCTACCCGAACAGACCCCCTTCGAGGCGCTCGAAGACACCGCCGGCGACCGCGCCGACGCGCTCGAAGCCCAGCTCGAAGGCGTCGAGACCGGGGTCGACTACACCGTCGAGGGACACATCTGCCGGGAGGTCGCCTTCGACATTCTCCAGACTGCTCGGGACGACGGCGCGGACCTGATCCTGATGGGGTACCCCGAGGACCACCCGGACATCGCGTCGTCGGTGCAGTTCAAATCGCCGTGTGACATTCTCTACGTCCACAAACTCCCCGAGCACCCGAGCCTGGACGTGGTCAACGTCGGTGCCGGCGGCGGACCGCACCACCACGCCCTCCTCCCCCTGATCGACGACCTCGGAACGCAGGGCGCGGCGGTCCACGTCATTCGCGTCGCACCGACGGGCGAACACGGGACACACGAAGCGATCGAGGACACACTCGATCACCTCTCGGAGGGGATCGACGTCGAGGTTCACGAGATCGAAGCGGATCTCATCGCCGACGGCCTCGTCGAGTCGGCGGCGGCGAGCGGCGGCGTCCTGTTCATCGGCGCGACTCGCACGCGCGAGCTCCGTCGGTGGGTCGTCGGGAGCACCCCGGACCGCGTCATCGAGCGCGCCCCCGAAACCGACCTCCCGGTAGTCGTCTACGCCAGTTCGACCGGCGTCGTCGGCCGCCTCTCCGAATACGTCTTCCCCGTCTATCGCTACCTGCAGAAGCTGTTCCGGTAGTATCACGCGGATTCTTGGCTTGCTTGTCTGGGACGCTGTCGCTGATCGAACATTTTTCGCGGTGTTGAATTAACGGAAATCGTCCGAGAAAGGAAGGTTACTTATAATATATGCTAGTCGTCCTACTCGGGCGTCTAATCGACAGACGGATGCACGGTCACGGACTCTCGCGTCGCCGCCGGACTCGGTTCCGAGTCGTGACTGACGACGGAGTTCGAGGCATCCGGCAGAACGAGGCGGGCATCGACTTCCGTTTCTGGTGGTTCAGTTTGTGCGTCGTGTTATCTGCATTTGCGTCAGCGTCTGCGTCAGTCGCTCGCGCGTCGTCGACGACCCACTACTTCACGTATGACAGGCTACACGAGCCGCTTTCGAGCCGTTTCTCTCGTAACGATTCTTGTACTCAGTCTTCTCAGCGGGATGGGGGCGTTCTCCGGCGTCGTTGCCGCGGATCAAGGGAACATCTCGTTTGATTCGTCCACGTACACCGACGGCGACGTCGTCACCGTCACCGTCGAAGATAGCGATTTGTCGACGACCACGGACTACGTCGTCAATATCGAGTCGGATACTGAGTCGCAACAGAACCTAATGGATCGAGACATTGTTGATGGAACAGATTCGATTACCACGGAATTCCCGGTAGCCGATTATTATACCGATAACAAGATTACGAAGACCGATTTTGTGTACAGCAATCAGGGGGATGGATCCGGTGGAATTGCAACAGTCTCACGGAATCGTAACGGTACTGTAGATCTAGAATTACTTTCTCCGTCAGATAAGAATGACAGAATCACCTACACTCGCGGCGAAACGGTTCTTCTGACATCGGAGGTAGGAGACCAATTCACAGGTACAATTGGTATAGGATCTTCAGATAAAATTGGGGAATTACACGTAACAGAAGGCGACGAGATCACATCTACATATTTTGACGAAAGTGCAAATACAGAGCGAACAGCAAATGCAACAATTGACGCAGAAACTGTCGACAACGATCCAGAGCCCCTCACTCTCGGATCGGTCACCGAATTCTCCATCGACAGCCTCTCGGGAGCGTCGCTAACGCACACAGAGAGCGTCATCGAAGTCCCGTTCAGCGAAGACGTCTCGAAGGCGGGCGGTGAAGCGGGGGCGTTGACGCTCGCGGACAACGTCACCGTCCTCGTCGACGGAGCGGACGTAACCGATCGCTACGCCCTCGACGCCGACGGATCTACGGACGGACAACTGCTCCTCAGTTCCGCGACGGCGCTCGATCCGCGCTCGGAAGTGGGCGTCAGAATCGACGCGGTGAACGACTCGATTGACAGCGAGACCATCACACCCGGGACGCTCGACGTGACGGTGGCGTCCGCGACCGTTCCAGAGGGCAGCGGCGAGGCAAACGTCTACGCCGGATCGGCGATGGCGTTCGTCGCGACCGATGGCTCGGCCGACCTCGATCAGGCGTTCGAGGTCGTCGACGACGACGGGGCGTTCGTCTTCGCGGGTCGCACCGGGCCGGGAAGCCAGGTGTTCGTGATCGACACCGACGCGCGGAACTGGACCGAGGCGTACACCGTCGAAACGACGCTCGACGACGGCAGCACCGATCGAACGACGGGAGTCACGATCCGGGATCTGGGGCTCGGAGTCGCGATCGACGATCGGAACCTCACGACCGCCGCGGCAGTCGAAGGGACCATCTTCGCGAGCGCGGGCGGGCGCACCGTTCGGGTCGACCTCCGCGAGACGGACGGTGCGGTCGTCGAACGTACGAACATCACCCTCGGTGGGAACGGCGAGACGGCGTTCGACTTCCCGGCGTCGGTGTTCGATACGACTGGACCAGGTAATTACACCGTCAACGTGACCGACGTCGGTACCGACGCGACAGTCCGCTCCGACCGCATAGCTGTCGTCGACGACAGCCTGAGCACCGCGAGGTTCCGGTCGGCCGTCGTCGGCGAGCACGCCGGCGACGTCGCCGAAGTGGGCGTGAATCTGACCTACGCCGAGACCGCGACGGTGACGCTCGGAAGCGTCGACTCGGGCTTTCGGGCGAACGTGACCGTATCCGATGGCGACGACGACGGCACCGTCCGGCTGCGGTTCAATACAGCCGCGGTCGCCGGTGCGACGAGTCTGCCGGACGACGGCGGCGACGTGTTCGGCGTCGGCGCGTCCAGTGGAAACACCAGCGGGACGGCAGACGAGGTGATCGCGGCCGATATCGACGAGGGGACCCCCCTGAGCGAGCCGCTAGCCCCCGGAGAGTACGAGGTAACTGTTCGGACGGGCGCAGACGCGGAACACGCCGCGACGCTCGTACTCGACGCCCCCGCTCCAGAGCGACTCACCACCTGGGTCGCGCCCGCGGATGCAGCGCTTTCGACGCACGAAGACCTCTCGACGGCCGTCGAGACAGGGCGGCTCACGCAGCGGGCGGACGTCGCCGTGGGCGACCTCGTCGTGCACCGAATCGAGGCACCGGGGCTCGCCGGCCAGTTTGCACAACACGACGGAACGGCGACCGAGACGTTCTTCGCGCTCGATGGCACGGACGAGGCGGCGCTGTACGCGCTGAACGTCACACAACAGAACCCACCGCCAAATCGCGAGGCCTACCAACTCGAACTGAACGCGAGCAACGCACGCGTCGTCGCCGACCCGAGCAACGATACCTACACAATGCTGTACGAAATCGATGCACCGGCGGCGACAGCGAGCGACAGTGAGGCTGTAGGCACTGTCTCGGACGGAGCAGACACCAGTGTACCCGCAGCAGGGGACGCACTCACGGCGTCGTTCGCGGTTCACGAGAACGGAACGTTCACAGAAGTCGACGACGACAGTCGGACAGTCGCTAGCAACTACTCGTTCGTCGAGGCGACCATCGCGACGGACGACGATCCCCTCGTCGTCGCAGCCGCGGCGAACCAATCGATCAGCGGGACCACGACCGTCGCGCCGGGAACCGAGATCGAACTCCGACTCCGGTCGACGAACGGGACGCAGCCGTCGTTCCACAAGACGACCCAGGCGGTCGTCGGACCGAGCGGCGCGTGGTCCGCTGCGTTCGACTTCGACGCACAGGGCGTCGGCGATACCTTCGAGGCGACCTCCGCGGCCGGCGTCATCAGCGATTCAAACGAACTCGGCGTCAGCGGCGAGGTTCGCGCGTTCGTACCGACGACGGCGGTGGCGACCACAGCCGCGACGACCGTCGGTCAGGCGGGCGGCGCAGGCGGAAGCGGTGGCGTCGGAAGCGACGGATCCGGGGGGTCGTCCCGGAGCAATGCGGCAGCACCAACCACCGAGTCGACAGCGACTCCCGAACAGCGGTCCGACGGGGACGGGCGCTCGATCACCGATTCGACGGGAGAGTTCTTCGGGACCGTGATCGACACCCTCGTCGACGGCTCGGGCGAGAGACCACTCCGGGAACGGTTGCTGGATTTCGACGTGCTGGTCGCGCTGGCTGCCCTGACGACCGTCCTGGTGTTCGTGACGCGGCTCGAATGACCGAACGGTCCGTATCGCCGCCGTCGCAGACGGTCGGCGGGCATATCAGCAGCGGGACGGGGTCAAGCCGTCGTAACGCCTAAGAACCGAAGAACCATTTTATCGGGTAATGAACCCGAACGCGAATACAGACACCGTGGGACCGCCCACTGATTCGAAGGAGAGGTGGTTCCGTGGGCGTTGAAATCAAGGAGTCGACGGTCGCAGACGAGGAGTTCGAGGAGATGGAGCGGTTCGTCCGCGACTATCTCGCTGCGAGCGTCGAAGGCGAAGACGACGGCGGCCGAATGCGGTGGTACCCCTGGCACAGCGCCGAGTATCGCTTCAACCACATTCTGAACGTCGTCGATCTGGCGACCCAGATCGCCGAGCGCGAGGGCGCAGACACGGACGTCGTCCGAGTCGCCGCGCTCTTTCACGACATCTCGAAGCTCGAAGCCGACCAGGAAGTCCACGCCGAGGAGGGGGCACGCGTCGCTCGCGAGTACCTGAACACCCACGGCGACTTCCCGCAGTCGTTCGTCGAGCAGGTGTGTCAGGTCGTCGCCGACCACTCCTACCAGGGACCGCTCGCGGACGTCTCACTCGAAACGCAGAGCCTCATCGAGGCCGACATCCTCGACAAAGTCGGCGCGAACGGCACGGCGCTGATGCTGCTCCGGATGGGATACGAGGCTCGGACGCACATGGACGCCGCCGAGATGGTCGAGCGAGTCCTCGAACGCGGCCGCGACGCGACGGACCGGGTCAACTCCGACGCCGCCGAGAGCATCGCGCACAAGCGGCTCAAGCGCGTCAAGTGGTTCCGCGAGTGGCTCGAATCCGAGGTCCCGGAGATGGACCACAGCCTCGAGAAGCGCTGAGCGGTTAGCGGTCGGAGTAGCCCTCCGCCCAGTGCGGACGGTGTAGCTATCGGCGGACTGCGACCCCGAGAGCAGTACGCTTAGTAGTCACGGCCCTCACGTCGAAAGCGTGCCCTCCGAATACCCTCCACGGCCGTCGAGACGGGTGAAGATCGCGCTCGCGGTCGTCGCTGTCGTGACGTTTGCGTACAGTATCGTCGTCGCCGGACAGATCCTTCTGTGGTTCGTCCTCGCGGGGATCGCCGCCGGAATCTACGTCGCCTGGCTCCTCGTCGTCGCCGTCCTTCGGCTGGTCGACGCGACCGAGCGAATCGCGAGTGCGCTGGAAGCCGAACACGGCGACAGCACTGGCGACAACAGCGGCGACAACAACGACGGCAGCAACGACGGCAGCAACGACGACGACCACCAAATCCGCGGCGTAGAAGTCGACGATCGCTGAGAGACGCTTGAAGACGACCGAACCGGTGGTCGTTTGTACGCCGCTCGCCTACAGCCGTCGATGACGGACTCAGGCAGTTGGGTCAGCCTCTTCTCCGGCGGCAAAGACTCCTCGTGGGCGCTCTACCGCGCGTTGGAGGAGGGACTGAACGTCTCACATCTCCTGACGGTCCACCCCGGCGAGGACTCGTATATGTATCACGTCCCCGAGACGCGGCTGGCCGGGCTCGCCGCCGAGAGCATCGGTATCCCGCTGGTCGACGTCGAACCGGACGACCTCGACGCTGGCGACGTCGACGACGTGGGTGCTCAAGGCGACCGCGAGATCGAGCCACTCGAAGCCGCGCTCGTCGAGTTGCAGTCGGACCTCGACGGTGGCCTGGCCGGCGTCACCGCCGGCGCCGTCGAGAGCGAGTTCCAGACCTCCCGCATCCAAGAGATGTGCGACCGTCTGGAGATCGGTCTCTTCGCGCCCCTCTGGCAGCGTGATCCGCTGGAACTCGGGAGAGAAATGCTCGACGCCGGGTTCGAGATCCGGATAATTCAGGTCGCCGCCCACGGCCTCGACGAGTCGTGGCTGGGGCGGACGCTCGACGCCGACGCGCTCACAGAACTAGTCGAACTCAACGACGAGTACGGCGTCCACGTCCTCGGCGAAGGCGGGGAGTTCGAGACGTTCGTGACCGACGGGCCGCATATGGACCGCCCGATCGAACTGGAGTACGAGACCGTCTGGGAGGGGACTCGCGGACACATTCGCGTGACGGACGCGCGGCTCGGCGAGGCGAAGGAGTAGCGGGAGAATCGCGGCGCGCTATTCGAGGTGCGAGTGCGCCCCGATCAGGGCGTTCGAGAGATCGAGATTCTCGATGTAGGTGTGCTCGTCGACGATAGTGTCGCGGATGTCCGCGTTGTGAATCGTCGCGTCACTGAAGACGACAGTTCGTTCCAGATGTGAGTCCGACACCGACGCATCGGCCATCACGTGCACGTCCTCGTCGAGCACGGAGTTTTCGACCGTCGCCGACTCGTGGACGAACGTGTCGCCGCCGAGGTACCACGAGACGGCGTCGAGGTAGCTCTCGGGCGTGCCGATGTCGAACCACGCGCCGTCGAACGTGAACGCGTGGACGGTCCCGCGCCGCTGGAGCCACTCGATGAACCAGCCGGGCTCGTCGGGGTTGTTGCCGTTCGAGAGGTACGTGTCGAAGTCGGGGAGCGTGTCCGCGGGGAACGCATAGCAGGCGATCGAGACGAGCGTGCTCTGGGGGTCGTCTGGTTTCTCCTGGAAGTCGACGACGCGGTCGCCGTCCAACTGGACGAGTCCGTAGGACCGCGCGCGCTCTTTCGAGCCGACGTCGTAGGCGGCGAGACACGGAGTCGCCTTCGACTCGAAGAAGTCGACGAACTCGCCCACGTCGAACGAGAGCAGATTGTCGCCGGCGATGACCACGAGGTCGTCGTCGACGCCCTCGCGGTCGATGAGTTGCGCGAGCGCGCCGACGACGCCGAACTTCTCGTCTTCCTCGACCGTCTCTTCGATCGAGAGGGTGGGTTTCTCGTAGGGCGCGTCTGCGAGGAAGGACTCGAAGGAGTCGGCGAATCGCTCGTTGGTGCTCACGAACACCTCGTCGATCCGCTCGTCGGCTTCGAGGTCCTCGAAGATGACGTCGATGACGGTCCCGTCACCGACCGGGAGAAACATCTTGGGGCGGTCTTTGGTGATCGGCCACATACGCGTCGCGTACCCGCCGGCGAGGACGACTGCCTTCATATATTGACTCTCCGCCCGGAGTCTCAAGTTTGTTTCCCCGGGTATCCCGTCGAGCCCCGTCTTGTCCCCGGATTTCACCTGATAAATGTACATATACGCCCAGTGCAGCGTCCGATATCACGGGATCGCACAGAGCAGGCGACAGTATATACGGGAGCGAGAACCTAGAGGGGGTATGTCCGAGTCGGACGACGAGGCCACGACCCGACAGCGGATCGCAGACGCGCTGCGAGCGGAACCCCACGGCGCGGCAGATCTCTCGACGGCGGTCGGCGTCCCTCGCTCGACGGTGTATCACCATCTCGATCACGTCGCGCGCTCGATCGAGGGATCCGACGCCGACGAGCAGTTCCTCGTCGCGCCGCCCGAGTGCCGTGCGTGTGGCTTCGACAGCTTCGACGACCCGCTGAACGATCCCTCGCGGTGCCCGGAGTGCCGCTCCGAGCGCATCGCCGAACCGCAGTTCGTGATCGACTAGGCGCGGTCGTCGGGCGCAGTCGTCGAGCACGGCGAAACACGAACCCGTCTCAGCGGTCGGCCCGGTCGTCAGTCCTGACAACGTCAGCCGCCGCGTCGTCGCGATCGAGAAGGTGACAGGCCGCCGTGTGCTCGGCGGAGACCGGCCGCAACGACGGCGGGTCGGCCTCACAGGGCGTCTCGAAGGCGTCGGCCAGCAGCGTCGCCGCCGCTGCGTGCTCGCCGGCGACGACTCGGGAGAGCGCACGGTCGAGGACCGCCTCGGCGTCCGGATCTGACAGCCGCTCTGGAATCTCGAATTCGCGTCGCAGTGCCGTACAGACGTTCTCGTCGTCGACATCGCTGGGAGCGAGGGAGCCGCCGCGTTCGGCCGCCACCCGCTCGCGGATCGCCCGGACGTCCACACCAGATCCCCCCTCGCCCAGTCGCGTCCGGAGCTGGAGGATGCCCCGCCACGCGTCCTGGTCGAGGTCGTACCCGTCCGGTTGAATGACCGCCGGACAGCGCGTGTGGAACCGACAGCCCGCGGGCGGGTCCGCCGCGCTCGGGACCGTGCCGGTCAGTTCGACGTCGGGACGCTCGGCGGTGGGATCGGGCACGGGAACCGACGCGAGAAGCGCCCGCGTGTAGGGGTGCTGTGGGTCGCCGAACACGACGTCGACGGGGCCGGATTCGACGATTTCGCCCAGATACATCACCGCGACGCGGTCGCAGAACTCGCGCACGACGGCGAGGTCGTGACTGATGAGCAAGACGCCGAGGTCCAGCTCCGATTGGAGCGACGCCAGAAGCGAGAGGACGGCCGCCTGGACGGGCATATCGAGCGCCGAAACGGGTTCGTCGGCGACGAGGAGGTCCGGATCGACGATCAGCGCGCGCGCCAGTGCGGCCCGCTGTTTTTCACCACCCGACAGTTCGTGCGGGTAGCGGTCGGCGTCGCCCGCGTCGAGGCCGATGCGTTCCAGCGTGTCTTCGACCAGTCGCCGCCGGCGCTCGCGGTCGGCCATCCCGTGCACGGCGAGTGGTTCGCCGACCGACTGGCCGATCGACAGCCGCGGGTCGAAGCTCGACGTCGGATCCTGGAAGATCAGTTGCGCTCGGCGACGGAACCGCCGGAGCCGCTCGCGGTCGTACGCCGTGACGTCGTCGCCGTCGAAGCGCACCGTCCCGCCGGTCGGGTCCTCGATCCGAAGCAGTGCGCGCGCCGCCGTCGACTTGCCGCACCCGGACTCGCCGACGAGGCCGAGCGTCTCGCCGCGCTCGACGGTGAGATCGATCCCGTCGACCGCCCGCACGCGCCCGACCTCACGGTTCCAGATCCCGTCGGTGATCGGGTAGTGTTTCTCCAGCCCGGAAACGTCCAGCAGCGGCGGGTCTGCGGTCACTGTGGTTCACCACCGTCGCGAGAATAGGATCCATCCGCCCTCGTGTCGGCGTCGACGGCGGTTCCGTAGACGACCGTCGGATCGCCCTCCGGTGCGAAGTGGACGCACGAGACGGCGTGTTCGCGATCGGCATCGTCGTCCGCCGTTGCCGCACCCGCCGGTGTGGCGGCGCCCTCGATTCCAGAGACGTCGTACAGCGGTGGCTGGTCCCCTCGCCGGCAGGCCTCCACGGCGTAGGGGCAGCGGTCGCGGAAACAGCAGCCAGCGGATTGTTCGGCCGAGTTCGAGTCGGTCAGGGTCGAGCCGTTTGCGCCAGAGTCGGCCGGCCCCGGAGCCGAATCGGTCGCCGCCGCGGCGGATGCTCGGGGGGCGCCGCGTCCAGGGATCGAATCCAACAGCGAGCGCGTGTACGGATGGGCGGGGCGATCGAAGATCGCGTAGACGTCGCCGCGTTCCACCACACGACCCTGATACAGCACCACGACCCGGTCTGCGACGTCGGCGACGACGCCGAGGTCGTGAGTCACGAGTAGGATGCCCATCCCGAACTCCGATTGAATCTCCTCGAGGAGTCCGAGGACCCGCGATTGGATCGTGACGTCGAGCGCCGTCGTCGGCTCGTCGGCGATCAACAGATCCGGGTCGCCCGCGAGCGCCATCGCGATCGCGACCCGCTGTTTCATCCCGCCCGACAGTTCGTGGGGATAGTCGTCGACGCGACTCGCGGGATCTGAGATCCCGACGCGGTCGAGCAGGTCGATCGCACGTGCTCGGGCCTCACGCTTCGAGACGTCCGCGTGCAACTGCACGGCCTCGATCAGCTGCCAGCCGACCGTGTAGACGGGGTTGAGCGAGTCCTGTGGATTTTGGAACACGTGCGCGATCCGGTCGCCGCGGACCGCGCCGAGTTGTGCCTCCGCCGAGAGGAGGTCCTGTCCGTCGAAGTGCACGGTTCCCCCGCGGATCTCGCCCGGCGGTTCACGGAGCACCCGCGTGATCGACTCGCCCACGACGGTTTTGCCGCTGCCGGACTCGCCGACGAGACAGACGGTCTCGCCGCGCTCGACGTCGAAGGAGACGCCGTCGACCGCCCGGACGACACCCTGGTCGGTGCGGAACTCGACCGTCAGGTCGTCGACGCGGAGGAGAGACTCGTCGCTCATCGGCCGACCTCCTGCCGCGGATCGAGCGCGTCTCTGAGCGCGTCGCCGAGGAAGTTGAACGCGAGGATCGTCGCGAAGAGGAACAGTCCGGGGATCGTCGAGATCCACCACGCGGTCGCGAGATCACCGCGGCCCGCCGCGATCGTCTGCCCCCACGAGGGCAGCATCACGTCGCCGAGACCGATGAACGAGAGCGCCGCCTCAGAAAGGATGAGCACCGGAACGTTCAGCGTCGCGGCGGTGACGATCGAGTTCGAGACGTTCGGGACGATGTGCCGCCAGACGACGGACGCGCCGGACGCACCGGCGCTTTGGGCCGCCTGGACGTACGTCTCCTCGCGGCGCTGGAGCGCCTCGCTGCGGACGATGCGGGCGATGCCGCCCCAGCCGGTCAGCCCGAAGATGACGATCAGGACGAACAGGCTGCCGCCGTAGAGGTACGCCAAGAACAGAAAGAGGAAGAACGTCGGAAACGTCTGCTGGACGTCGACGTAGCGCATCAGCAATTCGTCGACCCAGCCACCAGCGTAGGCGGCCGTCGCCCCGACGGCGGTCGCGACGGTGACCGAGATGAGCGTCGCGATCAGTCCGACCTGCAGACTGACGCGCATCCCGAATATCGCGAGCGCCAAGAGCCCCTTCCCGCTGCCGGTCGTCCCCAGCGGATAGCGCCACGTCCCCTGACACCGGCCGTCGACGACGGGGCCGAGACACTGGGTCGGGATCGACACGTCGACGCTCAGGAAGACCGGCGGCTGGTATCCGGCCGCGACGTGCAGCGTCGGCGGGTCGATGAACAGCGTGCCGACCGTTCCGAGCAGAAAGATCACGGCGAGGTACACCAGGCTGAGCACCGCGAGACGGTGGCGTCGGAAGCGCTGCCAGTAGTACGCGGTCAGACGTCGGTTCCGTGCGAGCGGCACGGCAGCGAAGCCCAAAACGAGAAGCGTCGCGACGAACAGCCAGTCCACGCCGGTCGCGTCCCAGAGGAGCGTCGACTCGGCGACGACGACCTCGACCGTCGGGTCGCCAGCAGCCAAGAGGACGTCGTACGCCAGCGCGAGCGCGTAGAGGCCGCCGGCGACGAGGGCGAGAAGTTGCGTCGGCGAGACGCGGCGTCCGTCCGCGTCGATCGCCTCCCAGTCGACGTCCTCGAAGCGCTCGCGAGAGCGATCCGAGGTCGGGTCCGTCGCGTCACCGCCGCCCGGTCCACTCTGTTCGTCTCCCGGCATCACCGATCACCGTAGTCGATACGCGGGTCCAGCCAGCCGTAGGCGAGATCCTGCAGCAGATTCCCGACGACAGCGACGAACACGGGGACGAGCGTCGTCCCCAAGACCAGCGCCGTGTCCTGCCGGCGGATCGCGTCGAGGCTGAGTCGGCCCAGGCCGGGGATGCCGAAGACGACCTCGACGAGGTAGGAGGCCGACAGGATCACGCCGAGCAAGTCGCCGACGAGAATCGTCGACAGCGGCACGAGCGTCGGGCGAAGGACGTGTCGCGTGATGATCCGCCAGTCGGACGCGCCTTTCGCCCGGGCCGTTTTCACGAACGCCGCACGGACGTACTCGAGCGCTTCCGCGCGCGCGTAGCGCATCGTACTCGCGATCGCGCTCGTCGCGAGCACGAACACCGGCAAGACGAGTTGGCGCGCGTTCGCGAGCGAGAGGGGTCGCGTCCGGGCCAGTTCGGAATCGAAGAGGACCGGGACCCAGCCGAGGTGGACGGCGAAGACCAACAGCAGCACGATGCCGAACCAGAAGTTAGGGATGCTGACGCCGAAGAACGCCACGAACGTCGCCGCGTAGTCGGTCTTCGTGTACTGATTGAACGCCGAGTAGAGCCCGATCCCGATGCCGAGCACCGTCGAGAGGAGCACGGCGGGGATCGTATACAGCAACGAGTAGGGGAGCGCCGTCAGAATCGCCGTCACGACGGGCTGGGACCGCGAGTCCGACCAGCCCCAATCGCCCGAGGCGAGGTTCCCGAGGTATTCGAGATAGCGCTCCCAGAGCGGCCCTTGCAGACCGCGGCGACGGGCGTACGCCTCCGCGGCGGCCTCGGCGCTCCGGCCGCTGGCGGCCGCCTGAAACTGGACGCGTGCTAACTGTGCGTCAGGTGCGTACTCGAGCAGGACGAACGTGACCGTCAGGATGACGAAGGCGACGACGCCCGCCCACGCGACCCGACGCGCCGTGTACCATTTCAGTCCCATCGTGGTGTGTCGCTCCAGGCCGTACTCCGATTCCGCCGGCCGCCGTTGCCGGTCAGTTCCGTCGACCGCAGTTAATATTGTCGTCCGAACGGGGTGTCCCCACGGGTCGGTGCGGCGGTCGGGCGTCGATTCACTGCTGGCCGAGTCGCCAGGTGTTCTGGTCCCAACTGTAGCCGAATACCTCCTCGGGACCGCGCACGGCGCTGTCGTAGCCGACGACCTCCACGCCCATATTGAGGAAGTTGAACGGTTGTTCGGCCGAGAGCGCGCCGAAAATCTCGGCGAGGGTGCCACGCCGCGCTGCCTCGTCGACGGTGCTCGTCGCGGTCTCGAACAGCGAGGCGAAGTCCGTCTCGGGGTGGTAGCCGTAGAAGTTGATGCCGCCCCGTTCGAGCGTGAAGCCCCGAATCGAGGAGGGCGTCCGCGGATAGGTGTTGAACGTGATTCCGAGGATGAGGTCCCACGGCTCCTGACTCAGCGATTGGTCACGCGGACCGCCGTTGTACGGGCCGGCGTCCCACGGCGGGTCGCCGTCGCCCTGCCAACTGTTGTAGAGGTGGTGTTCGACCAGCGTCCCGTACTGCTTGCCGGTGACGTCGACGTCGATGCCGATGGCGTCGTACTCCTGGGCGACGTACTGCGCCGTCGTCTCGACCGTCTGAGACCCCTGCGCGAAGACGAGATCGAGCGTGAGTTGCTCGCCCTCCGCGTCGACGACGCGGTCGCCGTCGTAGCGGTACGGGGTGGATCCGAGGTGCTCCCGGAGGAGTTCCCGCGCTCGGTCGTGACTGTATGTGTCACCGACGCCGTATTCGGTCACCTGCTCGTCGGAGTACCACCGCGAGAACGTCGGTTGGAACGTGTGGGCGACCGTCGCGTAGCCGCGGAGAACGTCGTCGACGAGCGTTCGTTTGTCGACGGCGTGCGCGAGCGCGCGCCTGACGCCCGGTTTCCGCAGCGCCTCGTAGAACGACCCGTTGGCGCGCTGATTGTAGATGAGCGACGTCATATACGCCTGCGGGAAGACCTTGACGTCGACGTCGTCTCGCCCCTCGAACTGTTCGACGCGCGTCTCGGGGATGTCGGTGGCGGTGAGTTCGCCTGATCGAAGCGCGGAGAGGCGCGTGCTCTCCTCGGGGACGACCTCGTAGGTGTAGGCGTCGAAGTACGGCGCGTTCTGCCACTCGTCGGGGACGTCGTCGACTTCGCGCAGGTAGTACTCCTCGTTTCGGGTAGCGACGAACTCCGATTCGCGGTTCCACCGCTCGAAGCTGTAGGGGCCGAGGTTTCCGGCGTACGCGAGCGTCTGTACCTCCTCGTCCTGTGCGAGCCCGTCCTGGTCCTCGTCGGGACGGTACCGGGTGATGATCTCTTTCGGCATACAGAATGCGCCCCACATAATCGGCCGGAGCGGGAACGCGGGGTCGACGGACTGCAGCCTGATCTCGAAGGAGCGGGGACCGGTCTTCTCGACGGGGATCGGCTCGCCCTGTTGTCGCCAGTCGCCGGGGTTCGGGTACCCGGCCCAGTTCGAGTCGGCCTGGTAGACCTCCGTGATCATGTACACCCAGTCTTCGGCCGTCACCTGGCCATAGCCGGCCCCCCACCGGAGATTGTCTCGAAGTTCGACCGTGTAGACCCGCCCCTCGTCGGAGGTGATGTCCGCCCAGAGCGGGAAGATCTCTTGTTCGGGCGTGATGGCGTACGCGCCGTCGAGCGCCAGTTGGATCCGGTTCGCGGACGGCGTGTCGTCGACGCTCAGGAAGTTCAGCGTCTGCGTCCCCGTAGGCGTTCCCTCGACATACTCGACAGCCTCCGCGTCCTCCGTCGGCGCCCCGTTTCGATCCGGCGCACTACAGCCTGCGACCGCCGTCGCCCCACCGAGACCGAGAAGTTGGAGAAAGGAACGGCGGGACCGACCGGCGATCGGGGTCGGTCCGCGGCCGTCTGAACCGCTACCGGATGGCATAGAAGCTACGTGCGCCCATCCGGTCAAATACCCATCGATAGATCGGCCGAAAACGTTCGTTCTGTCGCTCGTATTACCCGTTTGTGCGGTCGGGGTCGTCCCGGTTCGACGGGGAGGTCAGTCGTCGCCGTGCTCGTCGACGATGACGACCTCGCCGTCCTCGACGCGCACGTTGATCAGCGTCTTGACGTGGTGACCGCTGTCGTCGAGTTCGTTCGGCCCGGCCTTCTTGATCACGGCGACGGTGTCGACGACGTCCGCACCGATGTGTTCGAGCGCGTCGAGCACCGCGCGCATCGTCCCGCCGGTCGAGAGCACGTCGTCGAGGACCAGGACGCGGTCGCCCGGATCGACGTCGTTGATGTACATCTCGTTCTCGGAGTAGCCGGTCTGCTGGCTCAGCGGTTCCTCGCCGTCGAGGCCGTACTGCCGCTTGCGGATGACGACGAGCGGGATGTCCGTCATCAGCGACACCGCAGTGGAGATGTGAATCCCCATCGCGGCCGGCGTGACGATCTTGTCGACGTCGTCGATCTCGGCCTTCCGGATGATCTTGATGACGATCTCGCGGAGCAGTTCCGGACGGAGCATCGGAACGCCGTCGCTGATGGGATGGACGAAGTACTCGTACTCGCCTTTCTCGATAATCGGCGCTTCGAGGAGCGACTGCCGCAGTTGGTCCATGTCGTGGGTACTCCGGGTCGAAAATAAAAACTGGCGGTTCGGTCGCTCTAGCGCAGAGCGACACACGGGGTGCGTCAGCGAGCACCACTCCGTGGTTGGGAAGCGGCGTTCCGCTCTTCAGATCGCGGGAGCAGTGGATTGACGCAACGTCGCGGACGGCGATCCGTCTTCGGACTCCCAGACGACGCGGACGGTTTCGCCGTTCCACTCGGTGCCGGAGAGGTTGTACGTGGCCGTGTCACCCGCGCTGACTGTGCCCGCAAAGAGTGTCGATCCACTGTAGTCGATCGCTGCTGCGGACGTCACGTTCAACTGGGCGGCGACGACCGTGTCACCGCTCTCGTGGGTGACGTCGACGGAGTCGTTCGTGTAGTCGAAGCCGAAACTGGCCTGCGGGGCCGTCTGTTGGATGCCCTGACCGAGGTTCAACACGAAACTGCCGATGGCGGCCGCCAGAATTACCGTGATCGCGACCATCAGGATGACGCCGATAACTGGATAGACAGCCACGTCGTCCGCGAATAGTGTACGTAGGTTCATAGTATAGGATAGTGTTTTCAAGTATTCAACAATAATTTGGCTGGTAGTAACACGGTTGCCAGTCGCGTGGTGCGGTCGAGCACGCAGGTCGTTCTGGACGGTTAGTCAATCTATTTTAAATACCAATTGTCGGATCGAGAACGGAGTCACGCCAGAGCGGAAGACGTATTTGACCCCCTTAGTAAACGGTAGAGTAACGTATGAGCCGAGTGACCGACGGGAAACGGCCGGCGTCGATCGAGGCGGGTGGTGGCTGATGAGTGCCGGCAGCTCCCGGATCCTCGTTCCAGTCGGAGAGTCCTCCACGTTCCGGAACACGGTCGCCTACGCCCTCCGAGAGGCGCGCTCGGGTGTCACGGAGGGCGACGAGCAAGCCACCGTTCACTTCGTGTATCCTGCACGGTGGCGCACCGTCGACGGCGACTCGCTCGACGACACGGAGGCGGCCGCTGACCTCCTCGAACGGGTGGCGGTCTGGGCCGAAGAGGATCTCGACTACGACGAAGAGGACGAACCGCCGGTGGAGATCGAGACGGCCATCGTCGGGGCGGATCGCTATCTCTTCAGCCCCAGCGACTTCGCGGCGATCCTCGTCGAGTATGCACACCGAACCGGGCTCGACCGGGTCGTCGTCGATCCGGAGTTCCAGCCCGGCGGGAGCGCGCCGATGCTCCGGCCCTTCGAGGTGGAACTCTCACGGTCTGACCTCTCCGTCGAGGAAGCCCCGGTCGAACGGCAGACGACCCGGACGCGCCTCGTCTCACGAGCGACGGTCTCGAAGGGTCTCGCGACGTTCGGTGCGACGTACGCCTTCTATCTCGTGATCGGCGGCCACCTCACCACGTTCAATCTGGTGACGGGCGGACTCACGGCGTTGCTCGCGACGATCGCGTTCTCGAATATCACGTTCGTCACGTCGCCCTCGCCACGCCGAACCACGCTTCGTATCCTGCGGATGGGCCTCTTCGTGCCGTATCTCGTCTGGGAGATCACGAAAGCCAACATCGCGATCGCGTACATCATCCTCCACCCGGATCTCCCGATCGACCCCGAGATGCGGCGGTTCCGCGCTGCGGTCTGGGGCGGCCTTCCGGTGACGACGCTCGCGAACAGCATCACGCTCACGCCGGGGACGCTGACGGTCGACATCGGCCGCGACGGGCTCGACATCCACACGCTGACCGGTGACGCCCGCGACGACCTCGCCGCCGGGAGCTTAGAGCGGGCGGTCCGGTTCGTCTACTACGGTCGCTCGGGCGCGCGGATCCCGACCCCGACGGAGCGCGGGAGCATCTCGCTTCTCGGCCCCGACGGTGAACCGATCGCGGAACCGACGGAGGACGCCGAATAATGGCGGTCTCCGGAGTCGTCGATACGGTACTGCTGACCGCGGCAGGCGGGTTCGTCCTGTTCGCCATCGTGTTGGTCTACCGGATCGTCGCAGGACCGACGATGCAGGACCGCGTCATCGCGGTCAACGGGATCGGAACGAACGCGGTCGTCGTGCTCGCGCTGCTGGCGGCGGCGCTCGATCAGCCGGGATTCCTCGACATCGCCCTCGTCTACGGGATGTTGAACTTCCTGATGAGCATCGCCATCTCGAAGTTCACCGTCGAGCGCGGCGGGGTGATCTGAATGTCCATCACGGAGATCCTGATCATCCTGCTGGTCGCTGCGGGAACGTTCTTCGGGTTCGTCGCGGTGGTCGGCATCGTCCGCCTCCCAGATCTCTATACACGCGCGCACGCGACCTCGAAGAGTGACACGCTCGGGATCATCCTGACGCTGAGCGGCGTCGCGCTGGTCTTCGGCGCGGACCTAGCCGTCGCGAAGACGGCCCTGCTCGGGCTGTTCTTGTTCGTGACCAACCCGACGGCCGCCCACGCGATCACGCGGGCAGCCTACGATCAGGGCATCGCCCCGTGGACAACGGAGGGTGAGGAGTGACGCCCGTTTCGACCTCGCTCGCGGTCATCCTCACGTTCGCCGTGCTGGCTGCGATCGCCGCGATCCTTCTTCGGGACGTCCTCAACGCGATCATTGCGTTCGCAGCGTTCAGCTTCGGCATCGCTG
This sequence comes from Halobellus sp. H-GB7, assembly GCF_030848585.1. Lineage (NCBI taxonomy): Archaea > Methanobacteriati > Methanobacteriota > Halobacteria > Halobacteriales > Haloferacaceae > Halobellus > Halobellus sp. H-GB7. The sequence continues at coordinate 189,402 of NZ_JAVDDW010000001.1, read as the reverse complement.
TCGCGTGGATCCTGCTGGCCGCACCGGACGTCGCGCTGACCGAAGCGGCCGTCGGCGCCGGCATCACCACGGTACTGTTCCTCGTGACGATCGCGAAGACCGTCCGCCCGGGCGGTGAGCGACTCTTCGAGCGGATCGCCTGGCGGTCCGTCGCGATCGTCGCGGTTCTGGTCGGCGCGCTGCTGACGACGATCCGGTCGCTTCCGGCGGTCGGATCCAGCGAGGCGCCGGTCGCGACGTCGCGGATCACGGAGTACTACCTGCAGAACGCCTACCCCGAGACCGGCGTCGAGAACGTCGTGACCGCCGTGTTGGCCGCCTACCGTGGGTTCGACACCCTCGGCGAGGCGACGGTGGTCATCGCCGCCGGCCTCGCGGTGCTTCTCGTCCTTCGACAGGAGGCGTACGTATGAGCCAATCAGATCCGAACCGAACCTACGTCGAGAGTACCATCATTATGACGACTGTCCGCGTGGTCGTCCCGTTCGTCTTCACGTTCGGGGTGTTCGTGATGTTCCACGGGGCGGAGTCCGCAGGCGGCGGCTTCCAGGGCGGCGTCATCGTCGCCTCGGCGGTCCTGCTACTTGCGTTCGCCTTCGGCATCGAACCGACGCGGGCGTGGCTGGAAGGGCCGCTCGCACAGCTCGCGATCGCCTCCGGCGGCGGCACGTTTGCGCTCATCGGACTGGGCGCGCTGCTCTCGGGCGGTGCGTTCCTCGAATACCCCGCCTACGGCTTCGGGACCGACGGCGTGAAATACGGCATCGAACTCGTCGAACTCGGGATCGGAGCAGTCGTCTCCGGCGTCCTCGTGAGCCTCTTCTTCAGCCTCTCACAGGGGGACTTCCAGTCCGTCGGAAACGGTGGAGGGAACGGAAATGGCAATGGAGACGGCGACGCCGCAGGAGGTGAGCGAGCGTGATCGACCTGCTCGCGACCCACTACAACTACCTCGTGTTCGTCGCGCTCGTCGCCATCGGGCTGTACGGCGTCACTGCGAGTCCGAACCTGGTGAAGAAAGTCATCGGCCTGAACATCTTCCAGGTCGGCATCTTCCTGTTCTTCGTCACGAGCGGCTACGTCGACGGCGCTGTGCCGCCGGTAGTCCACGGAGACGCAGTCGGGACGTACGCCAGCCCGCTACCGCACGTGCTCATCCTCACCGCCATCGTCGTCGGGGTCAGCCTGACCGCGGTGGCGCTCGCGCTCATCGTGCGCATCTACGACGCGTACGGGACGCTCGACGAGGAAGCCATCCGGGAGGTGCAAACTGAATGACTGACGCTATCGCGCTTCTCGTAGTGGTCCCGATCGTACTCGCGCTCGTGCCGATCGCGCTCGGACGCCTGTGGGACGGCGCCGGCTGGGTCGCGGCCGCGCTCGCCGCGCTCGCCCACCTGGGACTCTCCGTGACCGTCGCGGCGAAAGTGTTCTCTACGGGGCGGTTCACCTACGCCGTCGGCGGCTACACGCCGCCGTTCGGCATCGAACTCGTCGCCGACGGCATCTCGGCGACGCTCGTCGTCCTGGTGTCTGTCGTGACCGTCGCCGTCGTCCTCTACGCGCGGCGGACCGGCCCGGACTCGAATAGCTTCTACAGCGAACTGCTGTTGCTCACCGCGGGCATCTCCGGCGTGTTCGTCACGGGCGACGTGTTCAATCTGTACGTCTTCATCGAGATCACCGGGCTGGCGACCTACGCGCTGGTCGCGACGGGCCGCTCGCCCGCCGCGGCGCTCGCGAGCCTGAAGTATCTCCTCGTCGGGACCATCGGCGCCTCGCTGTATCTGCTCGGCGTCGGCTACCTCTACATCGCGACGGGGACGCTGAATATGGCCGACCTGTCGACGCAACTGCAGGCAGTCGGCTACGACTCGCCGCTGGTCTTGACCGGCTTCGCGCTCCTCGTCGTCGGCCTCGCAGTGAAGTCGGCGCTCTATCCGCTGCACACGTGGCAGCCGGGCGCCTACGCCGAATCGCCCGACAGCGTCACTGCGTACATCTCCGCGCTCGTCTCGACGGCGGCGGCGTACGCGCTGTTCCGCCTCGTCTACGCGGTGTTCACGCCCGCGTTCGACGCAGCGGTGCCGTTCGCACTCGACGCGCTGGTGCTCCTCGCGTCCGTCAGCGTCGTCGTCGGCTCGGTGCTCGCCGTGTTGCAGTCGGACCTCAAGCGGATGCTCGCGTACTCCTCCGTCGCGCAGTTCGGCCTGGTGGTCGCCGGCTTCGCGGTCGCGAACGCGACGGCCGTGACCGGCGGTCTCGTCCACCTGGTCGGTCACGCGATAATGAAGGCGGGTCTCTTCGTCGGCGTCGGCGCGCTCGCGGGCGTCGCGGGCGGCCGAACCGTCGACGACCTCGCCGGCGTCGCCGACCGCGCGCCGGTCGTGAGCGCCGCCTTCGCCATCCTCGCGTTCGCGCTCGTCGGCGTCCCACCGGCAGTCGGCTTCGCCGGCAAGTGGCACATCGTCCTCGGGGCGGTCGAGGGGGGGCGCTGGGGCGTCGCCGCCGTCGCGGTCGTGAGCACGCTCCTGACGCTCGCGTACTTCGCCCGCGTCGTCGAACAGATGTACTTCCAGGACGCACCGGCGGCGACGGCCGACACCGTGAGTGGCCCCGACGCCACCGCGACGGCCGATACCGACGCCGCGCTGACGCCCGACGGCGGCGAGTCGGGGTCGGAGTCCACTGACGACGCGAAGACGACTGGGGCTTCGGGCATCACCATCGAAGCCCGCATCGTGGTCGTCGCCGCCGCGGTCGGCGCGGTCGTCCTCGGACTGTTCGCGTCTGATCTCATTGCCGTCTTCGAGCCCGTGCTGGAGGTGTACTTCCAATGACCGAGATCGACTCTCTCAGGCCGCTGGCGGCGGTACTGCTGCCCGCTATCGGCATTCTCACGATCGTCGCATCGCACCGCCGACCGAACGTCCGCGAGGGCTTTACCATCCTCACGGCGCTCGGGACGTTCGGACTCGTCGCAAGCCTCGTGCCCGCGACGCTGGCCGGCACGACGCACGTCTCCCGGCTGGGGACGTTCGTGCCCGGCATCGACCTCACGCTCAGCGCGGACCCGCTCGGGATGATCTTCGCGCTGCTCGCGAGCGCGCTGTGGCTCGTCACCAGTTTCTACAGCATCGGGTATATGCGCGGTCTCGACGAGCACTCCCAGACGCGGTACTTCGCGGCGTTCGCGGGCAGCGTCGGGGCGGCGCTGGGGGTCGCGTTCGCGTCGAACCTCGTCGCGCTGTACGTCTTCTACGAACTGCTGACCGTCGCGACGTACCCGCTCGTCGCCCACGACGAGAGCGACACGGCCCGGAAGGCCGGCCGGAAGTACCTCACTTACACCTTCGGCGGCGGCGTCGCGGTCCTGGCCGGGACGGTACTGGTCTTCTGGACGACCGGGACCGTCGCATTCACGCCCGGCGGCATCGCCGATCTGGCGAGCACCGATCCGGTCGTCGCACGCGCGGCGTTCGCGCTGCTGGCGGGTGGATTCGGCGTGAAAGCCGCACTGATTCCGGTTCACTCGTGGCTCCCGGACGCGATGGTCGCGCCGACGCCCGTCTCCGGTCTCCTGCACGCGGTCGCGGTCGTCAAGAGCGGCGTCTTCGGGATCGCGCGCGTCGTGCTCGACGTGTTCGGGCCCGAAACCGCCGGGACCCTCGGCGTCGGACTGCCGCTGGCGGCCGTCGCCGCGGTCACCATCGTCGTCGCGAGTATCATCGCGCTCAGACAGGACAACCTGAAGCGCCGGCTCGCGTACTCGACGATCAGTCAGCTCTCGTACATCGTGCTCGGGTTGGGACTGCTCTCGCCGGCGGCGCTCGTCGGCGGCCTGCTGCACATCCCGGCGCACGCGTTTATGAAGCTCACCCTGTTCTTCTGTGCGGGTGCGATCCACGTCGAGACTCACACCGACGACATCAGCGATATGGCGGGGATCGGTAAGCGGATGCCCGTCACGATGGCCGCCTTCGCCGTCGCGAGCGTCGGGATGGCAGGCCTCCCGCTCGTCGCCGGCTTCGTGAGCAAGTGGTACCTCCTGATCGGAAGTCTCGACGCCGGCAACGCGGTCTTCGCGGGCGTCCTCCTCGTCTCGGGGCTCCTGAACGTCGGCTACTTCTGGCCGATCGTCTACCAGGCGTTCTTCCAGACGCCCGAAGACGCCGACTCGAAACCGCTCGTCGAGTTCCCGATCGGCGGGGCTCGCGTCCGCACGGACGGCGGCGAGCGGGGCGAGAGCGGTGAGCGGAGCGAGGACGTCGAGCGCGACGTGAGCGGTTCCGAACCCGAGACTGCCGGCTCGGAGGAAGTCCCCATCAACACCGCCGAACCGGTCGACCCCGACGTCGACCCCGACGTCGAGCCCTCCGAGTCGGAGGGTCGAATCGAGGTCGACGCCCGCGTCGAAGAGGACGGCGAGTATGCCGTCGACCGACACCCCAGCGACCACCTCGGCGACGAGGCGACAGACGACGGAACCGACTCCCACGACGCCGACTCCGACGAGGGGACGTCGCTGACCGAAGCCGATGCCGACGACCACCACGAGCACCACGGCGGCCCGCCGGCTGCCGGCTGGGAGCGCCGTGGGTTCGGCGAAGAGAGCACGTGGTTTATGCTCGGACCGATCACCGTCGCCGCGGCCGGGGCCGTCGCGCTCGGCCTCGTGCCCCGCGGGATGGTCTTCCTCGCGCTCGTTCAGCGTGTCGTCGCCGAGGCTACGGGGGTGGTGTTCTGATGAGCGCTACTGTTTCGCCGCTCGCCGCCGACCTCTCGGCGACGGTGCTGGCGTCCGAGGTGCCGACGCTGCCGACGGCCGACGTGCCGACCGTGGTGCCACCGGCGTTCGCCATCCTGGCGGTCGCGATCGTCGCGCCGTTCCTCTCGCGCCGCCTCGGCCACGCGCTGGGCGTGATCGCGACCGGCGGGGTCGCCGTCTGGTCGCTCCTGGTTCCGGCGGGCGTCTACCTGCAGACCACGTTCCTCGGCTTCGATGCGGTCCTCATCAACGTCGACGCCTTCTCCCGGCTGATGGGCGTCATCTTCGGGCTCATCGGCGCGGCCGCCGTGCTGTACTCGTACTCCTCGGAAGCGGAAAACCGACAGACCGCGTTCGCCCTCGGCTACGTCGGGACGAGCGTCGGGGCCGTCTTCGCCGGCGACTGGCTGACGATGGTGTTCTTCTGGGAACTGATGGCCGTCACGAGCACCCTCCTCGTGTGGGACTACGGCGGCGAGGCCGTCCGCGCGGGCTTCCGCTACGCCGTCTATCACGGCCTCGGCGGGAGTCTACTGATGGCCGCGGTCATCTGGCACTACACGAACGTCGGGTCGTTCCTCTTCAGCGCCTCCGATGGCATCACTGCGGGGATCCCAGCCGTGCTCGCCGCCATCGGGATCGGCGTCAACGTCGGCTTCGTCGGCCTGCACACGTGGCTGCCCGACACCTACCCGCGTCCGCACGTCGCCGCGAGCGTCTTCCTCTCGGTTTATACGACCAAGACGGGCGTCTACGGTCTCGCGCGCGCCTTCCCGGACGGCAACCTCGCGATCGCGTATATGGGCGCGGCGATGGCGCTGGTCGGCGTCGTCTACGCGCTCCTGCAGAACGATATGCGCCGCCTCCTGTCGTACCACATCCAGTCGCAGGTCGGCTATATGATCGCCGGCGTCGGCGTCGGTACGGCGCTGGCGACGGCCGGCGCGTTCGCACACGTGTTCAACCACATCCTCTACAAGGCGCTGCTCTTCATGACCGCGGGCGTCGTGATCGCGCGGACCGACGAGCAGAGCCTGAAGTACCTCGGCGGACTCGGTCGAGCGCTGCCGGTGACCGCGATCGCGTTCACGGCCGCGGCGCTCTCGATCAGCGGCTTCCCCGGCTTCAACGGTTTCGTCAGCAAGGGGATGATCACCGCGGCCGCGCACAAAGAACACCTCGACGGTATCTTCTACATCCTGCTTCTCGCGGGCGTCGGGACGTTTATGTCGTTCATCAAGTTCGGCTACTACGCGTTCCTGAAAGAGCACAGCGGGACGTGGAACGTCCGTCGCTCGGTCACCGGCCAGCGGATCGCGATGCTCGGCGTCGCGGCGCTCTGTGTGGTGCTCGGGCTCTACCCGGACGCGCTGTTCGCGCTGCTGCCCGGCAGCACCGCCGACGCCCACCCCTTCACGCTGAGCCACCTCGGTGAGGGCTTCCTGCTCGCGTTCCTCGGTGTCGTCGGCTTCGCCGTGCTCAAGAAAACACTCTCGAAGATCGGAAGCGGCATCGACGTCGACGCCGTCATCGAACCGGCCACGTTCTACGGGATGCGCGGCCTCGTCCGCGGCGTCACCGACCTGTTCGCTACCGTCGACCGCGCTGTCGTCGCGACGGCCAACGCGGCGCTCGACGCCGCGTCCGACCCCTACGGTGTGATTCGCGGACCGGCGACCGCGGTCGTCGGCCGCGAGGGGAGTTCGTTGAAAGAGGGAAGCCTCAGAGCGAGCATCGCCACGAGCGTGCTCCTCGTCATCGTCGTGTTGGCGGCGACGCTCGCCGGATTGCTGTAGACCGACACTCGTCAGGTCTCTGGGTACTCTCTACCCCCCACTCGTTTTTCGGCCTTGTCTGTGTCAGTGCCGAGTTGCCGCGGGCGCAGACTGCGTCTCGTGGTGCCAAGAGCAGAGAGCGGCAGTAACCCACTCACGCCGATAGGTCGGACTGTTTGTTTAATAATGCCATATTACTAGGACAATTCAGCAATTTAAGAAAGAATTTATGACGTTCTGTCCTCTATAGTTATTCGCGTGACTGCCACGAAGCCGTCCCGTGACACTTCACGATGACAGATACACACATACTCGTCCTCGGTGGCGGCCAGATCGGTCGTCGTCTCGCAGAGGACCTCACAGACCATCCAGCAACGGGCGACGTCGGGTTCGTCGACGGAAGCGAAACAGCCGTCGAGGCCGCGGGGTCGAACGGAGTGACCGCGACCCACGCACCAGTGACGGACACCGACTCTACGGCCGTCGAAACGGCTCGCAACGCGGAGGTCGTGGTCCTCACAGGCGACAACGACGGGATGAACCTCCTGTTGGCCCAGCGGTTACGACTGCGCGAGACCGATATCGATCTCGTCGTTCTCGTCAACGACCCGCGAAACCGCGAGGCGTTCGACGAACTGGACGTCGATACCGTCTGCGTCGCCGAGACCACTGCGGCCGCGCTCGACGTCCGGATTTCGGCGCTCACGACCGCAGAGGAAAACGCCGATTCGATCGAGGACAGTCCGACGCGGGGCGCCGTCGCCGAGGGTGCCGATCGATCGACCGACCGGATGGTGAGGTGACGTGCCGAAGACGCTCGAACGCGACCTCGGGCTCCCGGCGGTGCTCGCCATCAGCATCGGCGCGATGGTCGGCAGCGGCATCTTCATCCTCCCGGCCCTCGCGGTCGAGATTGCGGGCCCGGCCGTCATCCTCGCGTACCTCGTCGCGGGCGTGCTCGTGGTCCCGGCCGCCCTCGCGAAAGCCGAGATGGCGACGGCGATGCCGGAGGCGGGCGGCACCTACCTGTTCATCGAACGCGGGATGGGGCCGCTTTTGGGCACTGTCGCGGGCATCGGAACGTGGTTCGCGCTGTCGTTCAAAGGTGCGCTCGCGCTCGTCGGCGGCGTTCCCTACCTCCTGTTGCTGTTCGACGTGTCGCCCGGCGCCACGACACAGGTCGCGCTTGCGCTGGCGGCGCTCCTCGTCGTGGTGAACGTCCTCGGGGCGAAACAGACCGGCCGACTGCAGGTCGCCATCGTGGTCGTGATGCTCGCCGCACTCGTGTGGTTCGTCGTCGGGGGCGGCCCGTCGGTCCGACAGCCAAACTACGCGCCGTTCTTCGGCGGCGGCGCGGGCGGTCTGTTGGCGGCCACCGGGCTAGTGTTCGTATCCTACGCAGGCGTCACGAAGGTCGCGAGCGTCGCCGAGGAGGTCGCCGATCCCGACCGCAACATCCCGCTCGGGATCCTCGGGTCGCTCGCGTTCACGACGGTCCTCTACGTGCTGATCGTCGCGGTGATGATCGGCGTCACGGAGCCGACGCGGATCGCCGAGAGCGCGACCCCGATGGCCGTCGCCGCCGGGGCGACGCTGGGAACCCCCGGAGTCGTCGCCGTGGTCCTCGCCGCGATCCTCGCGCTCGTGAGCACGGCGAACGCCGGGATCCTCTCCTCGTCGCGGTACCCCTTCGCGATGGCGCGCGACGATCTCGTCCCCGCCTCGATGGCGACCGTGAGCGAGCGCTTCGGGACGCCCTCGAACTCGATCACGCTCACCGGTGTCGTACTGCTGGTGCTGATCGCGTTCGTCCCGCTCTTAGAGATCGCAAAGCTCGCGAGCGCCTTCCAGATCCTCATCTTCGTCCTGATCAACGTCGCGCTCGTCGCGTTCCGAGAGGGCAACGCCGAGTATGACCCGGCGTTCACCGCACCGCTGTATCCGTGGGTCCAGATCGTCGGCGTCCTCAGCGGTCTCGTGTTGTTGACGCAGATGGGACTGGTCCCGTTCGTCGGCGCAGTCGCGCTGATCGCCGTCGGCGTCGCCTGGTTCCTCCTCTACGGTCGCCGCCGCGTCGATCGCGAAGGCGTTGCCGTCGACGCCGTTCGCCGGCAGGTCGGCCGCAGCGCCGTCGATCGGACGCAACAGGCGCTCGACGAGTGGGCCAGCGGCTACCGCGTGCTCGTCGCTCTCGATCACGCCGTCTCGAAGGACGAAGAACGGTCGTTCGTTCGCATCGCGTCCGACCTCGCTCGAACCCACGATGGAGAGGTCGCTGTCGTGCGATTCGAGCAGGTCCCGGATCAGGTCCCGCTGACGTACGCCTCCGAGACGGAGACCCCCGCAGACGTTCGCTTCGACGAGCAGACGAGCGAACTCGACTGCGAGTTCGACGTGCCCGTGAAAAGCGGGACGATCGTCTGTCACGACGTGCGCCACGCCGCCGTCAACTACGCCGCCCACGAGTCGGTCGATCTCCTCCTCACCGAGGAGACGGCGACGCCCGCAGGGCTCCGCGGACGGCTGTTCGGCTCCGACGTCGACTGGGTTCGGCGGCACGCACCCTGTGACGTCGCGCTCTTGCACGCCGAGCCCGGAGGGCTCGACGACGTGGACGTCGTCGGCGTGCTCTCAGACGAAGGCCCGTACGATCCGGCGAAAGTCGCCATCGCGGACGCGATCGCCACGTCGGCCGCTGGATCGATCGCGTTCAGGTACGTGGATCGCGAGGACGACTCCGTCGTCGCGAAGCGAACGCTCCGAGACTATCACGGCGACGTAGCCGAGCTGTGTTCGGCCCCGGTTTCGAGCCACGCACCGTTCACCGACGGCGGGACGGCGACGCATCCGAAGTCGGAGCCGACCGCTCCGGACCTCCTCGTCGTTAGCGCCGCGGAACGCGGTAACGACGGGATCGCGTCGTATCTCGCGACGGCGAACCGTCCCGTGCTCGTCGTCCACCCGGAGGACTCACAGCGCCGCGGGCGGATCGCTCAGATGCTCGAACGCTGGGTGTTCTGAGAGGGATTATCGTACGTCTCCATAGATTTCTCGCCGGACGGTTCGGCGAAATCTCCGAACAGTTACGATACTCCCTATAGCTCCCCCACTGACGCTGTCGCCACAAGCACAACACCTATCTATGATTCGATTTGCACACAGAGTATGGCCGCAGTCGATCTTGACGATCTCGACCGCTACATCGTCTATGCGCTCCAGAAAGACGCCAGACACACATCCAGCAGCGACATCGCCGAGACGAAGGGCGTCTCCGCGAGCACGGTTAGAAACCGGATCGGAAAGCTCGAATCGGAGGGGATCATCCGGGGGACACACGTCGACGTCGACTACGAGCGGATGGGGTATCAGCTCTACACGATCATCTTCTGTACGGCTCCGATCCCCGAGCGCGAGCGGTTGGCCGAGCAAGCGCTCGACGTCGAGGGCGTGATCTCCGTCAGAGAGATTATGACCGGCGAGGAGAACGTTCACATCACTGCCGTCGGCCGTGACAGCGACGATCTGAGCCGGATCGGCCGGGAGCTCAGCTCACTCGGCTTCGAGATCGTCGAAGAGGAGATCATCCGCAACGAGTACACCAACCCCTACAGCCCGTTCGGGTCAGACAGCAGCGGCGGGGAGTGAGACGGTCCCCCGACCGGGCAGTGTCGCCCCGAGCGACGCAGCCGTTATTCGCGAAGATACCGTAGAGAGGGTATGGCAACAGTTAGCGCACGAGACGCGTTACAGTACGCGCTCGGTCGGGAGATGGCCGTTCTGTACGCCGTGGTCCTGGCCGGCTACGTCGCGTTGCTCCTCGGTGGGTGGTTCGCGTCGAATTGGGCGATCCGGGGCGGCGGTGCCGGGTTCGTGGGGCAACTCCTCGCAGCGATCGTCTTCCTCGTCGGGTTCGTCGCCGTCCTGGGTGGCCTGATCGGCTTCGTCTACAAGGTGATTGCCGACGCCAACGACGTGGCGCGGGGCTAGTGGAACAGAGCGACGAGCGCGGCGTGGAGGCGTTCAGTCGCGAACCGTTACGGCGATCCGGTCCGCGATCGCACCGCCGAGCGCCGTCTTCGATCCCGAGAACTCGTCGACCTCGTCGGCGTCGACGAACAACGTCCGGGTCTCGTCGTCGCCCATTACGGACGCGTCGTTGGCGACGACGAACGCGAGGTCCGTCCGTTCGAGGATGTTGCGAGCGGCTGCGACCATCTTCTCGTCGTCGCCAGACGTTTCGGCTTTGAAGCCGACGATCGGGAGGTCCGGATACGCCTCGCGCACCCCGTCGAGGAGTTTCGGCGTCGGTTCGAGTTCGAGCGTGCGGTGGTCGCCCGAACGGAGTTTCTCGGCGGCGGCTTCGACCGTGTAATCGGAGATAGCGGCCGCGGACACGACGACGTCCGCGGCGGGCGCGTCGCCGTCGGCATCGGTTCCACCGACCGCGGCGAGGACCGCATCCCGCATCTCGGCGGCGGATTCGACGGTCACGGTGTCCGCGTAGTGGACGTCGCCGGCGTCGTGGACGAGCGTGACGTCGGCCCCGCGGACGTAGCAGGCGCGGGCGACGGCGCGGCCGGTCTTGCCCGACGCGCGGTTCGTGAGAATCCTGACGGGGTCGATCTCTTCTGCGGTCGCGCCCGAGGTGACGACCACGTGGCGGCCCGCGAGCGTCCGTTCGGTCGTCGCGCGCGCGGTGGCGGTGACGATGGCGTCTTCGGTCGCGATCTTCGCTTTTCCCTCCTCGATCCGCGGATCGACGAAATCGACGCCCCAGGACTCGACGCGGTCGATGGCGTCCAGCACGCCCGGGTGGTCGTACATCGGTTCGTGCATCGCGGGCGCGATCACGACCGGCAGGTCCGCGCCGAGCGCGGTCGTCGCGCAGGTCGTCACCGGCGTGTCGTCGATCGCACTCGCGATCTTGCCGACCGTGTTCGCCGTCGCGGGCGCGAGCAATAGCACGTCGGCCCAGCCGTCGCGACCGCAGAGTTCGACGTGTTCGACGCGCCCGGTGAGTTCGGTCACCACGTCGTTGCCCGTCGCGAATTCGAGCGCCCACGGGTGGATGATCCCCTGTGCGCTCTCGGTCATCACCCCGCGGACGTTCGCCCCCTGGCGTCGCAACTCGTGGGCGAGTTCGACCACCTTCACGGCGGCGATGCTCCCCGAGACGCCGAGCGCGACGTTGACGCCGTCTAACATCGCCCGAGGGTTCGACGGCGGCGGGGTAAAACTCCCCGGTCTGGCTCCCTCCGCGCGAGCGGGGAGGGAGCAAAACGGCTACTCGTCGAGTCGGCCCAGTTCGTCGTCGACGAGGCTCGGATGCGTCCGCTGGGGCTCCGGATGCGCCTCGGTGAACGCCTCGCGCATTCGGTCGCGGGACGCCGAATCACGGCGGTCGCGCTCGGCGGCGTCGATCTCCTCACAGCCCGGCGGGACCTCGCGGCCGCGGTCGGTGAAGTAGCCCTCGGGCGTCACCCAGTCGTTGTAGTACGGCGTCTCGGAGTCGTGAACGACGGTCAGGCCGACCTCGGCGCCGTGGCCCGCGGCGACGACTGCCTGGTGATACTTCTCGGTCAGCCGACCCGCGGCGTAGACGCCCTCGACGTTCGTCCGCCCGAGGTCGTCCACCTCGACGTACGTCTTCGATCCCGCATCGCGCGTGTCGACGCCGAGGTTCTCGAGGTAGGAGACGTCGGACCACGACGCAGCGACGACGGCGTCGGCGCTGATCGTTCGCTCCGCGAGCGTTGCGTCGTTGCCAGCCGCCACTGCGACTTCGAATCCGTCGCCGTCTCGCGCGACGTCGCGGACGCGCCCCGTCTGTCGCCGGACGCCGTTCGCGTCGGCCTGCTCGCGCAGGAGGTCGAGGAACTGACGTGAGTTGATGCCGGCCGGGAACCCAGGCACGTTCTCTAAGTGTGCGTTCCGGGCCAGGATGCTCTCGTCGGCGTCGACGACGAGGGTGTCGAGTCCCGCGCGGGCGGTGAACGTCGCGGCCGTTAGCCCGGCGACGCCCCCGCCGACGACGAGGACGTCTGCGGCGTTCGAATCACCGCCGTCGGGGATCGAATCGGAGAAGTCAGTACCGGCATCACTGTCGCTCGGCGCAGTACTGGCGTCTGTGGGGTGTTCGGACATACCCGCCGAGAGGTTGGCACAGCCGATGAGTCTCACGGTTGGGGCGGGCGACGAAAGCGTTGATCGTCAGTACTCCGAGTCGGTGTCGTACAGTCGCTGATCGTCGGTCGCGTCGATCGAGACGAGGCCGTCCGGCACCGCCCCCGGTTCGATCCGGAGTCGCCAGCGGCGGTCACCGAGCGGGGTCGCCGCAGCGAAGCGGAACGGCGTCTCCGGCAGCCGCTGGGCGAGCGCGATCGAGATCGGGAGCGTCGGGAGACGCCCGGTCCGCTCGGCGAGGGCATACTCGCCGAGCGTCACCTCCCAGCCGTCGCCCCGTGCGGGCGAGACGGACTGCGAGCCGACGAATCCGACGTGTTCGAGGTGTTCGACGGCCGCACGGACTCCCTCGTCCGGCCGCATCGCTGTCGGGGCGCGTGGCCCTCGAAGCGAGTCGGCCGCGGCGTCGACGACAGGCAGGTGTTCGGTCCGAGTGGTCCGGTGGGCGAGTTCGCTCGTCATACTCCACAGCATCGTGAGACAGAAGTCGTCGCGGTCGCTGACGACCTCCGCGAGCGTGAGATACGTCTCCATCGCCGCGGATTCGACCTCGCGGAGACCCGCGTCGGTGAACGCCTCGAAGATCGCGCCGGCGACGTCGTGGCAGAACGAGAGATAGCGCAGTCGTCTGTCGTCGTCGCCCGCGGCCGCGAGCCCCGCCGGTCCGTCCTCGACGTCGTGGACCAGTGGCTCGTAGAAGGGGACCTGTGGGTCGTACTGACGAAGCGTCGCGCGGTACTCTGAGGCGGCCTCGGCCGCCTCCGCGGCCGTGTCTCTATCGTCGAAACGCAGCCCCGAGACGGGGTGTGGCTCACAGCCCGTCCGCCCGCAGACGACGGCGTAGGGGCCGTCCCGCGCCGCGAGGCAGTCGACGTGCCGGCTGATGTCCCGGAGGGTCGAACCGACCATCGTGTCGAATATGACTTCTCCGAGACAAGTACGTTGTGGTCGACACCCGATATCGGGTACGATAGCGTCTCACAGGGCGATATCCGGTGTCGGCACACGGTGCTGCCCACAACGCTTTCTGTGCCGCCGCCCAACGAGTCCGCGTGGACGAACTCGTCGTCAGCACCGTCGTGTATCTCCCGCCCGAGGAGACCTACGAATTTCTCGTCGATTTCCCTCGCTATGCGGACTACTCGAAACACCTCCGGAACGTCGCCAGGCGGCGCGGCGACGGCGGCGCAGGGACGCGCTATGCGATGCGCTTCGCGTGGTGGAAGCTCACCTACACCGTCGAATCGGAGGTGACGGAGGTCGACCGCCCAGAACGCATCGAGTGGCGGATCGTGAAGAATCTCGACGCCAGCGGCCGCTGGCGGATCGAAGCGCTCGACGAGGTGCCGGAAGACGCCCCCGACGACGCCGAAGCCGCCTCGCGCGTCTCGTTCGAGGTGGCGTACGATCCGTCCTCGGCGAACGAGGGCGGGATCGACCTCCCGCGGTTCGTCTCGCTGGGCTGGGTCGTCGAGAAGATCAAGCCCGCGATCACGGGCGAGGCCGAACGTCTGGTCGAGCGCGTCGTCGCCGACCTCGAAGGGTCGGCGCGACCGGTCGAGTTGACCGTCGAGCGGCGGTCGAAGTCTGAAGCGGGCTGAGCCGCGCTGCCCGCGTGGAACGGGTCGCCGCCAGGGGCGGGACTCATCCGCAGGGACAGGGCGATGCCGAAAGAGCGATACGCCTTCGCCAGGCACATCCGAAAGATGAATCCGGGTGGTCGTCAGTGCGCGTAGTCATCGTCGGGGCGGGACAGGTCGGATCGAGCATCGCAGCCGACCTCGCAGACGCCCACGAGGTTATCGTCGTCGACTGCGACAGCGAGCGGACCGAGGAGCTGAACTACTCGTTCGACGTGCTCGGCGTGACCGGCGACGGCACGTCAGTGGCGACGCTCGAAGAGGCCGGCATCGAGGAGACCGATATGGTGATCGCCTCGACGGACGACGACGAGACGAACATCGTCGTCTGCTCGACCGTGAAGGCCATCTCGGACGCCTTCACGATCGCGCGGGTGAAAAACACCGAGTACCTCCGAACCTGGGAGCGCTCTTCGCGAGCGTTCGGCGTCGACTTCATGGTCTGTACGAACCTCCTGGCCGCGGAGTCGATCGTCCGGATGATCGGTTTACCGGCCGCACGCGACGTCGATCCCTTCGCCGGCGGCCAGGTGCAGATGGCCGAGTTCGAGGTCGACGCCGACAGCCCGGTGGCGAATCAGACTGTCGCGGAGGCGGACCGCTTCGACTCGCTGACGTTCGTGGCCATACTCAGAAACGGCTGCGTGGAGATCGCTCGCGGCGAGACGGTCATCAACGCCGACGACCGCGTCATCGTCATCGGCTCGCCAGAGAGCGTCCAGCAGTTCGCCCGCTCGGTCGAACCCGACGAATCGCCCGGCACCGCCGAGGAGGTCGTCATCGTCGGCGGCTCGGAGATCGGCTATCACGTCGCGCGCCTGCTCGAAGATCGCGGATTCAAGCCGCGACTCGTCGAGCAGGACGGCGAGCGCGCGCGCAACCTCGCCGAGCGACTCCCGAATACGGTCGTGATGGAGTCCGACGCGACCGACATCGAGTTCCTCGAACGCGAGCACGTCGGTGACGCGGACGTGGTTGTCTCGACGCTCGACTCCGACGAGAAGAACCTCCTCGTGTCCTTGCTGGCGGCGCGGATGGGCGTCGAGCGGACCATCGCCATCATCGACACCAGCGAGTACGTCGACCTCTTCGAGACCGTCGGCGTCGACGTGGGGGTGAGTCCACGCGGGGTCGTCGCAGAGGAGATCTCGCGGTTCACCCGCGAGGGAGACGCCGAGAACGTCGCGCTCATCGAGTCCGACAAGGCCGAGGTGCTCGAAATCGAAGTCGACGAGGAGAGCATCCTCGCCGGGCGCCCGATCCGGGAGTCCGCACGAGACCTCCCGAACGGTGTGGTGATCGGCGCGATCACGCGCGAGCGGGAGTTCATCGCGCCCCGGGGCGACACCGTCCCGCAGGTCGGAGATCACGTCGTCGTCTTCGCGGACATCGACGTCGTCGACGACGTGGCCCCACTGTTATGAGCGCGAGAGTAGCCGACCCGGTCACCGGACCGAAACATCTTCTACCCGCCAGCGAGAGCCAGCGGCCACAGCTCCGATGACTCTACGAGTCGACGCCCGCGCCAGTTTCAGCCTCGTCGGGTCCGTGCTGAAGTACCTCGCGGTCCCGCTCTGTTTCCCGCTCGTCGTCGCCCTCTACTACGGGGAGACGGTCGCCCCCTTCCTCGCGACGATTCTCGTCACCGTCATAGTCGGTGTCGGACTCGAACGCCTCGAACCCGACCCGGACCTCCGGGCGCGCGAGGGCTTTCTGATGGTCGCAGCGACGTGGTTCGCCGTCGCCCTCGTCGGGGCCATCCCATATCTCATCGAGGCGAACGGCCTCCCGCCGCTCGTCGCACCCGTCCATCCCGAGTCGACGCTCGCGAACCCAGCGAACGCGCTCTTCGAGACGATGAGCGGGTTTACGACCACCGGAGCGACCGTGCTGGGCGACATCTCTTTCGAATCGCACACACGGGGGATTATGCTGTGGCGACAGCTTACCCAGTGGCTCGGCGGGATGGGTATCGTCGTCCTCGCGGTGGCGGTCCTCCCCGAACTCTCGGTCGGGGGCGCACAGCTGATGGACGCCGAAGCACCGGGGCCAGGTATTGAGAAGCTAACCCCGCGAATCGCCGAAACGGCGCGGGCGCTGTGGGGAGCGTACCTTGGACTGACGATCCTGGAGATCGGACTGCTCTACAGTCTCCACCTGGTCGGCGTGGATCAGACAATGACGCTCTACAACGCCGTCTCTCACGGCCTAACAACGATGCCGACAGGCGGGTTCTCGCCGGAGGCCCGTAGTATCGAAGCATTCAGCACCGCGGCGCAGTGGATCATCATTCCCTTTATGATCGCCGCCGGGACGAACTTCGCGCTGTTCTGGCACGTGCTCACCGGCGAGCCGAAGCGGCTCGTCCGCGACTCGGAGTTCCGGTTCTATGTCGGCGTGATAGCGACCCTGACGGCCGTCATCACGGCGGTCCTGTTCGCCGACGGACTCATCAGTGCGGCCCCGGCCGGTGAGACTTTCGACGCCGCCTACCTAGAGAGGTTCCGGACAGAAATCGTCGGACAGCTCGAACCCTCGCTACGCTACGCAGCGTTTCAGGCCGCATCGATCGTTACAACGACCGGGTACGCGAATATGGACTTCAACGCGTGGGGGACTGCGGCGCAGTATCTCCTGCTTTTCGCGATGTTCATCGGTGGCTCGGCTGGATCGACTGGTGGCGCGGTCAAGATCGTCCGCTGGTACGTGATCCTCAAATCCGTCCGTCGAGAGCTCTTCACCACCGCACATCCCGAAGCGATCCGTCCCGTTCGGCTCGGCGGCCGCACGCTCGACGAGCGTGCGGTCCGTGGCATATACGCCTTCACGCTCCTGTATCTGATCATCTTTTTTGTCGCGGCCGGGATCATCTTCCTCGACGCGGTGCGGGTCGGACTGAGTCTCACGATTCTAGAAGTGCTGTCAGCGACGGCAGCAACGCTCGGGAACGTCGGACCGGGATTCGGTACAGTTGGGCCGATGGGGAGCTATCTCGCGTTCTCGAACGCGAGCAAGCTCTTTATGTTCGTTCTGATGTGGATCGGACGTCTAGAGATTATCCCCGTACTCGTGCTGTTGACCCCCGAGTACTGGAGTCGGTGAGCGGCCGGGCAGTGACCCCATTCAGGGATCGAGCCCGTACAGCACTGACCGCGCAAAGACGAGGATCGGAATGATCTCCAGCCGTCCAATCCACATATTCAGGAGAAACATTGCCTCAGCGACGGGATGCATCGTCGGACCGGTGATACCCGTCGAGAGCCCGACGTTGCCCTGGGCGGATGCGACCTCGAAGAGCGCATCCGCGTAGGAGAACTCCGGGCCAGCGAGGTTGACGAGGACGAGGCTCGACCCTACGAGGACGAGAAGCCAGAGCAGGGAGACAATAGCGGCCTCAGAGAACTCCCGCTCCATTTCCTCGCGGTTCAGTCGGCGACCGTTCAGCCGCGTTCCAACAACCGCGCTGGACGGGAGAAATACGCGGTGGAACTGCCACGCGATGCCCCGACCGATGACGTAGCCACGAATGATCTTGATACCCCCAACGGTCGATCCGGCGGCGCCGCCAAGCACCATCGCACTCGACACGAGGACCTTGCCGCCGGCCGTCCAGCGACCGATCGGTGCTGACTGAAACCCCGTACAGGAAAGCGCGCTTATCCACTGGAATGTAGAGTCACGAGCGGCGCCGGCCACAAGAGGCCCGAGCACCGATCCGATCCCGAACCACTCTGAGGCGTCGAACGCTCCCTCGGTCGCGGGGATCGAGACGACGTTCTGGACGATGAGAACGATGGCGCCGAGGAGAAATAAGAGGAGTAACCACCGCGTCTGGAGGTCCGAGACGAGCGCCCGGACGTCGCGATCGGCGAGCACGGTGTAGTGAACAGGGAAAGCGATAGCGCCGAGCGCCATCACGGGGAGGAGTACCGACTCGATGAGCGGCGAATCGTAGGTCGCGATCGAATTGTCGGTGACAGAGAATCCTCCGGTCGAAAGTCCCGTCATCGCGTGGTTGAGCGCCTGCCAGCCGGCGCGCCAGAGCGGGAGTTGCGAGCCGTAGTCGGATGCGAGGATTGCGGCAAAAAGAACCAGAATCGAGACGACCGTATAGCCGAAGAAAATCTTCCAGACCGTCCGGACCGTCGAGACGATACTCGGATGGATCTTCTCCTCGCGGGTCTCAGAACGATAGAGCGCGTAGCTTCCGCTCCCTGGCCGCGCGAGGATCGAGACGGTGAGGACGATCACTCCGACGCCGCCGACCCACTGGATCAGCGAGCGCCACCACTGGATCGTCCGCGGGAGCGAGGGTTCGTGGACCGCCATCGTAAGCCCGCTCCCGGTCCATCCGCTCATACTCTCGAAGAAGGCGTGGAGCGGGTTCGAAAAGTATGCGAGGCTCGACCGCGCGTAGTCTGCGCCCGCAGGAACGTACCCGACGGCGACGTCGGCGGGGACGAACCGCGCCGAGAATAAGAAGGGGAGCGACCCGAAGACGGCGACGAGCAACCAGCCGGCCGCGGCGATGATCATCCCGTGCTTCATTCGTGGGTCAGGCGCAGACGTGAACGCACGACGCGCGCCGAGGCCAACGGAGGCGGTGATACCCCCAGCGAGAGCGAACGCGAGAGCGACGTACCACTCGCGGAAGACGACAGCGACGAGGACCGAGGCGGTCATCAGCACCGCCTCCATCGTGAGCAGCGAGCCGACGTCGCGGGCGATGGTCGCCAGGTCCCGCGGCCATCCCGAGACGTCCCTGTCGCGTGGGCGAACCATCAGTGGTCCTCGTAGTAGCCAAACACGTCCGTCACCTCGGGTGTCGCGCCCCGTGCAGAGTAAACCGTCAGGAGGTCGCCGCCTTGGAGCACCGTGCCGCCGCGGGGGGTGATCGGGCTGCCCGTTCCGTCGCGCTCGACGGCGACGACGAGCATATCGCTCCGGAGGAGGTCGGCTTCGGCCGCCTCGCTGATCGACATCCCGGCGATGGGAGCGTCGGGGGCGACCTCGATCTCGAAGACTGCCGCCTCGTCGCCGATTCGCATATAGTCGGCAATCGAGGGGTACTTGACTGCGCGATAGAGATATTCCGCGATCAGCCGCTGGGGGTTCTCCATCGTGTTCACGCCGATCTGACGATAGAGCGTCATATGATCGGGATTGTGGACGACAGAAACGATATCGGGGATCTCCAGTTCCTTCGAGAGTAGACAGACCATAATATTTGTCGCGTCCTGGTCGGTGGTGGAGATGAGCGCGTCAGCGCGCTCGGCGCCAGCGTCCAGCAGTGTCTCCTTTTCCGTGGCGTCGTCGTTGAGAACGAGACAGTCGAACGCCGTCGAAGCGGCCTCGGCCTTTTCCTCGTCGCGCTCAATGACGACGACTTCGTTTCCGCCTTCGGTTGCAATCTCGATGAGCGGCGTACCGATACTGCCCGCTCCGACGACGATAATGTACATCTCGCGATCTGTTTGAGGTGGATGGCCCACCGTTGAAAATATACCGTTACCTGCGCAACGCCTCCGGGATCTGTCGAGACTCCCGACTGCGGCGGTCAGTCCTCGACGGCCGACGCGGCGCGGACGATCGACTCCTCGCCGAACTTCGGTCCGATCAGTTGCAGGCCGACCGGGAGGCCGTCGGCCTCGCCCGCGGGCACGGAGATGGCGGGGAGGTTCGCGAGATTGACCGGGACGGTGTTCGCGTCCATCAGATACAGTTGAAGCGGGTCGTCCAGGCTCTCGCCGAGTTCGGGCGGGAGCACGGGCATCGTCGGCGTCGCCAGCACGTCCGCCTGATCGAGGGCGTCGTCGAAGTCGCGTTTCACCCACGCGCGGGCGTCCTGGGCTTTCTTGTAGTACTTGTCGTGGTAGCCCGCCGAGAGCGCGTAGGTGCCGAGCAGGACGCGTCGCTTGACCTCCTCGCCGAAGCCCTCCTCGCGGGCGCGGGCGAAGGCGTCGTTCCAGTTGCCCTCGTAGCCCCCGGGCTGGCCGTATCTGACGCCGTCGAAGCGCGCGAGGTTCGAGGACGCCTCCGACATCGCGATGACGTAGTACGCCTGCACCGCGTGTTCGAGGGAATCCAGCGAGACCTCGACCGTCTCTGCACCCTGTGCGCGGAGGTCTTCGAGGGACGCCTCGAACACCTCGACGACGCGGTCGTCCGCGCCTTCGAGGAGGTCGGTGATGACGCCGATCGTCATCCCGTCGACGTCGCCGTCGGCGGCCCCGGCGTAGTTCGAGTCAGCCGCGGGGTGTGCAGCGTCCTCACCGTCCTCGTCGAGGTCGAACCGGGTCGTCGAGTCCTTCGGATCCGGGCCGGAGATGACGTCTAAGAGCGCGGCGGTCTCCTCGACGCTGGTGCCGATCGGCCCGATCTGTTCGAGGGAGTTCGCGTAGGCGACGAGGCCGTAGCGCGAGACGAGGCCGTAGGTGGGCTTGATGCCGACGACGCCGCAGAACGCGGCGGGGTTGCGGACGGAGCCGCCCGTATCGGAGCCGAGCGCGAGGTCCGCGTCGCCGGCCGCGACGGCGGCTGCCGAACCGCCGGACGAACCGCCGGGAACGTGACCCTCGTCGACGGGGTTTTTCACCGCGCCGTAGGCCGACGTCTCGGTTGTGCCGCCCATCCCGAACTCGTCCATATTGGCCTTGCCGACGATGGTCGCGCCCGCGTCTTTCAGGCGCTCGACGACGGTCGCGTCGTAGGGCGGGACGTACGATTCGAGCATCGCCGACCCGCACGTCGTGCGGACGCCTTCGGTGCTGATGTTGTCCTTGACGGCGACGGTCGCGTCCGCGAGCGGGCCGTCGTCGGCCCCCTCGATCGTCTCCTCGGTGATGAACGCGTTCTGGCTCATTATGACACCCGCGGGCCTTTGAAGAAGCCGTCTTCGGTCTCTGCAGCGTTCTGCAGTGCCTCCTCCTGATCGAGGCTCGCTTCGACCTCGTCGGGTCGCATCACGTTCACGAGGTCGGCTTCGCTCTCGACTTCGGGCACCTCGTCGAGGGCCTCGAAGTACTCGAGGATCTCCGCGAACTGCGTCGTGAACGCGTCGACTTCGTCGTCGTCGAGATCGACACGCGCTAGCTCCGCGACGTGTTCGACCTCCTCGGCGTCGACGGGCGTCTCGCTCATATCCGTGAGGAACCGTGGCCTGGGAGTAAGGGTTTCGGTGCGCTCTGGCGTGCCGCCGGAGGCGGCGACGGCCCGACAGGCGAGCAGTAAGCGGCACACTGAGCCCCGGACAGCCTCGCCTACGGGATAGTAAGAGACTCCCGTGGGGCCGCGAACGGATCAGTATGGAGACGACGCGTCATTTCACTGCGACGGTCTACATCGTCGAGAGCGGAGCGGTCGCGCTGCATCGGCACGGGCGCCTCGGCATCCGGATCCCGCCCGGCGGCCACGTCGACCGCGACGAACTGCCGCACGAGGCCGGGCTGCGCGAGGTCCGCGAGGAGACGGGCCTCGACGCCGAGTTGCTCGACGGGACCGACGCCGTCGACGCGCCCGCGGGCCGCAAACTCCCGCGGCCGCGCCACCAGATGCTCTACGACATCAACGTCCACGACGACGGGACGATCGGCCACCAGCACATCGACCACGTCTACTTCGCGCGTGTGAACTCCCGCGAGATCGACCCGAACGGCGACGACGAGGCCGACGCGGCGGTCTGGGACTGGTACGACGAACAGGACCTCCGCGAAAGCGACATCGACCCCGACACGGTGCAGTTCTCCCTGGAAGCGATCGAGGCCGCCGAGCGCGCCGAAGAATAGCGGTCCACCGACGCGACCCGGTTACGACTCGGAGTCGGGCGGCGTGACGGGGCCGTCGCTCACGAGCGCCCGGACGTAGCGCTCGACGTGATCGTCCATCCGGCGCTTGTAGCCCGCCCGGCGGGCCAGCCGGTCGAGTTCGCGCGAGACGTACGTCCCGTACTGGACGGCCTTCTTGTCCGCCGTCCGGACCGAGTCGGGGACGACGCCGCGCGCCACCTCCCGAAGCGCGACCTTCCGTCGGTCGCCGTCCACGAGGAGGTGGCCGGGGAGGTCGAGCGCGGCCGCGACGACGTCGTCGTGGAGCAGCGGCGCGACGGGTTCGATCCCGGCGGCGCGGACCGCGAGGACGTCGCGCTCGGCCTGATCGGGGAGCGTCCCGAGGAGTTCGTGCCGCGCGCCCCGGACGGTGTCGGCCGCGACGCGCGGGTCCTCGGGGGCCTTTTCGACCTTCGCGTAGCCGCCGAACAGTTCGTCTGCCCCCTGGCCGAGTGCGAGACGATCGAAGCCGTCGGCGGCCGCGCGCTCGGCGACGAGAAAGAGCGGGAGCGCGATCGAGAGGTCCATCGGGTTCGTGCGGCCGAGAACGTCGACGAGGGCCAGTACGGCCTCGCGGATATCGTCGTGTGTGAGTTCAACGACGCGGAGATCCCGGTCCATCTCGGCAGCCGCCGCGCGCGCGGCAGCGACGTCGTGACAGCCCTCGAAGCCGGCGACGTAGCAGGGCGCGTCGGGAGCCCCCGTAGCGACGACGGCGGAGTCGACGCCGCCGGAGAACGCGACGGCGACGTCGCCCGTGGAGTCGTCCCCACCGAGTGCCCGCGTTCGAGCGAGCACGGCGTCGCGGACCGCGGCCAGCGCCGCGTCGTCGTCCTCCATCGGATCGGGGTCCGGAAGCGTCCAGCGGCGGCCGGAGGCGTCGGAGTCTGGTCGTTCCCCGACCCGAACGACCGTTCCGGCCGGCACCGAAACCGGTGCTGGAAGTTCGCGCGGGTCGAACGCCCACGCCGAGGCGTTGTCGGCGTCGACGAAAAGCGGACGGCGTCCGAGGACGTCACGTACGAGATTGCCGTCGATCTCGCCCGCGAAGCCCCCGGTTCCTGGGAGCGGCTCCCGCGTCTCGGTCGCGTCACGGACCACTTCGAGAGCGGCACCGTCGAGCGGGGCGTCCGCGCTGGACGTCGCCGTCTCCTCGGACGACATCTACACCAGATCCGAGACGGTACGCTTGATTCGGCGCTTGATGCCGCCGCCGAACTGTCTGAACGAGATGCGCCAAGGCGTCCGACTGCCGACGACGCTCGTCTCACCGGCGACGATCGCGTCGAGGATTCCCTCGACCGAGCGGTCGTCCGTCCCGACCTGCGTGACGGCCTGGCCGACCATCTCGCTGATGTGGGCGTCGCTGCCGGCGGTCATCGGCAGTCCGCGAGCGGTCGCAAAGCGCTTTGCCTTGCGGTTGGCCCAGCCGGTGAACAGCCGGGAGTTGTACACCTCGATCGCGTCGGCGTCGGCGAGCTGGTCCCGGCTGATATGGGCTGCGACGCCGTGCCGTGAGGACTGAAACGGGTGCGGGACGACGGCGACGCCGCCCTGTTCGTGGATGCGGTCGAGCGTCTCGTCGTAGGAGAGCCCCGCCGGGACGAGTTCGTCGATGCCGAACGCGAGGATGTGGCCCGCAGCCGACGTCACCTCCATCGCCGGGATTCCGACGAGGCCGTACTCCGGCGCCAGCGCCGCGGCTTCCAGGCTCGCGTCGATCTCGTCGTGATCCGTCACTGCGAGCGCGTCGAGGCCGACCGCCTCCGCCTGCGCTAAGAGCAGTTCGACCGGGTCGCGGCCGTCGTACGACAGCGACGAGTGCGCGTGCAGCTCGACCGATAGCACGGGTGAGCATAGAAACCCAGGTTAAAAAAGCGACCCGGTCCACGCCTCGCGGTGCGTCACCACGCCACTATCTCACGCCGATGAAATGCACGTCCGTGCATACAGAAAAGCATTAATCGCGCCTACTTGAACAGGGAAGTGAATGAGCCTGCCGGACTCTGATCGCGAACTCGTTACGGCCGAACTCGGGCGCGACCCCACCCAGACGGAGGCCGCGCTGTTCGAGAATCTCTGGAGCGAACACTGCGCGTATCGCTCGTCTCGACCCCTCCTCTCTGCGTTCTCTTCGGACGGAGAGCAGGTCGTCGTCGGTCCCGGGGACGACGCTGCCGTCGTCCGTCTGCCCGACAACGATGGCGACGCCGACGAGGAGACGTACATCACGATGGGCATCGAGAGCCACAACCACCCGTCGTACGTCGATCCCTACGACGGCGCGGCGACGGGCGTCGGCGGCATCGTCCGCGACACGCTCTCGATGGGCGCGTATCCGATCGCGCTCGCCGACAGCCTCTACTTCGGCGGCTTCGACCGCGAGCACACTCGCTACCTCCTCGACGGCGTCGTCGAGGGCATCTCCGACTACGGCAACGCGATCGGCGTGCCGACGGTCGCAGGAAGCGTGGAGTTCCACGACGACTACGAGGGCAACCCGCTTGTCAACGTCGCTTGCGTCGGACTGCTCGACGAAGAGCGCCTCGTGACCGCCGAGGCTCAGCAGCCCGGTAACAAACTCGTCCTCGTCGGCAACGCGACCGGACGCGACGGCCTCGGCGGCGCGTCCTTCGCCAGCGAAGACCTCGCCGAAGACGCCGAGACGGAGGACCGCCCCGCCGTGCAGGTGGGCGACCCCTACTCGGAGAAACTCCTCATCGAGGCGAACGAGGACCTCATCGACGGCGACCTCGTTCAGTCGGCGCGGGACCTCGGCGCGGCCGGCCTCGGTGGCGCGTCCTCGGAACTCGTCGCGAAGGGCGGCCTCGGTGCACGGATCGAACTGGAACGCGTCCACCAGCGCGAACCGAATATGAATCCGCTGGAGATCGTCCTCGCGGAGTCCCAAGAGCGGATGTGCTACGAGGTCCGTCCCGAGGACGTCGACGACGTCGCCGCGATCGCCGAGAAGTACGACCTCGGCTGCTCGGTCATCGGCGAGGTGACCGACGGCAACTACGTCTGCACGTTCGAGGGCGAAACGGTCGTCGACGTGCCGGCGGAGTTCCTCGCCGACGGCGCACCGATGAACGACCTCGACACCGTCGAACCCGAGCAACCGCAGCGCGATCGACCGGATATCGATCTCGCGTCCGCATTCGAAGCGGTCGTCAGCGCGCCCAACACGGCCTCGAAACGGTGGGTTTACCGCCAGTACGATCACGAGGTCGGCGCGCGGACCGCGCTCCGCCCCGGCGACGACGCCGCGGTGATGGCGATCCGCGAAGCGGGGACTGGCCTCGCGATCTCCTCGGGCGCGGTGCCCGCGTGGACGGACTGCGCGCCGTACGACGGGGCCCGCGCTGTCGCCCTGGAGAACGCGACGAACCTCGCGGCGAAGGGCGCAACGCCGCTGGCTGCGGTCGACTGCCTGAACGGCGGCAACCCCGAGAAACCGGACGTGTACGGCCGATTCACGGCGATCGTCGACGGCCTCGCCGATATGTGTCGGGACCTCTCGGTTCCGGTCGTCGGGGGGAACGTCTCGCTGTACAACGACTCGGTCGCGGGGCCGATTCCCCCGACGCCGACGCTCGCGATGGTCGGCGCAAAGGCGGGCTACGACGCGCCGGAAGCCGCGCTCGACGGCGCGGGGACCCTACTCCTCGTCGGCGAGGGCAGCGACGCGCTCGGTGGGTCGGAGCTACTCGCGCAAGTCGGTGGCTCCGATCAGTTCCCGACGCTGCCCGCGAACGCCAGCGACGTCGTCTCGACGCTCGCTGAAGTCGCGGACGACGACGCGACACTCGCGGTACACGACGTGAGCAACGGCGGGCTCGCAGTCACGCTCGCGGAGATGGTCACCGAAGACATCGGCGCCGACGTCGCTGTCGACGATCTCGTCACGCTCTTCGAGGAGACGCCCGGCCGTGCGGTCGTCGAGACGACCGACCCCGACGCCGTCGAAGCCGCATTCGAGGACGTCGCGCCGGTTCGGACGCTGGGCGAGGCGACGCCGGACGGAACGCTCTCGCTTTCGGTCGGCGGCGACAACCTGGCGGTCGAGGCCGCGGAAATCGCGTCACTTCGCGACGTGCTCGAAGCGGAACTCGACTGACGCAGCGCGAAAACAGCGGTTCTTTTCGTCGCTCGAACGCGGCGCGATTAGACGAACAGCGGGACGCCGAAAACGATGGCGAGGCCGACGACGAGCACCACGAGGCCCGTCGTGACCTGACTCATTCCGAACTCCTGCATCGGCGAGGTGACGCGTCCGTCCTCGTCTGCATCGTCGTGATGGTCGTCGTGGTCTGTCATACCTACGGTGTGGACTGTCGTGTATAAAATCCTCCCGGAATAGCCGCTCAACCGGGCGACAGTATAACTTATCGGGGCGTCTCGCGGGCGTATGGACCGCGAACAGCCCGACGAGTCGACGTCGAGATCATCGGGAACAGTGGATGGCACGCACGGCTCCGAGCCCGGTTCAGAAGAGAGTGAGAAACGAGACGAAACGGAGACGCTACCGAACGGAGAGGTTCGACGGTGGTGGAAGGAAGCAGTCGTCTATCAGATCTACCCACGGTCGTTCAACGACACGAACGGCGACGGGATCGGTGACATCCCGGGCATTATCTCGAAGGTCGAGTACCTCGACGACCTCGGCGTCGACGTCGTCTGGCTCAATCCGGTCTACGAGTCGCCGAACGCGGACAACGGTTACGACGTCTCGGATTACCGCACGATTATGGACGAGTTCGGAACGATGGCCGACTGGGAAGCACTCCTCGCAGAGCTCCACAGTCGCGACATCCGGCTCGTGATGGACCTCGTCGCGAATCACACCTCAGACGAGCACGAGTGGTTCCAGCGCTCACGGCGATCCA
The DNA here is from genome assembly GCF_030848585.1 of Halobellus sp. H-GB7. NCBI lineage: Archaea > Methanobacteriati > Methanobacteriota > Halobacteria > Halobacteriales > Haloferacaceae > Halobellus > Halobellus sp. H-GB7. Next base: position 162,324 of record NZ_JAVDDW010000001.1, on the reverse strand, counting down.
AAGACAGCGAGTGCCGCGAGTGGTACTTCTGGCGCGAGGGACACGACGCCGAGGCGGTGTCGTGGAGTGCCAGCGACGGGCCACCCGATGAAGCCCCGCCGAACGACTGGCAGTCGTTCTTCGGCGGCCCCGCGTGGACCTACGACGAGGCGACCGGCGAGTGGTATCTCCACCTGTTCGACGAGAAGCAACCCGACCTCAACTGGGAGACGGAAGCAGTTCGCGAGGCAGTGTTCGAGACGATGGAGTGGTGGCTCGAGAAGGGGATCGACGGGTTCCGGATAGACGTCATCAATCTCGTCTCGAAGCCGCCGGGACTGCCCTCCACGGATCCCGAACGCGGCATCGACACGGTCGATCGAGTCACACAGGGGCCACGCGTCCACGAGTACCTCCAGGAGATGCGCGAGAAGGTGCTCTCGCCGGACCTTCTCACCGTCGGCGAGATGACTGGCTGGCAGATGCCAATGGAGCACGCGCGTCAGTACGTCGGCCAGGGGCCTGACCGCGACGGGCTCTCGATGCTGTTCCACTTCGAACATATGCGTCTCGGACGTGGGGAGCGGCTCTGGGAGACGCGCGAGTGGAGCCTCACCGATTTGAAGGCCATCTTCGATCGGTGGCAGTCCGGGCTCGCAGACGAAGGATGGAACGCGCTGTACTTTAGCAATCACGACCAGCCGCGGACGGTCTCGCGGTTCGGCGACGACGGCGAGTTCCGGCGAGAATCGGCGACGCTGCTCGCGACGCTGCTTCACACGCTCCGGGGAACTCCCTACATCTACCAGGGCCAAGAGCTCGGGATGACGAACGTCCCGTTCGAGTCGCTATCGGAGTTTCGCGACGTCGAGACTCGCAATCCGGTCCGACGAGCGATAGAACGCGGTGAAATCGAGTCTTTCGAGGCGGTTGCAGACGAGATCCGGGCGAACAGCCGAGACAACGCACGGACGCCGATGCAGTGGTCCGACGACGCCTACGCCGGATTCACCGATGCCGACGCCGAGCCGTGGATCAAGGTGAACCCGAACTACGAGGAGATCAACGTCGCCGCACAGCGCGAGGACCCGCAGTCGGTCTGGCACTACTACCGGCGACTGATCGCACTCAGAGACGAACACGACGTGATGACGTACGGCGACTACGACCCGTTCTTGCAGGATCACGAGTCCGTCTGGGCGTACACTCGGACGCTCGGCGACGTCACGTGGTTCGTCGTGCTCAACGTCTCCGGGACAGCGACGACCGTCGAAGCGCCGATAGAGGTCACAGAAGACGCTGACCCGGGCGTACTGATCGCAAACTACCCCGAGGAGGCGCGTGCGCACGAGGAGCTACCCGGCGGAACGTTGGAGTTGCGTCCGTGGGAAGCCCGCGTCTACGACCTATAGCTGTGGGGGTGGGGCGAACAGGCGACACGGGAGCGTCGCGGCGCGGTGTGTCGCACATCCGCGTGTCGCGCCGCGGCCGGAGTCAAGTCACGGCGAGGCTGGCCCCGGCATCGTATATAAAATCGGGGGCGCGTTCGCCGCCGTTTCACGACCGCGACGTCCGGACCCGCCCGTAGCCGAAACCATCAAGCGGGTGATCCGCGAACCATCCCGTAACGAATGCTCACGAAGCGGATCATCCCCTGCATCGACGTCGACCTCGACGACGACGGGAACCCGGCGGTCTACACCGGCGTCAACTTCGAGGACCTGAAGTACACGGGCGACCCCGTCGAGATGGCCAAGCGGTACAACGAAGCGGGCGCCGACGAGTTCGTCTTCCTCGACATCACCGCCTCGGCGAAGGGCCGCGAGACGATGCTCGACACCGTCTCGCAGGTCGCCGACGAGGTGTTCATCCCGCTCACGGTCGGCGGCGGGATCCGCACCCGCGAGGACATCAAAGAGACGCTCCGTGCGGGCGCGGACAAAGTCTCGATCAACACGGCGGCGCTGGAGAACCCTGATCTGATCGACGAGGGCGCGCGGGCCTTCGGTTCGCAGTGCATCGTCATCTCCGTCGACGCGAAGCGGCGCTTCGACGAGAGCGGCGAGCACTACGTCGAGATCGACGGCGAGTCCTGCTGGTTCGAGTGCACGGTGAAAGGCGGTCGCGAAGGCACCGGCGTCGACGTCGTCGAGTGGGCCAGCGAGGCCGAATCCCGCGGTGCGGGCGAGTTGTTCGTCAACTCCATCGACGCCGACGGGACGAAAGACGGCTACGACATCCCGCTGACGAAGGCCGTCTGTGATACCGTCTCGACGCCCGTGATCGCCTCCTCGGGCTGTGGCAGCCCCGAGGATATGTACGAAGTGTTCACCGAGGCGGACGCCGACGCCGGCCTCGCGGCGTCGATCTTCCACTTCGACGAGTACAGCATCCAGGACGTCAAAGAGTATCTCGACGAGCGCGACGTCCCGGTTCGGCTGTAGTCCGACGTCGCCCGCGCGGGCGGTCCGTCGAGTTCGATTACTGGGCGGCTTCGAACGCCGCAGAGAAGTCTTCGACCGTCGTCTGCACGTTGCGAGAGGCGTCGCCGAGCGCGTCGAGCGGATCGACGCCGGCCTCTGTCTTGATCGAGAGGATCGGTTCGGTCTGTCCGCCCGACTGCTCGGGGTTCACGTCGTAGGTCGCGGCGGCGACGCCCTCGGTCTCCAAGAGCGCGCCCTTGATCACGTTCATAAACGTGTGATCCTCGCCCGCGACCTCGATGCGGAGTTCCTCGTCCGTCTTGTCGATGACCCGCAGTTCCATACCCGCTCTTTGCCCACGGCGGCGTTTCAGTATTTCGTATTCGGGAACAGGGCCGCGACGTCGGGATCCGTCTCGACCAACCGGTATTCGGAGCCGTCGCGTTCGACGACGCCGGCGTGTTCGAGGTGATCGAGATGGGCGAACGCCTCGCCCGGACCGTGGAGGATGTGGATGTCTTCGAGTTCGCCGAACAGGTGCGCGCTGACCGTCCAGGCGTCCGCCGGCCCGTGCTCTCGAAGCGTCTCGACGACCCGACTCGTCCGTTCGAGGTGGTGCTCGCGAATGACGCGCGCGCGTCCGGACGGGTCTTCGATCGGTTCGCGGTGGCCCGGCCACGCGTAATCGAAGTCGCGGGCGATGAGTCGATCCAGACTGTCGATGTAGTGTTCGAGTGGGCGGTCCAATCGGAGGTCCGCGCCGCCGACGTTCGGCGTGTACTGGGGGAGAATCGCGTCGCCGACGAACGCCTCCGAACGTGGCTCTGAGACCGGATCCGGGCCGTCGTCCGCGTCTCGATCGAACGTGAACGCGATCTGTCCTGCGGCGTGTCCGGGGAGGTGGAACACGGTCAGTTCCCCGTCACCGGCGGCGACCTGGTCACCGTCCGTGAGCGGTTCGATGTCGGCTGGATCGCCCGCCACATCCTCGAAGGCCGACTGGACCGCGACGAGTTCCTCGCGCTTGTCTTTCGGGATTCCCCACTGCGTGAATCGTTCCTCGCGGAGCGCCCGCAGTTCGGCGAGCGCGTCGTCGTCGCCCGCGATCAGCGGGAGATCGGCTTCGTGAGCGAAGACCGTCGCACCGGACTCCGCTTGCAGTTCGCCCGCGAGGCCGGTGTGATCGGAGTGCCAGTGCGTGAGGAGAATCCGGTCGAGATCGGAGACCGACACGTCTGCAGCCGAGAGCCCGTCGAGGAGATCCGCGCGGACGTTCGCAGTCGACGCACCGACGTCGACCAGCGTGGTTACGTCTCCATCGAGCAGATAGGCGTTGTTCTCTCCCTCGAAGACGGTGTTGCCGAGCGAGATTCGGGTGACGTCCATACCCTCAGGCACCGTGCGGACGACAATGAGGGTTACCATACCACGGGTACGACGGCGGCCGTCGACTCCGACGCGTCGGTACATTCAATTCGATCGGTGTCAAACGGCGCGATCAGGGGATGGAGGACTTCTACGATCTGCTGGAGGTGTCCGAAGACGCCTCGACCGACGAGATCGATCGCGCGTGGCGACAGAAAGTTCGGACGTACCACCCGGACGTCAACGACGACACGCGGGCGAACGCGCAGTTCAAGACGCTCAAGACGGCCCACGAGGTGCTCTCAGACGAGACCAAACGAGCGGCCTACGACCGGATGGGACACGCGAAGTACGTCCGAAAACGGCTCGACGGCCTCCCGACGAAGATGGGGCCCGGGTCGGCTGGCGGGCAGCGGAGCGGCCGCGCGACCGGCACGTCGGAGAACACAGCCAGCACTGACAGGACCGCACAGTCCGACACGCAGCGTTCGTCGTCCACGAGTACGAGTCGGAGCACGAGTGGGTCGAGCCGATTCGGCCGGAAGCGGCGGGCGAACCGTGACAGCGGGCCGGAGACTGGCAATCGCACGACCCGAACGTCGACAGCCAGCGGGAGTCGATCGACTGCGTCGCGATCGCAGTCGACGACGTCCCGATCGACCGGTGGAAGGCAGTCGTCGGCGGCGACCGGGCGCAGTGGCTCTCGTACCACGAGCAGTGCCAGCGAGTCGGCGGGGGCGACCGCGGACGCGACGACGTCGGCGGGGGATGCGTCTCGGAGTTTCGGAAGCCCGTTGCTGTACGGGTGGTTCGGCGTGTTGTGTGCCGCAGTGCTCTACCTCGTGGGACTGTGGCAGTACGTCGATGCGAACGTGGCGGCGGTCGCGAACTTCCGCTCGGCAGTCACCGCGGACCCGATCGGGGCGCTGACCACGGCCCAGACACTTACCGCGCCGGGGACGTTCGTGCTCAGCACGGCGACAGTCGACGTGCCACTCACGCTGCTCCTCCCGGTGGGCGTCGGCGCGCTGGCGCTCGTGCTTACGGCGGTCGTGCTCTCGTTCGGACACGGGACGGCGTATCTCTATCTGCTCGGGAGTCTCGCACCGCTGGCCGGTCTCGGCGTCGGCCCCGTCGTCACCGTTCCGGACGGTGCCGTGCTCGCCTTATTGGTCGTCCTTCCAATCGGCGCGAGCGTCGTCTTTCTCGCCGACGTCGGCCGAGTGCTGTTTGTCGGACAATAGCGCCGCTGGCAGGGTTCTGTGCTGGAAAGGAAGCGGGGCCGCATCGGGCGGACCCCTGACTGACCAAGCCACTGCGAAGAGCACCAGTCTCGCAGGTCCTTACGTGACGCGCCCGGTATCGACCACGCGCGTCGAGAGACTGTTGAACGCTTGCATTCAAAAATCACCCGGATGGTGCCAATATCCACCGCCCGACCACAGATGAGCAGACATACATATGGAAATATTCGAATTTGGTTCTGGAAAGATTAAATATGTATTCTCGCGTGAGTCATCGCCGTATGATTCGAGACTATCCGGATAAATTATTGAAAATTCTAACAGGCAGGGGATCCGGGCCTCACTAACGAGAGTAGCGTCGTCTTGGATTCGAGACGGCTGTGTCGAGGTCGGCGCCGACGTCAGCGGACCAGATACGGGTCGTTGCCCGCACTGAATCGACCGAGATCAGCCTCCCGACGGAAGTCCGTCGAACGGAGCGTATCGAGCGCTTCGACGAGTCGGTCGTGATGGGTGTCGTCCCACTCGGCGGGGTCTTTGATCGGGAGCACGAGGAAGCCGCTGCCGCGCAGTTCGGTCCCGTGGAGGGCCTCCATCTCGATGTCTGTCTTCCACGCCTGCGCGGTGTACGTTTCGAGGACGTGTGCGGTCGCGCGCGCGCCGACCGGGAGGAGGACGTGCGCCGCGATCGCACGCAGCTCGGCGTCGAAGAAGCGTTCTAGATCGTCGTACGACGACGGTGTCGGTTCCCCGTCGTCGGGCGCACACATATGCAGGTACGAAAAGTACGTCTTCGTCGGCTCCGGTTCGGCGCCCGTCGCGGTCAGCAGTCCGGCATCGGCCAGCGCGGCCTGCAGTCGGCGGCCCGCGTCGTTGGTGAACGGAACGCCGGTATCGAGACCGCCGTGAACGCCGGGGTGGTCGCCGACGACGTGGAAATCCGCGTTGGCGTCGCCGTACCCAGGGACGAAGCGCTCACAGGGGGGTCGCATATCGAAGGGGTTGCTCGTTCTGTCGGTGACGTTCTCCACGATGGACCAGATAGCGTCGAGTCCGTTAAAATGGAACCGATTCGGCGTCTAGAGTTCGACGCCGGACGGGATCAGACTGTGAGACCTGAGGAGATTCCCGTCGGCGTCGTAGACGAGGAACGTCTGTTTCTCGTAGACGACGACGTTCTCGCCGTCGATGCTCACCTCGACTCGATATCGCCCGTCCTCGGAGTCGGCCGTGTCGCGGCCGTACTCGCGAGCGGCGCGGATGAACGTGAGAACGTCGTCCGCCGACTCGTTGAGTTCGAGGACGAAGTCGCCCGTAATCCGATTTGTCACGCTGACGACGCCAGCGGCACCTGGCTCGTCGAGCGGATCTTGCAGCCGAAACGCAACGTCCGTTTCGCTGGCGTCGAGATACGTACCGTCCGGATCGGAGAGCCGTCGCTCTAGCACGTCTTTCGGCCCGTGAAACGCGATGCGGACCAGCGGCTTCTTGGGGTCACCACCGTTCTCGACCCAGTCGATGTTTTCCACGTCCAACTCGAAGTAGTCCCGCCTCATTCCCTACATTCCGGTTAGTCGTCATCGTGTATGAACGTAACGCCCGCGTCAGACGTGGCGCCTATGTCGGACGGCGATCGACCGGAAAGACGAAACCTCGGGACCGAGCGTGCTGGACGTTTTGAATGTACTCTCGTTTCGCTAGTATGGCGTCGAGGTCGGTGGCAGTAGCTCGAGGCGCAGTCGTCGTATGATCGTCCGTCGTCGAGGTCACATCACAGTCCACATAGTAGCATTTGCCACTGATTGCGCATCCGATCGCACGACAGCGTACGATCCGATGAGTGAGGACTTGCAAATGCTACGATAGCGACTGGCCGGAAACGCTGCCGCCTACCGATGCCGACGCTGCACTGGGAATACGAAAGGCACGGAGAGGCGCAAGGCGCGCGAAACCACTCGGTGGTCCGATTTCGTATCGCAGTATCTCATTTATCGAGGGGAACGTGGAAAGGCCGGTTCAGCGACCAAAGCGGGCCAGATCAGGAGGAAGGGTAGTTATACCGTGTAATCACGGACCGTTTGGAAGTCGTCGGCAGCGACGGCGTCCCCGAGTGCGTCGGCGTCGAGGTCGGGAACGTGGCCGGGATACTTGCGGTTGAAATACGAGAGGAGGTTGTCGATGTCGCGGTCGAGGAGTTCCCGGGCGTTCTCGTGATCCGTCGGCACGGCCTGCGGCCAGTCGAAGATCGTAACGCCCGATTCGCTGACGGCGACGTTGTACTCGCTCATATCCGCGTGGACGTATCCGGTCTCGTACGCGGCGGCGACCTCCCGGAGAATCAGGTCCAAGACGCCGACGACCTGGTCGTCCGCGAGTTTCGCGCGGTCGAGTTCGACGCCCTCCAGTTTCGCCATCACGATGGCGTGACGGTTCTGGTCGATCGGACGTGGGACCGAAACCTCGGGAAAGAGCGTCTCCAGTGCCTCGTACTCGCGCTCTGAAGCTTTTCGAGCCGTGTAGAGCCACGATACGTGTTGGTTATCCGATGTGTAGTCGCGCTCGCGCATCACCTCGCGGAAGTTGGTGTAGCCCTCCCGGTGGAACTTCAGCGCCATCGGTTTGTACGACTGCACTTCGAGGACGTCGCTCTCCTTGCCGACCCCGAGAGGTGCGCCGACGCCTTCGACGGTGCCGCGCTTGGAGAACGTCCGTAGCGCGAGGGCGTCGTACCCTTCGGCAGTGAGCGTGTAGCCCTCGTATTGGATCGTCTTCCGCTCGATCAGTCCGCGGCTCGCACATCTATCCAGACGATACTCGACTTCCTCGGGCGTGAGGTTCGAGAGGTCGGGGAGTTTCTCGCGGTTCACCCACTCCGAAAAGCGCATCCCCTGCTCGACGCCGGAGAGAAGATAGAAGTCCTCGGGTTCGAGTTCGGCCATCACGCCGGCGACGTTCCGCACCATACCGAACGGAGGGTAGCGACGCGTAAAAGACTCGCGAGTCTGTATAGCGGCTGATATACGAGATATTGCTATACAAAATCCGCTTTTCGGCTGTTCTCTGACGAAACCGCTTTCAGCGACCGGGCGTAGCCTCCGGGTATGACCGAGGACACGGCCGGGGCGCTCGCCGACCGGGAGTGGCGGTTCATCCGCGAGGAGGCGCGCGACGGGCCGATGCAAATGGCGCTCGACGAAGTGGCCGCAGAGACGGCCGCCGACGGCGGGCCGCGAACGGTCAGGGTCTACCGGTGGGACCCGAGCACCCTCTCGCTCGGCTACGGCCAGGACCCCGACACCGTCGACTGGGAGCACTGCGCCGACGAAGGCATCTCAGTCACCCGCCGGCAGACCGGGGGCGGAGGTATCTACCACGACCTCCACGGCGACGTTTCGTACTCAATCGTCGCGCCGAAGGCCGAACTCCCGGGCGACCTGATGGACGCCTATCACTTGCTCTGTGAACCGATCCTCGACGCGTTCGACCGTCTCGGCGTCGACGCCGACTACGTCTCCGACCCGATGCCCGAGATCTGGTCGCCCGCGTGTTACCTCCGCGAACTGCACCCCGCCCACGACATCGTCGCCGACGGGCGGAAGATCAGCGGCAACGCGCAGTACCGCCGCCGCGACGCCGTCGTCCAGCACGGTTCGCTCACGTACTCGGCCCGCGCCGCCGAGCATCTCGACGTCTTCGACGGCCACGACGTCGACCCCGGGCGGTTCCGAGAGCGCGTCGTCGGCGTCGACGAACTGGCCGACGTCTCGCGGGCCGAAACGGTCGCCGCCGTCGAAGCGGCGCTCACGACGTGGACCGACGCCACGGAGGGCGAGTGGACCGATGCAGAGCTCGAACGCGCGCGGGAGCGCGCGGACGAGAAGTACGCGAACGACGAGTGGGTCCGCCGGCGGCCGGACGACCGCTCCTGATACCGTCGGCACTATGGAAGAACCGACGGCCGCGATGCGACCCGAAGTCGCTTTACTCCCGGCCGACCAGCGATCGAGTATGCGAGTTGGCGCACACGAGTCGATCGCCGGCGGCGTCGCGAACGCCGTGGATCGACAGCTCGACGACGGTGGTAACTGCGGACAGATCTTCACGCACTCCCCCCAGGTCTGGCAGGATCCGAACATCGACGACGACGACGCCGCGGCGTTCCGCGAATCATCGGTCGAGAACGACGTCGGCCCCTGGGTCATCCACTCGTCGTATCTCGTCAACCTCTGTACGCCCAAAGACGACCTCCGCGCGAAATCGATCGACTCGATGCAGCAGGAGGTCGACGCCGCCGCGAAACTCGACATCCCCTACGTGAACGTCCACTTGGGCGCACACACCGGCGCTGGCGAACAGCAGGGCCTCGACAACGCCGTCTCGGCGCTCGACGAACTCGACATTCCTGACGGCGTCACTGTCCTCGTCGAGTCCGACGCTGGATCGGGGACGAAGATGGGCGACGAGTTCGAACACCTCGGTTACGTCCTCGACGAGAGCACACAAGATCTCGAAATCTGTCTCGACACCGCCCACGCCTTCGCCGCGGGCTACGATCTCTCGACCTCCGGCGGCGTCGACGAGACGCTCGGCGAACTGGACGCCGAGGTCGGCATCGAGAACCTCGCGTGCGTCCACCTGAACGACTCGAAGCACGAGTGTGGGACGAACAAAGACGAGCACGCCCACATCGGCGAGGGCCTGATCGGTGAGGACGGAATGTCCGCGTTCGTCAACCACGACGCGATTCGCGACGTCCCGCTCGTCTTAGAGACGCCAAACGAAGACGGGAAGGGCTTCGCCTGGAACATCGAGCGGGTCCGCGAACTCCGAGCGGAGTAGCCGCCGGCATCGCCAGCGGCCGGAACCGCTCGGGTTCGCTGAACGAACGTTCTTCAAGCGATACGCCCAACGTTCGACTATCCGTGGACGACACCGACCGCTCTGCAGCCGCGACCGACGCACCGTGGACTCGCCGACGGCTACTCCGCGTCGGGGGCGGGTCGTTGGCTGCCACGACGCTTCTGGCTGGTGGCGCCGCCGAACGAAGCGGCGCGACCGCCAGCCCTGACACCGAATCTGGAGTCACCGGCACGAGAGCGGTTGCCAGCGACGGTGGTCTCTCCGTCTCCGTCGCGACGCAGAATCTCGGCCTCGGCGCGGACTTTCTGTCGATCGCGCGCGACAGCGACGAGGCGACCGTCCCCGAGCGCGTCGGGGCGCTCTACACGGACGTGCGAAAGAGCAGGCCCCGCGAACGGATGGTGGCCATCGCCCAGGAACTCACACAGCGGCGACCGGCGATCGTCGGCGTACAGGAGGCGGCGATCGTCCGCCGGGGCTCCCGGACGGGCAACGACCCCGAATCGCCCGACGCCAACGGCATCGTCTTCGACTTCCTCGACGCGCTCCGCGCGGCGTTGCGCGCTCGCGAGACGCCGTACCGCCCGGTTGCAGTCGCGACGAACGCCGATCTCGAATTCCCGGGCCGCGTCGACGGCGAGGCGATCGACGTTCGGCTGACCGATCGGGACGCGATTCTCGTTCGCGAAGACGCCGACGTGACCGTCCAGGACACGTCGACCGCGACGTTCGACGCATCGCTCACGCTCCCGCTCAGCGCCGAGCGGTCCGTCGAGATCGAACGCGGGTACGCCCGGGCCGACCTGCGCGTCGCGGGCGAACCGCTCTCGGTCCTGAACACGCACCTCGAATCGGCGCTCGAAAGCGTCCGGACCGCACAGGCCACCGAGTTCGCGTCCGCGGTCGATGCCGGATCCACGCCGCTCGTCGCCCTCGGCGACTTCAACGACGGTCCAGACGGCGAGGGCGACGCGTACGAGATCCTGACGGAGTCGCTCTCGGACGTCGCGGTCGAAGGAACAAGCGCCACCGGCGAGACGGCAGCCACCGGAAGCACGGCGGCGACACCGGAAGCGCGGATCAGCGGGACGTGCTGTCGGCCGTCGTCGCTGCGGCCGCCGGACGAGGACGGACTGACGCGACGGATCGATCACGTGTTCGTCGACGGCATCCGCGCGAGTCACGTGCGTCGGTTCGGGGTAGAGGCCGTCGACGTCGACGGTGCGACGAGACGATGGCCGTCGGATCACGCCGGCGTGCTCGCGGCACTGACGACGGCACCGGCGGCGACGCCGACCGCGACGGAAGACGCGACGGCGACTGTCGAGGGGACAGTCGCGAACGGATCGGCCACCTCTGAATCGGCGTCGACATCGCCGCAGACCGTCGAACCGACCGCGAAGTCGGCGGAGGCCGGGGGCGACACGGCCCCGAGCACGTCGGCCGAGAATCCCGGGTTCGGCGTCGTCGCCGCTCTCTCGGCGCTCGTCGGTGGGGCGGCCGGAGCGGCGCTGCTCGACCGGCGGCGCGACGCGTGACCGACTCGCTTTTTAGCGCGCCACCGGAACGGACGCCCGTGCGGAAGTTCTCGCCGGAGTACCTGCGTCGGACGCGCGAGGGGATGTGGGAGCAGTCCCGCGAGGCGTTAGAACCGCTCTCGCTCGCGGACCGTGAACGGATCCTCGACGCGGGCAGCGGCACGGGCGAACTCGCCCGCGTTCTCGACGAGGAGTCGCCGGGGCGCGTCTTCTGTCTCGACGCCGACCCCGACCTCCTGGCGGTGGCGCGCGAACAGACCGGCCTCGACGTCGTCGCCGGCGATGCGACACGGCCACCGTTCCGACCAGACTCCTTCGACCTGGTCGTCTGCCAGGCGCTGTTAGTCAACCTCCCCGATCCGGTCGCCGCGCTGCGGGCCTTCGCCGACTGCTCGACCGAACTGGTCGCCGCCGTCGAACCCGACAACGCCGACGTCGCCGTCGACTCCACCGTCGCCGCGGAGGTCGAACTGGAACGGAGCGTCCGCGAGGCGTACATCGAGGGCGTCGAGACTGACGTCGCGATGGGCGACCGGCTGGTCTCGCTGTTTCGCGACGCCGGACTCGAAGCGGTGCAGACGCGACGCTACTACCACCGGAAACTGATCGAACCCCCGTACGACGGGACGGAACTCACAGCGGCCGCGCGGAAAGCCAGCGGCGCGGCCCTGACAGAACACGAGGCGGAACTACGACGGACGCTCTCGGCCACGGAGTACGACACGCTCAGACGCGAGTGGCGCGAGATGGGGCGCGAGGTCGTCGAGGCGATGCGCGAAGAGCGGTATCGGCGCGCCGAAGTGGTCCCGTTCGACGTCGTCGTCGGGCGCGTGAGCGGGAGCGTATGAGCGTGGCCGAAGGCGGCTAAATCCGAATCGACACGAGAGCCGGCGTCAGACGACGTCGCCGCGGACGGTCCGACCCGTCTGCGACGCGCGGTAGTCCTTCACAGCGTCGGCGGCCTCGCCGGCCGTCCCCTCGTCGAGGCCGAGCATCGACAGCGACTCTTCGAGCGTCGGGAAGACCAACTCGCTGCCGCGGAGCTTTTCGAGCGCCGACTCCGAGCGCTGGCCCTCGGCGTACAGACAGACGCCGCGCGGGTCGAGAATCTGCTCGTAGGCGTCGCGGGCGAGTGCGCCCTTCAACCGCTGCTGGACGTTGTCCTCGAAGGAGGCGTTACACACTTCCAGGTGGATCGGCTCGTCGTCGGGCACGAGCTGCGCCGCGAGACACTTTTCGGGGGCAGCGTGGCCGCTGGCGTTCGTGCGGAGGAGCTCCGGGTTCGCTTCGGCCCACTCCGCGGAGACGCTCCGGCCGACGCCTTTCACGCCGTGGGTGGCCTCGAACTCCGCGGCGGCGTCGGCGTCGCCCCGGAGGATGAGATCTTTCGTCAGGTAGATATCCAGGCGTTCGACGGGGTCGAGACCGAGCGCGACGTCGCCGTAGACCCACACCTCGCGCACGGGGACCGGCATCGACTCGGACTCGACCGCGTCGAGGACGGCTTCGACCCGGTCTAACGCACTCGCGCGTTCCATACCGCGCTATCGGGAGTCGGGGGCCGAATGTGTTTCGACGGCCGGCGGGTGAGAGGTGTCGGCCGCGCCGCTGTCAGAGCCAGTACCCTTTCGGCCGTCTAAGGCAGTCAGACGAGTGACATATGTCCTCTCGGCACTGCGGTTTCGGAGGAATTTTGAGTGGGGTGTGCTTACGTCACAGTGGCACCTCTGGGGTGTCGATCGACCGGTCATCGCGACGGTGACCACTCGGGGCAACGCAACCCTGGGGTGCCTTCCCCCATCCCCCCCTCTCCCTCGATCACGCGTTCCCCATTCTGTTGACGTCGTTTCTCGCTACTCGAACGGTCGAGACGAAACCCGTATCCTCCCGCATCGCCAACGCCGCATCGATGGAGTGCGACAAGTGCGGCCGCGACGCCGTGATGCACGCTGGCTACTCCGGCGCACACCTGTGTGAGGAGCACTTCTGCGCGTCGGTGGAGAAACGCGCCCGTCGGCGGATCCGTCAGGACGGACTCGTGCCACGGGACGCCTCGCCCGAGGACCCCGAGCGCTGGGTCGTCGGCCTCTCTGGCGGCAAAGACAGCGTCGTGCTCACCCAGATCCTCGACGAGACGTTCGGCCAGGATCCACGCATCGAGATTCTCGCGTTGACGATCCACGAAGGGATCGAAGGCTACCGCGACGAGAGCGTCGACGCCTGCGTCGAACTCGCCGACGACCTCGACATCGAACACGAACTCGTCTCCTACGACGAGGAGTTCGGAATCCGGATGGATGAGGTCGTCGAGGACGACCCCGAGGGAATGGCCGCCTGTGCGTACTGCGGCGTGTTCCGTCGGGACCTGCTCGAAACGTACGCCGAGGAGTTCGACGCCGACATTATGCTGACGGGCCACAACCTCGACGACGAGGCCCAGACGGCGCTGATGAACATCCTCGAAGGCGACGTCGAACAGATGGCGAAACACTTCGACGCCAGCCTCGGCCCCTTCGACGAGCGGACCGAGTCCGAACACTTCGTGCCGCGCGCGAAACCGCTGCGCGACGTGCCGGAGAAGGAGGTCGCGCTGTATGCGCACCTGCGAGACCTCCCGGCGCACATCACCGAGTGTCCGCACGCCTCTGAGGCGTTCCGCGGCGAGATCCAGGAACTGTTGCTGAAACTGGAGGACGGCCACCCCGGGACGAGACACTCGATCATCTCGGGCTACGAGGAGTTGGCGTCGATGGCCGCCGATCGCTACCGTGGGGAGTCGACGCCGGAGATGCGCGAATGCGAACGCTGTGGCTCGCAGACGACGCGGGACGTCTGCCGGAAATGTCGGCTGTTGGAGTCGCTTGAGGCCGTCTGAACCGGACGGTCTGTGTGCGGATTACGGCTGAAAAAGCGGATATGGCCGAGCCGAAACGACCGGACGGTTGGAGACAACGGGCCGCGTACGCCGATAGCCGGCGCATCCCGGCCGGACTGGAATCGGCCGGGAAGTGACGTCTGCGCTTAGCGGATGACGTCGAGTCCGTTCTGCTGTTCGCGCTGTTCTCGCCCCCCGTCTGACTGCCAGGAGCCGCCCGTGGCAGTCGATCCGGTGTTGGCGCCGGATCCGTTCTGCGCGAGTTCGACGTTGTCGCTTGCGTCGAATTCCGAAGATTCGAGACTCTGACGGGACCGATCGGCCTGCTTCTGGGTCGACGGTCCGAGCACCTGCGCGGACTGGACGCCCGTCATAATGGCCATTACGCGGACTTTGCCCTTGTACTCGTCGCGGATACGTGCGCCCCAGATGACGTTCGCGCGCGCTTCGAGCCGCTCTGTGATGTTGTTCGCGATGCCCTCGGCCTCCTTCAGCGTGAGGTCGGGGCCACCCGTGATGTGGACGAGTCCGCCCGAGGCGCCGCGGTAGTCGACGTCCAAGAGCGGGTGGTTCATCGCGTCGTTGACGACCTCCTGGGTCTTGTTCTTGTCCTGGGTCTGTCCGACGAGCATCACCGCGACGCCACCCTGATCCATAATCGTGGACATGTCCGCGTAGTCCAGATTGATCAGCGAGGGCTGGGTGATGGTCTCGGAGATGCCCTTGACCGTCTCGGCGATGATCTGGTCCATCACCGAGAACGCCTTGCCGATCGGGAGGTTCGGGACGTAGTCGAGCAGCCGGTTGTTGTCGAGGACGATGATCGAGTCGGCTTCGTTACGAAGCTTTTCGAGCCCCTCCTCGGCTTTGACTGTCCGCGCGCGCTCGACGTTGAACGGCGTCGAGACCATCCCGACGACGATCGCGCCCTGTTCTTTGGCGATCTTCGAGACGACCGGCGCGGCACCGGTTCCGGTGCCGCCACCCATCCCCGCGGTGACGAAGACGAGGTCGGCCTCGCCGAGGACTTCCTTGATCGTCCCCTGAGCCATCTCGGTCGCGCGCTCGCCCATCGAGGGGTCGCCGCCGGCGCCGAGTCCCTGCGTCAGCGACTTGCCGACGAGGATCTTCGTGTCCGCCTCGATCATCTTGAGGTGCTGTTTGTCGGTGTTGATCGCCACCGTGTCAGCACCGTCGACGCCGATGTTGTAGAGGCGATTGACCGTGTTGTTGCCGGCGCCGCCGCAGCCGACGATGACGATTCGGGGGCTCCCGAACTCGTCACCATCCGGAGCCTCGGTGGTTGCGTCGCGCTCTTCCTCGTCGCGCTCCATAGCCTCTCTGACAATATCTTGCATCGTCTTACACCTTGGCCCACGTGTGTTTGGTTGGCGAGTCGCGGCTCTCGGCCTGTTGTTCGTTGATCATTTCACGCACAGCCGAGCGGATCGCCTCCGACCGGTTCGGGAACTCCCCGGTCTCGACCATCTGTTCGACCTCCTCGATCTGCTGCTTCGGAATTCGTAGTGTCACACGCTCCATTGTTGCATTCCCCCGGTAAGACGGCGCGCACAGTCCGTGCGAACGTCTTACACCACCGAAATCGGCAGACAGCGGATCTCTCCCCCGCCCCCGACGGTTCTGTAAGACGACCGTCTTACGCAGAGATTACCACAGAGCGATACATTATAAAAGTAACGCCGGTCGTAAGACAAATACGCGAAATTCGCGTATACGCTAGTTTCAGTGCCGTTTACGTCCGTTCGAGGACGTCGGCTGCCGACGTCCGGCGTCCACAGCTCGGGCAGAACGCCCAGTCGGATCTGAGTTCGTCGCCGCACTCACAGAAGACCCGATGAGATGCCTTCTCCCCGCAGTTAGGGCAGTATACGTGCTCACCGTCGACGGTTTCACCGCACTTGTCACACGTCTTCTCGCGGGCGTCCGCACCGACGTCGGCGTCGCCGGATGCAGCGTGTGTCTTACGCTCTGTATCGCTCTTGTTCTGGGCCGCAGCGGAGCCGTTTTCGACCGTTTCAGACGACGCCGCGCCGTCGACGGTGACGTTGACGTTGAGGTCTCTCGCTCCACGCGGTTCTCGTCCGACGAGTTCGTCGAGTCGCTCGGCGACGAGTTCGTCGACGCGTTCGCGGATGACGTCGTCGACGGTGTCGGACGCCGAGTGGTCGTCAGTTTCGGTGTCGGTCTCTCCGGTGTCGGTCGCGTCGGCGTCGGTGTCACGGTCCGCCCCCTCGAGGTAGGTGCGCAGCGCGTCGCGCATCGCCTCGCTCTTCGAGGCGTCGAGCGCCTCTAAGCGCTCGACGAGACCGTCGTCGGCGCGGAACGTGATTTTACTCATCGGTTTAACATATGCAACCGACTATTTGAATCTTCCTTCGTGTCTGACGGCTGTCGGTCGACGTTTCCGGGCGGCCCAAGATCGAGGGCGATCGCCGGACCTCCGGCAAATTCAAGTCGACTTTCACCGACCCAATTGTAGTGGCAGTTACGTTCGATCTCTTCGGCACGCTCGTCGCGGTCGACCGCCCCGAGGATCCCGCCGCCGCCGTGGCGGCCGAGCTTCGCGACCGCGGGGTCGCCGTCCCCGACGACTGGCGAGCGGCCTACGCCGAACCCCACGTCGACGCCCCCGAGGGGGCCGAGGTTCCCCTCCCCGCGCACGTCGCCGCCGCGCTCCGCGCCCGCAACGTGGAGGTCCCGGCCAACGCCGCCCGACGCGCTGTCGTCGCCGCCTTCGACCCCGAGGTCAGAACGCGTGCTGGGGCTGTCGACGCCGTGGCCGCGGCCGCCGAACGCGGGGCCGTCGGCTTGCTCTCGAACTGTTCGGTCCCCGAACTCGTGACGCGAACGCTCGTCCGCTCGGAACTCGACCGCGCCTCCTTCGATGCCATCGTCACGAGCGTCGGGTGCGGGTGGCGCAAACCACACCCGAAGGCGTTCGAGACGGTCGCGGGCGAACTCGGCGTCGAAGCCGGAGGGTTGGTCCACGTCGGCGACGACCCCGCGACAGACGGCGGCGTCGAGGCTGTCGGGGGGACGTTCCGGGACGTCAACGACACCGATCTCGACGCCCTCGCGACGGAACTGCGGCGCGAGGGGTCGCTCGGAGACGGTTCACGCGGAGGCGAGGAATGCCGGTGACCGCGACGGTCGCGGTCGGCCTCGCGGCCGGCCTCGACGCCGCGTTCGGCGAACCCCCGGCGCGGCTCCATCCGGTCGCGCTCCTGGGTCGCGCCGTCGCACGAATCGAGCGGGAGATCGAAGCGCGAGAGTCCTGGCTGGGGATGCGCCCGCGACTCGCTGGCGGCCTCGTCGCGGTCGTGCTCCCGATTGGGTTCGCCGGCGCCGCGGTCGCGACCGTCGCGGGCGGGACGAGCGTCCACCCGTGGCTCGGGGCGGCGCTGGCCGGTGGGGTGCTCTTCTCGACCACGAGCCTGCGACTCCTGCTCGGGAGCGCTCGGAAAGTGGTTCGCGAAAGCGACACCGACCTCGGCGCCGCTCGCAACGACCTCCGCGCGCTCGCGGGGCGCGACGCTTCGGCGCTCGACGCGCCACACGTGCGCTCGGCAGCCGTCGAGAGCCTCGCGGAGAACCTCGCGGACGGCCTCGTCGCACCCTTGCTGGCGTTCGCGACCGTCGCTGGCGTCGCGAGCGCGCTCGGCCTGCCGTCGTCGGTGGCGTTTGCAGCCGGCGCGGCCGCCTGGGTCAAAGCCGTCAACACGCTGGACTCGATGCTCGGCTACCGCTCGAAGCCGATGGGCTGGGCGCCCGCCCGCCTCGACGACGCCGTGATGTGGGCTCCGGCGCGGCTCTCGGCGCTCCTGCTCGCGGTCGTCGCCGGCGCGCCGGCGCTCCCGTTCCGGCGTCGCGTTCGGGCGTTCGCCCGGAAGCCGTCGTCACCGAACTCCGGCTGGCCGATGGCGACGATGGCGGCGCTGCTGCCCGCGCGGTTGCACAAGCCGGATACGTACGACCTCGACAGCGACGCGCCGCTTCCTGACGTCGCGACAGCGACGAGAGCGATCCGCGTGACTCGGCGCGCGGGCGTGCTCGCATTCGTCCTCGCGGGGGTGGTCGCGTGGTTCTGACCGCGCTGCGCGGGGCGCTCCGCTTTCTCACGCGACTCCCCGTCGGCGGCGGCGACGCAGCCTGGGAGGCGTTCCGACGCACGCCCGTCTCGATCACGCTCGCCGGCTACGTCGTCGGCGCGCTGGCCGCACTACCGCTCGTGGTGCCGATCCCGGTCCCGAGCGCCGCCGCACTGTATCTCGTGACGCTCGTGCTCCTCACGGGCGTCACGCACGCCGACGGCCTGGCCGACCTGGGCGATGCGGCGGCCGTCCACGGCGGCGTCGACGCCGCACGCCGGCGTGAAGTGCTCAAAGACTCACAGACGGGCGTCGGCGGCGCGCTCGCGGTGTCGCTGGCGCTCGTGACGCTCAGCCTCGGCGCGCTCGGTCTCGCCGGGACGCTCTCGTTCGTCGGGGTCACGCTCGCGCTCGCGGCCGAAGTGGGGGCGAAGACCGGCATCGCGCTGCTCGTCTGCACGCAGAAGGCGGCCCACGAGGGGCTCGGATCAGCGCTGACCGAGGCCGCGACTCCGACTGATCTGCTTCCCGTCGTCGTCGCCGTCCTTCCGCTGTTCGCGCTCGCGTCCGCCGTCGGGACCGGCTACGCGGGGCCGTTCGCCGCACTCGTTGCACCGGTCGCTGTCGCCTGGCTCGTTGGACGCTGGGCCGCGGGTACGTTCGGCGGGATCAGCGGTGACGTCCTCGGCGCGGCGAACGAACTCGGCCGCGTCGCCGGCGTTCACGCGGGGGTGATCGTATGGACGCTCTGGTGATGTGCGGCGGCCGCGGGACGCGGCTTCGGAGCGGGGACGGCGAGCGCGCGCTCGATGTCGAGAAGCCGCTGGTCGAAGTCGGTGGGGCGTCGATGCTCTCGCGAGTCGTCGCCGCCCTCCGTGAGAGTCGGATCGGACGGACGGGAACCATCCACGCCGTCGTCTCGCCGCACGCACCCGAAACCGCGGCCCGAGCGCGGGACCTGTCGCTCTCGGTCGTCGAGACAGCGGGCGACGGTTACGTCTCCGACCTCTCTACAGCCCTCGACGCGGTCGGTCGCCCCGTGCTCACCGTTCCCGCCGACCTCCCGCTGCTCGCGGCCGAGCACGTCGACGACGCGGTGGCACGAGCGCGTGGCGACGTTGGGTCGGAGTCCGGGAACGACGACGCCGTGACCTCGCTCACCGTCTGCGTTCCCGCCGCGCTGAAGCGTCGCCTCGGTGCGTCCGTCGATACGGCGTTCGAGCACGACGAGCGAGACGTCGCCCCAACGGGGCTGAACGTCGTCGCCGGCGACGACGACACCGTGGCGTTGACGTACGACGCCCGCCTCGCGGTCAACGTGAACCGACCCGCAGACCGAGACCTCGCGGAGGCGCTATGCGAGTAATCCTCGTCGCAGGGACGACCCGCACGGCCGAAGTCGACGGGATCAGCGCCGCCGGCGCGTCCCGAGAGTTGCTCGTGCACACGCCGAGCGCCGACGCCGAGATCCTGACGTACGGTGATACGGTCCGGGCGCCCGTGACGCCGGTGAGTCCGACGGGCTGTCCGACGCCCGCAGTGGTGACGCGGGCCGTCCGGGAACTCCTCGACTTCGAGGTGACCGTCGTCGACGGCGGCCTGGCGCGGCCGACCGGCGCGCCGACGGTCACCGTGGGCGCACGCCCCGGTAGCGACATTCGCGAAGCGGACCCCGTCCCGACTGCTCCGGGCGCGTTCGCGGCCGCGCGGGAGTACGGCCGCGCGCTCCCGGACGAACGAATCGTCGTCGGCGAGACGATCCCCGGCGGGACGACGACGGCGATGGCGGTCCTCCGCGCGCTCGGCGAGGAGACGATTCCGGCGACGTCGTCGTCGCTGCCGGAGAACCCGCTCGACCTGAAAGAGCGCGTCGTCGCGGACGCGTTCGAGGGGTCCGACGTCGCGCCGGGGGACGGCGCACACACCCCCGAGTCCGTCCTCAGATACGTCGGCGATCCGGTACTGGCTGTCGCCGCCGGGCTGACTGCGGGGGCGCTCGAATCCGGGACCGACGTCGTCCTCGGCGGCGGCACGCAGTTGCTCACGGTCGCCGCGCTCGTCCGCCACGCCGGCGTCGCAGAGCGGGCGACGCTCGCGACGACGCCGTATCTCGCCGACGACGTACCGGGGCTCGACAACGCCGCGACAGGGCTCGACCTCGATCTCGTCGTCTCCGACCCCGGCTTCGACGCCGCCGAGGCGGGGGCGCTGAACGCCTACGCCGACGGCGTCGGAAAGGAGGGCGCGGCGATGGGCGGGGCACTCAGACTCGCCGACGAGGCCGGCCGGTTGAGCGACGTGACGGACGCGACCCACGCCGTGCTCGACCGACTCGAAGGGGCGGATCAAACAGCCGCAGAGGGCAGAAGTGGACCCTGACAGCGTCGACACCGTCTCGCGCGTTCCCCACGGCGGGAGCGACGACGCGGGCCTCGTCGATTTCAGCGCGAACACGAACCCGGTCCGCCCCGAGGGCGTCGCATCCGTCTACGAGTCTGCGCTCGCGGACGCGACGCGTTACGCCGACGACTTCGCCGACTTCCGCGCGGCGGCCGCCGACTACGTCGACTGCGATCCTGCCGCTGTGGTCCCGACGGCGGGAGGGCTCGCGGCGCTCCGTCTCGCCTTCGGCGTCACCGTCTCGCCCGACGACCGCGTGCTCGTTCCCGAACCGAGCTTCGGCGAATACGCCCGCGAAATCCGGTTGCAGGGGGGCGACCCCGTCGGCGTCGCCCACGACGAGGTGCTCGACGCGGACCCGAGCGACTACGACGCGGCAGTCGTCTGCACGCCGAACAATCCGACGGGCGAACTCGCCGATTCCGACGCGCTCCGGGCGTTCCTGGCCGACTGCCGGGCCGCAGAGACGCCGCTCGTCGTCGACGAGGCGTTTCTCGACTTCACCGACGCGCCGAGCATCGCGGGCGAACCAGGCTCGATCGTCGCTCGCTCGCTGACGAAGATGTTCGGCCTCCCCGGCATCCGCGCGGGCTTCGCCGTCGCGACCGGCGACCTCGGCGAGCGACTTCGAACGGCCCGCCCGGCGTGGGGGCTCTCGACGCCCGCCGCCGCGGTCGGAACGTACTGCCTCCGCCAAGATACGTTCGTCCGTCGCACGCGGGAGCGCGTCGCGGCCGAGCGCGTCCGGATGCGCGACGCGCTCGAACCGACGTTCGACGTCGCGCCCTCCGACGCACCCTTCCTCCTGCTCGACGTCGGCGAGGGGCACGGCGGGGTCGGTGCCGAAACCGATAGCGACGCCGCCAACTCCGGCTCCGTCGACGCCGTCCTCGAACGCGCTCGTGCCGGGGGCGTGGCGCTCCGGGACGCGCGGACCTTCGAGCGACTGGATTCGCATATTCGCGTTGCCGTCCGCCGCTCGCACGAGAACGACCGACTGCTCGACGCCCTGTTAGATCGATGACGCGCGAGTCCGACCCCTCGGACGCGTCCCACTCGTCGCCACTGTTCGAGACGACCGTCCGCGACGAGGTCTGCCGTCTCTATCGGCCCGACACGCGGTGGCTCTCGACGGGGTACGACGGCGGCGAGTCGCGGGCGGACGCCGCGTATCTTCTCTCGGTTCCCGAGGGCTGGGACGACGTGGACGTGACCGACTACGTGCGGCGGCGTCGCCGACGAGCCGGCTTCGAGGAGGCAGGTCCCGCGTTGCTTACGGGCGTCTCGATGCGGCACGCACACCGGGCGCACCTCGGTCCCGTCGAAGCCGTCGTCACCGCCGGCGTGAACAATCCGGCGGCGCTGCCGATGCCGGACGAGGCTGGACCAGAGCGACCCAGCCGTTCCCCGGACGGCGAGCGCAGACACGCCGGCACCGTCAACGTCGTCGTCGGGACGACTCGCGCACTGGCGCCGGGGGGGCTCGCGAACCTCGTCGCCGTCGCCGCCGAGGCGAAGGCGACGACGCTACTCGCAGAGACTGGGTTCCCCGGGACGACGTCCGACGCCGTCCTCGTCGCCTGCGACCCCGGGGGCGAGACGGCGCAATTTTCCGGGAGCGCGACCGCCGTGGGGTCGGCTGCACGGGCCTGCGTGCGCGACGCGTTGTGTGCCGCGCTCGGCTCCCGATACACCGACGAGGAGCCGCCGGAATCGGTCGCGGAAGCCGAGTACGGTGTCGTGACCGACGAGTCGGCGCGAGTAGAGCGTGTCGCCGGCGGCGAGTCCTTGTCGACAGGAGAGCGCGAAACGACCGACGCGTCCGGCGAGTAGCCGGGCGACTCCGCACGGAACCCTTTAACCGGTAGCGTCGTCGACACTCTCTCGATGACGACCGACGCGGTGCCCTCGGACCTGCCTGGAGTCGTCCTCGCCGGGACGGCCTCCGGCGTGGGCAAGACCGTCGCGACGCTGGCCGTCTGTCGCGCGCTCGAACGCGCCGGGCGGACGCCGGTCGCCGCCAAAGCCGGCCCGGACTTCATCGACCCGAGTCACCACGCCGCCGTCCTCGATCGGCCGTCGCGGACGCTCGATCCCTGGATGGCGGGCGAGTCAGGGATCCAGCGCGCCTACGCCCGCGGGGCCGACGAGGGCGACGTCTGCGTCGTCGAGGGGATGATGGGCCTCTACGACGGCGACGTGAGCACCGCCGCTGTGGCCGAGGCGCTGGATCTGCCCATCGTCCTCGTCGTCGACGCCACCGCGGGGATGGAGAGCGTCGCCGCCACGGCCCTCGGCTTCCAGCAGTACGCCGAGCGCGCGGGTTACGACGTCGACGTCGTCGGCCTCCTGGCGGCGCGCGCTCACGGCGGGCGACACGAACAGGGGATTCGCGACGCCGTCGAGGGACTGCGATACGTCGGGCGAACGCCGCCGCTGGACGGTCTCGAAATCCCGGATCGCCACCTCGGGCTCCACTTCGGCGACGAATCGCCCGTCGCCGACGACGCGATCGACGGCGCGGCGCGACAGATCCGAACCGGCACGCTCCTCGATCTGGTTCGGCGGCCCCGTCTCGACACCGCTCCCTCGCTCCGCGCCGCCGACGAGACCGGCATCCGGGTCGCAGTCGCCGCCGACGACGCCTTCCGCTTCGTCTATCCGAGCACGCGTGATCGCTTCGCCGCCCGCGCGTCGACCGAGCCGTTCTCGCCCGTCGCGGGCGACCCCGTCCCCGAGTGCGACGCCGTCTACCTCCCCGGTGGCTACCCGGAGCGCCACGCCGCCGCGCTCGCGGAGTCGGAGACGCTCGACGAACTCGGGTCGCTCGCGGCGGACGGCCTCCCCATATTCGGGGAGTGCGGCGGGATGATGGTCCTCGGCGAGGCGCTGCAGACCGACGACGGCGACGACCACGAGATGGCCGGCGTCCTCCCCGTCGAGACGCGGATGACGGATCGACCGGTCGCGCTCGATCACGTCGGCGTCCGCGCCCGCGAGGACTGTCTCGTCGCGCCGGCGGGCGGTACGCGCCGCGGCCACGAGTTCCACTACTCGTCGGCGACGGCCGCGCCCGACGCTCGATACGCCTTCGAGATGGTCCGCGGCGCGGGCGTCGACGGGGCCAACGACGGCCTCTGTGAGTACCGCACGCTCGGGACCTACGCGCACTTTCACGTGGGGTCGGGCGCGTTCGACTACTTGCTCGAAGCAGTGTAACGGCGCACGTCGGACTCGGAGGGCACCCACGGAGATCCATCTCGTAGGGTTTATGCCGACGCCGGAGGTACAACGCGGTACTATGGCCGACAATAAGGCGCGCACGACCGGCAGTGCCGGTCGCTTCGGCGCGCGGTACGGGCGCGTTGCCCGCCGACGCGTGAAAGAGATCGAAGAGGAGATGCGGAACGCGACGGTCGACGAAGATAGCGTCACCCGTCTCGAACCCGGCATCTGGCAGAACGACGAAACGGGCGAGGTCTTCACCGGCGGGAGCTACCGCCCGCAGACCCCCGGCGGCAAGCAGGTCCGTCGCTCCATTCGCGCCGCACTCTCCGGCGACGGCGAAGAGTAAGCGCGAAAGATCCAACACCCACAATCCCCACTACCTGAACGATGAGCTACAAGTGTTCCCGGTGTAAGCGCGACGTCGAACTGGACGAGTACGGCGGCGTCCGCTGTCCGTACTGCGGCCACCGCGTGCTGCTGAAAGAGCGCGCACCGGACGTCAAGGAAGTCCCAGTCGAGTAATCCCCTTCTTCGATGGCGAGCCGAGGGACCCCCGCCGACGGGGTCGCACACGAAGCCGCGATCGACTTCGAGTACGACGACGAGCGTCGCGCCCGGCTCGTCACCGAGAGCGTCCGCGTCGAAGTCGACGAGATCGCGGACGATCGGTCCCGCGCCGACGTGACTCGTGAGGGCCGTACCGTCCACGTCGACGTCGCGGCCGCCGACCTCGTGGCGCTGCGCGCCGGAATAAATACGTGGATACGGCTGGTTCGCGTCGCCGAAGACGTCGAACGCGCGGGTGCGGAGCGACCGGGCGCGGCCGGACGGCGAGCGGAGTGAGCGGCGGCGACGGCGACTGCTCCGAAGCGTCGTGAGCGTAGGCCGAGCGGAGAATACGGGCCTTTTTCAGTCCGCATCCCGTCGCCACGCGTATGCAGGGTAATCTGCCGCCGGAAGCGCAGGAGAAACTCGAAGAACTGCAGGACCTTCAGGAGACGGCCCAGAAGGTCGCCGCGCAGAAGGAACAGGCCGAGTCCACGCTCAACGAGTCGAAGACGGCGCTCGACGCCCTCGACGAGATCGACGAGGACACGACGATGTACCGCGAAGTCGGCGAACTGCTCGTCGAGACCGACTACGACGACGCACACGAGGAGCTTTCCGACAAGGTCGACAGCCTCGAGATCCGCGTCGAACAGCTCGGAAAGCAGGAAGAGCGCGTCGAACAGCAGTTCGAGAGCCTGCAGGAAGAGCTCCAGCAGATGCTCCAGGGTGGCGCAGGCGGCGGTCCGATGGGCCCCGGCGGCGCCGGCGCATAAGTCGATGCCGACCGACGAGGAAGTCGTCCAGACGGCCGCCGAGGCCGCAGAGGGCGTGATCTTCGCCCACTACAAGCAGTCGGAACTGACCGACTTCGACGTGACCGTGACGTTCGAGGAGGGCGTCCTCGACGTCGACGTCTACGTCAACGCTCCCGACGACGCAGAGCAGGATGCCGACGCCGTCGCCGACGAGGCCGCGCGGGCCGCCGGCGACGCCGTCGACGAACTGTTCGCGGCGGACGAAGACGAGTAATCGGGACACAGAGATCGGTCGTCGGTCGTCGTTTCTCGACCGGCGGAATTTCTTTTCCGGGTAGCAACCGCGCTGTCGGCGGTCGGGTATCCGAGACGGGGTGCCAGCGAGTCAGGCGAACAGGAAGATCAGGACGCTCACCGCCACCGCGGCGAGGATGATCGAGACGGCGAACGCGCCACCCATCGCGACGACCGCGTTCGCGTGGCTGGCGAGCGTCTCCGTGCGGTCGTTCCCGAAGACCGTGACCTCGGCGCGCTCGACGGCGACGCCGGCTTCGACGGGTTCGAGGTCCGCGCGGGCCTCCTCGAGGAGCTCACAGACGAGCGTGCGGAGTTCGTCCCACTCGATTGCGGCCCCGACCTGATTGTCCGCCTCGACGGTGTTGACGATGTGTGTGTCGGTGGTCATCACTTCCGCCTCGTCGACGGGGCCGTCGTCGACGAGCGCATCGACGAGTTCGCCGCGGAGTCCGGGTTCCATATTGTTCCCGTCGACGAGTACGTACGCCGTCTCCTGACCGTCGACGGCGGTGACGGCGACGCGGACGCCGAGCGGTCCGATACCGTCGACCGGTTCCCAGTCGGTCTCGTCCCAGGCGACCCCGAGGTGTGGTTCGTGTCGATCAGCCGTCGAGAGCCGCTGTCCGGAGATTCCGGCCGCACCGATCATATCGAACGCGCGCTGTGAGCCGGGCGTGACGTGCCCCAGGTCCGGGCCGCTCAGCCCGTCGTTGGAGTTGTGCGCGTCGACGAGGACGACGTCGTCGAGGCCGCTCGTCCGGGCTTCCGCCGTCGCCGAGAGGCCGACGCCGTACTCGACATCGTCGGCGAAGCCGGGCGCGTACGTCGAGATCAAGAGCGCGTCGTCGCCGAACGCCTGCCCGAGCATCGACGCCTCGCCGGATCGGGTCCGGACGCTTCGGGTGGCATCGCTCGAATAGGAGACGCGATCCGCGGCGGTGTTTGCCGCGTCGAGGATGGTGTCGACCTCGCGCTCGGTCACGAGGTTGAAGTCGTGGCCGGCGGTGGCGTGCGGCGGGAAGACCAGCCCCGAGCAGTCGTTGGCGACGCGTTCGGGGAAGTTGCCGCCGCCGATCTCACCCATCGGACCGGGGTGGATCATCGGGAGGACGAACCGCGCCTTCTCGTCGCCGCCCGTGGTGCGAAACGAGAGCACCGAGACCGGGACGATCGCCTCCTCGCCGAGTTGCTGGAAGAACTCCTCGAGTTCGCGTGATCCCTCGGCGACGTGGCCGACGAACCCGCGGAGGAAATCGAGCATCGAGACGCCGAGACTCCGCCGCCACGGGCGGTCGACGGCGACGACGAAGGCGTACACCGCCAGCGCGTAGAGGCCGCAGGTGATCCCGAGCAGGAGGAAGTGCTCGGCCGAGATGGCGGATAGCTCTGCGGGCGCGTCCGCCGAGCGCGCGAGGTACGGCATCAGATACGCGTCGAGGACGGTGCCGCCGACAGAGAGTAGTCGGAGCGTGCCGCCGTAGATGAACAGCAGCACGGCCGCCGCGACCGTCTGGATGCTCGCCGGGAGCGCCGCGACGAGGATCGACGACCGCGAGACCGCCATCACGACGAGCAGGCGGAACGCGAACACCGACGCGAGCGCGACGACGAGCGCGTCGAAGACGAACTGCTGTTCGAGCCCGGCGAACACCGAGACGATGGCGGCGAGCGTGACGATCACGACGACGATGATCTCCGAGACCAGCGCTAAGAGTGAGGAGCGATTCGGCGTGAGTTTGCCGCCGACGAACCGATCGACGCCCGTCGTCCCGAACGCGGCGACGACGGTCGGGACGCCGATGAAGAAGATTCCTTCCCAGGCGTCGCGGCCGAGGAAGAACAGGCCGCGCCAGGTGCGGGCGTACGCGCCGGAGTCGAAGGCGGCGACGCCGGCGAGCGCCGCCAGGAGGAGCGCGAAGGCGAGACTGGCGTACCAACTCGGGGCGCGGAAGATGAATCGCGAGAGTCCTGCGAGGTCGCTTTGTGTCGAAGTCATCGTGAGAGAGGGGAGGGGAAAGAGCGAGGGGGCCGCCGCGCTACTCGCAGATCGCGACGAAGTTGCGGAACACTTCCTCGCCGCGCTCGGTGTGGGCGACCTCGGGGTGCCACTGCACGCCGTAGAGGTCGCGGTCGGTGTCGCTCATCGCCTCGACGTCGCAGACGTCTGACGTCGCCGTCCGGGTGAATCCCTCGGGGACTTCCTTCACCTCGTCCGCGTGGCTCGCCCACACGCGCGTCTCGGGCGCGAGCGAGCCGACGAGCGGGTCGTCGTCCTCGAGGATCTGTACGTCGACGTCGGCGTAGCCGCCGTAGTCGCCCGAGCCGACTCGCCCACCGAGTTCGGCCGCGAGGATCTGCATCCCGAGGCAGATCCCGAAGACCGGAACGTCGAGATCGAGGTAGTCGGGGCAGTTGCCGATGCGGTCCATATCCGGGCCGCCAGAGAGGACGATCCCGTCGGCGTCGATCTCCGAGGCCGGCGTCGTGTTGTCGAGGAGTTCGACGTCGACGTCGAGGTCGCGGAGCGCGCGTCGTTCGAGGTGGGTGAACTGGCCGTGGTTGTCGATGACGACGATGCGAGTCATCAGTTGCAGACTCTTACAGCGAAGGAAGGCAAAAAGCGCCCGGTCTGCTGACGGCACGTGTCAGTGGTGAGGAGCGAACTGGACGACGGCCCGGCGGGCCGCGCAGAACTGCGTCGGTACGGCCTTCTCGGGGCACGCCAAGCGGGCCCTCGAAGCAGAGTGTCCCGGTCGTGCTCGTTTCACAGGGCTCACGACTCGTCCGCGTCGCGCCGTTCGCGCGCGGTGGCAAATCCGAACTCCGTCTGCTCCTTCGAGCGCCGCTCCTCGCGGGTGGCGAACGCCTCGGCGTCGGGTTCGGCATCGTCGTCGATCCGGGCGAAGGAGTTGTGGATCTTGGCGTGACACCACCGACAGAGCGCGACCGTGATCTCGTGTGATAGCGACCCGTCGGAGTTGCCGCCATCGTCGCCCGCGGTGACGACGCGCCGCCCACGCGTACTCGCGCTCTCCCCGTAGGAGAGGTGATGTTCTTCCAGCAGCGGCCGGGAGCCGTCGTGCGCCATCCGCACCGATTCGAGGCCGCAGCGGACGCACTCGCGGCCGTCGGTCGTCGAGCGGTAGTGCGGACAGTCGCGGAACTCACAGTCTTCGTCGGCGGCGACGCAGTCGTAGTCGGCCGCACGGCGCGCGGCGGCGAATTCCGGGTCGTCACCGGCGCGGTTCAGCGCGAAGCGGCACCGGCCGTCGCTGGTGAGGTGATCGCAGACGCCCGCGTGCTCGTAGGGGTCGTCGACGCCGACTGGCGTGCCGGTTGGCGTCTCCCGCATACTGATAGAGATTATCGTAAGCCCTCATAGATTTCTCGCCTGATGGTACGGCGAGAACCTCGAACAGTTACGATAATCCCTATGAGAGAGCGTCGCCGCCGAGTTGAATCCGCCGGTGCAGAGTCGAATCTGACAGTGGCCGAAGCCGCGTCAGTCGAGCGATTTATTCGTCCGCCGGGAGAGCGCCACCTGTGCGACTCGAACACCGCCGAGACGGGACCCGACGGACGCTCGCCAGCGACGTCGACGTCGCCGATACGTTTCTCTCGAAGGCGCGAGGGCTGATGTTTCGGCGGTCGATTCCGGACGGGTACGCGCTGGTGTTCCCCTTCGGCGAGTCGGGAAAGCGCGACCTGCATATGATGTTCGTGCCGTTCGACATCGACGCGCTGTGGCTCGTCGACGACGAGGTGGTGGCGAAAAAACGACTCCGCGCGTGGCGCGGCGTCGGGATCGAGACGGCGGACACGGTCGTCGAACTCCCCGCCGGCGCCGCAGACGACGTCGAGTCGGGTGACACCGTCCGACTCGTCGAGTGACGACGTCACCGGCGACGACGGCGTCAGGTCGGTAACGCGACGCGGGACATCTTGTCGAGAGGCGTTAGTTTAAATATCTGCACGTCCACAGTCCGTGTGAGCACATGACTCGTGGTCGATTTATTCGGGGGTAACCCCGACAACCCCCTAGCATCCATCGTGGATTCTGACGATTCTGTACAGCTTCTAGATACGACGCTACGCGACGGTGAGCAGGCCCCTGGCGTCTCGCTGACGCCCGACGAGAAGGCCGACATCGCCCGGTCGCTCGACAGAGCGAACATCGAGTTCATCGAGGCCGGCAGCGCCTGCACCGGCGAGGGCGAGCGCGAGACCATCCGGCAGGTGACCGCGCTCGACCTCGACGCGACAGTGACGAGTTTCGCCCGCGGCGTCCAGCGGGACATCGACCTCGCGCTCGACTGCGACGTCGACGGCGTCACCATCGTCGTGCCCGCCAGCGACAAGCACGTCGAGCGGAAGGTCGGCACCACCCACGACGAGGTGGTCGAAAAGACCGGCGACCTCGTCACCTACGCGAAGGACCACGACCTCTGGGTCGAGGTCATCGGCGAGGACGGCTCCCGCGCGGACTTAGACTTCCTCGAACGCCTGATGCGCGAGGCGCTCGATGCGGGCGCCGACCGGTCGTGTTACGCCGACACCGTCGGCCACGCCACGCCGGAGACGACCTACGAGTACGTCTCCCGGCTGGCAGAACTCGGCCCCGTGTCGACGCACACCCACGACGACCTCGGACTGGGGATGACGAACGTCTGGGCCAGCCTCGCCGCCGGGGCGGATCTCGTCCACGGCACGATCAACGGCATCGGCGAGCGCGCCGGCAACGTCGCGCTCGAAGAGGTCGCGATCGCCTTGGCGCACGGCTACGGCGTCGAGACGATGGACCTCGACGAGGTGTACGACCTCGCACAGCAGGTCTCCCACGCGACGGGCGTGCCGCTGCCGCCGAACAAGGCGGTCGTCGGCGAGAACGCCTTCACGCACGAGAGCGGGATCCACACCGACGGAACGCTCAAGGACGACACGATGTACGAGCCCTACCCGCCGGAGATGGTGGGTCGGGAGCGACGGCTCGTCCTCGGCAAGCACGCCGGCCGTGCGGGCGTTCGCGCCGCACTCGACGAACACGACGTCGACGTGTCCGAGGAGGATCTCGCGGCGATCGTCGAGCGCGTGAAACGGCTCGGCGACCGCGACAAGCGCGTCACCGACGCCGACCTGCTGGCGATCGCGGAGGACGTGCAGGGTCGCGAGCGCGACCGTCACGTCGAACTCCTCGATCTCACGGCCGCCTCGGGCGGCGGCACCCCGACCGCCTCGGTCCGTATCCGCGTCGGCACCGAGGAGCGCGTCGCCTCCGGCACCGGCAGCGGCCCCGTCGACGCCGCCGTCAAAGCGGTCCGGGCCGCGCTCGGCTCCGACGCCGACGCCCAACTGGAGTCGTACCACGTCGACGCGATCACCGGCGGCACCGACGCCGTCGTCACCGTCGAAGTGGAGATGTCGAAGGGCGACCGGACGGTCACCGTCGCCACCTCGGACTCGGACATCACCCGCTGCAGCGTCGAGGCGATGGTCGAGGCGCTCGATCGACTCCTCGCCAGCGACGCCGTCGAAGACGAACCCGAACCGGAAGACGCCCTCGCCGACGACTGAGAAGCGTTCTCACACCCGCGTCGGGATGTGCGCCCGGTGATTCTCGCCCGGTTCTGCCGGGCACGCGTTCACAGACGACCAGCGGGTGCTATCGCCGCCGCACCAGAGCCGCGCGAGAAGGCATAGAGCGATCCTCGTCACCACCCGAGACGACCGCGAGGACCCCGATACGGCAAGAACGGACGGTGAGCGGTGCAGACGCATCGCTCGAAGGCGAAAGTTCAGAAGCGCCGAGGGTGAGATTTGAACTCACGTGTCCGAATGGACAGCAGATTTCGAATCTGCCGCCTTGGCCGGGCTAGGCTACCTCGGCTACACTCTCTGTTGGACGGCGACGCGTTTAATCGGTTTCGATTTTCGAGAGATCGTCGGACGTCGTGGCAGCGACTCACGCACAGTCGCTGGGGAAGCGGAGGCGGATGACGCTGGCTTCCGTCTCGGTCGGCGGCGAGTCTGCCTCGACCGCGTCGTCGCCGTCCGCATCCCCGAAGCGCAGTTCGCCGCCGTTTTCGATCACACACCAGTACGCGAGCCAGAGCCCCAGTCCTTCGGCGTGCTGAAGCGGCGTCTCCGACTCCGCTGCGAGGGCTTCGCGGTCGACGGCTGGGATCCCGGCCCCGCTCGATTCGATGCGGACGACGACGTCGTCGCGGCACTCGACCCCGACCCGGAGGGTGAGGTCGTCGCGGTCGGCCTGCGAGACGAGCAGTTCCAGCAGTTCTCCGACGGCCGTCGCGAGCGACCCGGCGTCGGTGAGTTGCGCCTCCGTATGGGCGGCGCCCTCGAACTGGATGACAACGTCGGGGTACTCGCGTCGGGCCTGGTGGACGACGCTGTCGACGAGCGCGGTCACGTCGTGCGTCGTCGAGGGCTGCGAGTGCGAGTCGTCGAGTTCGGACACTTTCCGGGCCTTGTCGCTGACGGTGAGGAGGTCGTCCGTGCGGGAGAGAATCGACTCCGCGGCTCGGGTCGCATCGTCCGCCGAGCCCGACGCGACGAGATCCGCGTACCCGCGAACGACGTTCATATCGTTGCGGAGATTGTGCCGGAGCACTCGGTTGGCCACCTCGAGTCGCTGTTCGTATCGGTGGCGGCTGGTGACGTCGCGCAGCGCTACGGCGTAGCCGATCTCGTCGCCGCGCTCGTCGGTGAGCTCTGAGACGCGGACGTCGTAGGCCAGGTTGTTCGCGTCGGTGACGGTGGTGCCGTGAAGCTGATCGAAGGGCCGATCGGGAAACACCGCCGTAATCGAGTGGCCGATCCGTGGCGCGGGGTCGAGCACGCGGCAGGCGATGTCGTCGGCGTCGACCACGACGCGGTCGGTGTCGAGGACCACGAGCCCGTCGCCCATCGCCTGGAGCGCTTGTCGGCGTGCGATGGGGACGCGTTCGAGCAGATCAAAGTGATAGAGGCTGAGTACCAGGAGGACCCCCGTAAACGAGAACACGAACGGCGTCAGGTCGAGGTTGGGGATGGGGCTCACGCCGAGCATAAACGCTATGTTCGAGAGGAACGGCGGGAGCGGCGCGATGAGCAGGACGACCACTTGCTTCCAGTACACCAGCGACCAGCGGATCCCGACGAAGAGGATCATACTCATTCCGACCGCGACGGCGACGTACGCGAGGACGATGTGCGTGTAGTAGAGCGGCCCGAACACGAGGTCGATTGCTGATCCCGCCGTCGCCGTCGTGTCCGGCGCGACCGTCCAGACGAGATTGTGCGAGGCGTTCGTCGCGACCGCGAGAACGACGGCGAGCGGTTCGACGGTGAGTAGTCCCGCGCGCACCGGGGTGAGCCACTGCGAGCGGCTGACGTACTGGACGACGAAGACGAGCCACAGGATCGGGACGACGGTCGAGAACGCAAAGGAGAGTTCCCACCAGACGGTCTGTGCCGCGACGGAGTCGAATCCGAGCTGGATCGCGTACGCGAGCGCGGAGAGCCCGACGACGAGGTGGAGTGCCGCGATCTCCGGGCCACACCGTGAGTCCCGGTGCTGCCAACCGAGG
Organism: Halobellus sp. H-GB7; assembly: GCF_030848585.1. Taxonomy (NCBI): domain Archaea; kingdom Methanobacteriati; phylum Methanobacteriota; class Halobacteria; order Halobacteriales; family Haloferacaceae; genus Halobellus; species Halobellus sp. H-GB7. The sequence continues at coordinate 129,119 of NZ_JAVDDW010000001.1, read as the reverse complement.
ACGACGACCACTGCGTACACGATGACAGTAGCGAACCCGACAGCGGAGATCGCAGTGAGTTCCCACGGCATACGAGAGTAGTGACGTGTTTCCCCGAAGCAGCCCTGGTACATCAAACCACCAGTCGGCAGAGCGGGTCGAATCGGCCTACGACGGCGGGATGGTCCGGAACACAGCCAAACGTGACACACTGTGTGAAAATTTGACAATGTGGTCAGTCCGATCGCGGCTGAAGGAAGTTTTATTCCGGCGCTAGAGCGAGTAGCGCCATCGACCGGATGAGAGAAACACTCGACGCGAACGCGGAGGGAGTATCGGACCCGAAGGCGTGGGCGCTCACGGCGACCGATCGGCGAGTGCTCGGCTGGCTCGGCGTGAATCTGCTCGTCTTCGGGCACGTCGTGGCTTTCGAGACGCCGCTGTGGCTGACCTACGCGTACAACGGTCTGCTGTACGCGATCGGAATCGGCGTCGCATTGCGGTCGCCGAAGATTCGCGACGTCTTCGTGCTCGGGAGCGTCGCAGGCGTGTTAGAAGTGGGTGTCGACGCGTTTCTCGTCTCGACGGGGTCGTTAGTGTATCCGGATTCGCTTCCGATGCTCCTGGGATCACCGCTGTATATGCCGATCGCGTGGGCGCTCGTCGTCACCTACTTCGGCTACTTCGGACGGCGACTCGATGAAATCGCCGGACCCGTCGCCGCGACCCTCGGTCCGGCGGTGACCGGAATGGTACTCGTGGGATTCTTCGAGTACGGAGCACACTACGCCGGCATCTGGAGCTACGCCATCGCACCGTTCGCGATGCTCGGTCACGTCCCGGCGTTCATCGTCGTCGCGGAGGGCGTAATGTTCGCCGCGCTCTACTGGGTCGTTCGACTGCGCCGACCGCTGCTCGGGGGCGTCGGCTTCGCGGCGGTCATCTCGGTCAGCTACGTCGGTAGCTACGCGCTGTTTTCCGCACTCGGCGGCTGAGTCGCGGCAGCACGTACCCCTTACCGTCCAGCGACGATCAGACGGCCCGCAGCGAGAGCGTCGCCGTCGTCGATTCCGCTGGCGAGACAATCCGGACGCTGACCGCGGCGGCGACGACCGTCGTCTCCCCCGCCCGCTCCTGAACGACGACGCCATCGATCGCTCGACACGGCCCGAAATCGCGTCCGCGACCGGAGGGACAGCGCTCGGCCGCCCAGCGAGTGGCCTCCGCGTCGTCGAACGTCACGGTCACCGCTCTGCTCTCGTCCGCGTGGGAACGCTCCAGTCGGTCGATATCCGTACCGACATCTGTCCGGATTCGCTCGACGAGCGAGCCGCGGTCACGCCACGAGACGTCGCGCCCGGCGTCCGTTTCGGCGTCACGGACGGCCGTGCGGAAGGAGGCGGTCAGGCTACGGTCGATCTCCGCGAGCGACGCAACGTCGACCGCGCCCGCGGCGGTCCGGTCGGCGTCGTAGCCAAGTTGCGCGTAGGCGAGCGTCATCGAGAGGAAGGCGACGGCGACGACCGCGGCCGCGACGAGCACGATCTGTGCGCGGTCGTCATCCCGGAGCGGTCCGCCACGCGGTGACTGCGGCCAGCGGCGGGTCACGCGTACCACACCCGTAGCGTGACGGTACACTGCCCCGTCGCGAGCGTCGCTCGCCCGGACGGCGCGCCGTTGGGCGATGGCGGACCGACGGTCCCGTGTGGGAACTCGATACGCCCGAACGCGGCTGTCGGAAGAACCGCATCGAGTCGAGCCCGAAGGGCGTCGCGTTCGGTTGCGAGTGCGGCCGGCGAGCGACAGGCCGCCGCGAGTCGACTCCGGCCGGCGCCGATCGGTGGCTCCGCGTCGAGGATCGCGAGTGCGTCGGCTGCAGTGCGGTCGAGCTTCGCGTCCGAGCCCCCCTCGGCGGCCGGAATCCAGAGGAACCCGGCGACGACCGCGAGGATCAAGAGCGCGCCCACGGCAGCTTCGAGGAGCGATGTCGCGAGCTGCGCTCGATCGGAGCGGTCACGCACCGACACTCACCACCAGCCGCTCGACGCTGGCATTTCTTGTGTGCCACGCGACAGTCGCCGCTCCGGCAACGTATGGATCGTCGGCGTCGAATGCGAGCACGAGCGGGTACGCGTCCGGAACGGCGACCGAGTACTCGCCCTCGAGGCCGGACGGGTCGTGGAGGACGACTCTGTTGCCGGCTCGAACTGTCGTCACACTTCGTCCTCGACGCGGGTCCACCGCCACCGTGACGTCTCCCGTGTGGTCCGCGAGCGTGACTTCACGTCGATCCGAGAGCACGATCCGCTCGGTATTCTGAACAGGGTGCTCGACACGAACGCGGCGTTCGACCCGCTCGAATCCCGCATCGCGGACGCGACGACCATCGCCCGACACCGCGTGGCCGCTGCGCTCCACGAGAACGTCGCCGCCGAGTGTGATACGGATCGACCGTCCCCGGAGAGACGGGACGGCGGCTTCGAGGTCGGACGCGGTCAGATTCCTGACGGCCGCTGAGCGGACGACGTTCGGCCCGCGCGTGTGTGCGGCGTCGACATCGAGGAGGTGCGCGGCGAGATCGTCCGCGGCGTGCGTCGTCGCCGGATCCCGATCGGCGTCGACGAGCGCGTCGTTCGCGAGCGCCGCGCCGGCGACCGTGACCGCCGTCACGACGACGACCGCCACGGCGAAGCCGATCAGATTCGCCTGGGCGCGCGACGTCACGTAGCCGCCTCCCGTTCGATCGTTGACGAAACGGAGCCGCGTGAGCGATCACGCTCTGCGAGGCGCGAGGCGCCGTTACGCTCGTTGAGGAGTCGAATCGAAACTCGTCCCTCGGTCACGACGACGACCGCCCGCGACGGCGACGCACTGTCCCACGAGCCGCGGACGACGGTGGCGTCGGGAACGGTGAGCCGGATCCGTCCGCCGATTGAGGCATCCGGATGAACGAGCCGCAGCGCCGGCGTGGACGTATCGTTCGCGACGACGACTCGGTAGGGATCACCGCGAATAGCGGGCGGAAGTCGGACGGCAACGCTGCGGTCCGCGCGTACGTCCGTGTCGGTTGGGACCGCCGCTTCGACGCGCTCGGCGGCCGCGACGAGCGCCCGATCGCCGAGTTCGGTCCCGACCGCCGCGCGGTAGTCGGGCGCGATGCCGCCGAAGAACGTCGCCGTCAGGAGCGCGACGAACAGCACGCCGACGCCGAGTTCGAGCGTCTTGCCCACGACGGGCGAGAGGCCGCGATCGAACGATCGCCCCCGCGACCGACCCCACCCTCCTGTGTCGCGTCGCCGGCTCATCGGCCCACCTCGACTGCAAGCCGCACGTCGTGGACGACGAGATAGGCGGTCCGCTCGCCCTCGAAAGACGCGACGACGCTCGGCGTGCCGTCGCCGTCGATGTCGCGGCGTGAGGTCGTCGCGCCGCGTTCCTTGAGGTGGCGTTCCCAGGCGGCCGGCGTCGGCGTTTCGATGCCGATGCGGTACGAAGACGCAGGGAGATCGACCCGCTCGGTTCGCGCGTCGGTGCGGAGCGTCATCGCGAGGCGATGGCCGCCGGTCGAGACGCCGTCCGCGCCGCTGGCGTTCAGGACGGGTACCCCGACGTACAGGGTCCCGTTCGCGGGTGCGACCCGACTCGGCGCGACGACGCGACTGCCGCGGTCGTCGCTCTGGACGACGGCACCAGCGAAGCCGGTGACGCGCTGGCCGCCGTCGGCGTAGACGATCGCCCCGGCGTGGCCCGCCCAGACGACGCCCTCGTCGTCGAGGAGCCACACGGTCCGGTTGACCACCTGAATCGTCCCCGTCGCGAGTTCGACAGTCGTCTCTCGGTCGCCGGGAGCGGGGCCGAGTGCCGTCTCGAAGTCGTCGCCGACGCGCGTCGCGGCCGCCGAGGCCGACCCGTCCTCGACGATAGACCCGGCCGTCGCCGTGAGTCCGCCGACAGCGAGGACGGTGATTCCAAGGAGGAGCGCGACGCCGACGACCGCCGTCTGTGCGCGGTCGTTCCCCGGCGCAGAAACGGAGCTGTCGGCGCTCATACCAGCCCCATTCCCGCAAAGACGATATGACAGACTGCGACCAGACTTCCGGAGTGCAAGAGCGCCTCGTACTGCCCGCGACTGGCGACGCCGGCGAACCACCCGGCGGCGAGCATCGTCGCCTGGGTGGTCACGTAGACGCGGTACTGATCGCGCGCGAGGTCGACCGCGCCGGGATCGACCGCGACGCCCGAGAGTTCCGACATCGTCGATAGCCGGTCGAACCCGGCGAAGACGTTGGCGCTCGTCGCGACGCTGATACCGACGACTAAAAGCGCAGTCGTCCAGCCGACGGCGACGTAGACGAGCATCCCCGATCTGAGCGCGCGTTTCTCGTGATAGAGGCGGCCCACTTCGCTCTGGAGCGTCTCGAAGACGACGCCCGTGTCGCTGCCGGCGTCGAGCGCGCCGATCACGAGGCCGACCGTCTGCTCGGCCATCGGCGTGCCGACGCGGTCGACGAACCGGTCGAGCGCCGCCGTCCGCAGGTCGGTCTCCGCGTCCGCCGTCGGCGTTGTGAGGTGCAGATTCATCGAGAGATCGGCGACGTCACCGTTCAGGGGTCCGAGGTCGACGTCGCGGGCGACGTGTTCGACCGCGGCGGAGAAGGGCCGCCCGAGGTTGACGTGGCCGGAGACGGCGTGCACGAAGTCTTTGAGTTCGTGGTCCTTCGCGTCGTCGAGTCGGGCGCGGCGGACGGCGACGAGGCCGACAGGAATCGCGTAGCCGACGTAGCCGACCAGAAGCGAGATCACGATGTCGACGCCGAGGAGGACGGACGCGACGAGCGCGGCGACGCCGATCGGCGCGAACGCGACGCTCGCGCTCGCGGGGTTCGTCGTCGCCGTGCGGAGTGTACCGACCGTGCTCGCGGGTCGGTGGTAGGTGACGTGCTGATCCGGCGGCCGGAGCCGGGCGACGAGCCCCGCAGTCCCGAGGCCGACTACGAGGATGAACGCCGCGCTGCCGTAGACGGCGAGCGCGCGGAGCGTGACGGGACCGAGCGGCGTCTCAACCGGTGCCGAGAGTTCGGGCGAGACGATGCTCATCACCGTGAGGACGATGACGAGGAGCGCCGGGAGGACGAGTAACACGACGAACAGTTCCGCGAGCAGTTCGAGAAACCCCTGCGCGCGACGCCGATCCCGGTCCTGCTGGTGTCGCAGCATTCGACTCTCCATCGCGAGGTACTCCCGGAGCGCGTCCGAGCCCTGCTCGGCGTGCTCGCGGAACTTCAGCAAGAAGGGCGCGAGCGTGTCCTGTGCCGGCGTGTCGCGGGCGACTCGCCGCAATCCCTCGTCGACGTTCCCCGTCATCGCGGCGGTGTTGAGCGCCTTTCGGAGCGCGACTGCCGTCTCCCCGTAGGCGTCGGTGTCGGCGACGCGCCGGAGCATCGCGCGGCGGCCGTCGCTCCCAGACGCGAGGACGTTCAGGTAGCGAACCGCACTCGGAAGCGTGCGCCCGATGTTCGATCGCCGCGCGGCGGTCAGCCAGCGGAGGTACCGGCCGCCGGCGTAGACGACGCTCCAGTGGACACCCGCGGCTGCGAGAACGCCGACGAGTCCGGCCAGTGCTGTCGCGTTCCGTCGGGAGATATCGAGGGTTTCGGCGGTGGAGCCACCGATTGCACCGGTACCGACGCCGGTGAGTCGGTCGAGGAGGCCAGCCGCGGCCGATTCGATCATCGTTGGTGGGAGCACGAGTCCGATGGCGACGATTGCCCCACCGGCGAGCACCGCCAGAAGCCACGAGAACGCGTAGACGCGAGCGAGGTACAGATCGAACGCCACGGTCAGGTTGGTTCCGCGATAAGCGCGCCGGTCGCGCTCGTGGCGGCGTGAATCCGCTCGGCTGGCGAACAGCGCGTACGCCGCGCGGTCGAACGCCCCGAGCGAGCGCGTTGCGTGATTCGAGCGTCGTCGAGCCGAATCCGAACGCTGTGTCGGATCAGACGGTGACGACGGTCCCAGATTCGAGCCCTGCTCGGAGTCGCCCCCGCTCACGGCTTCCGTCCTCCGGGCCGATCGCGGGTCCGCACCGCAGCGTCGTCTGCGGTTCCAGTCTCGCGCTCGGATGGCGACGACTCGGTATCGGGCCCGGCAGTCTGGTGTGCACGCTGCCGCCGAACTCGCTCGACGGTCGCGGCCTCGTCAGTCCGGAGATCCGAGAGGAACCCGAACAGCCGGTCGACGTCGGTCACGTCCTCCTGGAGGAGATACTCGACGTAGCCGCGCTTCCGACGGAACTCGCGTTCGATCGTCTCGACGTCCTGGTCGGTCGCGTCGGCGATGCGGTGGAACACGCGGAGCGCGCGGCGGTGCGTCTCGCCCGCGGTAGCGGCATTGTCGCCGCCGAGCGACGGATGATCGTAGGCCATCGCGAACGACCCGTCGGTCTCCCGCCAGAGGATCGTGTTGTAGTAGAGGTTCGTCCCGTCCTTCTCGACGACGCCCGTCCGCGCGGACGCGGGCAGTTCCTCGTACTCGGATTCCGAAAGGAGTTCGACGACCGAGCCGACGTACCGCTCGCCGTCGACGCGGCGGGGGAAGACGACCAAGTCGAGTTCGCGCAGGAGATACACGGGCAGTCCCTGCTCGACGACGCGGTTCACCAGCGTCTCGATGTCTTCGGCGTGTGTGGTGCCGACGACGCCGTGGCCGGTGTTCAGCACTTCGGCGAAGGTTTCGAACGACTCCGGGGTGTTGACCTCGGCGATGACTTCCACGTCGGGGTTCAGATAGTTCGCTTCAGTCATCAGATCCGCCATCGAGACGCGCTTGTACTCGTTCTCGTGGTCGCGCGTCGTCAGCGACACGCCGGTCTCGTGGGGGAGATACACCTCGCGAGACCCCTCGTCGATGCTGATCGGGCGGTGGTCGTACGGAATGAAGGGCATATGGGCGTTCATCAGCGTCGTCTTGCCGGCCCCGGTCGGTCCCGAAAAGAGGACGACACGGTGGTGTTCATACAGGAGCCAAAGCAGCGTCACCAGCTCCGTCGGAATCGACCCGAAGCCGACGAGGTCGATCGGCGTCAGCGGCGACGACGCCTGTTTGCGGATCGAGACGTGCGGTCCGTCTTCGGAGATGACCGGGAGCGCGACGGCACACCGGATGGTCTCGCCGTGACCGGTGGCGTCGGGTGCGACTCCCTCGGGGCGGAGGTTCACCTTCGCGGAGGGCTGGCTCGCGCTGAGTTCGACGCCGTCGGCCGCCGCCAGTTGGGTGACGACGTTGACGAAGCTGGTCTCGTCCTCGAAGGCGAGGTTCGTGGGGACGCGTTCGCCCGCTCGGACGACGTCAGCCCGCGGAACGACCTTCACGCGCTCGCCGACCCGATTGGCTTCGACGTCTTCGAGATGCGGGTCGCGGATCGGGACCGTGAGGACGCCCTCGCCGACGTAGTCGCGGAGGACGTAGTAGACAAGGTCGTCGAGGCGGTCCTGGGCGTACCGGCGGTCGACCGGCGGCACGCCGAGCCCGTACGCTGCCAGCGCGTTGCGGGCGCGGTACCGCGTCGCTTCGAGCCACGCGCGGGTGTTGCGCGCGGTGAGGCGGCGCGAGAGGAACTGTCTGGCGCGGTCGCGAATGAACGCCGTCCGATCTTCGACGACTTCGTCGACGTTGGCTTCCCAGATGCGCTCTTTGCACTCGGCGACGAGTGCTTCGTCGCCCGGGAGGAGGTCGGGTTCGAGCACCGCGTACTTCGCCTCGAAGCGGTCGCTACCGAGGAGTCGGTCCCGGTGGACGACGACGTCGACGTCGAACCCCGCAAAGGAGACGGTGTAGTGGCGGAGTCGCTCGCCGGCGACCCGCGTCGCGAACTCGGCGTCCGCGCGGAACGGCGTGACCGCGGGCGCGTAGTTGTCGGTGTGGACGACGAGCGCACCGTCGGTCTCGCCTTCGACGTCGACGACGTCGACGCGGTCGTCGAGCGCTATCGGCGTCACGGGGCCGAGCAGGCGCAATTCGCAGGTCGCGTAGTAGTCGAGGCGGCGGCGGGTGGCGGGCGCGACGTCGAGAAGCCGATCGAGGACGCGCCGGTACTTCGGCGGCAACCCCGCGGCCGCTCGCTCGGCAGTTCCCTGACGAGTGAGCGGCCGGCGGACGTCCACGCCCGAAAAGTAATCTAGCACTGACACGAGCGCGCGTTCGGAGTCGGCTCCAAGGGCCGGCTCTCGAATCTGATACGAGAAGCCGACACCGTCGGGGCCGTCGCGGATCGTCGTGACGACGCCGGGCGTGACCTCGTACTGTGCGCGAACTGTCGGTGCGTACCACGCGTCGGTGCTGTCCGGTGGTTCTGGCGCCGGAACGACCGGCGCGTCAGGGACTTTGGCGTCCCGTTGCGCGGCCGAAGTCATCCCGCCTCCACGGGGACGCGTCGATCATACATACCGTCGCTTCTTCCCCGTTCGTATATAAACGCTCGCGGCAGTTATCTCGGGCGATAATCGAAGGACTGCGTCGAGGTCATAGTCGTTTTCAATTGACAGTAAGCACATCACTTATTCTGGTCGACGGAAACCAGGAATCATCGGAGCGATCGAAGACCCCGCCGCGACTGTGGTTGCATCGATCGACGGCGACAGAGCCGCAGCACTCCTCGAGTCGATCGCGGATCACGAACTACCGCCGGCGCTCGGCGACCTCGTTTCGGAGTATCAGTCCTTCGAGGCGGCCCGTCCCGCGTTCATCTGGAAGTGGGTCCACCACCTCGCGCCGGCGAACACGATGCCCTTCGTCGACGAGACTCACCACGAGCGCGTCGCCACGAACAAGACGATGCTCGTGTTGTTCGTCACCATCCTCGACGACCTCCTGGAGAAGTACCGCGACTACGAGACGTTCGACGCGATCGTCAGTCTGGCTCGGGCGGGAGATCGCCTCGACGGGGGAGACGGAGTCGGTGTCGAAGCCCGCTCGGACGCGGTCGACGACGAGTACGTCGCGTTCGCGGCGCGCGTGTGGGAGACGCTCGTCTCCCGCCTCGAACGGGGGGCGAAGTTCCAGCAGTACGTCCCGCGGTTCCGGTTCGACGTGAGACAGATCGTCACAGCGATCGAATACAGCACCCTCGTCATCGAGCGCCCAGAGCAGGCGACAGTCCACGATCTCCGGCGGTACGAGACGCACAATATGGGGATGCACAGTTACCTCGACATCGACCTGATGCACGCCTCGGCCGACCTCACCCGGGCGACCGCAGACCTTCGGGCAGCGGTCGACGCCGCCCAGCAAATGGCGCGGATCGGCAACTGGGTCAGCACCTGGGAACGGGAGGTGTTAGAAGGCGACGTCAGTTCCGGAGTCGTCGTCGCCGCGCTCGAACGCGGGATCGTCGACCCCGAGGATTTCCCGGATCCCGACGATCCGGACGCCGAAGCGGCGGCACGCGTCATCGACCGGATCGACGGCCACGACCTCGAATCGGAGTTCCTCGACGAGTGGAACGTGCAGTATCGACGGCTCGAAACCCTCCGCGATCGGATCGACGCCGTGGACCTGGGTCCGTTCGTCGACGGGACCAAAGAGGTCCTGCGCTATCATCTCGCGAGCCGCGGTTTCAAGTGACTGCGCTGCTCTCAAGCGCCACTGAACCGCTCGCGCTCGCGGCGACACACCCGCTCCCAGAGCGTGAAGAGCGAACTCCCGAGGCCGTATCGCTCGTCGATAGTGCGTACCCACTCGTCGTCGGTAAAGAGCAGGTACTGAAGTCGTCGGACCGTCGGATCGAGGTCCTCCATCGCGAGGTCACCGACGTAGTAGCCGACAGTCTGATCGCGCGCCTCGGCGATCAGTTCCGGGGGCACGCCGATGCCGCACGCGGTCGCGACGTAGTCGAACCACTCCAGATGTAGGATGGCGTCGGCGAACGCGAACCGATCGGCGAAGCCCGAGACGGATTCGATCGCGGGGGACCCGCGGGAGACGACGTCGTCGGGGCGGCTGAACCGCGGCAGCGAGAGGTGATCGATCGTCGCGGCGTACTGGTCGGCGACGCGCCTGAGTCGCCAGTCGGCGTAGGCCGTCGGCGCAGTCAGTGAGAGTTCGTACCACACGGGCGTCCACTCCAAGAAGGGGAGCCCGAACGCGGCGTCGGCGTAGAGGTCCGCGGCGATCAGGCGATTGACCGCGGGCGCGACGTCCGCGCCGGTTCGGTTCGCCCGCATCGCCGTCTCCGCTTCGTCGATGAAGCCCGAGAGGTCGCCAGTGTGAAACCCCATTCCGTCGGCGACACGCAGGAGATACTCTCCCCCGGGCCGGAACCAATCTGCGAAGTCCGACGCCGTCCGCGCGCGCAACAGCGAGAAGACGCTCACACGACCCCTAGGAGGTCCGTTGGTATATATAGTCGCGTTTGACAGCGCACGGCATCTGTCCGTTATCCTGACGAGTCCGGCGGTTCCTCTCCGTCGAGTTGCTCCGCCAGACCCCACTCAGCGGCCCGCGCTTGCGCCTCTGCGCGCGCCTCGTCGCGAATCGCGTCGATGCGGTCGGCGTCGGCGAGAAACGCTTCGACCGCACTCGCTCCCGCGGCGTCGGCTAGCCGATCCTCGGGCGCGGCGTCGCGCGTTCGGTCGACGAGCGTCTCGTCGTCCGCGAGGACGTCGGCCGGCGCGGAAGGGGCGACTCGGAGTTCCTCGACCCGATGGGCTGCCGCCAGCGCGTCGGCCGCGAGTTCGTACACCTCGGCGTGAAACAGGTCGCCGGTGAGCGCATCGAGCGCGGCGCGGCCGCCCGCGTCGCTCGCGGAGTGGTACGCCAGCACGGGGACGCCCGCCTCGAACGTGAGGACCGCCCGCTCGTCGTTCCCGAAGAGGATGGACCCCTGTGGCTCGAAGACGACGTAGCCGGTGAGTTCGCGGTCGAGCACCCCCGCGAGCGTTTCACCGATGTCGGCGTCGGTCCGCGAGCGGCAGAGTTCGCCCTCGGGAATGTGGCCGTCGGCCACCATCGTCAGAGGCGGTCCGGGACGACGGCACTCCGGAAGCGGTCCGCGACGCCCGCGGCGTCGCCCGCTCGGACGTCGAGATTCCCGGCTGCCTCGTGGAAGGCGTCGGCCGCGGGATCAGTCGGCGCGTGCGCGAGGAGTGGTTCGCCGGCCCGCCGCGCGGCCCGCACCGCGTCGCTCTCGGGGACGCTCGCCAGCGCCGTCCCACCGAAGTAGCGCGCGGCCTGCTCCGAAATCGTCTCGACGTCTTCGTCGGGGCGGACGCGGTTGAAGAGCACGCCCGCCGTCTCGGTGCCGTACGAGCGGGCGTACTCCTGCACCTTCAGCCCGTCTGAGAGCGAGGGCACCGTCGGCTGGAGGACGACGACGACGCGATCGGCGAGAACAACCGGCAACACGGCGCTTTTCGAGCCGAGCGCCGCGGGCGAATCGAGCAGGAGGACGTCGGTGTCGGCTGCGAGTTCGGCGACGACGTCCCGAAGGTTACCCGGATCGGCGGCCTCGAACGCCGTGAGACTCGTTCCGCAAGGGACGACCGACATTCCGAACCGGTCGTAGACGGCGTCCTCGACCGCGACGTCGCGATCGGAGACCAGGAGGTCGTGCAGTGTCACGTCGGCGTCGTCGAGTCCCGCGTGAAAGAGGAGATTCGCCATCCCGGTGTCGGCGTCGATGACCGTGACGTCGTACCGCTCGGCGAGCGCCATCCCGAGCGCCAGCGTGCTCGTCGTCTTTCCGGTGCCGCCTTTCCCGCTCGCGACGGCGAACGCCTCGACCATACCCGAACCTCGCGGTACCCGCTGAAAAGTCTTCGAGTCCGATTCTCGGCTGTGATTCCGTGACGGCGCTCAGGTGGATCGCGTCACATCGGGCACGAGGGCGTCAAGTGGGAGCGGGTCGACGAGGTCGGCGGCGCGCTCGTAAGCGGTTGCGTCGGTCGCGCCGGTGCCGGCGGTGTCGGTTCGCGCGCCGTCCGTCGGCCGTGATATCCCCGCGGACTCGAAGACCGCGTCGACGAACGCCTCGCGGGCGGTCTCGTTCTCGAAGAGGCCGTGGAGGTACGTCCCGAGTGCGTTGCCAGACGCCGCCCCGAGCGTCACCGGCTCGCGGTCCGCTGTCGAGAACGGCGTCTCGGTCGGCGTCGAGCGTGCGAGGGGTTCGTCGATCGCCCGCGTCTCGCCCGCGTGGATCTCGTATCCCGCGACGGCGCCCGAGGCGCCGGCGAGCGGTCCCGTTCCGTCCAGCGTCCACGAGACGGGGGCGACGCGCTTCCGTCGCGAGAACGCCGTCTCCACTGCCAGCAGGCCGAGTCCGGGGAGTTCCGCGTCCCCCGCGTCGCCCGCACTCTCCACGTCGGCGTCGACGAGGCGCTCGCCGAGGAGTTGGTAGCCGCCGCAGAGGCCGACGACGGGGCCCTCGAAGTCCCGCAGGCGCTCGTGGAAGCCGGCCTCGCGGAGCGTCCGGAGGTCGTCGGTCGTGTTCTTCGTCCCGGTCAGGACGACCGCGTCGGCGTCCGCGAGCGACGTCTCCGGTGGAACGAACGCGACGCGGACGCCCGGAACGGCCGCGAGCGGATCGACGTCGGCCGTGTTCGACGCCCGTGGGAGTCGGGGGACAGCGACGGTGACTCGCTGTTCCTCGGGAACGCCGTCGTCGTCGCCGCGGACCGACCGCTCGCCGACGGCCGGCAGCGAGACGCTGTCCTCGTCGGGAAGGCCGGGATCGTCGTACGGGAGCACCGCGAGAACTGGCACGCCGGTTCGCGCTTCGATCTCCTCGATACCGGGGTCGAGCAGCGAGCGGTCGCCGCGGAACTTCGTGATCGCGACGCCGACGACGCGCTTGCGCACGTCGTCGGGGAGCAGTTCGAGCGTGCCCAGAATGGACGCGAACACGCCGCCGCGCTCGATGTCGGCGACGAGCAGGACGGTGGCGTCGGCGAATCGCGCCGTCTCGACGTTCGCTAGGTCCCGGTCGTGGAAGTTCACCTCCGCAATCGAGCCCGCGCCCTCGGCGACGACGACGTCGTGATCGGCCGCGAGGCGCGCGTGCGCCGCTTCGGCCGCCCGACGGGCATCGTCCCAGTGCTCGGCGTAGTAGTCGCCCGCGGCGTAGTGGCCGACCGCGACCCCGTCGACGACGAGTTGGGATTCGCTTCCGCCGCGCGGCTTCAAGAGGACGGGGTTGTGGTCGGTCGTCGGCCGGACGCCGGCCGCGCGGGACTGGACGTACTGAGAGACGCCGATCTCGCCGAATGCCGGGCTGTGATCAGACTCGGTGACGGGGCCGGAGTCGAAGCGGGGGCCGGAGCCGCCGGCCTCACGAGTCCGCACCGCGCTCGGACGGACGACCGCCCGCGCCTCGTTGCTCATATTCTGCGCCTTGAACGGCGCGACGTCGACGCCGGCGTCAGCGAGACGGCGACAGAGCCCGGCGGCCACCGTGCTCTTGCCGACGTGACTGGCCGTCCCCGCGACGAGAATCGTCTCGGCGGCACCGCTGTCGTCGCCGCCCGCTCCGACGTCGTCGGCCATCAGTACTCGGTGCCTTTCCGGGCGCGAACGCCCGCGTCGAAGGGGTGTTTCACCTTTCGCACTTCGGTCACGAGGTCGGCGGCGTCGAGCAGGTAGGTCGGCTCCGAGTGGCTCCCGGTGAGGACGAGTTCGAGGTTATCGGGTTTCTCGTCGATTAGATCGAGCACGTCGGCCTCCTCGAGGAGGTCCTGCTCGACGGCGTAGAGGATCTCGTCGAGGACGAGCAGGTGAACGCCGTCCGTGGGGTCGCCGTCGAGATCGAGCGGGGCCGTCAGGTCCACGTCGGCCGCGCCGTTCATAATCTCCCGCGTTCGTTCGAGCGCGCCGCGGGCCTTCGCGTGGTGCTCGTCGTCGTCGGAGCCGTCGAGCAGGCCGTGCCAGCCGTAGTGACCCGTGTTCTCGTAGGAGATGCCGGGGACGGCCGCGATGGCGTTGTACTCGCCGCGGACGCCTTCGACCGAGTCGGCGCCGCCCTTCAGGAACTGGAGGAGGTGGACGCGGTAGCCGTGGCCGGCCGCGCGGAAGGCCATCCCGAGCGACGCCGTCGTCTTGCCCTTGCCGTCGCCCCACCACGCCTGCACCAGGCCGAACTCCGCGGGGGCCGCGGGTTCGATGTCGGTCGCGGACGGGCGGACGCCGCCGCCCGGCGTCTGGCGTCGGGCCTCCGCTGGCGTCCTTGCGGTCGCGTCGTCGCTGTCAGTCATACGCGAGGAGAGGGAGGGGTCGGACAAGAAGGCGACGCGTTGATCCGGGCGAGCGTCGCGGTGGGGGTCGGTCAGTCGCCTGGCCGCTGAGAAACCGTGCTCATAGGGATTATCGTAACTGTTCGGAGATTCTCGCCGTATCGTCCGGCGAGAAGTCTATGGAGACGTACGATAGTCCCTATCAGTCGTCCGCGACGGCGGCGTCAGCCCGAAGTGCAGGGGGAAAGTCGGCTGGCAGCCGATCGCGGTCGTGCGGCTCCGAGAAGTCGACGTCGGGGCCGGACGGGACGAGTCGCTTCGGGTTCACGTCGTCGTGGCTCATATAGTAGTGCCGCGTGATGTGATCGAGGTTCACCGTCTCGTCGACGCCCGGGAACTGGTAGATCTCCTTCGTGTAGTTCCAGAGATTCGGATACTCGTGGATCGCCCGGCGGTTGCACTTGAAGTGGGTGTGATAGACGTGGTCGAACCGGATCAGCGTCACGAACATCGCGATGTCGGCCTCGGTGAACACGTCGCCGGCGAGGAAGCGCTGCTCGTCGAGGACGGCCTCCCAGCGGTCGAGCGCGTCGAAGAGGTCCTCGATCGCCGCCTCGTGAGCCGCCTGCGTGTCGGCGAACCCGGCGCGGTAGACGCCGTTGTTGATCGGGTCGTAAATCTCGTCGATGGCCTGATCGACCGCGTCGCGATAGCCCTCGGGCCAGAGATCGACACCGTTGGCGTCGTCGAACTCGGTGTCGAGCATCCGCATAATCTCGCGGGATTCGTTGTTGACGATGGTCTCGCGCTCGCGATCCCAGAGGACGGGAACGGTCACGCGGCCGGTGTAGTCTGAGTCCGCGCGCGTGTAGATGTCGCGGAGGTAGTCCTCGCCGTAGACCGGATCGGGGTACTCCTCGGAGAACTCCCAGCCGTCCTCGTAACGGACGGGCTCGACGATCGACAGCGAGATGTCGTCTTCCAGCCCGAGCAGGCGGCGGGCCATCGCCACGCGGTGGGCCCACGGACAGGCACGGGAGATGTAGACGTGATACCGACCCGACTCGGCGGGGTATTCGGCGTCCGGATCGTCCTGAATCCAGTCGCGGAACGTCGTCTCCTGTCGGTCGAACTCCCCGTCCTCGTTCGTGGCCTGGTAGGCGTCGGTCCGCCACTCACCGTCGACGAGCATATTCATCGGCGGACACCTCCGCGCGCCGCTGTAGAACGTGTAAGCGTCGAAGATCCGTTCATTGTGTCTGGACGAGGTGGCGTAGCCGTGTAAGTCGTTCGGCCAGCGAACGCCTCCCGCGGACGGCAGTGAGCGTCACGAGCGGGGCGACGCCGCGCTCGGCCCGTCATCGAAACGTCTTAGTAGTAAGTAATATCACTAGGTGGTATGGCGGAGTTCACCGGATTCACAGACGTAAGCGAAGCGCAGGTAACGCGAGCGATCGCCAGCGACTGGAGCGAGGAGTTCCTCGATCGGGTCGACACCGACGTCATCATCGTCGGCGGCGGTCCCTCGGGACTCGTCACGGCGAAGGAACTGGCCGAGCGCGGCGTCGACGTGACCATCGTCGAGAAGAACAACTACCTCGGCGGCGGCTTCTGGCTCGGCGGGTTCCTGATGAACAAGGTGACGGTGCGCGACCCCGCGCAGTCGGTGCTGGACGAACTGGGCGTCCCCTACGAGGAGTCCGACGAAGCGCCCGGTCTGTACGTCGCCGACGGACCGCACGCCGTTTCGGCGCTCATCGAGGCCGCCTGCGACGCTGGCGCGGCGATCCAGAATATGACCGAGTTCACCGACGTCGTCGTCCGCGAGGGCGACCGCGTCGGCGGCGTCGTCCTCAACTGGACGCCGGTCCACGCGCTCCCTCGCGAACTCACCTGCGTCGACCCCGTCGCGGTCGAGTCCGACCTCGTCGTCGACGCCACCGGCCACGAGGCCGTCGTCATCTCGAAGCTCGCAGAGCGGGACGTCCTGGACGCGCCGGGCATCGAACACGCGAGCGAGCACAACACGGGAATGGACGCGACCGGCGACGACGAGTACGGCGCGCCCGGCCACGACTCCCCCGGCCACGACTCGATGTGGGTGAGCAAATCCGAGGATCAGGTCGTCGAACACACCGGCGTGGTCCATCCGGGCGTCGTCGCCACCGGAATGGCCGTCGCCACCGTCGACGGACTGCCCCGAATGGGTCCGACGTTCGGCGCGATGCTCCTCTCGGGCAAGCGTGGCGCGCAAGCGTGTCTCGACGAACTAGAGCGCGACGCCGCCCCCGTCGACTTCGCGCCGGCCGCGCCCGCGGACGACTGATACTGTTGGACAGAACGATGTGAAAATCATCGGCACCCCGTGGGTGCCAATATGATTCACGAACTGCTGTCCGGCAGTATGAGTCTCGCGAACGGAGATGGCCTACTGCTCGGGACGAAGAAGCGTCTTGACCGCCGTGACGACCGCGTCGGCGTCGGGGCCGAGGACGTAGGTGATCGGCTCGATGCCGTACCCGCCGGTCTGATAGCAGACGAACGTCTCCGAGAGCGTCTCGGGGCCGCGTTCTTCGACCGACTCCCGGATCGGGTCGGTCGGCGCGTCGGGGTCGAACTCCACCGTGTCGTAGCCCGCGGCGTCGAGGTCGGCGACGAGCTGGGAGTCGTAGCGGACGTTGATCGCCGCGCGGACGTCGCAGCCAGCCGCACGCGCCGAGAGGAGCACCGACGCAACGTGCTCGCTGACGCCGAACTCGGGATCGCTCGGGACCGTCGCGCGCCCCTTCACGTCGAAAATGCGGCCGGGGACGCCCGCGACGTCGTCGACGGTCGACGCGTCGGGGAGGCACTCGACGAGGTTCGATCCGACGTTCGGGATGAGTCCCGCGAAGCCGCTCGCGTTAGTGAGTCGGCGGAGCGCCTGCCGGACCGACGACCGCACCTGCTCGCTCGTACGGAGCCCGCTTTCGGGGTCGTGAATCCGCACGTAGCCGTCGTAGTCGGCCAGTTCCGGCATCGCTTCTTCGTGCAGGCGAGCGAGCAGGTCGCCCTCCTCCAACTGGCGGACGAGCACTTCGGCCTCGACGAGAGCCTGCACCCGGCTCATATCGCCCGTCGCGAGCCCGTCGGCGACGCGCTCGACGAGGTCGACGACGCGGTCGTCTTCGAGCACTTCTTCTCGGCGGCTGATCTCGCCGTGAGCGTACTTCGAGACGGCCGACTGGCTGATCCCGAGTGCCTCGGCGACTT
Source organism: Halobellus sp. H-GB7 (assembly GCF_030848585.1). Taxonomy (NCBI): domain Archaea; kingdom Methanobacteriati; phylum Methanobacteriota; class Halobacteria; order Halobacteriales; family Haloferacaceae; genus Halobellus; species Halobellus sp. H-GB7. The sequence continues at coordinate 111,669 of NZ_JAVDDW010000001.1, read as the reverse complement.
CGTGTTGGGTCAGGCCGCGGTCGCGGAGTTCCTCGGCGAGCATCGAGCGGAACGTCGGGAGGAACTCCTCGACGACGACCTCCTCGATGAATCTCATTCTCGGTCTCCGGTGAACTCGGGGTCGTCACCGATCCGCGAGGCCTGCGGCCCCTCCTGTCCCTGGTACTTCGAGCCGCGTTCGGCGCCGTAGGGGCGGGCCGCGGGCTGGGTGAGCTCCGTAAACACGAGCTGTGAGACGCGCATCCCCGGCGTGAGCGCGACCGGGGCAGTACCGAGATTCGAGAGTTCGAGCGTGATCTGCCCCTCGTAGCCCGGGTCGACGATCCCGGCCGTCGCGTGAATCACGATCGCGAGCCGACCGAGCGAGGACCGGCCCTCGACTGTCGCGAGGAGGTCCGGCGGGATCTCGACGCGCTCTTTGGTCGTCCCGAGGACGAAGTCGCCGGGGTGGAGGATGAACTCCTCTCCCTCGGGGACCCGCGTCTCGGTCACGTACTCGGAGACTTCGGCCTCACGGTTCGGGTGGATGCACGAGATGTTGGTCCGCTGGAACTCCAGGAACTCCTCGCCGAGCCGCAGATCCAGGCTCGCCGGCTGAACCTGCATATCGAGGTCGTCGATGGGGTCGACGACCAGGTCCCCAGTTTCTAAGCGAGCCAGGATGTCGTCGTCCGAGAGTATCATCGTCAGAACGAGCGTGAGCGAGGGACGTAAAGTCATCCTTCCGAGAGAGCCAGCCGAGCGGAGTGACGGCCAATAGGGATTATCGTAACTGTTCAGAGATTCTCGCCGTACTGTCCGGCGAGAGATCTATGCGGACGTACGATAATCCCTACAAGCGGACAAAGCGAGGACATATACCACGTCGCGCGCCACCCTCGCGTATGAAGCAAGCCATCGTCGCCCGGACGGATCTCGGAATGGGCCGCGGCAAGCTCGCGGCGCAGGTCGCGCACGCCTCGCTGTCGGCCTACGAAGACACCGACGAGCGAACCAGAAAGCGGTGGAAAGGCGAGGGCCAGAAGAAAGTCGTACTCAAAGCCGACGGCGAATCGGAACTGTTCCGCCTCGCCGACGAGGCCGAACGCCTGGGCCTCCCGCACGCCGTCGTCAGAGACGCCGGGCACACCCAGTTAGATCCCGGAACGGTGACCTGTCTGGCCGTCGGCCCCGCCCGCGAAGAAGACGTCGACCGAGTCACCGGCGACCTCTCGCTGTACTGATCGAGAGGGGCGAACGACCATCGATGGGGTCGAACGGCCAAACGACTTACCACAGGTCCGTGCGGAGAGACAGAAGATGAGCGAGTTCGCGGGTCCGAGTGCCGATAGCTTACTCTTGGAGGTCGTCGACGATCTCGGAGACGCCGTGATCGCTCGCGACGCGGGAAGCGGCGAGGTCGTCGCGGTCAACGGCACCGTCGAGGAGTTGTTCGGCTACCCGCCGGCAGCCTTCCGTGAACTCGGGATCGACGAGTGCGCCGTGTCCCCAGCGCAGGCGCAGGACGCACGGACGGGCGCCGAGCGAACGGCCCGCGAGACGGGGTCGGGGACGTATCGCTGGGAGGTCGAGCGGCGCGACGGAACGACGTTCTGGGCGGAGTCGACTGTCTCGCCGACGACCGTCGGCGAACGGGAGTGCTTCGTGAGCGTCGTTCGCGACGTGAGCGAACAGACCGAGCGCGAGCGCGAACTCGAACGCTTCGCCGAGATCCTGACACACGACCTCCGGAACCCGCTGAACGCGGCGCAGGCGCAGGTGGGGATTCTCCGCGGCGAGGTCTGCGGCGGCGAGGAGTTCTTAGACCGTCTCGAACGTGTCCACGGTCGGATGGCAGACATCGTCGACGACGTGCGAACGCTCGTCAGCCACGGCGACCGCGTCGAAAATCCCGTCCAGGTCGATCTGAATCAGGTCGTCGACGGCGCCTGGGAAGCCGTCGTCGGTGGGAGAGACGGCCGCAGGCACGGGAACGCCCGGGGCGCGCCGACACTCGTCGTCGAAGACGACCTCGGAATCGTGACGGCCGACGAGAGCCGGATCGGCAGACTCTTCGAGAACCTCTTCGAGAACGCCGTCCGGCACGCGACCGGCGACAGCGGCGTCACCGTGACGGTGTCGACCACGCCGGGGGGGCGCGGAATCGTCGTCGCCGACGACGGCCCAGGCATCGTCGCGGACGACCGAGAGCGCGTCTTCGATTACGGGTACACCACCGCCGACCGCGGAACGGGCTTCGGCCTGAATATCGTCTCGGCTGTGGCCGACTCCCACGGATGGGATATCGACGTCCGCGAGGCCGACTCTGGGGGCGCGCGCTTCGAGATCACCGGAATGTGGGACGACCCCGTCCGGCGGGGCGACGCCGCGCGCGAGTAAGACGAAGGCCGAACCGGAGCGGCCTTACCCCCAGAGCGGGAACCCGGTGACGACCAGATGCGCGAGGCACACCCGCTCGAACGGCGCGTCGGCATCGAGTACTACTTCAGCGACGCCGACGGGACCGGCGGCCGCCTGCGGACGACGCCCGAGGACTTCCGCGTCCGCGAACTGGAGACGATGGAGCCCGAACCGCTCGCGGCCGACGCGGGCGATTATCCGCACCTGCTCGTCCGCGCGGAGCTCCGGCAGTGGGACACGAACGACTTCGCCCACCGGCTCTCGAACGCGCTCGGAATCAGCCGCGAGCGGGTCTCGTGGGCGGGCACGAAGGACAAACACGCGGTCACGACGCAACTATTCACGCTCTCGGACGTCGATCCCGACGACCTGCCCGAAATCGACGACGCGGACGTCGAGGTGCTCGGCCGGGTCGGCCGAACGCTCCACTTCGGCGATCTCGCGGGCAACGCCTTCGAGATCCGCGTTCGCGACGCCGACGTCACGCCCGTCGAGGGGATCACCGCCGAACTGCACGCGCGGCTTCAGGAGGCGGCAGACGAGCGTCAGCGCAGCGTCGCCGACGTGTTCACCGAGGCCGACGGCTGCGTCGACGTCGCGGTCCCGAACTACTTCGGCCACCAGCGCTTCGGCAGCCGCCGTCCCGTCACCCACGAGGTCGGCCTGTGCGTCGCCCGCGGCGAGTGGCGCGAGGCCGTCCTGACGTACGTCGGCAATCCGTTCGATGCCGAACCGGAGGCGACGCAGGCCGCGCGGGCGTTCGTCGACGAGCAGGCCGCGACGACCGATCCCGACTGGCAGGCGGCGCTCGATCGAATGCCCGGCGCACTCCGGTTCGAGCGTGCGATGCTGCACCGGCTGCACGAAGACGGCGACGAGACCGCAGAAGACTGGCGACACGCGCTCGAAGCCGTCCCCCAGAACCTTCAGCGCCTGTTCGTCAACGCCGCGCAGTCGTACGCGTTCAACCGGATCGTCAGCGAGCGGCTCTCGCGTGGGCTCCCGCTCTCGGAACCGGTCGCGGGGGACGTCGTCTGCTTCGCCGACACCGACGCGCCCGAGGGGCTCTATCGGCCGGACACGGACCGGACGCAGACGGCGACCGAGCGACGCGTGGACGTGATGGGCCGCCACTGCGAGCGCGGCCGGGCGTTCGTGACGGCGCCGCTCGTCGGCACCGAAACCGACCTCGCAGAGGGCGAACCCGGCGACGTCGAGCGCGCAGTCCTCGACGATCTGGGCCTCGAACCGTCCGACTTCGATCTGCCCGGCGAGTTCCACTCGACGGGGACGCGCCGAGCGGTCCTCCTTCGGACGTGCGTCGACGTAGACACCGACCTCGAGGACAGCGAGGACACCTACGACCTGTCGTTTTCGCTGCCGTCGGGGTCGTACGCGACGGTGCTTCTCCGGGAGTATCTGAAGACGAGTCCGACGGAGTTGTGAGCGCGAATTGTGGATGTACGCCCGCTGCGGCGTCATTTTCGGACTTATGCGCACAGCCAAGCCAGTGACTCGATAGCCGCGCTTTTATTTTTCCGTCGTCTTCCACCGCTATGGACTGCCGGCGGTGCGGGACGCCCCTCGAACGCCCCGGGGACTACTGTCTGGTCTGCAACACGGCCAACTGCGACGCCGTCGTCGTCGCGTTCGAGCGCGACCGCGCGGAACTGACGATGCTCGACGGCGAGGAGATCGTCGGCCGCACGACGCTGACGACGGTTCCCGAAGACGACCCCGAAGCCGAGGTCGTCGAACTTCGGAACTTCGCGGGGCGCGTCGCCGACGAGATCCGCCGGAAGCGTCCCGAGACCGTCTTTGCAGCGGGCGACCGCGACGTACTGCGGGAAGCCCGCGCGCAGTTGCACCACGAGTTCTACCGCGTCGCAGCCGACGACCCAGTCGAGCGCGTCCTCGACCGCCGCGGCGAACGGTCGCTGGAAGTCGTCGAGACGCCGCCGCGAGAGAAACTCGGCGGGTCGCACTCGACGCTCATCGGCGGGCGCCGCGGCCGCAAGGCGATCGGCGTCGTCGCCAACCACCCGCACGTGAAGAAGATCGTGCCCGGCCCGATCGACGCCGGCGGGACCGGGTCGCGGACGGGACTCAGAGCGAAAGTTACGCGCGCCGACGACAACGGCAACGTCCGACTTCTACTCCGGGACGGTTCCAGCGTCCAGGAGAACCGTATCGTGACGACCGCGATGGACAGAGAGACGGGCGAGTTCGTCCGCGACGACCTCAACGACGCGCTTACCGACGCCGAGTTGCGAGAACAGTAGCGGTCCGAGAGTGCTGTGCGACGCTCACTCGAGCGTGCCGGAGCGAATCGCGTCCTCGGCGGCCGCGAGCGCGCGCTCGCGGTCGAACTCGCGCACGATCGTCTCCAGTTCCCCCCGTGAGGCCTCCTGTAGCGTCCGCGCGTGTTCGGTAATGTTCGGCACTGCGCGGAGGATGTTGTCGATGATCGGCACTGTCGCAGTCTGTGCCGAACGCGACAGCGGGTTCAGGTCGATCACGATCTCCCGTTTCCCCATCTCGGCGAGCGCTTCGGCCCGATCGCCGTCTTCGAGCGGCACGAGCACGACGTCGGCCGATCCGATGCCGTCGGCGTCGACTTTCGCGCGCTCGTGATCGAGTCCGGGGATCCGGGCGTCGGCGGTGAGCCCCTTGATCTCGACGCCCGCCTCGCCCGCGTCGTGCTCACGGAGGTGTTCGACGATGGCTTGCATCCGCTCGTCCGTCCGGTTGAACAGATTGACCTCGATGTCGGCCCCGACCACCGACGCCAGTTCGATCATCTCACCGGGGACGAGCGCGGCGGCGTTGCCGTTGACCGAGAGGACCGGATGATCCGCGAGAAGCAGCAACGCGGCGGCGGCGCGCTCGGCTCGATCGGCCGACTGCGTCGTCTGCTCGCCGAGCAAGTAGTCGAACGCCTCGCCGCGGCCCTCCGCGATGAGGCCCTGCTTGCTCGTGATCCCCTTCTCTACGCCCGCTTCGATGCGGTGTCGCGTGAGCAGCGACTCGTATCGGGGGTGGCTCTCCGGGACGTCGATCTCGCTCATACCCCGATATTTACGGGGCAAACAAAAAGCGAGCCGATTCGACGAGCAGCCACAGCAGCCGTCACGCGTCGATCGCGGACCGTCGGCGGAAACGTCAGGTGTCAGGTTCGCTCAGGCGTCGCGTGCGCCCTGCGCGCGGAGCGTCGCCCCCGCGGCGTGGACGGAACAGACCTCGGGGTCGTAGCCCGCCGCCGAGAGGTCCCCTCCGAACGCGAATACGGTGTCACCCAGCATCGCCATCGCTGCGTCGCCGCCCGCGGCACGAACGGCCGCGATGGCGTCGGCGACGTGGTCGGTCAGGAGGTCGGCCTCGCGAGCGAAGCGGCGCGACAGGGAGACGAGATGGTCAGGCGTGGGCCGCTCGCGGAGGTCCGCGAGCGCACGCTCTCCCGCAGCCGTCAGCGCGCGGGTGTCACCCGAGAGGACTTCCTCTGTGGAAACCGAGCCGAACGAGAGGTACTCGACGCGCGGGCTGGCCGGGACGCCGTCGAGCCGGCCGTGTTCGGGCGCGCCCGGTTCGAGCCGGATCGGGAGTCCGCCGCGGGCCTGCGCGACCACGTCGCCGAGCCCCGTCCCCGCCTCGACTTCCGCGCGGTGGGCGACGGCGACGAGGGCGTTCTCGGTCCGACGACAGTCGTACGCCGCGTTGACCGCGTAGGCGGTTCCGAGCGCCATCGCACCGGAGACGCCGAAGCCGGCTCCGAGCGGGAGGGGCGTCTCGGCGGTCACGGCCGCGTCGGTCGCGCCGAGCGCGTCGAGTACGGCGTCGACGGCGTCGACGGTGAGCACCTCGCCGTTGAGCGTCACGTCCGAGGCTCCGGCGTCGCGTTCGATCCGCACCTCGACGCCGTGTGAGAGGGTGATGCCCGCACCGCGCGAGCCCGCAACTAACGGGTCCCCGTCCGGGTGCGCGCTGAAAAACCCCGTGACGTGCCCGGGAACGAACGCCGTCGCCTCGTCGGTCATCGTGCGTCGGTTGCGCACGCGCCGTTAAATCGGGCGCGGTTTCGGCGGGGGTTGCGTCGCCACAGCCGACGCCACGATACTGCGGCCTATGAGAGCGTCATAAGCGACTTTCCACCCGAGAAAAGGAACCGCTCACGCAGCGTGTACAGATATATAGTAGCGTTCGCTCGGAGCCTGTAGTCGTCTGATAGGGATTATCGTAACTATTCGGAGATTCTCGCCGTACCGACCGGCGAGACATCTATGCGGACTTACGATAATCCCTATGAAAATCGAGATGGTGTCTGTCGCTGTGAGCGACAGGTGTGTCTCGGTATTACTGTCGAACGACGTTCGCCGCGCGAGGCCCCTTGGGCGAGGACTCGATGTCGAATTCGACCTCAGTACCTTCTGTGAGGTCTTCGCCGCCGACATCCTCCATATGGAAGAAAACGTCTTCGTCGTCGTCGAGGTCGCCGTCGTCAGTCGAGATGAAACCGTAGCCGCCTGTGTCGTTGAAGAAATCAACCTTACCGTGTGCCATTACAACTAACCCGAAGGTCGTGGGAGGGATAACCCTTCTGAGGGTCGAGGTACCACGACCCCCTCAGTAGCGACGTCGTCGCTTACGGGCTCAGGCGCTGGCGGTCTCGCGGGAACAGGGCGATCCCGAAGGAATCGCTTGCCCCCGCGATCGGTGTCGCGTCGTCGCTTACGGCGACAGACGCTGGCGGTCTCGCGGGAACAGCGAAAAGCTCACTTCGCTCGCTTTTCTGGCTCCCGCTCGACAGCGACGCCTTCGCTCTAGGGACTCGGGCGCTGGCGGTCTCGCGGGAACAGGGCGATTCCGTAGGAATCGCTTGCCCCCGCGATCGATCTCGCGTCGTCGCTTACGGCGACAGACGCTGGCGGTCTCGCGGGAACAGCACAGCTTCCCGGATGTTGTCCAGTCCGAGCATCGTCATCACGAGACGCTCGCCACCGAGACCCCAGCCGGCGTGCGGCGGCATCCCGTATTTGAACATTTTCGTGTAGTACTCGAACTGGTCGGGATCGAGGCCCTGCTGCTCGAAGCCGGCGACGAGGTGATCGTAGCGGTGTTCACGCTGCCCGCCGGAGACGAGTTCCATTCGCGGGTGCATCATGTCGAACCCCGTCGAGAGCTGCTCGTCGTCGTCGTGGTCCTTGATGTAGAACGGCTTGATCTCGCTGGGCCAGTCGGTGATGAAGTAGTGCTCGCCGACGTCCTCGCCGAGCGCGCGCTCGCCCTCGGTCGGGAGGTCGTCGCCCCAGACGAGCTGTTCGTCGAGTTCGCCCGTCGCGTTGATCCGCTCGATGGCCTCCTCGTAGGTGAGCCGCGGGAAGTCGCCCTCGGGCACCTCGAACTCCTCGTCGAGACCGAGCAGTTCGAGCTGACGCTGGCAGTTCTCTGCGACGCCCTCGTAGGCGCTCTTGACGACGTGTTCGCAGGCGTCCATCGCCTCCGTGTGATCGACGAACGCCGACTCGAAGTCGATCGAGGTCGCCTCGTTGAGGTGCCGCGGCGTGTTGTGCTCTTCGGCGCGGAAGATCGGACCGATCTCGAAGACGCGTTCGAGGCCGGAGCCGACCATCAGCTGCTTGAACAGCTGCGGCGACTGGTTCATAAAGGCCTCCTCGCCGAAGTAGGTGATCGGGAACAGCTCGGTGCCGCCTTCGGTCCCGGTCGCGACGATCTTCGGCGTGTTGATCTCCGTACAGCCGATGTCGCGGAAGGCGTCGCGGACAGAGCGGAGGATCTCCGCGCGGATCTCGAAGATCGCTTTCACTTCCTCCTTGCGGAGGTCGAGCGTTCGGTTGTCGAGCCGCGTCGAGAGTTCGGCGTCGACCTTCCCGGAGGGGTCGAGCGGCAGTTCGGTGTCGGACTCCGCGAGCACCTCGATGCTCTCGGGGATGATCTCGACGTCGGTCGGCGCGCGCGGCTCCTCTTTCACCGAGCCGGTGACGGTGATGACGCTCTCCCGAGAGACATCGAGTCCGGTCTCGACGAGATCTGCGTCCATCGAGTCCTCTTCGAGTTTGATCTGAATCTTCCCAGACTTGTCTCGGAGGATCAGGAAGGCGATCCCGCCGAGGTCACGGACCTCGTGGACCCAGCCAGCGACAGTGACCTCGTCGCCAGGCTCGGCGTCGGCCGTGAAGGTTCTGCCTTGCATACTCCGTGTTACCGACCGCCCGGTCTTAAAAACGGTCGGTTCGGACCCGAAGTGTGTCGTCCCCGCACGGAACTGCGAGCGGTGCGCGCGGCTCAAGCGATCGGTCTTCCGAGGAGACGCAAAAACGAAGGCGAATGCGAGGGCGAAGACAGCGACGAAACGTGCGGGAGAGCGGCGAAAATAGCGGCGGGGAGTGAAGGCCGGAGCAGAGCGCGCTACTCGACGACGGCTTCGGCGTGGGCGTCCTTGACGCCTTCGACGGTTTCCCGAACGGCGTCGACACCTTCGTCGTGGAGGAGGTCGCCGACCACGATCGTGTCGGCGTTCTGCCCCATCTCGTAGGCGGTGTCGTAGTCGTGGATCCCGCCGCCGTAGAACAGCGTCGACTCTTCGAGCGCGTCGCGGGCGGCCGCGACCTTCTTCGGATCGCCGAAAGTACCCGAGTACTCGATGTAGATGATCTCCTGGCCGAACATCTTCTCGGCGACGGCCGCGAACGAGGCGACGTCCTCGGCGGTCTGGTCGGTGTCGGCCTCGGTCACTTCGGCGACGGACGCGTCGGGGTTCAACACGACGTAGGCTTCCGTCGTCGTCCGGTCCCAGTCGAGGGGACCGTCGATGCGGACCCACTCTTTGTGTGCGCCGGTCACCCAAAACGAGGACTCGGCGTTGAACACCGTCGGGACGAGGTAGCCGTCGAGGTCCTCGGATTCGATGACGACCCCGGGATTCGACGGCTCCTGGTACAGCGGCACGTCGTAGCGCGAACACGCGTCGACGACGCGCTGCATCTTGTCGGTCGTGATGTCGAGCGTTCCCCCGATCTCGATCGCGTCGGTTCCAGTCTCACAGACGTCTTCGAACGTCTCGCCGTCGACGAGATCTTTGTCCGGGTCCACTTTCAGCACGTGGTCCCACTCCGTCCAAGGCCCGGTCATTGACGATACGTCTCCCGGGGAACGTTAAAAATGGCGCGGAAGCGGTGGCCGTCGACCGGCGTGCTAGGCCTGTTCACTGTCGTCTTCGCCGCCTTCATCCTCGTCGCCGTCGCCCTCGTCACTAGCGTCGTGAGCGTCGTCGTGCTTCGCGTCGTCGCCATCCTCGCCGACAGTGATCGTGACCGGCCCGACGCTCGTCTCGCCCTCGTCGTCCGCGTCGTCACCGAGTCGGCGGTCGAGGTTGAACACCGTGTTCAGTTCCGACTGCACCTGCTCGGCGACGCCGCGGACCAGTTCGCTCGGCGCGATCGCGGTGTACTCGTAGGGGTTGTTGCCCGCGCCGGCGCTCTCGCGCTTGCGACGGGTGACGGTCTCCTCGTCGTGCAGTTCGGCGAGCGCCTCGCGGACGGTGCTCGGGTAGAGCCCGGTCCCGTCGGCGACCTCCTCGCTCGTCGAGTGGGGGTTCTTCCGGAGATAGACGTAGATGCGCGCGCGGGTTTCCGTGTCGAGGAGCCACGCGAGGAGGTCGACGATGCCCTCGTCGAACTCCGAGACGGCGCGGTCGGCCTCCGCTTCGAGGCGTGCACGCGTACTCTCGCCGTCCGCATCGACATCCGTCTCCGCCTCGTCGGCCGCCGCCGCGTCGCTGGATCCGTGGTAGGTGTCCTCGCCGACTTCGATGTCGATACCGTCGTCTTCGCTCCCGTCTGCCGCGTCTGCGTCAGTCAGTCGGTCGGTTCCGTCGCTCTCGGTCTCGTCTGTCGGCTCGTCAGGGGACATCGTGTTCTAGTCGAAAGGTCAAAACTCGCGAGACAAAAGCCTTTCTCGGGATCAGTCGAGACAGAGCGCTTCACAGAGTGCGTCGAGTCCCTCCTCCTCGTGAATCCGACGCTGCCACGCCGCGCCGCTCTCCATCTCGAAGCGCGTCCGGAGGCTGTCGATGCCGAGACGGTCGGACTCGGCAGCGACGAACTCGCCGAGCGTGATCGTGTCTTCGACGTCGCGCGTGATGAACGACGCGTCGTAGCCGTAGCGGATCGCGTGCCACTTGTTGGCGTCGAGGATCTCTCGGCGGATGTCTGTCCCCGACTCGCCGTCCTCGTAGCGGGCGGCGAGGTCTTCGACGAGCGCGTGCACGTACTCGACGAACGCCACGGTCGCCGCCGGGTCGGTCTGGGCGTCGGGCGTGCGGACTTCGACGGTCCCGTGGCCCGTGTGTGGCCGCACGTCGTACCAGAGTTCCCCGCGGTCCTCGATCGATCCGAGTTCGACCATTTTGCGCTCGAACTGCTGGTAGGTCTCGAAGTCCTCGAAGTACGTCGGCATTCCCGTGTTCGGGAGCGCCTCGAAGATCTTCGCACGAGCGGATGCTAATCCGGTGTCGAAGCCGTTCCAGAACGGGGAGTTGACAGAAAGTGCGAGCACCGGCGGGAGGTACCAGCGGAGCTCGTTGGCGATCCACGTCGCCTTGTCGGCGTCGTCGACGCCGACGTGGACGTGGAGACCGGCGGTCGTGTTGCGGTGCTGGGGATACTGGATGCGGTCCAGCTGAGACTTGTACCGTGGCTTCGTGGCGTGATCGAGTTCGCGCCACTTCGCCGCCGGGTGGAGTCCGGCGGCCGCGATCCGATAGCCGTGTTCGGCGGCGTGATCGACGAGAGCCTCGCGAACCTCACGGACCACCTCGTCGACCGCGTCGACGTCCTCGATGAGCGGCGTCTGCGTCTCGATCGTGAACTGGAACAGTTCGTGGTCGATTCGGTCCTCGAGGATTCCTCCGGGGGGATGATCGTAGACGAGATCCGAGATGCCCGACGCCGGGTAGCCCCGCTCGTCGACTATGTAGAACTCCTCTTCGACGCCGAGCGTGCCCATCCGGTCGAAGGCGTCCGCCGACCCTAGCTCCATCGGCACGTGGTTTGCGGCGGCCGATTAAATATGTCGCGGGCTGCGGCGAACGGTTCGCCCATCCGCGCCGGGGGCGACCGTCGGCCGGAAGCCGATGGCGCCACTCCCGGAACCGACGCGGTCGTCGACGCGCTCACTCGGACCCCTCCGGTCGCGGCTCGGCGACGACCGCGAGGTGATCGTCGTGGAAGCGATCCAGCCGCTGGGTTTCGAGGATCTCGTAGCCCGCTCGAAGTTCGGCGAGCACGTCGTCGAAGACCTCCGCGGGGTCGCTGAGGACGTCCTCGCTCCGCGCCTTGAACGCGGCGAGCAGCCGGCCGTCCGGCGCGAGGAACTCCCGGTTCCGCAGCGCGACGGTCGCCTGCCCGCGGGTCGCGACGTCCTGGATCAGACAGTCCAGGTCGGATTCGACGACGTGGGCGTACGTCTCCGGCTCGCGGGCGTCTTTCAGCAGCGGGAAGAGGTTCGGCCGCGACTCGGCGACGCCGACGAGGTCACGCGTCGGGCGCGGGGCGAACTCGACGGCGTACGTCGGGCCGGCGAAGTCCGCGACGTGCGAGACGGTCGTGCCCGAGGCCGCGCCGAGATAGAGCACGCCGTCGCCGCCGTCGATGCCGAGGTCCATCCCGATTTCGAGCATCGCACCGAGTTTCGACCGCCCGGCGTCCCACGCGCGCCAGCCCTCGTCGTCCTGCGGTTCGCCGTAGACCGGGTCACCGCGGGTGGCGAGTCGCTCGCGGCCGTCGAATCGCCGGCGCTCGACGCCGGCAGGGAGCGCGGGGCTCATTGGCTCACCTCCCGCTCGCGGATCGTCGCCATCCGCTCTGTGAGGTCGTCGTGGACGGACTGCTTGAACTCGCCCGAGTAGTAGTCGATCCGGGCTGCAATCGCGAGCTTGCCGGCGAACGCCCGCGCGGCCGACCCGCGGTGGTCGGGGTGAGTCCCACGGACGTACTCGTGCGTGAAGATGACGCCGTGTTTCGGCGAGGAGCCGCGGCCGCGCAAGTGCGCGAAGAGCGCGTCCTCCGCGCCGAGCACCTGCACCGTCCCGGCGGGCTTTTTCGCCAGCGACTCCAGTCCGCCGGCGAGCGAGAGCAGTCGCGCTGCGAGGACGGGACCGGCCATCTCGGCGAGGTTGGGGGCGACGTCGGGGGCGTGTGACTCCACGAACGAGCGGAGCTCGGCGCGCTCGTCGTCGAGGTCGACGACCCGCTCGGCAAGCGAGACGACGCGCACCTCGGCGGGCGTCTCGGGGGTCCACGCTGCGACCTCGCGGGCACCGTCGACGCCGCCGGGGACGTCGCGGTCGAACGTGCCTGCCCACTCGGCGAGACGCTCGGCGAGTTCGTTCGCGGTTCGCTCGGCGTCGTCCATCGCGCGGACCGCGTGCGTGAGCTGTTTGTCGTCCGAGCGCTCGCGCTCCTGGACGGCCTCGCGGGTCGCCGCGAGCGTCGCCTCGTGGAGCGCGCCGTAGTAGTCGGCTTCGTCGGCAGCGAAGCCCGCCCGGACCGCTTCGGCCGGCCAGTCCCGAGGGTGCTCGGCCGTTCGGTCGTAGATCGCCGCCGCGCCGGCGTCGAGGTCCCCCGGATCGACGTCGACGAACCATCCCGCACTTTCGGGACGCTGATCGCTCATACCCGTCCTTGCGTACGGACTCGTATATGTATTCTCGAAGGCGTCGGCGGCCGTCGCCGCTCAGGCGATCGGGAGTTCGACAGCGAACACCGCACCCTCGGCGTCGGTCGCAGCAGCGGGCGCTGTACGCGTGTCGGCGGGCCGCCCCGCCGTCTCGTCTTCTATCCAGACGTCCCCGCCGTAGGCCTCGACGAGCGTGCGAACGAGATAGAGTCCGACGCCCGTGCCCTCGCTGTCGAGACCCTTCTCGCCTTTCCCGAAGATCGACGGTCGGAGGTCCTCGGGGACCCCGGGGCCGTTGTCGGCGACGCGCACGGTGACCGCCCCCGCGTCGTCGTCGACCGTCGCCGAGACCGTCACTTCGGGAACGTCCTTGTCGTTGTGCTGGACGGCGTTCTTCAGCAGGTTTCGAAACACCGACGAGAGCATATCGTCGGCCAGGACCTCGACCGCCGGCAACGACCCCGCCACTGCGACTGTGGCGCCATCGAACGTCTCACAGACCTCGGTGATCTGCGTCTGGAGGATGTCGTCCAAGCAGACACGGGTCGGGTCGCGGTCCGGATGGACCATCACTTCCGCGAGGTCGGCCGCCGTGTGGGTCAGTTCGACTGCCGACTCGGCGTTGTTCAGAATTTTGGTCAGGTGCTCGTTCCCGTCGGCGTCGACGTAGGGGCCGAGCAGGTCGCCGTAACCGAGCACGACCTGGAGGTTGTTCCTGATGTCGTGTCGGACGACCTTGTTCAACAGGTCGAGGCCGTCGCGCTGCTCTTCGAGTTGCTGTTCGTACGCCTTGCGTTCAGTAATGTCGCGGCTCACACCGACGAGTCCGATGATCTCGCCCGACTCGTCGCGGTAGGGGAACTTGTTGTCGATGAAGACGTGTTCAGTCCCATCGACGTAGCGGACGCGCTCCCACGTCTCCCCGGATCCGGTCTCGAAGACGTGGCGGTCGTCGGCTCTGACCGCGTCGGCGCTCTCGGTGTCGAACAGTTCGTCGTCGGTCTTGCCGACGACCGTCTCGGGCGTCTCATCGAAGATGTCAGCACCGACCTCGTTGATGAAGACGTACTCGCTCTCGCGGTTCTTGATGTAGATGGCTTCGGACGTGTTGTGTACGATCGCGTCGAGGCGACGCTTCGCTTCCGTGAGTTCCCGTTCGCGCTGTTTGCGCTCTGTAATCTCCCGTGAGAAGATCGAGAGGCCGTCCTCGTCGGGGTGGACATCGACTTCGACCCAGTAGTCGAACGGCGCTTCGACGTACATCTCGAACGACTGCGGCTCGTTCGTCTCCATCGCAGCCCGGTAGTTCGACTCGGCTTCCGTCCCGACGATCTCGGGGAACGCCGTCCAGAGCCGTTCGCCGAGGGCGTCCGCGGCCGACACGTCAGTTCGATCGGCCATCTGGTCGTTCCAGTACGTGATCTCCCACTCCGAGTCGACGGCGTAGTACGCGTCCGAGATGCGCTCTGTGAGCTGCTCGTACTGGCGCTTCTGGGCCTCCAGGTCTTCGCGGGCCAAGACGCCGCCGATCGCGGTCCCGATCGTCGCGCCGAGTTCTGCCAGGAGCGTCTGCTCGGACGCCTCGAAGGCCTCGGGCCGTCCGGAGTACACGTTCAAGACGCCGTACGCCCGATCGCCTTCGACGAGCGGAACGGCGGCGCTCGATTCGAACCCGTGGGCAAGCGCCTGCTCGCGCCAGGGTTCGTAGTCCGGATCGTCCCGAATGCGCTGCATAATCTGCGCCGTACCGGTGCGGAGCGCCACCGCGGTCGGGCCGTTCGCCTCCGCAGAGTCGTCGAGCGCGATCGAGATCTCGTCGAGGTACTCTTGTCCCGTCCCTGCAATCGCGCTCGGAACGACGGCGTTAGTGTCGGTATCGTGCACCCCGATCCAGGCGAAGACGTACGGCTCAGAGTCCGCAAAGGCTCGACAGACTGCGGCTTCGAGTTCGTCTCGTGTCTTCACTTCCACGAGTGCCTCGTGAACACGGCGGATGACCCCGTCGATGCGTAACCGCGTGTCGTCCCCCGAACTGCTCATTGTACAGAACAGTTATCTGTGAGAATGAATAGATTGTGATTCGTCTATACTGTCTTGTACGATAGTTCCATTATTGAACAATTCAATATGTCGTCGCCCGTGAACACACCACGGTAAGAGTTAACACGCCAGGATCCTTTCAGGCGGAGTGATGAGTGGTCGACAATCCTTCGTCTGTCAGGACTGCGGTTTTCGCGTCTCTCCCGGCTCGTTCCGCGCTCGATGTCCCGAGTGCAACGGTGACCTCGGCGCACCCGACACCGCGCGGTGGGGCGCGGGGTGAGATGACGGAGCACGATGGGACGGGAGAGGACCCCTCTCGTCCACCTTCGTCTGTGGATTCGGCGTCGTCCGCGACGGGCCCGCATCGGATCAGATCGCTCGCCGTGACGACAGCGGACGTCGTCGACGGACTCGAAGCGGCGTCCCGGAGCCAGCGGGCGGTCGTGCTGCGCGTGACGCCGCCCTTCTCGGGTCGAATGCGAGCGCGGATCCACGACGCTGGCATCGTCGGTCCGGACGAGGAGGCGGCGTCCAGTTCGGAGACGGACACAGTGGCAGTCGACAGTGAGAGCGGCTCCGGCGACGCGCCGTCACCGATACACCTCGCCCCCGAGCGGTTCGTTGCAGACCCGCCGTCGTATCCGACCGTCGACGACACCGAAGACGAACTCCGCGCCTCGGAGACGCCCTACACGCGAGAACGGCATCGCGAACGCCATCAAGAGGCTGTCGACGAGTGGCGCGAACAGGTCCGGGAACGACTGGTCGAGGAAGTCACGTTGGAGACCGCGACTGGCCCACACACCGTTTCAGTCTCGTATCTCGGGTAACGAAATATAGGGGTTATCGTAACTGTTCGGAGATTCTCGCCGTACCGTCCGGCGAGAAATCTATGGAGACTTACGATAACCCCTATAGTAGCATTTGCAACTGATTGCGCACCCGATCGTACACTGTCGGACGATCGGGCGGGTGATGACGTGCAAATGCTGCTATCGTCGACGTCGGGGTCGACCCGCGGATTTAAACCCGATCGGGTGAGTACCTCCGACCGTGATATCGAACCGTCGCGTGGTAGCCGCTGTCGCCGTCGCGCTCCTGCTCTCGACGAGCGGCTGTATCGGCTTTCTCACTGGAAGCGAAGCGCTCACGTTCACCGCGGAACCGGCTGCCGTCGCTGATTCGGCAGTCGAAGAAGCGGGGTACGAGTCGAATGGGACGCGGGAAATCACCGTGAACCGGACGTTCGAGGTCGCCGGCCAGGAACGCCGCGTCGTCGCCACGAACCAGGTCACAAGCTACGATAAGAGTCTGGACCTCGGACCGCTGGGCGAGACGCGCCTCGGTGTCTTCACCGTGGTCTCGACGCCCGCCGTCGAGATCGCCGGCCAGACCCTCAACCCGATCGGGCAGTTCTCGAACGCGCGGCTGGTCGAGTTCGTCCAGCAGCGCTACTCCGGCCTGAGCGACATTCGACAGGTGAGCGAACGGAACATCACCGTCCAGGGGACCGAGACGACGGTGACGAAGTTCGCGGGAACGGCGACCGTAGAGGGCCGAGAGATCGACGTCTTCGTTCACGTGACGAAGTACCGCGACGGTGAGGACTTCGTCCTCGCGATCGGCGTCTACCCCCAGCAGCTCGACGGTGAGGAGGAGAACGTCCTGTCGATGATGCGCGCGCTCGAACACCCGGTCTCGGACTGATACTATCAGACAGAACTATGTGAAAAGTATCGGCACCCCGTGGGTGCCAATATGATTCACGAACTTCTGTCTGACAGTATGACGACGCCGAAGCGCGCACCGCACCCGTTTTTGACCCGAACAACGCTTTTGTCCTCGCTCCGAGAGTGTCAGCTATGCGACGAACGCGGCTGATCGGGATCTCGCTCACCGCGCTCGCTCTCGTCGGGTACGCGGTCGGTGTCGCCGCGCCGTATCCGGGGCGCTCGGTGACGATCGTCGGCGTGATGGTCGGTGTGACGCTCTACGCCATCGGTTACGACGGGGGTGAAGCGACGTGATCTCGGCGATCGTCTACGACGTCGGGCGGGTCGACCACCACACGATCGAGAACGAATCGGATCTCCGAGCGGCACGCGAAGCCCCCGGAACGACGTGGGTCCGAGTGAGCGCGCCGACACGGGAGGAAGAGCAGATGGTCGCCGAGGCGTTCTCGTTGCACCCGCTGGAGATGGAGGACGTTCGCGGCGACGTCAGGCCGAAGACCGCAGAGTTCGAGGGCCACACGTTCGTGTTAGTGAAGACGGTCGCGCTCGAACGAGGCGAGACGACGTTCGACGAAGAGATCCGGACGCAGCCGATCGGGCTGTTTCTCGGCAGCGACTGGCTCGTGACGGTGACGGCCGAAACCGGGCACGTCGACGTCGTCTCCGACGTCTGGCAGTCCGTCG
The DNA here is from genome assembly GCF_030848585.1 of Halobellus sp. H-GB7. NCBI lineage: Archaea > Methanobacteriati > Methanobacteriota > Halobacteria > Halobacteriales > Haloferacaceae > Halobellus > Halobellus sp. H-GB7. Next base: position 94,117 of record NZ_JAVDDW010000001.1, on the reverse strand, counting down.
AGAATCAGGAGGGTCGGACGCTGAAACAGGGGCCGGATTTCGCGGCCTACCGCGTGATCGACCACGCCGTCGAGGACTACTTCGACCTGCTCGACACCGTCGGCGACACGATCGAAGAGATCGAGGAGGCGATCCTCTCGACGCCGGACGAGGGACTCATCGAGGGGCTCAACGCCGTCCGGCGGGACTTGCTCTCGTTCCGGAAGGTCGTCTGGCCGATGCGGGAGGCGGTCGGGGTGCTGGCGCGTGGCGACGTCGAGCGCGTCAGCGAACCGACAGAGAAGTTCTACCGCGACGTCTACGACCACCTGGTCGAGATCGTCGATCTCACCGAGACGTACCGGGATCTCACGCGTGGAACGCGCGACATCTACCTCAACGTCGTCTCTCAATCGACGAACGACGTGATGAAGCGGCTGACTGTCGTCGCGACGATCTTCATCCCGCTGACGTTCGTCGTCGGCGTCTACGGGATGAACTTCGGCGATCACGCGACGAACCTCCCGGAACTGACGTGGCCGTACGCCTATCCCGCAGTCGTCGGCGGAATGGGACTGGTCACGGCAATATTGCTCGTTCACTTTCGGCGAGAGGGCTGGCTCTGAGCGACAGCCCCCCGAAACCTTCGGAACGTATATATAGCCTCGGCGGGCCACCAGTGGCAGGTCGTTTGAGGGCTAATATGCACGTATTGGGGCTCAAAGATCGTGAATAATCGGCTTTCAGCCGCCAAAATATTTAAATACTTCGGGTACTTACAGATAGTAAGGTCAGTTCGGGCCGGGTTCTCTCTTATTCCTCCCGGTCGCGAACGAACCTCCCTCCCCATCATGAGTGACACACGCACCAGAGAGCACGTAGCGGGCCGCAGCACACGGCAAGCGGACGAACGCGAGGACGATACACAAGTGACAACCCACAATACTGAAACGCGAACCGACGGAGAACGCACCGAGAGCGAGCACGAAGAGCACGCTCACGAAGAAGAGACCGAAGCAGAAGAGCACGTCTGCCCGGAGTGTGGCGGCACGCTCATCACCGACGAAGCCCGCGGCGAGACGGTCTGTGCGGACTGTGGCCTCGTCGTCGACGAGGGCTCGATCGACCGCGGCCCCGAGTGGCGGGCCTTCGATAGCGCCGAGCGCGACCGCAAATCTCGCGTCGGCGCGCCGACGACGAACCTGATGCACGACAAGGGGCTGTCGACCAACATCGGCTGGCAGAACAAAGACGCCTACGGCAACTCGCTGTCGTCGCGACAGCGCGAGCAGATGCAACGCCTCCGCACGTGGAACGAGCGCTTCCGCACGCGCGACTCGAAAGAGCGCAACCTCAAACAGGCGCTCGGCGAGATCGACCGGATGGCCTCGGCGCTCGGCCTCCCGGAAAACGTTCGGGAGACCGCGTCGGTCATCTACCGCCGCGCGCTGAGCGAGGACCTACTTCCCGGCCGTTCGATCGAGGGCGTCGCGACCGCCGCGCTGTACGCCGCGGCCCGACAGGCCAGGACGCCCCGCTCGCTCGACGAGATCGAGCGCGTCTCGCGCGTCGACAAGATGGAGTTGACTCGGACGTACCGCTACGTCGTCCGCGAGCTCAAACTGGAAGTCGAGCCCGCAGACCCCGAACAGTACGTCCCCCGGTTCGCCTCGGAACTCGGCCTCTCGGACGAGGCCGAACGACAGGCGCGACAGCTGCTCCGAAACGCGAAGCAGGCCGCGATCCACTCGGGGAAGTCGCCGGTCGGCCTCGCGGCCGCGGCCGTCTACGCGGCCGCCCTGCTCACCAACGAGAAGGTGACCCAGAGCCAGGTCAGCGAGGTCGCCGACGTCTCCGAAGTCACGATCCGGAACCGGTACAAAGAGCTCCTCGAGGTCGACGACCCGGGGATGCTCGCGTAGGCGACGAAGCAGCGCCGAGGGAGGACGTAGCGAATCGGGAGGAGACGGAACGGACCGAATCGTCCACGCGGACGAACGGCCCGGGACGGTCCTCGTCGGGGGGCCCGGGACGGCCCCTGTCGGGCAGCTATTCGGCCGTCGGCGGTACCGGCGCAACAACCTTTATTGACGTACCGGGAGTCGATTGGGCTATGGTCGAAGCGTTTGTCCGACTGCTGTGCCCTGAATGCGGGAAAGGCTGGGAGGCGAAGCCGACGTCGCTACCCAATCACCGTGAAAACTACACGTGCTCTTCTTGCGGTGCGACCCGTCGGCTCGCGGAGTTTATGCGGACCGAACGCGACCTCGACACCGTAAAACAGTTCGAGTGAAGCAGCAGGCTGTGCCGACGGCCCGCGGCAGACGCGACTGGCATCGTGCTACGGACCTCGGGGCGACCCAGGTCCGTCCTCGCGACCGTATCAGAGGTCAGGAACCGTCGAGAGCGCGCCGCAGGCGTCGCATTTCAGCATCGTCGTGCCGCGCTCTTCGACGAGTCGCGTGTCCGGCGATCCGCATTCGCTGCACGTGACGAAGTCGTCGACGTACGTTTCGAGCGCCTCCGCGACCCGCCGTTGTTTGAAGTCGCCCGTGAAGCGCGCGCGGCCGCGGTCGTCGATCTGCGCGCTCGTCCCGAGCTCCGACTGCAGAAACCGGACCAGATGATCCGGGTCGCGCGCGAGCCGGTCGTGCGTCGACTCGAAGTTCTCCCAGACCGTGGCGTTGCCCTCCTGGCGGACCTCCGGATCCGGGACCTCGAACCGGTCTCCACCTTCGGCGATGTCGGGCGACTGGTCGAGTGCGCGGTCGAGTTGATCGTCGTAGTCCATACCCTCGTTATGGGGCCGCGTCGTGTAAAGCGTTCATATACTGTCGATCCTGTCGTGGTTCGTGTTTCTCTAGAAACACTTTTTACGGCCCTGATGTATAGAACAGTATAACGATCAATGACACTTGTCCAACAATAACCGGATAATCGGTGGGCCGTCCCGGAATCCTTCATCATTGTCGACCTGAAATCGGTCGATTTGGGGCGTTTCATCGGGATATTCGGCAGGTCCGTGTTAACGAGACTCAGGATAGTAATATATTCTTCGAGTCTCAACAGACTTTTGCTCATGAAGAAGCAGGAGCTCATCCACCTTCACGGCCTGCTTGCGGAAGTACACACACAGGTCGAAGCGTGGGAAGACGAGGAAGTTTCGCTCGAAGCATACAACGAACTCGGCGTCCGACCGACCTCGATTCACAAGTCGAAAACCGATCACAAAGCCGCCGTTTTTAAACTAGTCAAAGGAATCACCTCCTCGATGGACGAAGTCGAGCAGGACCGCGTCGCAGCCGCCGCCGACTGACCCCCGACGACTCGCCGCATCCTCCGCACACCACGTCTCAGAGCGATAGCCACAGCGACACACGGGGCCGTCGTCCGCCGGCGCACCCACGCGCGTCGCATCCGATCTACCTACGATCGCGTCTGTAGCCGCCTGCTCACCGGTCCGCGCGCGCCAGTAACTCCTCCTCGTACGCCGCGACGGCCTGCACGACTTTCGCGGCGTCGTCTTCCGGAACGTCGAACGCGTCGAGACTATCCGAGAGGTGCTCGATAGCGCGCTCGATATGCTCCTCAGTGAACGGGACGTGAAGGTGCGCCTCGCGGATCGGAGCAGCGTCGTACGTTTCGGGTCCACCCGCGGCCTCACACAGAAAGTCGGTCTGTGTCTGTCGGAGACGTTCGACGTCAGCGTCCTCGAAGAACGGGCCTATGTCCTCGTCCGCGACGAGTCGGTCGTAGAAGTCGTCGACGACGGTGCGAATCCCCTCGCGTTGGCCGAGTCGATCGTACAGCGTCTCGTTCACCATATCTCGCGGTGAGTACTGCAGCCTCACGATACTGTCGGCTCCCACGGATACGTACCGAGAGAGAAGAACCGCGCGGACACCCGTCCGCAACGCCGATCAGCCGTCTTCGACGAGGTCGTCGAACTCGGGGATGAGGTCGTCGTCTGCCGAATCGTCGGTCGATCTGTCTTCGGTCTCGGAGTCCGCGCCGTTTCTGCCGTGCTCGTTGGATTCTTCCTCGCCTGTCGCGTCCTCGTCGGTCTCGTCACCCTCCTCGACGGGCTCGACCGAGAGAACCTTCAGCGGGACGTTTTCGAGCCGCTGGCCGATCTCCTTCCGGGCGATCCGGGAGGCGTGTTCCTCCTGTTCGACGTTGAAGACCGTCATCTCCAGTTCCAGCGCGACGAGCGCCTCGTCGGCCGCGATGAACGCTGGCGGGAGTTCCTCGCCGTCGGGCGAGGTGCGCGAACCCATCGAGATCTCGACGTAGCTCAGATCCGGATTCAGCATCTCGCCCGTCTTCGAGATGGCGATCCGAATCGCCTCGTCGGGCGTCGTCACGTCGTACACCGGTATCGCGGCCTCGACGACGACTCTGCAGTCCATACAGGATAGTACGGTCGCCCGTGGCATCAAAGGTTCGCCGATCGATACCAATATCCGATCAAACCGATCGCCGGTCAGTCGTCGCCGCGAGCGCGGAGGTAATAAAAGAGGTACGTCTGGGCGTAACCGGCGTACTCGCCGCCGAGACGTTCGCGGAGGGCGCGCGACGTCTCGGTGTAGTTGCCGCGGTCGCACTCGGGGAAGTGCTCGGCGATGGCGCCCTGTATCCAAGTGTCGAGTGGGACCGCCTCCAGGTAGCCGAGCGAGAACAGCAACACGCAGTCTGCGACCTTGTCGCCGACGCCGACGAACTGCGTCAGATACTCGCGGGCGTCCTCGTAGTCGCGACCGACGGCCTCGCTGGGGTGAGCCTCTCCGCCGGCGACCATCGCTGCGGTCCGCTGTACGTAGGGCGCGCGGTAGCCGAGTTTCAGGTCGCGGAGGTCGTCCTCGCTCTGTGCGGCCAACTGCGCAGGCGTCGGGAACGCCTCGAAGGCCTCGCCGTCGACATCGTGGTGCGTCCCGAACTCACTGGCGAGCGCCATCTGCATCCCGTGGATCCGCGAGACGCGCATCTGCGCCGAGCAGATGAACGAGACGAGACAGGGAAACGGCGGGTCGCGGACGAGTCGCATCCCGCGGTAGGCGTCGTAGGCGCGCTCGATGAGGTCGTCGTCGGGCGTCGCCGCGTAGATCGCGTCGAGGTCGTCGTCGAGGCGCAGGAGGTGCGTCAAAAGCGGCACGGGGTCGGTCGTCGCTTCCCACTCCAGGTCGCCGTCACGCTGGCGGACGCGGACGACGACGTCCTCGTCGGTGACGCCGTCGACCGGCGGCACGACCGTCTCGTACCACGCGTCGCCGCCGTAGACGTCCATCGACTCGTACATCCGTCCGTCGGCGCGGTCCCACAGGTACGACTGGCCGCTTTCGAGCGTCGCCTGGAGATCGAACGGCCCGGGGATCGAGGAGAGCGGGATCGCGCCGGATTCGAACGTCATCGAGACAGTGGACGGCCCAGGCGCGTATCCGGGTTTCGATGCGTCGAGGAGCGGGTGGGAACTGGGCGGCGGGGACGTAGTGCTCAGTTTCGGATGTGCTCGTCGGTAACGCGCGCGAGCCGCGCCGCGGTGTCGTCTTCGAACGCCTCGTCGGTGCAGCGCCACGTCCAGTTGCCCAGCGCGGTTCCCGGGCGGTTGAATCGCGCGTGTTTGTCGAGGCCGAGGACGTCCTGCATCGTCGTGAAGACGAGCACGGCGTCCGAGCGCCAGACTGCCTCGATCATCGACCAGTGGATCTCCGAGCCGTCCGCGCCGATGTTGTACTCGAGGCAGTCGCGCTGGCGCGGCGGGAGCGCGTCGTAGTACCCGACGAGGGTGTTCGTGTCGTGCGTCGAGGTGTAGCCGACGCTGTTTTCGGGGTAGTGCATCGGCTGGTACATATCGCCCTCGCGGCACCAGTCGGCGTAGTGAGGCACGCGCATCGACGGGAAGTCGAAGCGCTCGCGGAGGTCGACGAGCCCCTGATCGAGGAACCCGAGATCCTCGACGACGAACGGCAGTTCGCCGAGTTCCGCTTCGACGGTCTCGAAGAAGTCCACGCCCGGCGCGTCGCGCCACTCGCCAGCCGCCGGCGACTCGGCGTCGGCGGGGATCGCCCAGTACTCGTCGAAGCCTTTGAAGTGGTCGATACGCGTGACGTCGACGAGTTCGAGGAGGCGTTCGAGTCGCGCGAGCCACCAGTCGTATCCGGTCTCTGAGAGCGCGTCCCAGTCGTAGACGGGATTCCCCCAGCGCTGGCCCTCGTCGCCGGGGTTCGGCGGGACGCCGGCGACGGCCGCCGGCTCGTGGTCGTCGGTCAGATCGAACGCCTCCGGGTTCGCCCAGACGTCGGCGCTGTCGAGCGCGACGTAGATGGGGAGATCGCCGACGAGGTCGATGCCGCGCTCGCTGGCGTACTCTCGCATCGCACGCCACTGCCGATCGAAGACGAACTGGACGAACTCGCGGTAGGCCACCTCGTCGGCCAACTCCTCGCGGTGGGTCGCCAGCGCGTCCGGGTCGCGCGTCCGGATCGGTTCGGGCCACGACGTCCACGCGCCGTCGTACCGCGTCCGCAACGCCATAAACAGCGCGTAGTCGTCGAGCCAGGCCGACTCGCGCTCGCGGAACGCCGCGAACGCCTCGCGGTCGGCGTCGTCCGCGTCGGCGTGGAACCGCTCGGCCGCGAGCCGCAACGTCTCGGTTTTGTACTCGCGGACGCGGTCGTACTCGACGTCGTGCGCCGGGAACGAGGGGACCGGTTCGAGGTCCGCCTCGTCCAGATACCCGGCGTCGACGAGTCGGTCGAGGCTGACGAGCAGCGGATTCCCCGCGAACGCGGAGTACGCCTGGTACGGCGAGTCGCCGTGGACCGACGCCGTCGGGCCGACCGGGCAGAACTGCCAATACGACTGCGCTGCGTCCGCGAGCCAATCGAGGAACGTGCGGGCGCTGCGGCCCAGGTCGCCGATGCCGTGTGGGCCGGGCAGGGAGGTGACGTGGAGGAAGACCCCGGACCGTCGATCGAATCGCATACTCGGACCACCCCGGGCAGAAAGTTAAGCGTGTGGCAACGGGCCGACGCCGGCGCGCACCGGGGCGGGCGGCCTGCCGTGAACCGCACACAATTAACACCGCGCGGGTCGTTGCTCGGATCGTGCATCCGAAGACGGTCCTCATCACCGGCTGTTCGTCCGGCATCGGCCGCGCCACGGCGCTCGCCTTCCTCGAGGAGGACTGGTGCGTCTACGCCACGGCCCGCAACCCAGCAGACATCGAGACGCTCGGTGAGAAGGGCTGCAACATCGCCACCCTGGACGTCACCGATCAAGACGACGTCGACCGCGTAGTCGACCGCATCATCGAAGAGGAGGGCCACATCTCCTGTCTCGTCAACAACGCCGGCTTCGGGCAGATGGGGCCGGTCGAAGACGTCCCCACCGAGCAGGTCCACCGGCAGTTCGAGGTGAACGTCTACGGGCCGCATCGACTGCTTCGCGCGGTCCTCCCGCATATGCGCGAACAGGAAGACGGCACCGTCGTGAACGTCTCCAGCGCGGCGGGACGAGTCTCGTTCCCCGGCGGCGGCATCTACGCGGGGTCGAAGTTCGCGCTCGAAGCGATGAGCGACGCGCTCCGCAACGAGGTCGACGAGTACGGCATCGACGTCGTCGTCGTCGAACCCGGCCCGGTCGAGACGCAGTTCACAGACCGCGTCGAGCGTGAGGTCCACGGCGACGACGGGGACAGAGGCGACGGCGACGACGCCGACGACATCCCGGGAATCGAACGCTCGGGCGCGTACGAGTCGTTCTACGAACTCTTCTCGGACACGCAACTGATCGGCGGCGGCGGACTCGGCGCAATCTCGGCCGAGCGCGTCGCAGAGGACATCCTCGACGCCGCCTCCTCGACGAAGCCACGACCCCGGTATCAGCCCGGGACGGCCGCGCGGGTCTCGGTGCTGGCGCGACACCTCCCTGCGCGGTGGCTCGACACCGCCTACCGGTACCTCAGAAAACTCTAGCGTGCGGTTCTGCGCGTTTCGCTACTCCAGACACGCCGCGACGACGCGGAGCGCCCGCTCGCCGCGCACTTCTTCGGCCAGAAGCGGCACGCGCTTTACGTCCCGACTCCTGAACAGTTCGGTCGCGCGACCGATGGCGTCCTGCTGGACCTGCCAGCGACGCTGACAGAACTCACAGTGCTCTAAGTCCGGCGAGACCACCCAGCGGTCGTCGACGTCGGCGCTCGTCACCTCAGCGAGGTCCTCCATCACGCGGTTGACGACGAGCGTCTGGACGGGGATGCCGTAGCCGTCGAGGCGCTCGACGAGGCGCTCGGACTCGACGACGCTCATCTCCTCGGGAATCATCACCACGCGGAAGTCCGTCTTCGCGGGATCGCGCAGGACGGTCCGGAGGCGTTCGATCCGCTCGCGGAGTTCGTCGAGGTCGGGCGCGGCGGCGTTCTCCTCGTTGCCCATCCCGAACATTCCTTTGACGCCCTCCATCATCCCCGAGAACTGCTGGCGGAACTTCGCGATGCGGCCGACCATCGAGTCCATCAGTTCCGGGAGTTCGAGCAGTCGGAGCGTGTGCCCCGTGGGTGCGGTGTCGACGACGACCCGGTCGAATCGGGGGTCGTCGAGGTACTCCATCAGTTGCTGCATCGCCGCCGCCTCGTCGGCGCCGGGCATCGACCCCGGACCCATCGCGCTGCCGATGAGGTCCTCCATCCCGCCGAGGTCGCCGAAGGGCGACGCCCCTGCGCCCGCCGCGTCGCCGCCGGCGAAGGGGTTGTCCTCGACGTCCGCGTTCTGATCGAATCCGCTGCTGGCGTCGGCGTCAGATCCGAATCCGGCTCCTGCGCCTGCATCGCCCGCAGCGCCCGATCCGGCCGCCCCCGGTCCGGCCTCGCCGCCGAACGGGCCGGCGACGACCGAGTCCGGATCGATCTCGGCGGCGTACAGCGGGATGTCCTCGCGAATCCGCGTCGGCTCGGCCGGCACGTCGACGTCGAGCGTGTCCGACAGCGAGTGCGCCGGGTCCGTAGAGACGACGAGCGTAGCCGTGCCCGCGGCCGCGGATGCGAGCGCCGTCGAGGCCGCCATCGTCGTCTTGCCGACTCCCCCTTTCCCGCCGTAGAGGACGTAGTCGGGAGCGTCGACCTGGTCGGGCAGCCCCGTCGCGTCCTCGGCGTCTTCGATCGGGTCGACGTGATCGACCGCCTCGACGTCGACGGTGTGGTCGTGGCTCTCCTCCGGCGAGTCGCTCTCGGTACGCGCGTCGTCGCCCTCGTCGGCGGCGTCGACGTCGATACTCGACATACGAGGGGGGACGAGATGCGGACTTGTGTACTTCTCGGTCGGCGGATGCGAGAGTCGCCCGAGCCAACGCGGTCCGCTCAGCGTACGCTTGCACCGCCCGCAGCCTTCAGCGGTCGTCGAAGTACGCGGCGAGTCGGTCCGCCGCCTCCGCCGCCCGGTCGGTACAGAGCGCAAAGCGGATCCAGTCGTCGTAGGCCTCGCCGAACGCTTCGCCGGGCATCCCCGCGACCCCGGCCTCGTCGATCAGTCGCTCGACGTTCGCCATCGTCCCCGGAAAGTCCTCGAAGCGCGCCAGGACGTAGAACGCGCCCTCCGGGGTGGTGTAGTCCGCGCCGGCCGCGTCGAGCGCGTCGGTGAACGCGTCGATCCGCTCGCGGAGCGTGTCGCGGACGGACTCGTAGTACGACGGAGGCGTCTCCTGTAAGGCGTTGGCGACGGCCGCCTGCGCGGGGCGGCTCCCGGTGACGTTGACGAGCATATGCCGCGCTCTCGCATCGCCGACGAGGTGGTCGGGGAAGACGCCGTAGCCGACGCGAAAGCCCGTGATCCCCATCGACTTCGAGAACGACGAAGTGACGACGACGTGCTCGCGGTCGAGCGTGAGCGCGCTCTCGAAGCGTCCGGTGAAGTCGAAGTGGTCGTACACCTCGTCGACGAGGAGGAGGGCGTCGTGCTCGGCAGCGACGTCCGCGATTTCGGCGACGGCGTCGCGGCTGTAGACGGTGCCGGTGGGGTTGTTCGGCGTGTTGAGCACGATCATCGCCGTGTCGGACGAGGCCGCCTCACGCATCCCCGCGACGTCGACGTGGCCGTCGTCGTGGACGGGCACGCGCGTCACGTCGCCGCCGAGCATCGTCGCCTTCCCCGGGTAGTACGGGTAGACGGGGTCGGTCAGGAGGAACTCCGACCCCGACCCACGCTCTATCGCCTCCGCCATCGCGAGGTAGTTCGCCTCGGCCGCGCCGTTGGTGACGACCAGCCGCGATTCGTCGACGTTCCGCCGTTCAGCGATCACCTCGCGAAGCGCACCGAGCCCCTCGCTCGCCGGGTACTGGAAGTCTCGCGGGTCGCTGTCGGCGTAGGATTCGAGTCCATCTCGGAGCGCCTCCGGTGGTCCCCAGTCGGGGTTGCCCGAGACCATCGTCACGACGTCGCGGTCGGCGGCGACGGCGTACTGGATGACGCGGTAGAAGAGCGGTTCGTCGTACGCGTCGTCCGTCTCTGTCATCTCGTCTGCGGCGACGGATGCGAGAAGGGTGTGTTTTTCGACCGCGCCGTGCGGGCGTTCTTTACTGTTCGCCGCCCACCACACGGGTATGCGAGAGTTCGCATCCGATCCCCCGATCGAAGTCCGCGTCGGCGACGCCCTCCGCGAGACGGGCGAGACGGTCGCCGTCGCCGAGTCGTGCACGGGCGGGCTGATCGGGTCGCTCCTGACCGACATCCCCGGCTCTTCGGACTACTTCGACCGTTCGCTGGTGACGTACTCCTACGACGCGAAACTGACTGCGCTCGGCGTCTCACGGGAGTCGCTGGACGAACACGGGGCGGTCTCGGAGCCGGTGGCCCACGAGATGGCGGCCGGCGTCCGCGACACCGCCGGGACCGACTGGGGAATCTCGACCACCGGGATCGCCGGGCCGGACGGCGGCACGGCAGAGAAGCCGGTCGGGACCGTCTTCATCGGCGTCGCCTATCGGGGCGAGTGGGGAACAGGGGAGTCCTACACGCGCGTCGAGCGCTACGAGTTCGACGGCGGTCGAACCGAGATCAAAGAGCAGATCGCACGGCAGGCGCTCGAAACACTCCTCGTCGCCGTGGAGGCGTAGCCGGGACGGTCTGACGGGGTGCGAAAGTGGCCGACGGCGCGGCGCTCGATGAGACACAACGTTTGTAGGGGCGGCACGCAGACTCACAGCCGATGAACAAAGACGGGCACGTGCTGAACGGGGCGCTCCTCGCGATCGGACTCGGGGTGATTCTCTCGGTGGATCCGACGTCGGGACCGCTCGTCGGGGGAGAGAGCGGGGCCGTCACGGTCGACGCCGCCGTGACGCTCGCCAGCGACACCGCCTGGTCGGTCGCGGAACTGTCGCTGCCGGTCGTCCTCGGCGCGCTCTTTCCCGACGTCGACACCGCGTTCGGCCGCCACCGAAAGACGCTGCACAATCTGCCGATCCTGGCCATCTTCCTCGCGTTTCCCTACGTCTTCGGGAACCTCCAGTTCGTCTGGATCGGGGTCGCGACGCACTACCTCCTCGATATGGTCGGCTCGAAGCGCGGGATCGCGCTCTTTTACCCGTTTTCGGCAACCGAGTACGACCTCCCGACCGGCGTGGCGACGTCGAGCAGCTGGGCGATCCGAGTGACGGTCCTCGTGACAGTGCTCGAACTGGTGTTGCTCGCGCTCGTCCACAACTACGTCTTCGCGCTCGACACGTCGCTGGCGGAGGCGACGAACACGTTCGGGGTCTTCATCGGACTGTGAACGAACAGCACTGAACCGGTCTCCGAGACGGAGGTCAGTACTCTCTGACGTCGTCGAATCGATTTTCGTAGGCGACGTGTCCCGGATGGGTTGGCTCCATTCCCGAGAGAAACAGTCGGTCGATCTTCCCCCAGGAGTTCTCATAGCCCAGATGCGCGAACTCGGTCAGTCCGCGAACGGAGTGAGCGAGGCCGCTGCGCCGGAGAACGCGACGGGGCGCTTGCTCTCGGAGCGCGTCGACGAGGTCGGTCGCGGAGTCGATCGCGCGCTCGAACGTCGTCCACACCTCGCCGACGCTGCCGCGGAGGTGGGCGTACGAGGAGCCGAACCCCGGGAGACCGACGTCGTTCGCGAGGGGTCGAGCGTGGCGGTTCTGCCGCGAGGGCACCTTGAAGTTGTGCGTCTCGACGGCGTGGATTCGCTCGGCGTAGGCTGCGATCGTCTCGCGGTCGAGACTCACGTTGAGGAAGTTCGGGTGGGGGACGAGCACGGCCGCGTCCTGTCTGTCGAACTCCGCGAGCGCGCCGTCGAGCGAGATGAAGTCCGGGACCGGTTCGGAGAGCCCGATCGCGAGGACGTGGTTCCGATTCCGCCAGGAACCGGTGAACACCTCGCGGGCGGGGACGACGAGCAGGTCGTCGTCCGAGAAGCGTTCCGCGCGCTCGCGGATCGTCGGCAGGCGGACGAAATGCGGCGCGTACACTAAGGCGTCGAGGCCGCGGGCCTTCGCACGAGCGACGACGCGCTCGTTCAGGATCTTCACGTGAGGGTCGACTCGGGTAGTCGTCGCCGCGCCGCCGTCGGTGCGTACGGCTGCCGCCACGTTCGAATCGGCGTCACTCGTTTGGTCCGGTCCGGACGCGGCCGTGTCGGTCACGTCCGTCGGTCTGCACGGCGCCGGGTTAGTGATTTCTATTTCTCATCCGCTGCGGAACGGTTTTGTCGGACCTGTGCGTGCGTTCCGATATGTCCCTGTGGAAGTGCGGCATCGGCGACTGTGGGGAGCGCTTCGAGGACGTCGAGTCCGCGATCATACACCAGACGGTGGAACACGCCCGCCACGAGTGTACGGTCTGTGGCAGCATCGTCCCGGACGGCTACTTCGCGATCCGGCACGCCTTCGAGGAACACTCCCGAGCGGAGTACGTGCGCGCCTACGACGCAGATTCGACGGCCGTGCGCGTCCGCGAAGACATCAAGGCAGATATCGAAGACGAAGCTAACCTCCGGGACGTCGTCGAAGAACTCAAACGGCGCGACGCGCTGTGAGCGTCGCCGGAGCGCTCCCATCCGTATTCGCCAGGTCCCGTCCGCATACGCCGGGGTCGTCGTCGCCGTCGCCCTCCTGACACTGCGACCCAGTGCCCGTTTTCGCGTCTCGACTGCGCACAGGCCGCTCTCACGACGACGTGGACACTACCGACCGGCGGGAAAACGGCTCAGCGCTCGTCGCTGTCGAGGACGCGGATCTGGTCGCCGCGGACGGTGACCGGAATCGGAACCGTCGCCTCGTAGAGTTCGACTGTGACCTGGTCTTTCGTCTCGTCGATCCGCTGGACGCGAGCCTTCTCGCCCTTGAACGGACCGGCGATCAGTTCGACGATGTCGCCCTCGGCGATGCCTTCGACGTCCGGCGTCGGCGAGAGGAAGTGCTCGACTTCCGCGATCGAGGAGCGGCCGGCTTCCCCGCCGCTCTTGACGAGGCCGCGAGCGTGCGGAATCTCCTCGAGAACGCGCGTGATCACGGCATCGTTGTCCGATTCCACCATCACGTAGCTCGTGAGCGAGTCCGGAGCTAACACGGCGTGGATCTCCGGTTCCTCGCGGTTGGCGATCATATCGGCGACCGTCCGCTCCTGGCTGGCGGTCGTCTTCACCGAGTAGATCGGCACGTCAGACACCCCCCGGGAGGAAGCTCATCACCGCGTAGATGAGAAAGCCCAGGAAGCCGACGAGAACGATGCCGGCGCCGGCGATGAGACCAATCTGTGAGAACTCCTCCCACGAGGGGGTGCTCGCCAGCTTCAGCACCCGCACGTAGCTGGTCAGGTCGTACTTGACGTCCATCGTTGTGCCGTAGCTTGTATGCCGGGCTTTTTCTATCTATTGATGCCCGCTTCGCGCTGCGGCAGCACTGGAGGGAAGTGATGAAGCAAAAACCGGAAGTCCCAGAGCAGCAGTACGGAACCAACAGTCGAGGGTCCCGAGAGACGGAACCACGCGACGGGGATAGGGTCGCTATTCGACGTAGTCGATCTCGGCGCCGCCGGCCTGTCCCTGTGGCGGGGCCTGCGGTTGGGGTTGGGCCTCGTCGTCGTCGCTGCGGCCGTAGATCTGCGGCGATTCGACGCCCGTGACGACGATCATCGTCCGCATCGTGCCGTCGATCTCCTCGTCGACGGAGGTCCCCCAGATGATCCGTGCGTCGGGGTCGATCCGGTCGTAGATCTCTTCGACGACGCCCTCGGCCTCCTCGATGCTCATATCCGACCCGCCGGTGACGTTTACGAGCGCGGAGTTCGCCCCCGAGATGTCGACGTCCAAGAGCGGCGAGCGGAGCGCGCTCTTGACGGAGTCTTGGGCCTTCGATTCGGAGTCGGACTCGCCGAGGCCGATCATCGCGACGCCGCCGCGCTCCATCACGGTCTTCACGTCGGCGAAGTCGAGGTTGACCAGCCCGGGCTTTGTGATGAGTTCGGTGATCCCCTTCACCGAGCGCATCAGCACCTCGTCGGAGACTTTGAACGCCTGGCGAACCGGAAGTTTGCCGACCGCGTCGAGCAGGCGGTCGTTCGGCACGACGATGACGGTGTCGGCGACGTCGCGGAGGCGTTCGAGCCCCGCTTCGGCGTTGGTTCGGCGGACCTCGCCCTCGGCGGTGAACGGCGTCGTGACGATGGCGATGGTAAGTGCGCCGGACTCGCGAGCAGCCTTCGCGACGACCGGGGCCGAGCCGGTGCCGGTCCCACCGCCGAGCCCGGCCGTGACGAACACCATATCCGAGCCGTCGATCGAGTCGTAGATCTCCTCTTGGGACTCTAAGGCGGCTTCCTCGCCGACCTGCGGGAGCGAGCCCGCGCCGCGGCCCTGCGTCTTCTGTTCGCCCATCAGGATCTTCGTGTCGGCTTCGATCTCTACGAGGTGCTGGACGTCGGTGTTGGCGGCGACCAGCGTCGCGCCCTCGATGCCCTCTTCGTGCATTCGGTTGACGGTGTTGCCGCCGGCGCCGCCGCAGCCGACGACCGTGATGTCAGTCTGGAGGTCGACGAGGACTTCCTGCAGTTCCTCGTCGGTCATCGTTCCGGTGCGGGGCATCTCCCCGCCCGTGGGTGCGTCGACGGCGTTCCCATCCCCCGTCTCCTCGGCCTCGTCTATCGCATCGTCGACGATGGAGTCCATAGTATGGCCATTCGTACCGAATACAGCCTAATTATCTTTCCCCCTTTCGTCGGACGCGCGTCTGACGCTCAGGTGGCTTGACGCGGGGGTTCGGCGGAGTTCCCGGGGGCGAGGGGATGATCCGCTGGGAGTCGACAGTCAGATCGACCAGGGATCGATGGGCGAAGCGGTCAGGAATCGGCGGCCGTATGAGGTCGAATGCGACGCGCAGACTACGGCGAGTTCGTCGGCCGGAGCGCGCTGCCGACCGGGAACGTTACGGTCTCCTCGGCGTGGACCTCCGCGGGCGTGACCTCGCGCCCGTCGACCTCCACGGTCTCGCCCGCGGACAGTCGGCCGAAGGCCGGCCCCTCCGGGACGCCCAACTCGGCTGCCGCCGCCGGGTCGAACGTCTCTCGCGTCGCGACGACGCGGTCGTCCTCCCTGCGGACCTCGTCGTACTTCGATTCGAGGATGGAAGCGAGCGCGTCAGCGAGCGCGTCGAGAGCGCTGGCGTCGTCGACAGCGGCGTTCTCCTGGGGTTTCGTCCCGCCTTCGACCGTCTCGAAGGCGAGGAGCGTGGCGCTTGCGGCCTCCATCGTCGCCGCCTGGTCGATGCCCGAGGCCTCCGCGAGGAGGTCGTCGGGGAGCGAGACGACGTCGAAGGCGTCGCGGTCGGCCACGTCGTCGGTGGCGTCTCTCGCCGGGGTCCCGAGCCGAAGTCCGGCGTCGATCGGCGAGAGCGCTGCTTCGAGGGTTTCGACGAGGTCGAGGTCGACGCCGGTCGTGACGCGGAGCCACGTCTCGCCGACGACGCGGTAGCCGAGGTCGTCGATGACGGCTTCGAGTTCGGGATCGTCGGCGGCGACGAGCGCGCGTGTCGCCGCCGACTGCTCGAACGCCTGGTCGACGACCGCCGCGTTCGCCTCGGGTGCGCCCATCGACTGGAGGACCCAGTCGGCACCGATGTGGCCGATCGCCCAGTCCGTCTCGCGGAGGACCCGTTCGAACTGGGGTGCGTAGTGGCCACCGCCGAATCCGACGATCTGGCGCGGTTCGTGGCCCGAGTCGGCGCCGCCGGTCGGGGCAGCGTCGACGGACCGCGTTGCGTCCGGAGCCGACCCCGAAAGCGAAAGCACTGCGCGGGCGACGGCCGCGGCACCCTCGGGGTCGTCCCACTCGGTCTCGCTGCTGCCGAGTTCCACGAACAGGGAAGGGGCGCCGACGTCGCTCGGGCCGTGGTGCGTGCACTCGATGCCGACGTCGTAGCCCTCGGGCGCGTGGCGGTCGAACGCCTCGACGACCGCTCGCTGGACGTTCGGACACGTGCGAGCCAGCTCGCCCAGTTCACCGCCGTGTTCGGCCGGCCCGAAGTTCCCCGTGAAGTGCGCTGTCAGGAGCGGGCCGGTATCACCCGAGTGCCGCGAGAGAAAGGCGACGAAAGCGGGCTGTTCCGAAAAGGCGGCCGCGACGCCGTCGAGTTCGAGGTGCCAGGCGTCGAACTCCCGGAGCTCGAAGTCCTCGTAGCGGTAGTACGTCCCACCACCGTCGGCGTCGCTGCGCGCGGTGTCTTTGTGCGATTCCCACTCGACGAGCGAGCGGAGTGCCTCGCCGATCGCGACCGAGGCGGAGTCGGCGCGGCTGACGACCAGTCCGATCACGACCGGGAGTCGTCGCCGCTCGGTATAAAAACTCTCGGAGCGGCGGGAAGGCGGACGCTTCGTCGCTCAGTCCGCGCGCTCCGGTTCCGGCATCGGCGTCCCGCGGATGTTGGCGACGGTGAGTTTGGCGAGTCGCTGGAGGTCACGCCGACGGCTGGCGAGGAGTCCGGCGGCGAGCACGACGTAGACGACCGAGTACGCCAAGAGCAGGTAGATCGAGTACGTCTCCGCGAGCGCTTCCGGATAGACTCGGATGAGCGCGAACTCGATGACGACCTGCGAGACGAACAGGACGAGAAGCGTCACCGCCTCGCGGACGCTGATGCGGAAATTCACGAGGACCGCGAGCGCGAAGAAGCTCTGTGCGGCGGTGAGCCAGATTTCGGCCGCCTGCTTGAACTCGAACGGCAAGACGCCGTAGGAGCCGAGCGAGATGCTGTAGACGACCGAAAGCGTCCCGATCAGGAGCGTCCACTGATTCAGCTTCGAGGAGATGAGCGCGTTGAACGCCGCCGTCGCCCGCGCCTTGTTCACGAGGTAGGCGGTCACGATGAGTTCGGGGCTCTCAGACGCCAGCGGCGCGATCCACTGGATCATAAAGAACTCCGGGATACCGTACTGCAGTCCCAATCGCTCCAGTCCGTGCGCGAACGGTTCGACCGCGGTGATGATCAGGAAGCCGGAGTAGACGAACAGCGTGAGGACGATGGGGACGCGGACCTTCCGGGGATACGACTGGAAGTACGCCGGCACGCCGACCTGTTCGTCGTGGTCGTCGACGTCACCGCGGACGATGATCGCGATGTAGGTGACGTAGAGACCGACGAGGACGACCGTGTCGACGATGTCGATACCGCCGCTGAGCGGGACGAAGAAGGCGAAGATCGTAGCCAAAAAGAGGAAGAGAATCTCCGTCGAGATGCTCGGATCGAGTTTCACGGCGTCGCGGAGCGTGCCCTCGCGGTTGACGACGCTCCCATCGTCACGGCCGCTGGCGGTCGCTTTGTAGATCGAGAACAGCGCGATCCCGGACCAGCCGAGACCGATGAGGATGCGGTTCGCGCCGGTCATATTGGCGACCGCGAGGTTCGCCTTCGCCGGGTCGGTCGCCGCCTGCCAGGCGTACAGCGCGTCGACGGCGTACTCGGGGGCGACGGCGAGAACGGCGAGAACGGCCAGCGCGAACGCCCGCGGCACGTCTTTCTCAGCCGTCTCAGCCCCCCACGCGAGGAGGAAGGACGCCCCGAGGACGGCGAGGCCGCTGACGCCGACGATCGAGAGCGGCGCGAAGCCGTCGGCCAGTCCCGTCGCCCACGCGACGACCCACGGGAGCGTCAACACGACGCCCCCCGCGACGGCGGTGAGCGGGTGGCGTAAGCGCGAAGTCATCACTCAAAGTGGCCGCTTGCCCCGCCTATCTCTTGCGGTTCATACTGTCGGACAGAACGATGTGAAAAGTATCGGCATCCCGTGGGTGCCAACATCATTCACGAACTGCTGTCCGATAGTATCAGTGATAGCGACAGCGTGAGCGCGGCCGCGACGCCGCCGGAGACGCGCGAGACTGGCCGCCGGGCGACCATTTAATTCGATCGCGTGGCGACGCGTGGGTATGGATGTATACGGACTCTTGGGGAATCCGGTCGAGCACTCGCTGTCGCCGCCGATGCACGAGGCTGCCTACGAGGCGCTCGGGATCGACGCGCGCTACGTCACCTTCGAACCCGACCGCGACGCCGCTGCGGAGGCCGTCGCGGCCGCGGAGACGCTCGGAATCGCGGGGCTGAACGTCACGATCCCGTTCAAGCAGGACGTCCTCGACGCGGTCGAATCGGACGACGTCGCCCGCCGCGTCGGCGCGGTAAACACGATCGACTTCTCCGACGAGACGCCGCAGGGGTACAACACGGACGTCGCGGGCGTCGAACGCTCGTTCGCGCACCACGGCGTCGCCATCGACGGTCGCGACGCGGTCGTCGTCGGCGCGGGCGGGGCCGGCCGGGCCGCGTCGTTTGCGCTCGCGGACGCCGGGGCGTCGGTCCACATCGCGAACCGGACGGTCGAGAGCGCGGAGTCGCTCGCGGCCGACGTGCCCGGCGCGACGGCGGGCGGCCTCGACACGCTCGACCGCGTCGCCGACGCCGACCTCCTCGTCAACGCGACGAGCGTTGGGATGGAGCCCGACGCGGACGAGACCCCCGTTCCGGCCGACCATCTCCACGCTGACCTCGCCGTGCTCGACGCGGTCTACGCGCCGATCGAGACGCGGTTGCTCCGGGAAGCCGCCGAGGTGGGCGCGACGACCATCGACGGCGCGTGGATGCTCCTGTTCCAGGGCGTCGAGGCGTTCGAGCGCTGGACCGGACGCGACGCGCCGGTCGACGCGATGAACGAGGCGCTGCGGGCTGAGTTGGAGTAAGGATCGAGGGACTGGCGGGGGCGAGAGCGAAAGGTTGACTCAGTCGTCGGCGTCACTTTCGACGCTCGTTCGCGAGGCGCGGCGGCTGGCGCGCTCGACGAACTCCTCGGGCAGTTCGTCGATCTCGCCGGCCTGGACGCCCCAGAGGTGCGCGTAGAGGTCGTCGTTCGCCAGCAGCTCCTCGTGGTCGCCGCGTTCGGCGATACGGCCGTCTTCGAGGACGACGATCTGGTCGGCGTCCTTGATCGTCGAGAGCCGGTGGGCGATGCTGAACGTCGTTCGGTGCTCGGTCAGGCGGTCGAGCGACCGCTGGATGAGCATTTCTGTCTCGGTATCGACGTCCGAAGTCGCCTCGTCGAGTACGAGTATCTCGGGATCGCGGAGGACGGCGCGAGCGATCGAGAGCCGCTGGCGCTGGCCGCCCGAGAGCTTCACGCCGCGCTCGCCGATCTCGGTGTCGTAGCCATCGGGGAGGTTCTGGATGAAGTCGTGCGCTTCGGCGGCCTTCGCGGCTGCGACGACCTCTTGGTGGGTCGCGCCGAACGTCCCATAGCGGATGTTCTCTTCGACGGTGCCGTAGAACATGAACGTCTCCTGGCTGACGTAGCCGATCGAGCGCCGGAGGCTCGGGATCGTGACGTCGCGGATGTCGGTCCCGTCGATCGAGATCGATCCCTCGTCGACGTCGTACATCCGGAGGAGCAGTTTGAGCACGGTCGACTTGCCGGCCCCGGTCGGACCGACTAACGCGAGCGTCTCGCCGCCGTCGACGCTGAACGAGATGTCTTCGACGATCGCCTCCTCGTCGCCGTAACCGAAGGTGACGTCGTCGTAGACGACGCGACCCTCGTCGACGACGAGGTCCTCGGCGTTCGGGTCTTCCGCGATCTGGGATGGCTCGTCCATCAGGCCAAAGATCCGGGCGGCGGAGGCGTACGCACGCTGGTACATATTGATGATCTGGCCGAACTGCGCCATCGGCCAAATGAAGCGCTGGGTGAAGAGGATGAAGCCGACGAACTCGCCGGGCGTGAGTTCCCCGGTGAAAAACAGCGGCGCGCTGCCGGTCTGACGGTAGGTGAGCACCCAGGCGCCCCCGAGGAGGAACGTGAGGACGAAGCCGACGCCCGAGAGAATCCGGAGGCTGGGGAAGAACTTGATCCGCGTGCGGATCGCCCCCCAGTTGGCGTCGAAGTAGTCCTGGGAGACGTCGTCGACGCGGTCGGACTCGAAGTCCTCCGTGTTCGCGGACTTGATGACCTGGATTCCGCCGAGGTTGTTCTCAAGTCGGGAGTTGAGTTGCCCGACCGACGAGCGCACGTCGGCGTACTGCGGCTGGATCGTCTGGACGAAGCGGTAGGTGAAGTAGCCGATCAGCGGGACGACGGTCAGCGTGATTGCCGCCAGTTGCCAGTTCCAGTACAGCAGGATCGCCGCGATGCCGAGGACCATCACGCCGAGGCGGAACGCCGAGTTCATCCCGTCGTTGAGGAAGCGCTCTAAGCGATTGACGTCGTTCGAGAGGATCGACATCATCTCGCCGGTCTGCTTGTCGGCGAAGAAGTCCATATTCAGCCGCTGCATCTTGTCGTAGGTGTCGGTCCGGATCGCGTGCTGGATATGTTGGGCGAAGGCGTTCCAGCCCCAGTTGCGCGTCCAGTGGAACGCCGCGCCGCCGAAGAAGGCGACGGCGATCAGCCCCGCAGAGAGATAGAGTTGCTCGGCGGACGTCGCCGGCAGCCACGCGTCGGGGACGAGCCACAGCGAGAACGGCCGCTCGTCGAAGAAGATGGAGTCGACGGCGACCGCGAGGAGGATCGGCGGCAGGAGATCGAGCACTCGCGCGACGACGCTGGACGTCAGCCCGACGGCGAACGCAAACGCGTTCTCGCGGCCGTACTCGGCGAAGAGTCGGCGCATCGGGTTCTCCGCGCGCTCGCGCTGGCGCTCGAAGGGATCGTCTTCGTCCGCGAGGGAGTCCATCATCGCGTCTCAGGGCTCGTCGGTACTAAAGGGTTGGATCGTAGCGGTATTCGAGGAGGCTCACAGGGACCGGCGTTCGACGTCGGGATCGATCCCTGCCGCTTCGAGGTCCTCGCGAACGCGCCTCCGGAGTGGGTCGGGAACCGTCTCCCGGCCGACGGGGACGGCGGTCTCGCCGTCGCCCTTCACCTTCCAGTAGAGGACGCACTCGGAGGGTTCGTAGAACTCGATACTGTAGTGGTCGTCGGTGCCGCGGTAGTGAACGCGCGCAGCGTAGCCTTCGGCCTGCCAGCCGTCGAGGGAATCGAGGCCGTCGAGCGAGCCGTCCATACGAACCCCGACGGGCGCGGTCACCCTCGGCCTTTCGTTCCGGGCCGGTGCGTCGACGACGGGAGTGCTACCCGTCTGCCGGCCCCCAGCGTCCCGCGACTCGAATCCGATCGCCCGGCTCGATACCGTGTTCTGTGGTGTAGTTGTACGGCACTTCCAGCACGTACTTGCCCCGGCCGCGGTAGCGCGTCAGGTCCGAGCCGGAGGTGCCCTCGGGCGGGAGTTCGGCGTGGTGGATGGTCGTGATCGTCCCGTTAGCGTCGACGAAGGCGATGTCGAGCGGGAAATCCATCTCACGCATCACGTAGGCGTGCTGTTCGTCGGCGTCGTGGACGAAGAGCATCCCCTCGTTCGGGCCGAGCGAGTTGGTGTCGCTGAGTCCGGTGTAACGCTTCTGTCCCGTGTCGGCGACGCGGACGTTCACCGACGCGAGCGTCTCGCCGGTCGCGTCGTCGACGACAGTGACTGTCGTCCGCTCGTACTCGCCGGTCGGAAGCAGCCCGGGGTTCATCGCGACGGCGACGATGCCGAGCGCGAGGAGGGCAGCGAGCGCGAGCACGACGGTACCGAGCGTCGACCGATCGACCATACGCTGCGATTCGAGCGAGTTGGCGTAAGGATTCCGTCGTTGGGATTGGAAACCGTTCATCTTATACACGTGTGCAGACTCGTGTCGCCTACGGGCTCGTGGTCTAGCTGGTTATGACGCTTCCCTTACAAGGAAGAGGCCGGTGGTTCGAATCCGCCCGAGCCCATACGAGTGCCCGAGCGTAGGGAGGGCCGAGTCTGTTCCGAGCGGTGGATTCTGAACCAGGGAGCGAACGCAGTGAGCGACCGAGGTTCGAATCCGCCCGAGCCCACTAATTCTGTGCGAGCGACAGCGAGCACGAATTCGTGAACCGAGGAAGGAATCGAACTCAGAGAGTCGCAGCGTCGAGCGGAGCGAGGCGACCGTCTCTCGATTAGTTCGAATCCGCCCGAGCCCATCAGATTTTGTGACGGCAGCGACGACGAGTCCGAATGCCGTTACAGAGGTGGTGGGTTCGATGCAGGAAACGGTGCAGTCGGGCGATCGAATCGGCCGACACCGACGGCGGCGCGACAATCCGAAACCCTTTTTTATATACTCGGCTTCGATCGAAGTGCGCGCCGCCTTAGCTCAGACTGGGAGAGCACTCGACTGAAGATCGAGCTGTCCCCGGTTCAAATCCGGGAGGCGGCATTTTCCTGCGACCGAAGGGAGCAGTGAAAATGTTCCCGGCCGCGATTTGAACCAGACGAGTCGCGCACGGCGAACGAAGTGAGCGAGCACATCTCGGCGAGGTTCACAATCCGGGAGGCGGCATCCAGTTTCTACACGGTTTCCATTCGAGCAGCTTCCGCACTCGACTGAAGGTCGAGCCGTTCCCGCGAGCGGAGCGAGCGGGAAGTCGGAAGACGAGCGCAGCGAGTCTTTCGGGAGTTCATACTGTCGGACAGAAGTTCGTGAATCATATTGTCACCCACGGTGTGCCGGTGATTTTTACAAGTTCTGTCCGACAGTATCAGATGAGCAGGAGCGGCTCGTCGAGCCGACGGGCGACCTCGTGGGCGATGTGGCCCAGATGGACCGCTTCGTAGCCGCTCTCGCCGTGCGTGCCGAGGACGACCAGTTCGATCCCGTGGGTGTCGACGTATTCGAGTATCTTTTCGTGGGGCGTTCCTCGGTCGACGTGAGTCTCGACGTAATCCACGGAGGAGTCGTACGCCTGGTCTTCGAGATCTGCGACGATTCGTTGGCCTTCGTCCTCGAGGTCGTCGAGCATCGTTTCGATCTCCGCCTCCGGTTTATCCGCAGAGAACTGCTCGGAATCAGCCACGTAGAGCAGGTGTAGGTCCGCGTTGAACAGGGTGGCCAACTCGATCGCTCGTTCGACGGCGTTCTCGGCGCCGTCGCTGCCGTCGGTGGGGGCGAGAATCGTCTCGTACATAACTAGCGTTTCTCCGCCTAGATAGTAGTTTGTTGGGGTGTAACACGGTGACGCTGCCCGCGATATTATGTGTATCCGCACTTAACGTACGGCTATGGCACCCGACGTCGAAGCGGAGAGCGACCTACCGGCCAGCCTCGAGGAACTGTTAGACCAACACGAACCCGAGACGATAGCGGCGATTCGCGACTACTGTGATCAGTTGCTCGAAGCGTACGACATCGAAGAGGACCTCGACGAACGGACCTACGGGTAGCCGGCTGGAGAGCCGAGAACGACTAGGTGTAGCTGTCGATGAGCGCGGATACCTCGTCGATGTAGTCCTCGCGGACGCGTCTGTTCGACATCTCCTGGACGTGCGTCGACGTCTGATCGATACCCGGGCTCGTTCCGAGTGGTCGATCGACGAGGTCGTACTGTGAAATCAGTTCGACCGTTCCCTCGACTGCTTCGAGATTGTCGATGATCGCGTCGATCGCCTGCCTCACCTCGGTCCGGTCGGCAAAGTCGGGGCACCGCGTCATCCACCCACGATCGCCGCCGTGTTCGTAGGCGGCCCACACGTCGGCCTCGAAAAAGCTCGTTTCGCCCCGGTGTTCGATGTTCGAGGTGGCGTCGTCCTGCACGTAGATGGCGTACTCGGGCGCTTCCTGGTCGAGTCCGAAGATAGAGAAGAAGTCGTCCCACTCGGTCGGCAGGTCGTCGAGTTGGCCAGTCAACGCGACGTCCCACACCTGATTGCGGGCGTTCGTCCGCTCTGCGCGCCACGAATCGAAGCGGCCTTCGTCGACGAAGACGGGGATCGAATTTCGGCCGATCCCCTCGTACAGCCCCGCGTAGTAGACGCCCTCCATCGGCTCCAGTCGAACGACCGGTTGCCCGGAACTGATGCTGACGAGCGCGTCGATACTGGTCGGTGCGTCTGTCGAGAGGGCGTCTCTGAACTCGAAGTGTCGCTGCTTGATGAGTCGTGGATCCCCGAAAATCATCGGGGCGTACAGAGACAGCGTCCCCTCGACTGTGACGTACGACCCAGTGTCGAGCGTGTCTCGGCGATGGGCGCTCCAGAACTCCTTGACCCCGCCGATTTCGTCGACGCCCCCGTCTGGCACGATGGACTTTCGCTGGTGGTAGGCACTCGCGGCGTTGACACCAAGCGTCAACGCTCCGAGCGTCGCCGAGATCGGATCGACCATATCGTACCCTCCAAACGACACTACTTAACAGTCATCGATCCCGACATCGGACGTCGGTGCTCCGAGGACTCATAGTGATTACTCTCACTGTGTACCGCCGAGCGCCACTCCCGGTGGCGATGGTCGGCGGTAAGAGACGAGAGTAATCATTATCACACGTGCTGAGGGCTGCGATTTTTCCGGACTTGTCCGGTGGGCGAGGACGACGGACCACTATAGTAGCATTTGCGACTGATAGCGATTATCGTAACTATTCGGAGATTCTCGCCGTACCGTCCGGCGAGAAATCTATGGAGACGTACGATAATCCCTATGATTGCGCACCCGATCACACGCTGTCGGGCGATCGGGTGCGTGAAGACGTGCAAATGCTACTATAGACAGAGACGAGAGCCAGCAACACCGGGCGGCCGCGAGTCCAGTTCTGGAGGCTCTCGGTCACACGGCGTGGTACCACGAGTCGCACAACAGTTATACATCGGCGGGGATTCGGTACGGTCGCAATGGCAAACGGCACTGTCGACTTCTTCAACGACACAGGCGGTTACGGCTTCATTTCCACCGAGGACGCGGACGAGGACGTCTTCTTCCACATGGAAGACATCGGCGGCCCGGACCTCGAAGAGGGTCAGGAACTCGAGTTCGAGATCGAGCAGGCCGACAAGGGCCCGCGCGCGAAGAACGTCGAGCGTCTGTAAGAAGTCGACGTACCACATACGTAGCGGACGGAGGCTGGCGGTCGAGCGGGCAGCTGATTCCGGTTCGGTTGCGGCAGTTCTCTGAAAAATCCTTCTTTCGGCACCGCGATCCCAGAGTTGCGACGCCGTCTCCGAGCCCACGATGAGATCGGGAGCCGATCGGTTCCGACCCCAACAATAGCCGACACGTTCTCGGCGACGGCGGTCAAAGCAGGCGTATGGTCGAGATGGAGTACGTCGAGGCGTACGGCGCGCGCGTCCCGAAGGTGGGACTCGGGACGTGGCAGCTCACGGGCGAGGAGTGCTACGAGACGGTGTCGACCGCGCTCGACGTGGGCTACCGGCACATCGACACCGCGCAGTTGTACGACAACGAGACGGAGGTGGGCCGCGCGATCGCCGACGCCGACGTCGATCGCGAGGACCTGTTTCTGACCACGAAGGTCTCGCCGCGAAACGCCGGCTACGACGACGTAATCCGATCGACGAAAGAGAGCCTGGAACGACTGGACACGCCCTACGTCGATCTGCTGTTGTTGCACTGGCCGAATCCGCTCGTCTCGGTGGGCGAGACGATGCGTGCGATGGATCGGCTCGTCGAGCAAGGGCTCGTCTACAACATCGGCGTCAGTAACTTCCCGAAGGTCTTCTTGGAGCGCGCACGCGAGGCTGCGGAGACGCCGATCGTAACGAATCAGGTCCAGTTTCACCCTTACAAGCCCCAGCGGCGAATGCTCGGCTACTGCCAGCGAGAAGAGATGTTCCTCACCGGTTACAGCCCGCTCGCCCGCGGCACTGCACTCGAAGACGACGACGTCCAGCGACTCGCCGAAGCGTACGACAAGACGCCCGCCCAGATCGTTCTCCGGTGGGCCATCCAGCACCGCGACGTCGTCGTGATTCCGAAAGCCTCCGGCGAAGCCCACCTCCGCGAGAACCTCGAACTCTTCGACTTCAAACTCACCCGCTCGGAGGTCGAAGAGCTCACCAAGTCGTCGCTGCTCAGATCCGGGAAGGCGATGCTCGATGGGATGCTGAGCGAACTCCGCTGATGGCTGCTCGCGGACGCACCCCGAATCGATGACCGACGCCGACGACCGCGGACGCGAGCACCCCTCTCGATCCCGACGCAGAGCGGGGAGCGTCGCTGCCGCGTGGACACTCATCGTCGTGCTCGCGTCGGTCGTCGACCCGACAGCGATACTCGGCCCGGCCGCCGGCGGGGCCCCGGCGCAGAGCACCGGGACCGCGGCGGCAGTCGGGATGGACGTCTACACCGTCGCACACCTCGTCGCCTACGGTGTCCTCGCGTGGCTCGTGGGGGTGTGGTTCGACTCCGGCTCGGCCGACTCGAACGCTGTCCGCACCGCACTCGTCGCGGTCGGCGTCGCAGCGGCTGTCGGCTTTGGTGTTGAGGTCCTGCAGATCCCGGTGGCTGCGCGGGCGGGGAGTACGGCTGACGCCGTCGTGAACGTCGTCGGCGCAGTAACGGGCGTCACGACGCGTGCGACCGTCCGGACGGTCATACTATCGGACAGAAGCTCGTGAATCATTTTGGCACCCACAGGGTGCCGATAATTTTCACATCGTTCTGTCCGACAGTATCAGGACCGCGCGAGATGGCGCGCGCCGGGGTCGGTGACAGCGGGGACGCGCGGTTTTTATTCACAGAGCCGAAACGGGATGGAGATGTCGGTCACGACGCTGCACCGCCCGACGCACCGCGACGCGCTCGGACTCTTAGAGACGGCGTTCGGCGACGGGCGGCTGGTGACCGTGTTCGGCCGATGTACCGTCGAGTACGACGGGCGAGCGTCGTCCAGCCTCGGCCCCGGCGATCGACTCATTATCTGCAAGCCCGACGGGACGATCCTCGTGCACACCGACGAGAACCGCAAGCCGGTGAACTGGCAACCGCCGGGCTGTACTCATCGGGTGAGCGTCCGTGAGGGCCGGCTCAGAATCCGGAGCGAACGCTCCGCTCCCGAAGAGCGCCTCGACGTCGATTTCGAGCGGATCGAACAGGTCTCGGCGTACGAAGTGACCGATCGGAGCGATCTGACGTTGACCGGGAGCGAAGAGGACCTCCGACAGCGGATTCTCGACGATCCCGCGTTGATCGAACCGGGATTCGTTCCGGTCGCCACCGAGCGCGAGACGACAGCGGGGCCGGTGGACGTCTTCGGTGCCGACGCCGACGACCGGCCGGTCGTCGTGGAGTTGAAACGGCGGCGCGTCGGTCCCTCAGCAGCGAGCCAACTGCAGCGATACGTAGACGCACTCGACGAGGAGTTCCCCGGCGAAGACGTACGCGGCATCCTGGTTGCCCCCTCCGTGACCGACCGGGCGGCCGCACTGCTCGAAGAGCGGGGCCTGGAGTTCGTCGCGCTGGACCCGGTCGGAGAAGATGGCGACGGCAGTGGGAGTGATAACAATCGGAGCGACGGCAGTGGGGGCGACGACAGCGAGAGCGACGACAGCGAGAGCGGCGTCGTCGACGGCGCGTAGGGGCCAAGGAGTCCCCGCGTGCAGACCCAGTGACTGCGGGATCGGCGGCGAACAGTTCGAAGCGCTTTTAGGTCGTCTGGGCGTCGTTCCGCACAAGTAACTATGTCCGACAAACCCGCCTCCATGTACCGGGAACTGTCGAAGCCGTCCTACACGCGGCGAGAGTACATCACGGGCATTCCCGGCTCGAAGATCGCACAGCACAATATGGGTAACCTCCAGACCGGTCCCGAGGACTACCCGATCCAGATCAGCCTCCGCATCGAAGAGGAGTGTCAGATTCGCCACGGCTCGCTCGAATCCGCGCGCCTGTCGGCGAACCGCGTGATGCTCAAAGAGGTCGGACAGGAGAACTACAAGATGGTCCTCCGGAAGTTCCCCCACCAGGTCCTGCGTGAGAACAAGCAGGCGACCGGGGCGGGTGCGGACCGTGTCTCCGACGGGATGCGTCAGGCCTTCGGCAAGCCCGTCGGCACCGCCGCGCGCATCCAGCGCAACGAGCGCGTCTTCACCATCTACTGCAACCCCGAGGACGCCGAGGTTGCGAAGGACGCGCTCCGCCGCGCGTACAACAAGATGTCGCCGCCGTGCCGCGTCGAAGTCGAGAAGGGCGAGAAGCTCCTGGTCTCCTAGAGCCGCCGGGCACGCCGGTACCCGAACGCCACGCCGCGACGACTTCGCACCGCGAACCGGCCGCTTTTTGCGCTGTCGCTTCCACGCAGTAGTCGATGCTTCGACTCGCCGTGACGACGTCCTCGGAGACGTTCGAGCGGATGTGCGACCCGCTCGCCGCCCGCGACATCGCCGTCGAGCACCTGCAGGCGAAAGAGCGGGTCGTCGATCTCACGGCGCCCCCGACCCGTCACTTCGACGTCGGGTTCGTGTATCCCAGTCGGCTGATGGAGGGCGGCGTCGTGGACGGGCGCCACGCGATTCCGTGGGTGAACGACCGGGACGCGGTCGTCACCTCGCGGAACAAAGCGGGCGTGATCGCCGCGCTCTCCCGGGCTGGCGTGCCCGTCCCGGAGACGCGCCTCGTCTCGAACCCCGTCAGCGACGAGGACGTCGCCGCGGCCGTCGCCGACCTCGACTTTCCCATCGTCGTCAAGCCGAACTCCGCGACCCGGGGCGTCGGCGTCGCGAAAGCCACCGATCTCGACTCCCTTTTGGGCGTCGTCGACTACCTGAACCTCGTCCACGACTACCGCGCGACGGGCGATCAGTCCTATCTCCTGCAGGAGTACCTGCCGAACGCGCGCGATTACCGCATAATGGTCGTCGACGGGACCGTCGTCGGGGGCGTCGAACGCCAACTTTCGGACGACGCGCGCGAGGCGGGGCGCTGGAAGCACAACGTCCACCGCGGGGCGACGGCGACAGCGGCCGACGTTCCTGACGACCTCCGAACGCTCGCCGCCGACGCCGCCGCCGAACTCGACATCGACTACCTCGGCGTCGACGTGCTGGTCTCGGACGGCCGGGCGGTCGTCTCGGAGACGAACGCGCGGCCGACCATCGACGACGAAAAGTACGCGGACGGCTTCTGGGACCGACTCGCGGCGCTGATTCGGCGGACAGCGAGCGAGTGATCGGCTCGGGCCGAGTCGAGGACGTACCTGCGAAATCAGGAGCAGGAGCGGGAGCGGTCGCGTCGCTCGCGTAAGTGGTTCCGAAAGAGTCCAGTGGGGGTGCGGCCGAGCGGCGTTACAGCGGCGTGGCGAAAGCGCCCTCAGTCGAGGTCGATCGAGGCCGAGTCGTCGACCTTCTGCAGCGTGACCTGGAGGATACCGTTGTTGAACGACGCGCTCGCGCTGTGTTCGTCGACGCGAGTCGGCAGGCGGATGCGTTCGTCGTACTCGCGACGGTCGCCGGCAGCGGAGATCGTGAGCACTTCGCCGTCGCACTTCAGTTCGATGGCGTCCTTCGTGACGCCCGGGAGGTCGGCGACGAGTCGAAGCTCCTCGCCCTCGTCGTAGATGTCGACGTGGGTCTCGGAAGCGAACCCGGTGGCATCGTTGCCGGTCATTTCGTCCATCATCCGTTCGATCCCCTCGAAGAAGTCGTCGAACGGGTCGTCGCGGTCGTCTCTCATCACCCCCTGCTAGGTCGGTTTCGATGAAAAGCCTTCTCCCCCCGGCGGGATCGGCCGGACGACAGAGTCTAGGCGGGCCGTGCAGCGGTTTTCCGAAGCGGTCCAGCCAAAAGTGAGACACGGATGAGAGAATGTCGAGAACGGCGAGCGTATCGAGAGCGGCACGGGAAGACGGTGGCAGTACCTGTACCCGGGGAGATAGAGTATTAAATTTCTGATCTTTTTGATCCTCAGCGACTGCCGACGCCGAAGCCACTGGCGGTTCTCCAGTAATACCGAGTCACGAGACGGTCGTGCGAGACGCCGAGACCCGTTCTGGTGCCCGTCTTAGCCGCAAACTCGATGACACCGGGATTCAAGTAGGATGGAATAGTAAACTCGGATATGAGTGAACAATCGGATATGGACGCAGACGTGGACGACGGCGACGCCGTTCGAGTCGCGCTGAACGGCTTCGGTCGGATCGGTCGCAACGTACTCCGGGCCGTCCGAGACGACCCGCGAGTCGAACTCGTCGGCATCAACGACGTGATGGACTTCGAGGATATGGCGTATCTCGCGAAGTACGACACGGTGATGGGCCGCCTCGACGACGTCGCGCTCGACGGCGACTCGCTCGTCGTCGGCGACACGTCGGTCCCGCTGTACAACGTCCAGAATCCGACCGAACTGCCGTGGGGTGAACTCGACGTCGACGTCACACTGGAGTGTACCGGCATCTTCCGCACGAAGGACGACGCCGCCGCGCATCTGGAGGCCGGCGCGGACAAAGTCATCATCTCCGCGCCGCCGAAGGGCGACAAGCCGGTCAAGCAACTCGTGTACGGTGTCAACCACCACGAGTACGACGGCGAGGACGTCGTCTCGAACGCCTCCTGTACGACGAACTCCGTCAGCCCCGTCGCGAAAGTGCTCGACGAGGAGTTCGGCATCGAGAGCGGTCTCCTGACGACCGTCCACGCCTACACCGGCAGCCAGAACCTCGTCGACGGCCCGATGTCGAAGACGCGCCGCGGCCGCGCCGCCGCCGAGAACATCGTCCCCACCTCGACCGGGGCGGCGCAGGCGACGACCGAGATTCTGCCCCAACTCGAAGGCAAACTCGACGGGATGGCGATCCGCGTGCCGGTCCCGAACGGCTCGATCACCGAACTGGTCGTCTCCCTCGAGGCGACGCCCTCCGTCGAGGAGCTCAACGACGCCTTCCGCGACGCCGCCGACTCCGGGCCGCTGGCGGGCGTCCTTGGATACACCGACGACGAGGTCGTCTCCTCGGACATCCAGGGTCTGCCCTTTTCCTCGACGGTCGACCTCCAGTCGACGAACCAGGTCAACGGCGGCGGCCTCTACAAGATCCTGACGTGGTACGACAACGAGTACGGCTTCTCCAACCGGATGCTCGACGTGGCCCACTACGTCACGCACGGCTGATCGGCAGACGGTTTTTCTACTGTCGTGGTAACAGACCACACACCGGACTCGCATCCGAACACGACTAAGTAACACCATTCCGAGCACACGGGACAGAGAGCGATGTCCACCCCCACAGCCACGTTCAAAACGCTCGACGACCTCGAATCCGACCAGCGCGTGCTCGTCCGCCTCGATCTGAACTCTCCCATCGAAGACGGCGAGCCGCAGGACAACCGCCGCTTCGAGCGCCACGCCGAGACGGTGCGAGAGCTCGCGGACGCGGGCCACCGCGTCGTTCTGCTGGCGCACCAGGGGCGACCCGGCCGCGACGACTTCGTTTCGCTGGCCGGGCACGCCGACATCCTCGCCTCGCACGTCGGCCGCGACGTCGGCTTCGTCGCCGACACCTACGGCGACGATGCTATCGACGCTATCGAGGCGCTCGAACCCGGCGAGATTCTCCTCTTAGAGAACACGCGGATGTGCGACGACGAACTCCCTGAGGAGGACCCCGAGGTCAAAGCCGAGACCGAGTTCGTCCAGTCGCTCGCGCTGCACTTCGACGCGTACGTGAACGACGCGTACTCGGCGGCGCACCGCTCGCACGCCTCGCTCGTCGGCTTCCCGCAGGTCCTGCCCGCCTACGCCGGGCGCGTGATGCAGACCGAGTACGAGGCCAACACCGCCATCGCCGAAAAGGAGTTCGACGGGCAGGTGACGATGGCCGTCGGCGGCACGAAGGCGACGGACGTCATCGACGTGATGAACAATCTCGGCGACAAGGTCGACGACTTCCTGCTCGGCGGCATCGCGGGCGAGCTGTTCCTCCGCGCCGCGGGCCACCCGGTCGGCTTCGATCTGGATCCCGAACAGGACCTCTACGACACCCAGTGGGAGCAGAACCACGAGCTCGTCGAGGAGATGCTCGCAGAGCGCGGCGAGCAGATCACGCTGGCGACCGACCTGGCCTACGAGGCCGAGGGCGAGCGGGCGGAGGTCGACGTCGACGAGATCGAGGAGAAAGACGTCTCGTTCCTCGACGTCGGCACCGACACCGCCGAGGGGTACGCGGATGTCGTCCGCGACTCCGAGGCCGTCTTCGTGAAGGGCGCACTGGGCGTCTTCGAGGACGAGCGCTTCTCGGTCGGCACTGTGACCGTACTCGAAGCTATCGCCGAGACCGACTGTTTCTCCGTCGTCGGCGGCGGCGACACCTCCCGCGCGATCGGGATGTACGGGATGGACGAAGCCGACTTCGACCACGTCTCGATCGCCGGCGGCGCGTACATCCGCGCGCTGACCGGCCAGCCGCTTGCGGGCGTCGAGGCGCTGAAAGAGCAGTAACGTCGCGAGCGAGGATCGAATCGCTAGCGACGCCCCCGTCGAAGCGCTGAAGCAGGCGTGCGTCGAATCGGATACCGATGCGCGTCGGACTCTGTTCTGATACCCACGACAACCTCGATCTGGCACGCGCCGCCGTCGAAACGTTCGAGAGCGAGGGCGTCGACGCCGTGATCCACTGCGGCGACGTCGTCGCGCCGTTCACCGCCGCCGTCTTCGACGCCGACTTCGCCTTCCACGCCGTCCGCGGCAACAACGACGGCGAGTGGGCGCTCGCGGAGACGATCGAAGCGTTCGGGACGTACCACGGCGAGAGCGCCGCGCTGACGTTCGACGGCGTCGACCTCGCCGTCTATCACGGCACGAGCGAACGGCTCGTGGACGCGCTCCTCGCGTGCGGCGACTACGACTACGTCGTCCGCGGGCACACCCACGAACGGACGCACGAGGAACGCGATGGCACGGTTCACGTCAATCCGGGCGGACTGCCGTTCCCCGATGCGGACGACGTCTATCACGTCGCGACGCTCGATACCGAGACGCGCGAGGTGACGTTCCACGAGATTCTACCGGAGGAGTAGCGATTTTCGTCGGTCCCGACGCAGTCACGTCGCCGGGAGGATGTCGCCGAGCGCTGCGCCGATGCTCATCGGTACGAACGCGACGGCGACGTCCGCGAGCGCCAAGAGCGGCGTTCCCCACTCGACGCGTCCCCACCCGGTCATCACGACCGCCGCGGTGAGAAACGAGACGCCGAGGACGCCCACGAGTCGCCGGGGGAGGACTCCGAAGAGCGGTTCCTGCACGCGGACGTCCTGAATGTCGGCGACGTAGAGGATACCGATGACGAGTCCGACTCCGCCGAGAAGCGTTCCAACGAGCAAGGGCGGATACGCGGCGAGGAATCGGCCCACTTCGTTCGTGCCACCCTCGACGAACATCGGAATACCGAACAGGACACAGCCCAGAAACGCCTCCGCGAGGTCGCCGCGGTCGAACCCGCGGACGACCCGCCCGAAGACGCCAGCGTTCCGTGCGGCCGACACGGCGGCGCGGCGGGCAGTTCGGACGCGTTCTCGCTCCGCCGGAGAGTCGACGGTCGCTTCGAGCGCGTCGAACTCTGCGAGGAGGCGGTCCATCTCGTCGTCCGGCGGCGCGTCTGAACCGGCGTCGGCGGCCGCTGAGTCGGTTGTGTGGGCGTCGTCGGTCACGGACGCGACCACTCGGTGAGAACGGATAAACGTGGGCGGCGGAACGGTCGTCGGTGCGGCCCGTCGAGCGGGTCGGCGGCGTGTCGTCGATCAGTCGTCGGCGGCCTCGGCTTCGACCTGGCCGGACTCGCTAAAACCCGCGGGATCACCCGATAGACCGACGCCGAGCGTCCGATTCGTGCGCTCGATGCTCTCGTCGGCGTCCGCGGACTCGGTCACGGCACGGATCGCGTCGACGTTCTCGGGGACGACGTCGGACTCTTGGTGGATCGCCTGGAAGAGATAGAGGTCACGACCCTCGGTCGCGATCGACTCACCCCACAGGCAGTTCTCCCAGAGGTCGCCGCGGGGTCGGCCGGCGTCGAGCGCGAAGTCCTTGAGCTTTCCAGCCCCGTCGAGACCGAGGCCCTCCGGAATGACGTAGACGCGGGATTCGCCCTCTAGCAGTTGGCGGACGTGTGCGGCCGTGACGTCCGATTCGAGCGTGACGTTGAGCGCGTGAACGTGCATCAGCGTCGCCGGGACCTTCAGCCCCATCGTGTCGATTTCGAGATCGGGGAAGATCGTCTTGACGTCGGGGCCGTGGTGCGACGGGATGCCGATCGGGTCCGGAAGAATGTCGTTGATCGGACCGCGGGAGTTCTGGCCTGGGTCGCCGCCACGGCGAACGAGCGTCGCGCGAACCTTCTCGACGCCGTAGGCCTCCTCCAGCGGTGCGACGAGCCGCGAGATCCCGGTCGTGTTACA
Organism: Halobellus sp. H-GB7; assembly: GCF_030848585.1. Classification (NCBI taxonomy): domain Archaea; kingdom Methanobacteriati; phylum Methanobacteriota; class Halobacteria; order Halobacteriales; family Haloferacaceae; genus Halobellus; species Halobellus sp. H-GB7. The sequence continues at coordinate 59,428 of NZ_JAVDDW010000001.1, read as the reverse complement.
GGAGACGACGCGGACGGAGTCGGCGCCGCGGGCGTCGTCGTAGTTCGACCGGGCGTTGAAGCTCACGTCGGCGACGTCCGCGTCCTCGCCGCCCTGGAAGATCGCCGGCGTGTCGTAGGAAGCGTACAGCGACTTGTTCTCGGCGCCGATGCCCGACGGCGTGGCGTCGACCATCACGTCGGCGTCGGCGACCAACTCGTCGACGATGCCCGCGGTCTCGATGCCGGCGTCCCCGAAGAGCGGGGCGCGCTCGGGGATGGCGGCGTACATCGGGTAGCCGCGCTCGACGGCGGTGTGGGCCTCGAAGTTGGGCTGCGTCTTGGCGACGCCGGCGACTTCCATATCTGGCTGGGCCGCGACGGCGTCGGCGACGCGCTTACCGATCGTTCCGTAACCGTTGACACCCACTCGTATCATCATTCGAGAATCCGGAGAGCACACGCATAGTTATTTCGGAGCATAACGATCAGAAATTAACTCCGCGGCGAGTAACGCGGGCGATTTTCCCGAAGGCGAGTAACGAACGCGCCAGGTCCTGAAACGCGTTCACACGCGTCTTCGTCTGCGGGGCTAGCCCCCGGATTGACCCGATGCGAACGCCTAACTCCGCGGGGGTCTCACCGAGTAGTATGTCGAACAACGGACTCGTGACTGCCGCGAGGACGGCAGTCGAGCAGTGTATGGCCCTCGAAGCGTCCGAATCGTGCGTCGTCGTCACCGACGACAAACGCCGGCCGATCGGCGAAGCGCTGTATGAAGCCGCGTGCGCGGTCTCGGAGGATACGACGATCCTCCAGTATCCGCCGGGCGACCAACACGGCGAGGAACCGCCCGCGACGGTGGCCGCCGCGATGGCTGCGGCCGACGTCTTCCTCGCACCGACGACGAAAAGCATCAGCCACACGCGCGCTCGCGGCGACGCCTGCGAGGCCGGCGCGCGCGGCGCGACCCTCCCCGGAATCACCGAAGACGTGTTCGTCACGGGTCTCGACGCCGACTACGAGACCATCGCCCAGCACTGCCGCGACGTGCTCGCGCAGGTCGCAGACGCAGACGAGATTCGCGTGACTGCGCCGGCGGGCACGGACATCACCTTCGAGACTGGCGACAGGGAGTGGAACACCGACACGGGTATCGTCCACGACGCCGGCGGCTTCTCGAATCTCCCCGCTGGCGAAGTGTTCGTCTCGCCGACGAACGCCGACGGCACCTACGTCGTCGACGGGACGATGCGACCGCACGGCCTCCTCGACGACGGGCAGGAACTCCGGTTCGAGGTCGAAGACGGCTACGTCACCGAGATTTCGGACGACGAGATCCGATCGCAGGTCGAGGAAGCCGCCGAGGAGGTCGGCCGCGACGCGTACAACCTCGCGGAACTCGGCATCGGGACCAACGTCGGGGTGACCGACCTCGTCGGCTCCGTCCTCCTCGACGAGAAGGCGGCCGGGACGATCCACATCGCGATCGGCGACGACGCCGGAATTGGCGGCGACACGGACGCACCGCTGCATCTCGACGGGATCGTGCGAGAGCCGACCGTGTGGGCGGACGGCGAGGAAGTGGAGCTTCCTCGGTGAGCGAGCGGGGACGTCGTCGACCTCCCGAACGTCGAGCAGTAAGCCGCGAGAACGGAGGGCAGGTGGGGTGCCTCGACAGACGGCGAGGAGGGCACCAACGCAGCACGAAACCCTCGTGAGCCAGCGACTCGCACGCTGCCCCGCGGAAGGGCGGACTTTTACGGCCAGACGGGTTACGGAGCCGTATGAGCACGCCACAGGACCGCATCGCGGTCGAATGTCCCTCCTGTTCGCCCGCTGAACCGACGGTCCACGAGGTACTGAAAGAAGGCAGCGGTCACCACACCGTCCGCTGCACGGAGTGCGGTCACGTCCACAAGGTCCGCATCGAGACGGAGACCGAAATCGAGCGCGACGTCGTCGTCTCCCAGGACGGCGAGTCGTTCTCGACGAGCGTCGACGCGCCGCCCGAAGAGACCATCGCCGTCGGCGAGGAGTTCATCGTCGACAGCGAGGAGGCCATTATGCTCGTTCGGATCACCGGCATCGAGGTCGGCCCCGAACAGCGCACCGAGGAGGCGACGATCGAGGACGTCGACACCATCTGGACCCGCGCGGTCGACAACGTCACCGTCAAAGTGACCGTCAACCCCAAAGAGGGGACCGGCGACCGCGAGTCGACCCGAAGTTTCGAGTTACAGCTTCCGGGCGACCACGAGTTCGTCGTCGGCGAGACCGAATCCTTCGGCGACGAGGAGTTCGACGTGAAGGCGATTCAGGTTCGTCAGGACGCCCCCGAGTACCGCCACGGAAAACTCGACCACGAGGGCGATATGGTCTACGCGAAAGACGTCAAGCGGCTCTACGGCACCGACAAGACGACGTCCGCCTGGTCGGCCTGGTAGCGACACAGCGACGTTTTCGGGTACTCACGGTGGCAGATGGCCGCCCGTATTCCTGTTTTGAACGATGCAGATTTGAGTCACCGATACGCTTACGTTATCATCGGAAAAAACACAATTCCGAAGTGACACGAATTGCCGCCCACGCCCTCCTCGTAGTCGCGGGTACAGCCGCCGTGCCGATCGTCTTCGGGGGAGTGCTCTTCCCGGAGTGGACGTTCGCGACCGTCGGCTTCCTCGGTTACCTGGCCGCTGTCGCGCTCGTGGTCGTCACGGGGATGAGCCTCGCCGTCGTCGACCTCACGAGCGCCGTCGAGCGGCTGCTCGGCCCGTGAGAGGAAACGATTCGGCCCGCTGGAAACAGCGGTAGCGTGTATCCGGGGGCGACGGACGCACGCGCCATCCCTCGTCGAGCGACTGCGCCGCGGCGGGCGGAGCGTGCAGTTGATTAGTGCGCACCTCCGAGAGCGACGTATGGATCCCGGGGAACTGCGCGGGGATATGGTCGACGGCCTCGAAGAGCGGCTGACGGTCGATGCGGCCGTCTCCCTCGCGATGCGGACGGTGCCCCGTCAGGAGTTTGTCGACGACGCACCGTACGACGATCGAAGCGGCGACGCGGCCGGCACACTCTCACCGGAGATCGTCGCGCGGCTCCTGACGGCGCTCGACGTCGACGCTCCAGAGAGCGCAGCCGCGGCTGAGCCCACAGCAGGGACACGTCGGGAGACCGAGGGCGGACGCGACCGAACTGGCGACGTCCTCGTCGTCGGCGCGGGCGTCGGCTACACCGCGGCCTTGCTCGCGGAGGTCCTCGACGAGACGCGCGTCCACGCCGTCGACATCGACCGACGGCTCGTCTACGCCGCGCGCTCGAACCTCGATTCGGCGGGCTACGGCGGCGTCCTCGTCGACGCCCGCGACGGAGCCAACGGCCTCCCCGAGTACGCTCCCTTCGACCGGATTCTGGTCGAGGCGGCCGCGATCGACCCGCCGAAGCGACTCGTCGACCAGCTCGCTCCCGACGGACGGCTCGTCCTCCCGCTCGGCGGTCCCGAGCAGACGCTCGCCGCCGTGGACGCCTCGGGCGACGTGATCGAGCGCCACGGGCCGGTAGCGTTCAAGCCGCTACTCGTCGACGGGGAACAGGGCAGCGCCCCGGCACGGAATCGGACGATGAGAGAGGACGCCGAACGGGCGAGCGCGGACGGCTACTTCGCGAAGACCGGCTGGGAACAGGACTGGATCGACTGGGACGAGCAGTTGCGTCGTCATCGATAGCGTCGGCGTCGGTCGAGCCGGTCCGGGTCGCTTTTTCGAACGCTACTGCGTTTTCAGCCCGCTGCCGGTGAGCGGGACGACCACGTCGTCGTCGGGAGCGACGACGCCGCGCTCGCGGTAGGCGGCGAGTGCGGCGGGCGCGACCGCGCAGGTGGGCTCGACGTAGAAGCCGTGTCGGTGTAAGGCGTCGCGCTCGCGGTAGGCGGCGAGTGCGGCGGGCGCGACCGCGCAGGTGGGCTCGACGTAGAAGCCGTGTCGGTGTAAGGCGTCGCGCTCGCGTTCGACCGCCGCCGCCGGGACCGCGATGGCGTCGCCGTCGGTGGCCTCGATGCAATCGAGAATCTGCGTCTTTCTGACAGGGTCGCGGATCTGAATCCCGTCCGCGACGTCGTTGGAGCCGGCGGCAGCGTCCTCGCCGTGGAGCTCGGCGGCGATGGGCGCATAGCCCGCCGCCTGTGCGCCGAGGAGCCGCGGCAGCTCGTCGATCCAGCCGGCCTCGCGGAGGGCACGAAAGCCGCGGTACGCGCCCAGAAAGAGCGTGCCGTGGCCGAGCGGCGTCACGACGGCGTCCGGCGCGGTCCACTCGCGCTGGGCGCACACCTCGTAGGCGAACGTGGCCGTCCCCGCGAAGAACGCCGGGTTCCACGCGTGTGAGGCGTACCACGCGTCGCCGGACTCGACGGCGTCGACGCAGGCGCCGGTCACGTCCTCGCGACTCCCGTCGATCGGGACGGGCGTCGCGCCGGCGCGTTCGATCGCACGGCGCTTGGCGGGCTTCACCGACGACGGGACGTAGATGTCGGCGTCGATGCCCGCGCGGGCGGCGTACGTCGCGATCGCCGCACCGGCGTTCCCCGAGGAGTCCTCGACGACGCGCTCGACGCCGAGTTCCGCGGCGACCGACAGCGTCACCGTGGCGCCGCGATCCTTGAACGAGCCGGTCGGAAAGACGTATTCGAGTTTGAACTGGGCGTCCCAGTCGGGGGCGCCGACGAGCGGCGTCAGCCCTTCGCCGAGCGAGACGTGCGGGTCGACCGGGAGGAAGTCGTCGAACGACCACAGCCCGGCACAAGTGTCCGCCCACGAGGTCGGTGGCTCGCGATCCGCGGGCGTCGGAGTCGACGCGAACTCCAGTGGCGCGCCGCAGTCACACCGCCAGGTCCACGCGTCGTAGGTCCGGTCGCACCCGGAGCAGTGGAGCGTGAGCGGGGAAGACATACGTTCAGTACGCGTCGACGTTGGTGCCGACAGAGCAGACGTACTCGCCGGTCGCGACCTGCGGGAGCCGACGGGTGCGCCAGAAGATCCCGTCGTTGTTCGCGGTCACGCGAGCCTTCAGTTCGCCGAAGACGTCCGTCACCTCGAAGAGGAGGTCGCCCGCGGAGACGCGCTCGCCGAGGTCGACCTGGAAGCGCACGAGGCCGCCGGTCGGCGAGCCGAACTGGTCGAACCCCTTCGCACGCGTCTGTGGCTCGGGAGTCACCGATCCATCGAGGAAGCCGTAGTCGTGGAGGACGTTGAAGACGCCCTCGACGCCCGCCTCGATGCTGGTCTCGTCCCAGCCGACGCAGCCGCCGAGTTCGGGGTCGATCGTCGGGATCCCCTGGTCGGGGCCGGCGCGGGCGAGTTGCCCCTCCGGACCTTTCTGATCGAGGACGTACCCGCAGCCGAAGGTCTTCGCGAGTTGGAGACACTCGTCGTGAAGACGGTGCCGGCGGCCACAGCGGACACGCACCTCGTCGATCATCCGCGAGGTCGAGCCCTGATGCAGGTCGAGAATCAGGTCCGCGCGGGTGGCGGCGTCGAACGTCGCGGCTGCGATCCGCTCGGAGGACGTGCCGTTCTCGTCGCCGGGGTACGCCCGGTTCATCTTCGTGTCGTCGATCGGGTTCCGGTGCTCTGCGACCTGGAACGCGTGGTAGTTGACGATGCCGACGACGAGGATCGTCCCTGACAGTTCCGCGGGGTCGAGTTGGGGGACGACCCGGTTGATCACGCCGACGCCGTTCAGTTCGTCGCCGTCCGAGGCCGCCTGCATATAGAGAGTCTTGCCGTCGGACGCGCCGTTGATGACCGCACAGGGGAGTCCGACGGAGGAGCCGTCGCGGGCTTCGCCGACTTCGAGACGGCCCGTGTCCATCTCGCCGGGACCCGCACTCGCCGTTCCGAGTGTCGTCATTATCTGACACTCGGAGGCACCCGCCTTTAGGGGTTCGGTCTCCGCCGCTCGTCGCCGTCTACTGGCCGTTCTCGCTGTTCCGGTACCGAAAGGGAGTGGCAGTATTCGCCGGAGATGCCACGGGACCGACGACGCTTTGTCGACGCCACCGAAAGGACAGGACGTGAGCGATGAGGTTCCAGACCGGCCGCCGCAATCGGGGCTGGTCCGAGCGTTGCACGTCCCACGGAACGCTGCGGTCGGCGCCGGCGTCGGCGTCGCGCTCGCGGTCGTCGCGTACCTCGCCCGCGTACTCGAACTGTTCGGCCCGTTCGCGGGCACGCGCGAGTATCCCGTCCTGGGTCCCGAAGGGTGGTTTCTGGTGCTCGCGTTCGTCCTCGCGACGTCGACCGCGCTGCTCGTCGCGTCGGCGCTGACCGTCGTCGAGGCCGTGCGGCTGGCGCGGCGGCTGTAGACTGCGGCCGGAAAGAGAGCTAGGTCTCGAACTCCTGTTCGTCGCCGACGAGTTCGCCGAGCCGTTCGGCCCCCGCCCGCGTCCCCTTCGCGATGATGACGTCGCCGCCGCGGAGTTCGGTCGTCGGGCCGGGCTGGACGACCCACTCGCCGCCGCTCGCGCGGCGGACGGCGATGACGCGCATCCCGGTCTGCGTCTTGACCATCTCCTCGCCGAGAGTGGTGCCCGCGAGCGGCGCGTCGGTGGCGACCGTGAGGCGAACGATCACCTCGTCGGACTCCTCGACGGCGGCAGCGACGACCGGATGAGCGTCGATACCGCGGAGGACTCCCTCGCTGATCTCTAAGGCCGCATCGGAGATGACCTCCGTTGCCGACGCCAAGTGGACGAGCCCGCGGAGTCGGACGGGGTCTTCGACGCGACTCGCCGCGCGGAGCGTCCAGGCCTCGAAGCGCGACTTCAGCGCGTCGACCTCGGCCTCCAGTTCGTGGACTTCCTCGGCGACGCCCTCGCTGTCGAACAGCACCGCGCCGTAAGCCAGATCGACTGCGAGTTCGCTCATATCCTTCATCAGGATGATCGAGTCGACCGCGCGTTCGAGGTCCTCGATCGGCGGTTCGACTGCCTCCGGGGGTTCGTAGGCATCGCCGGTCACGTCCTCGAACACCCCCGAGATGCCGTCGAGCGGGCCGCGAAGCAGGAGCGAGTCGTCGGCCTGGAGTTCGCTGTCGGGGCCGGGGTTCATCAGCCAGCGGCGCTTGCCCGTCACCGACTCCCGACGGATCGCGATGACGCGGACGCCCATCTCGGTCTCCATATTGATGTCGCGGAGCGTCCGCCCGACGTAGGACGAATCGGGCGCGACAGTCGCACGGACCAGCACCTCGACGGCCTCTGGGAGGGCCGTGCGGATTGCGTCCGGCATCCCGATGTCTTCGATGACGATTTTCGCGATGTCGCCGGCAGCGTTCGAGATCTTCTCTGCGGCCCCCATCACTCCGAGGACCGGCGCGAGCTGTTCGGCGTCCTCGGGGCTGCGGGCGGACATCAGGAGGCTCATCCGACCCTGAAGCTGGAGGATGTCCATTCGGCCTTCGAGTTCGAGGACCTCACGGGCGATCTCGTCGCTCCCGTTGAGGACGGCGGAGTACGAGAGATCGATGAGGAGCTCTGCGGTGTCTTTCATCTCCGCGAGCACCTCCTTGACGCTGACCGGCTCGTACTCGACGTCCTGTGGATCCATACCCCGCCGTTCGCCGCGGGTCGCAAAAACACTTGGTGGTCGACCCAGGGCTGGGATGAATGTCACTGACACCCGGAAACGATAACGCTTTTTTCACGTGGAAGGGAACCGCATAGGTATGTCAGACGACCTGAAGCGCGGGCTGGAAGGCGTCCTCGTCGCCGAATCAGAGCTTAGTTACATCGACGGTGACGCCGGAAAACTGGTCTACCGCGGGTACCCGATCGAGTCCCTGGCCCGTGAAGCGTCCTACGAAGAAGTCGTCTATCTGTTGTGGCACGGCGAACTTCCGACCGCCGAGGAACTCGCCGATTTCGAGTCGTGGATGGCCGGGACAAGATCGCTGAACGACGAGGTGCTCTCGGAGATCCGGAAACTGGCGGAGGCCGACGAGGTGCCGATGGCGGCGCTCCGTACCATCGTCTCGTCGCTGTCGGCGTACGACGAGGACGCCGACCACGAGGACGTGACGGATCTCGAAGCGAACCTCCGGATGGCGTGTCGCATCACGGCCAAGATTCCGACCGCACTCGCCGCCTTCGAGCGGTTCCGGAACGGCGACGACGCGCTCGAGCCGCGCGAAGACCTCAGCCACGCCGCGAACTTCCTCTATATGCTCAACGGCGAAGAGCCCGACGAGGTGCTCGCAGAGACGTTCGATATGGCGCTCGTCCTCCACGCCGACCACGGCCTGAACGCCTCGACGTTCTCGGCGCTCGTGACCGCCTCGACGCTGTCTGATCTCCACAGCGCCGTCACCTCGGCCATCGGGACCCTCGCCGGATCGCTTCACGGCGGTGCGAACGCCAACGTGATGCGGATGCTCAAAGAGGTCGACGAGAGCGACGTCGACCCGACGACGTGGGTCGAAAACGCCCTCGACGAGGGACGGCGGATCCCCGGGTTCGGCCACCGCGTCTACGACGTCAAGGATCCGCGCGCGAAGATCCTCGGCGAGAAGTCGAAGGCGCTCGCGGAAGCCGCGGGCGACACGAAGTGGTACGACTGCTCTGTCGCCATCGAGGACTACATCACCGAGGAGAAGGGCCTCGCGCCCAACGTCGACTTCTACTCGGCGTCGACGTACTACCAGATGGGCATCCCGATCGACATCTACACGCCCATCTTCGCGATGTCGCGCGTTGCCGGCTGGATCGCCCACGTCCTCGAACAGTACGACAACAACCGCCTGATCCGTCCGCGGGCGCGCTACGTCGGGCCGAAAGACCTCGACTTCCCGGCGCTCGACGAGCGGTAACGTAGACGCCTCCCGTTACACTTCTTCGACGACGCGTCCGTGTCCCAGAAGTTCCGTGGCTGTTCCAGCACAGAGGCTTTGCAGGCCCGCTCTGCGGGCAACGAAAACGGTGAATCGCCCGACTGCGGCCAATTTCCGGCAGACGTGCGACAGACAACCGTCAGACAGCGGCCGGGAGGGCGTCGCTGTCGGCCGATTTCACTTTCACCGTGCGTGGGGGATATTTATGTACTTCGCGGGTGCATAGACAAGTGCACGTCACACGCGTGCATTCCCCCTTTCCCCTTCAACGCCTCTGAGCGACAGCGCCGTCCGTCGGTGGCAGTTTCACCCGTGAGGCGGGCCCCTCTCGATCGTAGAGGCCCGGCCAGGACGCGTGCGGGCGACAGAGACAGCCGTACAGTCGACAGTATTAGGCCCGCCGCCGGGGAACGGTCGTCCATATGCTCTCTCTCGCTGACGTCGAGGCCGCGCGCGACCGGATCGAAGACATCGCCCGGTGGACGCCGCTGGAGTACTCGCACACGTTCTCGGATATGACCGGTGCGGACGTACACCTGAAGCTCGAAACGTTCCAGCGCACCGGCGCGTTCAAGATCCGTGGGGCGACGAACCGGATCGCGACGCTCTCGGCGGCCGAGCGCGAGGCGGGCGTCGTCACGGCGAGCGCGGGGAACCACGCCCAGGGGGTCGCGCTCGCTGCCAGTCGCTCGGGCGTCGACTCGAAGATCGTGATGCCGGAGCACGCGCCGATCTCGAAGGTTGAAGCGACCGAGCGCTACGGCGGGCAGACGGTGCTCTACGGGGCGGACTACGACGAAGCGCAGGCGAAAGCCCACGAGATCGAACGCGAGGAGGGCCGAACGTACGTCCACGCGTTCAACGACGAGGTGGTGATGGCGGGACAGGGGACGATCGGGCTGGAGATCGTCGACGACTGCCCCGAGGTCGACACCGTCGTCGTCCCCATCGGCGGCGGCGGGCTCATCTCCGGCATCGCGACCGCGGTGAAGGGCCGGAATCCGGACGCGCGAGTGATCGGTGTCCAGGCCGAGGGCGCGGCGTCGCTCCCGCAATCACTCCAGGCCGGCGAGATCCGCGAACTCGACGCGGTGAACACGATCGCCGACGGGATCGCCACCCGGAAGGTCGGCGAGCGCCCCTTCGAGGTCATCCAACAGCGCGTCGACGAGGTCGTCACCGTCTCCGACGAGGAGATCGCCGTCGCACTGACGTACCTGCTGGAGCGCGAGAAGACGCTCGTCGAGGGGGCGGGGGCCGTCCCGCTCGCGGCACTGCTGTTCGAGGCGTTCGACTACGAGGACGGCGAGACGATCGTCCCGGCGCTCTGCGGGGGCAACATCGACACGAATCAGTTGACGACTGTCCTCGTGCGCGGGCTCGTCGAGACGGGGCGCTACCTGAAGGTCCGGACCGTGCTGCGCGACCGTCCCGGCGCGCTGCAGGACCTCGTCGAGATAATCGCCGATCAGCGGGCGAACATCTACGCGATCCAGCACGACCGGACGTCCCGGGACGTCGCGATGAACGAGGCCGACGTCGAGATCGACATCGAAACGCGCGGGCACGAACACATCGAGGAACTGCTCGTAGCACTCCGTGCGGCAGGCTACGACGTCGACGTGCTGGCCTAGCAGCCCCGTGTAAATATAAGCGAGGCAAACCTTCTCATTCGGTGAGAACCAACGGCCGACACAATCCCGCGTAGCGAGTAGCCACCAGTACCCAAGAGTCGTCGGCGGTCCGTGGCCTCTCGTCCGTCAGTACGTCGGCGGTGGGTCGGACGGTCCACCGGTAGTCGAATCCGAAATACGAACGAAATCCGAACGCCACTCGGTGCACGCGCGTATGCCGCGTGCGTGCGACACCTCACCATCAATGATCGAACCCGCCCTCGCGAGTAGACTTCAGTTCGCGCTCACGACGATCGTCCACATCATCTTTCCCGTGATGAGTATGGGGCTCGCCCCCTTTCTCGTCTACTTCACGTGGAAAGACATCCGGACCGGAGAACCGATTTACGAGCAACTGCGGCGTTTCTGGACGAAGATCTTCGCGATCAGTTTCGTCGTCGGGACGGTGACGGGGATCGTCTTGGAGTTCGAGTTCGGGACGAACTTCGCCGCGTTCTCGACGGCCGCCGGCGAGTTGTTCGGCGGTCCACTCGCCGTCGAAGGGATGATGGCGTTTATGCTCGAGGCGACGTTCCTCGGCATCTTCGTCTTCGGTCGCGAGCGCGTCGGCAACGTCCTGTATATGGTCTCCGCCGTCGCGGTCGCGCTCGGCACGTGGCTATCGGCGGTCTGGATCCTGATCGCCAACTCCTGGATGCAGACGCCCCGGGGCTACGAGTTGGTGACCGAGAACGGCCAGATGATCGTCTCGCTCGTCGACCCGATCGCGGCGTACGCCAACCCACGGTTCCCGTGGATGTACGTCCACATGCAGAACGCGGCCGTCCTCTCGGTCGCGCTGTTTATGGCCGGCGTCGCCGCCTACCACCTGTTCCGGCACTACCACTGGGAGTACCCCGTCGATCACCCGCAGTTCTGGGAGAAGACGCTGAAGATCGCGCTGGTCGTCTTGATCATCACCGCGCCGTTTCAGGTGCTCCACGGCGACGCCTACGGACGACACGTCGCCGAAACCCAACCGCAGAAGTTCGCTGCGATGGAAGCGGTCTGGGAGACCGAGAGCTACGTCCCCGAGTACATCATCGCGGTGCCGACGAACCTCGAAGACCTGACGAACCCACGCGCAAAGGAGATATTCGGGATCGGGATCCCTGGCGGCGCGTCCTGGCTCGCAAGCGGGGGTGATCCGAGCGCCGAAATTATAGGCCTAAACGAGTTCGAGACGGAAGCACCCCCGGTCGCGATCGTCTTCTGGTCGTTCCGCATAATGGTCGGACTCGGCTTCTGGTTCGTCCTCTTGGCCTTCTGGGCGGGCTACCGCTGGTGGCGCGGCCAGTTGCTCGAAGACGACCTGTTGCACAAGTCGCTGATGGCGTCGTCACTGCTGGGTATCCTCGCCGTCGAAGTCGGCTGGATCGTGACCGAGGTCGGCAGACAGCCGTGGGTGATCCAAGGCGTGATGAAGACCGCCGACGGCGTCTCCCCCGGACTGACCGGCTTCGAGGCGACGCTGACGCTCGTCAGTTTCGCGGCCGTCTACCTCGGACTGCTGGCGCTGTACAGCTACGTCGTCTTCCGGATCGTGCGGGCCGGGCCGCCGAGCATTACGCCGGACGCACCCGAGACCGACGTGGTCCGCGAGGAGACGGGGGCAGGACCGAAGCCCGCCGGAGGCGACGATGACTGAGCCGGGGGCGACAGTCGGGTTCGCCGCGGGTGCAACAGGACGAGAAGCAGCCGCGACACTCGACCCCGGATTCGCGCTCCAGACAGGGGGACTCGCCGACGGCCCGCTGTTCGGGCTCCCGCTGACAGAGCTGTGGTACGGGCTGGTCTTCTTCATCCTCGGGACGTTTCTGTTCCTCGATGGCTTCGATTTCGGCGTCGGCGCGATCTTCGTCACCCGAAGTGAGGAGTCCGCTCGCGAGCAGTTGCTGGCGGCGATCGGCCCCTTCTGGGACGGCAACGAGGTGTGGCTCGTCGTCTTCGGCGGGGCGCTTTTCGCCGCCTTTCCGGCCGTGTACGCCAACCTGTTCAGTCGCCATTACCTCCTGATGTTCGCCATCCTGGGCGCGCTCATCGTTCGCGGACTCGCGCCGGAGATGTACGAACAGCGGCACGACGAGACCTGGCAGCGCTGGTGGGGCCGGGCGTTCGTCGTCGGCAGCGTGGCGGCACCCCTCCTTTTGGGGATCTTCGCTGGCAACTGGCTGCTGGGATCGACGGCGCTCGTCTCGCTCCCCTCGCTGGTCGTCGGCGTCGCGCTGGTCGCGCTCTCGACTGCCGGCGGGGCCGCGTTTCTCGGATTGAAGACCCGCGGACGACTCCAGCAGGAGACGGCGGCGTACGGCCCGAAAGCGCTCGTGGCGTATCTCGCGCTCGTCGTCGTCGCCGTCGGCTACCTGTTCGCGACGCGGCCGGACCTCCGGGGCGATCTGCTCTCACCGGTCGCGCTCGGTCTCGTCGGGGCGAGCGTCGTCCTCGGTGCGGGCTACGTCGTCGCGATGCGCCGCGAGTCCTACGTCGGTGCGCTGGCAGCGACGGCCGGGCTCACCTACGGACTGGTGGCGCTGGTCGCGGCACTCCTGTATCCCGTGATCGACCCGGTCGCGGGGCTGACCGTCGCCGACGCGATCGTCTCGACGCTCCCGCTGAATCTGATGAGCATCGGGGCGGCGCTGTTGCTCCCACTGATCTTCGCGTACTTCGTCGTCCTCTACGCGGCGTTCTGGGGACCGGTGGAGGAAGGCGAAGGATACGCCGGCGAGTAGTCGCCGCCGCGCAGCGAGAGATTTTAGACGACGCGACGGCGATGTCCCGTCGTGAACCGAACTGCGTCGGCACTACTGTGGGGGCTCGTCGGGACGCTCGCGTTTCTCGTTCTCGTCCAGGGCTACCGGCTGCTCGTCGGAGCGCTGGGATTGGACTTCCTCACGGCGTCCGGGGTCGCCCTCCTCGTCGGCGGCGTCGTGACCGCCGCGTCCTACGTCGCCGAACCCCGGTTGGCGGCGAAGGGAAGGACTTAAACGACTCAGTAGGCTACCTCAGACCGAGCCGGGATGGCCGAGTGGTAAGGCGCACGCCTGGAAAGCGTGTTCCCTCTGGGATCCAGGGTTCAAATCCCTGTCCCGGCGTTTTTCCTGCGATCCAACGTCCGAGAGTGATCTGTCCGGCGTTCACCGCCGCGTCCGGGAGTTGTGTGGTACTAATTGGCACAGGCACAAAGTTAATCACTGTGGGAGACATCAACACGGTTGACAATGCCTGACACGAAATCTGGACGGGAGCGAAAGGGGCGGAACAAGCGCAACCAGCTCCAAGAAGAACTCTACGATGAGGAGATCGAAGCGCTCGAAACCGACGAGGATCTCCCCCCGTTCGAGCCGTCGAGCGATCGGCCGTTTGTCGCCGACGAACTGCCAGACAGGGAGTGATAGGGACTATCGTAGGTCTCCATAGATTTCTCGCCGGACGATACGGCGAGAATCTCCGAACAGTTACGATAATCCCTATGAGCAACGAGGACTTCTTTTCAGGTACGGGATTATCGCTGTCACGGCGGAGGCGACCCACTACGAACGCGCGGCAAGTGATGCCCACGCAGTGGCTTCGCACTCGCGTCGCGCACGAAACGCCTAAAGCCCGCAAGAAGTATGACGACGGGAGACAGCGTCGGGAGCCAAAGCCGTGCGAAAATAGCCCGCTCAGCGGGGGCGTGAAGAAGTATATAAATAACCGTCGGACACCTGGATTCGAACAGTATTATGTGACACTTTCCCACACACAAACATCGGCTGATAGTAGCCATCTGGCCTCGATGCGACGGTTCTCGGGAGATGCGTTCGCCGGACAGTGAGAACCCGATAGCGAAGTTTTTATATAGAATCACAAACAATCGAACGATGTCTATGAGTCAGCGAATGCAGCAGGGTCAGCCGATGATCATTATGGGCGAGGACGCCCAGCGCGTCAAGGACCGCGACGCGCAGGAGTACAACATTCAGGCCGCTCGTGCCGTCGCTGAAGCCGTACGATCGACACTCGGCCCGAAAGGGATGGACAAGATGCTCGTCGATTCGATGGGAGACGTCACCATCACGAACGACGGCGTCACCATCCTCCAGGAGATGGACATCGACAACCCGACGGCCGAGATGATCGTCGAAGTCGCCGAGACCCAGGAAGACGAGGCCGGCGACGGCACGACGACCGCCGTCGCGATCGCGGGTGAACTCCTGAAGAACGCCGAGGACCTCCTCGATCAGGACATCCACCCGACGGCGATCATCAAGGGCTTCCACCTCGCGAGCCAGGAAGCGCGCTCTGCAGTCGACGACATCGCCGAGTCGGTCGAGCCCGACGACACCGAGCTCCTGCAGAAGGTCGCCGAGACCTCGATGACCGGCAAGAGCTCCGAGCTCAGCAAGGACCTCCTCGCACAGCTCATCGTCGAGACCGTCGAGGCCGTGACGGTCGAAGCCGACGACGGCTCCTACATCGTCGACCTGGCGAACGCGAACATCGAGACACAGACCGGTCGCTCGACCGGTGACTCCGAACTGCTCAACGGCGCAGTCATCGACAAGGACCCCGTCCACGACGATATGCCCTCGTCGTTCGACGAGGCGAGCGTCCTGCTCCTCAACGAGCCGATCGAGGTCGAAGAGACCGACGTCGACACGCAGGTCAACATCGAATCGCCCGACCAGCTCCAGAAGTTCCTCGATCAGGAGGAAAAAGAGCTCAAACAGAAGGTCCAGCAGATCGTCGACTCCGGTGCCGACGTCGTCTTCTGTCAGAAGGGCATCGACGACCTCGCACAGCACTACCTCGCGAAGGAGGGCATCCTCGCGGTCCGCCGGACGAAGAAGTCCGACATCGCGTTCCTCCGCGACGTCGTCGGCGGCAACGTCGTCTCCGACCTCGACAGCCTCACCGAAGACGATCTCGGATACGGCTCGGTCAGCCGTGACGGCGAGGACGAACTGTTCTACGTCGAAGGACTCGGCGACGAGGCCCACGGCGTCACGCTGCTGCTGCGCGGCTCCACCGATCACGTCGTCGACGAGATCGAACGCGGCGTCACGGACGCTCTCGACGTCGTCTCGACGACGGTCTCCGACGGCCGCGTCGTCGCGGGCGGCGGTGCCATCGAGGTCGAAGTCGCTCGTCGGCTCCGCAGCTACGCCGGCTCCGTCGGCGGCCGCGAACAGCTCGCCGTCGAAGCCTTCGCCGACGCGCTCGAACTCGTCCCGCGCGTCCTCGCGGAGAACGCCGGACTCGACTCCATCGACACGCTCGTCAAGCTCCGTGAGGCCCACGAGGACGGCGACGTCCGCGCCGGCCTGAACGTCTTCAGCGGCGACGTCGAGGACACCTTCGAGGCCGGCGTCGTCGAGCCCGCACACGCCAAAGAGCAGGCGCTCTCGTCTGCCACCGAGGCCGCGAACCTCGTCCTCAAGATCGACGACATCATCGCCGCCGACGAACTGAGCACCAGCGGCGACGGCGACGAGGAAGGCGGCGCCCCCGGTGGCGGAATGGGCGGTATGGGCGGAATGGGTGGAATGGGCGGCGCGATGTGACGTCCGTCTGAGGACACCCACCACCCCCCGACACACCGAGCATCGCTGTCTCACCGTCGGCTGACGCGGTCCGCAGCCGATCTCTCGATCGTCGAGCATCTGCTTACTCTTGTGTCGATCGTCGAACTTCTGCTTACTCGTGCGTCGCTCGCTCGACGCCGTCGCGCTCGGCCCCTATTCCCGAGTCAGTCCATTGTGGCGGATCCACTTGTGGCGGCCCGATCGAAGCACATTCAGGCCCGCCGCAACGCGGCCCACGACCCAGGGCGTGTGACCCCGGACCCACGTTCCGTCGTCAGGTGATATTCCGTCGTCCAATTCGGCGAGGAGCATATAGGTTGTAGTAAAATCTGTATTTTCCCTCTAAATCAGATTCTGATTCGATTATAGTATGAATTAAGTGCGGACACTTCGAAGCGCAAGTATGGAGACGCTTCTGTTGAACGGTACGGACGTCCGCGAGAACGCCGCGATGGCGGAGCTCGTCCCCGCCATCGAGGACGCGTTCGCCGCCTTCGAGCGCGGCGACGCACAGATGCCGCCGAAATCCTACATCGATCTCCCGGCGTACAACGGCGATTTCCGGTCGATGCCGGCGTATCTGGACGCAGGCACGTGGGACGCCGCGGGCATCAAGTGGGTGAACGTCCACCCGGACAACCCCGAGAAGTTCGACCTCCCGACGGTGCTGGGGACGATGATCTACTCCGACCCCGAGACCGCCGTCCCGCTCGCAGTGATGGACGGCCGAGAGCTCACGATGCTCCGGACCGGCGCGGCGGCCGCTGTCGCGACCGACCACCTCGCCGTTCCCGACGCCACGTCGCTCGGAATCGTCGGCGCCGGCGTCCAGTCTTACACACAGTTACGCGCCATCTCGCAGGTGCGTGACATCGAGACGGTCGTGATCTCCGACCTCGACGAGGAGCGCGTCGCCGATTTCATCGACGCCTTCGAGGACGAGTTCGACGTCCACGCGGGATCGATCGAGGACGCCGCGTCCTGCGACGTGCTCTCGACGGTCACCCCGGTCGAGTCGCCGATCGTCTCCCGCGACGCCGTCGGCGACCACACCCACATCAACGCGATGGGTGCCGACGCCGAGGGGAAACACGAACTCGACGACGAGATCCTCCTCGATTCGAAGCTAGTCATCGACGACTACGAGCAGACGACCCACTCGGGGGAGATCAATGTCCCTTGGAGCGAGGGCGTCCTCGACGACGACGACATCTACGGCTCCGTCGGCGAGATCGTCACCGAAAAGAAACCCGGCCGAACCGCAGCAGACGGGATCTCCGTCTTCGACTCGACGGGACTCGCGATCCAGGACGTCGCGGCCGCCCACATCGTTTACGAGCACGCCACGGAGAACGACAACGGCTACCCGTTCGATCTGTTCGGCCTGAGCGAGTAGTTCGGAGCGGCGACGAGCGAGCGACGTCCGCGGCGTCCGTCCGGTAGCTTTTACAGAGCCGACGACGCGGACCACGTATGGTGTGGGTACGTTCGGAGTACGCGGGGCCGCTGGCGGTCGTCTCGACGTGGTTAGCCGCGCTCGTGCCCTGGAACGTCACGTACTCCAGCGGCGTCTCCGGCGGCTCGGTGCTGTTCGTTCGCTTCCCGTTCTTCCAGATCCGCTACGCGTTCGGCGTGCCTGTCGCCCGTCGCGTCAGCGTCTCGGATCCGCTCTCGGCGGTGGCGTTTCAGGCCGGACAGACGATCCAGGCGGCGTATCAGGTCTGGGCGGTCGGTGCGGCCGTCCTCGCCATAGCGGTCGTCGTCGCCGCCGCGTACTATCACGACGAGGCGCGCGTGGAATCGGGCCCCCTCGACCCAGTTCGATTGCTCGGCGGCCTCCTGGCGCTCTCGGGCGTCGTGCTCGCGGGCGCGACGTACCTGCTCGCGACGCGCGGCTTCCCCGGCGTCCCGCTGCCGATCGGCGTCGTCTTCTTGCTCCTATTCGGCGGCGTGCTGCTGACCGTCGATCGGGAGTAGCAGCCTGTGTTCGGAACGCTCGCCTGGTGTCGGCCGGGCGAAACGAAAACGGCAAATAGTCACTGTTCGGATGGTTGAGGTAATGAGTGAGTCGGGAGCGGATGCAGTCTGCGTGTTACACGTCGAACCCGATCCGCAGTTCAGAGAGCTCACCGAGACGTTCCTGGAGCGCCAACAGAACTCGTTCAGGGTGACGGCTGCCGCCGGCGCCGACGCGGCGCTCGACCGGCTCGATGCGGACGTCGACTGCATTGTCTCTGACTACGACCTCCCGGGCCAGGACGGAATCGAGTTGCTCCGGACCGTCCGGTCGGAGTATCCGGACCTCCCGTTCGTGCTGTTTACCAGTCAGGGCTCGGAGACGATCGCCAGCGACGCGATCGCGGCCGGCGTCACCGACTACTTGCAGAAGGGGACGACCCCAGAGCGGTTCGAGTTACTGGCCAACCGCGTCCGCAACGCGGTGTCGGCCTACGAGTCCGAGCGAGCGGCGAAAGAGCACCACCAGCGACTGCAGCAGGTGATGAAGACCGTGCCGACGGCGATCACGCGGGTCAATCGCGACGGCGAGATCGTCTTTGCGAACGAACGCGCGCAGTCGAACCTGGGGTTCGAGCCGAACGAGGTGACCGAGCGGACGTACAACGACTCGAAGTGGGAGATCAGAGATCTCGACGGCGATCCGATCCCCGACGAGGAGTTGCCCTTCCAGCAGGTGCTGCAGTCGGGCGAACGGATCGAAGGATACCGACACACCATCGTGTGGCCCGACGGGGAGCGTCGCGTCGTCGAGATCAACGGCGCACCGCTGTTCGACGACGACGGCGAGGTCGAGGGCATCGTCTTCTCGAACACCGACGTCACGACGCAGACCGAACGTGAACGAGCGCTCCAGCGGGAGCGCGACCGACTCGACAATTTCTCTAGCGTGGTCTCACACGACCTTCGAAATCCGTTGAACGTGGCGAGCCTCAGCCTCGAACTCGCAAAAGAGGAGTGTGACAGCGACCACCTGGGGCGCGCCGATCGCGCGCTCGATCGGATGGAGCGGCTCATCGACGACCTGCTGGCACTTGCGCACACGGACGATCTCGTCGACAGCATCGAACCGATCGAGATCGAGCGCGTTGTCACCCAGTGCTGGCGAAACGTGCAGACAGAGGAAGCACGGCTCGAATTACAGACGAGCGCGCGAATCTGTGGGGATCGAAGCCAGCTCCGCCGGGCGTTCGAGAACCTGTTCCGGAACGCGATCGAACACGCTGGCGACGGTGTCACCGTCACTGTCGGTGCTCTCCCGGACGAAGACGGGCTGTACGTCGCCGACGACGGAGCCGGCTTCGACGCGGGAGACGACGATCGAGTGTTCGAGAGCGGATACTCGACACAGCGGACCGGTACGGGCTTTGGCCTCGCGATCGTAGAGAGCATCATAGAGGCCCACGGAGGGGAGGTACGCGCAACCCCCAGCGAGGATGGCGGGGCACGGTTCGAGATTGTAGGCCTCGAATGCGACTGTTGAGGCCTCCCGCCTCCGATCGCAGACCGCCCATCCGCACGGCCGACAGTATAAGTCGCTTCGCCTGAAAGAGTCGGCACACGCGGAACCACGCAGCTATGGGGGACCCAGACTCGAATCGAAGTGCGGGGACACACGCGACCCACGAGCGAACCGCCTCTCCAACCGGCGGGCGTACCGGAGACGATTCCGGCAGCGTACAGAACGGCGAGAGCGACGCGCCACTCCGAGCGGACGGCGGTTCGCTCGCTGCGACCGTCGAGGCGCTGACGGACGACTCCGAGGGACCCGTCGGCGACCTGCGAGAGCGGATCCAGCGCGCCATCGACGTCCTGCGAGGATCGTCGATCGACGTCCGTCCGTACCGCCCGGAAGACGGCAACTTCGCTGCATTCGACACGCCCGCCGGCGAGGAGATCGTCGACCGCTACTGGGTGAACGCGCCGTACGCCTACGTCGTCATCACCTACGACGACGAGGACAGCGAGCACTACTACTACGCGATCGAACCCGAACTCGACGAGTTCGAGGCCGAGCTCCTCGCGCGCGCCCGAGTCGACATCAGGGACCCGCTCCTGTACCGCACCGACGAGGAACCGACCGCAGAGGAGACGCTCCGAGACGAGCTCAAGGAACTGCTGGAACGGTACGGCGTCGACGTGTCGATGCTGACGTTCCACACGTTGCTGTACTACCTGGCTCGCGACTTCCGGGGGTTCGGCCGCATCGATCCCCTGATGCACGACCCCCACATCGAGGACATCTCCTGTGACGGCTACGACCTCCCGATCTTCGTCTACCACGACGAGTACACCGACGTGGAGACGAACGTCGTCTTCGGCTCTGAAGACCTCGACGACTTCGTGATCCGACTCGCCCAGGAGTCCGGGCGGCACATCAGCGTCGGCGACCCCGTCGTCGGGACGACGCTCCCGGACGGGTCGCGGATCGAACTCGCACTCGGCGAGGAAGTCACACCGCGCGGATCGGCGTTCACGATCCGAAAGTACGCAGAAGAGCCGTTCACGCCCGTCGATCTCGTCAACTACGGGACGTTCTCCGTCGAGGAGATGGCGTATCTCTGGCTCTGCATCGAGAACAACAAGAGCCTCATCTTCGCCGGCGGGACCGCTTCGGGCAAGACGACGTCGATGAACGCCGTCTCGATGTTCATCCCACCGCGCGCGAAGGTGCTGACGATCGAGGACACCCGCGAGCTATCGCTGTATCACGACAACTGGCTCTCGTCGGTCACCAGAGAGCGGCTTCACGAGGGGGCCGACATCGATATGTACGACCTGCTGCGGTCTGCGCTCCGGCACCGCCCGGAGTTCATCATCGTCGGCGAGGTCCGTGGGAACGAGGCCGTGACGCTGTTTCAGGCGATGAACACGGGTCACACGACGTTCTCGACGATGCACGCAGACAGCATCGAAACGGTGATCAACCGACTGGAGAACGAGCCGATCAACGTCCCGCGTGCGATGGTGCAGTCGCTCGATCTCCTCTGTGTCCAGACGCTCACGCGCGTCGGTGGCGAGCGCGTCCGCCGCTCGAAGGCGATCGGCGAAATCGGCGAAATCGACCAGCGGACCGGCGAACTCGACTACTCGCGGGCGTTCACCTGGCAGCCGGAGGCGGACGCGTTCCGGCAGTCGGACTCGAACCTCATCGACGAGATCCAACGTGAGCGGGGCTGGAGCCGGACCGAGCTGAAACGCGAGCTGAACCGCCGAGAGCGGTTCATCCGACTGCTCGCGGAGTTGGATACGACCGACTACCGCGAGTTCACCGCGCTGGTCAACGAGTACTACGCCAACCCCGAGCGCGTGATGGACCGCCTCGAAGCCGCCGAGGAGTCGTCCGGCGAGCACGCCGACGTCGTCGTCGGAGCCGACGGCCTGCACGGCGAGGAGGCGAGCGTCGATGGCGGCGATTGAACTGCTCGGCTACGCGCCGCTCGTCGTCGTAACGCTGCTCGCGCTCCCGGTCGCGCTCGTGCCGTTCAGCCCACGGGCGCGTCTCGTCGTCTCCCGGCTGGCGCTACCGATCTTCGGGCGGTACGTCGCCGAGTCGAGCGCGAAGCGACAGCAGCAGATCGAGCGGATGCGAGCCGCGTTCGTCGGCGAGAGCCACCGCGTGTTCGCCTCCCAGACGCTGTTAGTCGCGGCCGTCGCGGGCATCGCCGGAAGCGTCTACGGCGTCTATCTAGGGGCGCTGATACTGCGCTCGCTCGCCGTCAGTCCCGAAGTGATCAGATCGACGCTCCCGGGACCGCTGGGCTTTCTCGCGGCGATCGTCAACGTCCCGGACCTCTCGCTGCTCCAGTTGTTCGCGTTGTTGTTCGTTTCGAGTGCGACCGTCGGGGCGGCACTCGCGGTCGGGACCTACTGGGGCCGCTGGACGTATCTCGATCAGCGTGCCCGCGCTCGCGGCATCGAGATCGACGCGACCCTCCCCCGAACGGTCGCTTTCGTGTACGCGCTCTCGCGGTCCGGGATGCCGTTCCAGGCGGTGTTGCGGACGCTCTCGGAGAATCAGGACGTCTACGGGGAGGCGTCGCGAGAACTCGGGGTCAGCGTTCGCGATATGAACGCCTTCGGGACTGACATCCTGACCGCGTTACACAGCACGGCGAGCCGGACCCCGAGCGAGAACCTCGAGGAGTTCACCGAAAACCTCGCGAGCGTCCTCTCGTCGGGGCAGAGCGTCTCAGCATTCCTGCGCGAACAGTACGAGCGATTCCAGGAGGAGGCCGAAGCCCAACAGCGACAGTACCTGGAACTCCTCTCGACGTTCGCGGAGGTGTACGTCACCGTCCTCGTCGCCGGACCGCTTTTTTTCATCACCGTCCTCGTCGTCGTCGGCCTCGTCATTCAGGACACACTCACGCTCGTCCGACTCGTGGGCTACGCCGCGATCCCGCTCTTGACGTTCGGCTTCGTCGTCTACGTCGACAGTATGACCGAGGGCCTGAACGTCCCGGGAGGCGGCGGCGGGGACACCGACCCCACGAACGTCGGCAGCGCACGCGGGAGCCGCCACGACGGGTCAACACAGGCAGACAGCGACGCCGTCGAGGTCACCGACGGCGGATCCGTACGTGACCGAACCGGGGCGGACGCCGAGAACTGGGCACGGCTTGCGGTCTACGATCAGATCGGCTCGGTCCGACAGACGCTGTCGAATCCCGTCGGGACACTCCTTCGGAACCCGACGTATACGCTGCTTCTCACCGGTCCGGTCGGACTCCTGATCATCGGGCTCTCGATCGACAGCGCCGTACTGGAGGCAGTCGGCGGGATCCTGGTGGGTACGCCGGGAGCGCTCACGCGACTCGTCGAATTGCTCGACGGGGCGATCGTTCAGGCGACGATTCTCGTCCTCGGTGGCATCGCCCTCGCACACGAGATCCAGAAACGGCGGCTGCGCGCAATCGAGGCGGAGATGCCCGACTTCCTCGACCGGATGGCGAGTATCAACGAGGCGGGCGTCACCATCGTCGGCTGTCTGAACCGGCTCTCGGACGCCGAACTCGGACGGCTCGGCGACGAGATCGGCCGGGTGTGGCGGGACATCCAGTGGGGCGCCAGCGTCGGCGAAGCGCTCACCGGGTTAGAGCAGCGGACGGGCACGCCGACGGTGTCGCGTGCAGTGACACTCATCAAGAACGCGATGGCCGCAAGCGGCGACATCAGTCCGGTACTCCACATCGCCGCCGACGAGGCCCAAGAGACCCGGCGGCTTCGGCGCGAGCGTCGCCAGGAGATGCTGACGTACCTCGTCGTCATCTACGTCTCGTTTCTCGTCTTCCTCGGGATCATCATCGCGCTGACGGTTTCGTTCATCCCGGCGATCGAAGCCGCGAGTCAGTCCGCCGGGGGCTCGACTAACCAGATCGGCGGCGTCGACACCGGCGTCCTCGGCGGCTTCCAGACGGTCAACACGGACGCCTACGAACTGCTCTTCTTCCACACGGCGGCGATCCAGGGCATCTGTTCGGGCATCGTCGCCGGACAGTTAGGAGAAGGGAGCGTCGCGGACGGGCTGAAGCACGCGGCCGTGTTGCTGACGCTGACGTACGTGGTCTTCGCACTGCTGTAAACGGACATCGCGGCGTAACAGTGGCAGTGGCAATGGCGGCGGCGTAACAGTGGTAGTGACGGATCGTCGCTGTGCGCTGGGCATCACTCTCTGAATCGACCTGCCGTTGCCTGTCCACCGGACCGTCGGTGCTTTGTGTGCCCGCCGCCTCGCGTTGGTATGGACGACGAGCGGACGGCGACGCCCGAACCGGTCACAGAGACGTACGACCGGATCGCAGAGCACTTCGCGTCGACGCGGGAGTACCCGTGGCCCGAAGTGGCGGCGTTTCTCGGCCGCGACGTGGGCGGCGACCTCGCTGACGACGCAGCGGCGCTCGCCGACGGTGCCGCGCCGGCGTTAGAGCGCGTCCGATCGGCAGCCGACGACGCAGGGGGGGTCGGGCTGGACCTCGGCTGTGGAAACGGTCGCCACGCCGAGCTGCTAGCCGACGACGTCGAACGCGTCGTCGGCGCCGACGCCAGTCGCGGGCTCCTGGGGACCGCTCGCGAGCGGGCACAGGACCACGAATTCGACGATTCGCTCCATCTCGTGCAGGCAGACGCAGCGGGGCTTCCGCTTCGATCCGGCGTCGTCGACGTCGCGGTCTACGTCGCGACGCTGCATCACTTGCGCACGCGGGACCAGCGCGTCGCGAGCCTCTCGGAGTTGGCCCGCGTGCTCGCACCGGGCGGCCGCGCTATCGTCAGCGTCTGGTCGACCGCACACGACCGATTCGAGGCGACATCGGGGTTCGATACGACCGTCGAGTGGACGCTCCCCGGTGGCGAGCGCGTCCCTCGGTACTACCACATCTACGACCCGGCGGAGTTCGAATCCGACCTGGCCGCGAGCGACCTGCAAACCGTCGACAGCGTCGTCTCCAGCGGGAACTGCTACGCCGTGGTAGAGGCCGGAGCGAGGACACGGTCCGACAGCTAACCGCGCGCGAGAGCGAGTGACCGGGTGCGAGCGGGGGAACAGATATACTCGTTCCTGTGTACTGTCTACTATGGGTCGTCGTGTCACACGGCGTGACTTTCTTGCGGGACTGACCGCTCCCGTTGCAGCGGGGGCGATCCCCGGAATCACGCGTGCCCAGTCCGAGAGCGACGCCGGTGGGTTCACTCCGATAGAGCACGGCTACGGGTTTCGGAACTGGGGGGTCAAAGACCAGTACTTCGACTCCCCGCCCGCCCCGACGCAAGCGAAGATCCGCGAGCGGATCCGGACGAAGTGGGTCGAACAGGCTCGGGCCGTCCTCGGACTCGACGTCGGCGCACTCTCGCGGGCGATGGTGAGTGCGGTCGCCACGCAACTCCGCGCGGCAGTGGTACAGCGGGCGGGAACGAACGGACACTGCTACGGGATGGCGCTGACGGCCCAGCGGTACTTCGAGCGACCGGAGACTATCCCCGTCAACCGGCGGCGCGCGAGCGAGATCGAAGTCCCGACGGTTCCGGTCGACGAACCGATCGCCCCGGTGTACGACGAAATCGTACAGCGGCAGGCCGATCAGTATCTCCGGTTTCGGGCGTTTCTCGCACGGCAGGCGATCCTGTATCGTGACTGGATCGACACGGAAGCCATCCTCCGGGACGTCGGGAACGTCATCGAGCGGTTCGGGACCGCGACGCTCATCCTCTTCAACAACACCCTGCTCTCGCATCAGGTGCTGGCGTACGGCTTCGAGGACCGCGGCGACAGCGTGGTCGTTCCGATCTACGATCCCAACCTCCCCGCCTCGGCGTATCGGCGGCGCTCACCGCGGTTAGAGTTCGAACGCGACGGCGAGTCCGTCTCGATGCATCAGTACGGCCAGTACACGGGGATGCTGTTCAGTCGGTACGATCGGATCGAAGACGCAGCCGACCGCACCGCGCCGACGCCGATGGATCACGTCACTGTCGACCAGAGGAGGGTCCGAGAGTCGCTGTTCCCGTTCACGCTCGTTGTCGCGACCTCAGAGGACGTCGATCTCACCGTCGTCGGTCCCGGCGGGAGCCAGATCGGACGCATCCGCGGCGTGTACACGGACCGAAGTCGCGGCGAGTACGGGCGGGTGCGGAGCCAGCACGGAGCGGAACCGGGGACCTACCGGATCAGCGTGTTCGGAACCGCCGACACCGAGTACGAACTGACAGCGATGGTGACCGACGCGGACGGGGCGTCCGTGAACGCGGCGCGGACCGAGACGATTCGGACAGGTGACGAACACGAGTACGACCTCGAAGTCACACAGGAGGGAGCGGGGGGCCTCCGCAGGGTTCGTACCGACCGAAATCTGCCGGCACTCGTGGGAACGGGTGTCGCCGGAGTCGCCGCCGGAGCCGTCGGCTATCGGACAGTGAAGCGCCTGCGGGAGCGCGACCGCCACGAATCGTGAGTCGTTTCGGAGGCTGTTCGGAGCAGAGACAGCGACGGCATAGCGACCGAGAGCGGCGGCAGCCGTCCTGGCCGGCCGACGCCTCTTGAACGGTTCGCGGGTGGTCGGTCGCGGCGCACTCGAACTCTGCGTTTAAGTCGGAGCGACCGCTATCAGGAGACGAATGAGCGAGACAGAGGACGTACGCGACTACGAAGTAGTCGTCGTCGGTGGCGGTCCGGCGGGTATCCAGACCGCCCTGTACACGACCCGACTGGGCCACGATACGGTTGTCGTCGACCGCGGGGGCGGCCGGGCAGCGATGATGCTGGACACGCACAACGTCATCGGCGTCCCCGAGCACACCTCGGGCAACGAATTCCTCCAGACGGCGCAAGAACAGATCGAATCGTACGGCGCCGACGTCGTCCGCGACTTCATCGTCGAGGCCGAACGGACCGACGACGGTCGCTTCCGGCTCGTCGGCAACGACGCGGAGTTCCGCGCCGACCGCGTCGTCCTCGGCGTCGGATTCAACGACGATCGCCCCGACCCGCCCGTACCGCGGACCGGCAAGGGACTGCACTACTGTCTCCACTGTGACGCGTATATGTTCATCGACCGTCCGGTCTACGTGATGGGGACGGGCGAGGCGGCCGCCCACGTCGCGATGATTATGCTCAACTTCACCGACGACGTGGATATCCTGCTCCGCGGCGACGCGCCCGAGTGGAGCGACGAAACCGACGAACAGCTCCGCGGGCACCCGATCGGCATCGTCGAGGCCGAGATCACCGGGATGCAGAAGAGCGACGACGGCTGGCTGAAGGCCTTCGAGTTCGACGACGGGACCGTCCGCCAGTACCGCGGCGGGTTCCCGATGTACGGTTCGAACTACAACGACGCGCTCGCAGAGCAGTTGGGCTGCGAGCTGAACGACGACGGCACGGTGGTCGTCAGCGACAGTATGGAGACGACCGTCGAGGGCGTCTACGCCGTCGGCGACATCACGCCCGGACACAATCAGATTCCGGTCGCGATGGGCAAAGGCGCTCAGGCGGGCATCGACATCCACTACGGCCTCCGGGAGTTCCCGCGTGATCTCAAGACGCTCCGGGCGACCGGCCCCGTCGGCGCCGACGAAGTGCCGAGTTCCGGTGGTCGCGTCCGCGCCGCCGCCGCGGAGTTCGAGGAGGCGCGCGCGCCGCCGATCGAACCCGCCGATCCCGAACCGGCCGACGACGACTGATACTGTCCGACAGTATGACCCTCTCTCGTTCGGACCTGTCGAACACAGTACCCTGCTGGGAACCAGTACGCCGAGCGACGACTCCAAAGGGTAACACCCTTATTTGGGGACCGGGAACGGATGAGTGAAGGTCGTCACCGCGCGGTCGTGGTGATCGATCCGGACGAGCGCCGGTGGTCTAGTGGTAGGACCTGAGCCTTCCAAGCTCATGGCCCGGGTTCAAATCCCGGCCGGCGCATTTTCTGCCGAACGAAGTGAGGCGAAAATCGTCCAGAGGGATTTGAACTAGCGAGCGACCGGGGGGAGCGAGTGAAGTTCACAATCCCGGCCGGCGCATTTTCCCGAACACCGCGAGCGAGGAGCGGTAGCGACGAGCGAGCCGTGAGGGAAATGCAACTCGACCGGATTTGAATCAGGGAGCAAATCTTCGATTTGCGACCGTGGTTCACAATCCCGGCCGGCGCATTTCTGCTGCGAACGAACTGATCAGAGAAATTGCCAAGGGAGATTTGAGCGAGACGAGTCGCAGCCTGCGAGCGAAGCGAGCGAGAACGGGGCGTCGCGACCGAACCGCGCTCACTCTGCGTCCGCTTTGTACGCCTTGAGGAACACGTCGTGGGTGTCGCGTCGGAGGTAGATCGGTTCGACCTCGAACCCCGCGCCGTAGAACACGCGGACGAGGTCGGTGAGCGACCAGGCGTCGAGGTAGTCCTGGAAGACGTCGTCGGGGCGCTTCCGCTGGAACGTCGTCGGGAGGTGTGCCTCCAAGTAGACGAGACGGCACTCCTCGCGCGCCAGCAGTTCTTCGAGCGCCTTGACCACGTCGAGTTCGGCTCCGAACACGTCGATCTTGACGACAGTCGGGAGTGGAATCGTCTCGTCGTCGAGGATGTCGCGGGCGTCGACCGTCTCGAATCCGGCCGCGTCACTGTTGCCGAGCAGACCGACGCGTCCTTGATGAGAGTGGTAGCCGTCGCCTGCCTGCTGGCTGATGGCCGTCTCCGAGAGAATGACGTTCGAGCGCTCTCCGGTGGACGTTCTGAGTTGGGACGCTCCGTCTCCCGGTTCGAAGGCGACGACTGTCCCCTCAGTGAGGTACGCCGCGACCGGTCGGGTGAAGATACCGACGTGTGCACCCACGTCGTAGAAGACGTCGTCCCGCCGTAGATTCGCGAACAGGTCTGCGAACACCGGCCGTTCGTCCGAGACGGCCGCTTCCAGGCCGGTGCCGACGTCGATGTCGTACCGTAGTTGCCACCACAGGGCAGTCAGCGCTCCGACGGCGTACCACCAGGCGTGTTTCGCGAGCGAGCGCGGCCCGCGCTTGCGGAGCACGTGGAACGCCCGACTGACGAGCGACGGGGTCTGGGTGCTCATTGCCCCACCTCCGCGCGGCCCGCCGTCCATCCTATGGAGAGCGTGTCGCCTCTCATCGTTTCCGTGCGACGAAACCGGTCCACGGGAACCACTTGAAGAAGATGTCGACGTCCCGGTCGACGTCGAACCCCGCGTCGGTGAGGATATCCTCGTACTCGGCGACGGTCAGCGGCCGGAGTTGCCCACGGAGCGTCTTCGCCTTCCCGATGATCTCCTCCTCGGTAAGGCCCTGGCTGGCCTTGAAGTCCCAGTACTCCTCGTTCCAGATGTCCTGGAACTGCGAGGACCGGGCCCGCGTCTTCTCGGCGAAGACGAACGCGCCGCCGTATTCGAGGTCGTCGTAGATCTGCTGGACGAGCTCTCGCCGGTCCTCCTCGCGGACGAAACTCATCGTGAACAGGCTGATGACCATCGACGCCCCGGGGAACGACATATGTGAGGAGACGTCGGCCTGCAGGAAATCGACGTTCGGGCAGTCACCGATGCGTTCCCGCGCGCGATCCAGCATCGGGGCCTGGATGTCGATGCCGATGAACGATGGCGGCCCTTCCGTCCCGTAGCGATTGACGAGCTGTTCGATGGTCGTCCCCGTCGCACAGCCGAGATCGTAGACTTTCTCTTCGCCCTCTGATTGGAGGAACCAGTCGGCCAGATCGACGACCTGCGATTGGACCTGTTCGTAGAGCGGGATCGACTTCCGGACGTGTGCGTCGAACTCCTCGGCGACCTGCTCGTCGAACGTCCACCCACCCTCGCTCTGTTCGAGACTGCCATCCACCGTCGTCTTCTCTTGCATAGTTGTGGATCTGCCGACCGGGAGGACCCGATCGCGTTGTCTGTTGATGACTGTCAAGGGGCCAATTGTAATGCCGGTGCTACCACACCAACCCGCACAGTAGCGACGTGGTTATCGACGACTTACGCGGAGGATAACCGCCACAGGAGAACCGTACTGTGCCCCGTCTCGTCGCCGTGCAGTACTGGGGTTTCGACGCTCCTCTCACCGATAGCGGAGTCGGTATCAGTACAGTGTAGATGCGGCCAAATCCAAACCGACAGTGTCCGACTACCGTAGCTGCTGGAGAGCGACCATAGTGGCGCGCAGTTCGTGTTCACTGACAGGAAACAGACAGCAGCCGAACCACTCGGAGAACGGACGACCACCGCGTCTCGCCGGATGTCGCGTCCTCGTCGATGTAGTTCGTCGGGCGTCGAACTATTATTCACTCGGATTTGTATTATACTAATAACCTTATATGTGGTTAGTGAACCCTTATGCTTTCAGGAGAAGGCCCTTTAGGGGGCAAGTCAAGGGGGACATATGACCAAGCCACAGAGACACACGACTGGCGAGTCCTGCGGGCTCGCGGACCCGTCGGACGAGCGGTCGAACTGCGGCGTAGGTGCCGTTATCGACCTCGACGGCGGCCGATCCCACGAAACGGTCGCCGATGGGATCGAACTGCTAGAGAATCTCGAACACCGCGGGACGACCGGAGCCGAGGAGAACACCGGCGACGGGGCCGGGATTATGATCCAGCGCCCCGACGAGTTCTTCGACGCCGTCGTCGACGCCGATCTCCCCGACGAGTACGCGGTCGGATCGCTCTTTATGCCGCAAGACGGGGCCGCGCGCGAAGGTCTCATCGCCATCTTCGAGCGCGTGCTAAATGCGCACGGACTCGACGTACTCCACTGGCGCGACGTCCCCACCGACAACTCTGATCTCGGCGCGACCGCACTCGACTCCGAACCTGACGTCTGGCAAGTGTTCGTTGCACCCGAAGACGACCTCGACGCCGAGGCCTTCGACCGCGCACTGTACGTCGCACGGCGCGATGTCGAGAACGAGGTCGAGGAACTCGAATCCGAAGGTGCGGCTCGCTTCTACATCTGCTCGCTCTCGCGGAAGACGCTGGTCTACAAGGGGCTGCTGAAAGGCGAGCAACTCGCCGATTACTACCCGGACCTCGACGACGAGCGGCTCCGATCGACGCTGACGCTCGTCCACGCGCGCTTCTCGACGAACACGCTGGGTGCGTGGCACCTCGCACACCCCTACCGCCACATCGTCCACAACGGCGAGATCAACACGATCCAGGGCAACATCAACTGGATGCGGAGCCGCGAGACCGACCTCGAACATCCGGACTTCGGCGAGGACCTCGAAACGCTGAAGCCGATCATCAACGATCCGGATCAGTCCGACACGGCCTCCGTCGACAACGCGGTCGAACTGCTCCTACAGGGCGGTCGGGACCTCCCGCACGTCCTCCGGATGCTCATCCCCGAGGCGTACCGCGGCGACGACCAGATGACCGAGGAACGCCGCGAGTGGTACGACTACCACGCCTCGCTGATCGAGCCGTGGGACGGCCCCGCGCTCGTCGCAGCCACCGACGGCGACCGCGTCGCAGCCGTCCTCGACCGAAACGGCCTCCGTCCGTGCCGGTACGACGTCACGACCGACGACACGCTCGTGATGGCCAGCGAGGTCGGCGCACTCGACACCGACCCCAGCGAGATTCGCGAGCGCGGTCGACTCCAGCCGGGACAGCTGTTCGTCGCCGATCCCGAGGAGGGCCGCGTCATCCCCGACGAGGAGGTCTTCGAGTCCCTCACCGACGAGAAGTACGGCGAGTGGGTCGACGACGAACAGCAGCAACTCGACGAACTCGCCGACGTCGACGACTACACGCCGCGAGAGAACGTCGACCACCTCCGCGCGGCGCAGGCGGCGTTCGGCTACACCCACGACCAACTGAGCCACCTCATCGAACCGATGGCCAAAGAGGGCAAGGACCCGGTCGGCTCGATGGGCGACGACACGCCGCTGTCGGTCCTCTCAGATTTCAACCGTCCGCTGTTCACGTACTTCAAGCAACTGTTCGCGCAGGTGACGAACCCGCCGCTCGACTACATCCGCGAGGAACTCGTCACCTCGCTGGAATCGCGGCTCGGTGCCCAGCGCAACCTGCTCGACGAGACGCCCGAGCACGCGCGACAGCTCGTTCTCGACTCCCCCGTCCTGACCGACGCGCAGACGGCGAGCATCAAGTCGCTCGGTGAAGACGCCGATTCGATGTCTACGACGATCGTCGATATCACCTACGACCCCGAGCGCTCGCTCGAAGCGGCGGTCGAGCGCGTCCGCGACGACGCCGTCGATGCCATCGAAGCGGGTGCCGACGTCGTCGTGCTCTCGGATCGGAACCTCGGACCCGACCGCGTCGCGGTCCCGAGTCTGCTCGCGACGGGCGCGGTCCATCACTGTCTCGTCCGGAACGGCCACCGGAACCACGCCGGCCTCGTCGTCGAGTCCGGCGACCCCCGCGAGGTGCACCACGTCGCGACGCTCGTCGGCTACGGTGCGGATGCAGTGAACCCCTACCTCGCCTACCAGACGATCGCCGACGTCGTCGCCGGTCCCGACGGCGCCGACGAGAGCGAAGCCATCGCAGCGTACAAGAAGGCCCTCGAAGACGGCCTCCTGAAGACGATGGCCAAGATGGGCATCTCGACGGTCGAGTCCTACCAGGGCGCGCAGATCTTCGAGGCCGTCGGCCTCGATTCGGGCTTCGTCGCCGAGTACTTCGAGGGCACGGAGATCCGCACCGAGGGCATCGGTATCGACGTCATCGAGGAGGACGTTCAGACGCGACACACCGTCGCGTACGGGAACGATCCCGAACTCGACCGGCAGGGCGAGTACGAACACCGCTCGGACGGCATCCACCACCAGTGGAACCCCCAGACCGTCGGCACGCTCCAGCAGGCGGTCCGCTCGGGCAACTACGAGAAGTACCAGGAGTTCGCAGAACTCATCAACGACCAGACCGAGGAACTCCAGACCCTCCGCGGCCTGCTCGAGTTCGACTCCGACCGCGAGTCGGTGCCGATCGAGGAGGTCGAACCCGTCGAGGACATCGTCACCCGCTTTTCGACGGCCGCGATGTCGCTCGGCAGCCTCTCGCCGGAGGCCCACGAGAACAACTCGATCGCGATGAACCGCCTCGGCGGCAAATCGAACTCCGGCGAGGGCGGTGAACCGCCGGAGCGGTTCGGCACCGAGAAGGAGTGCAACGTCAAGCAGGTCGCTTCGGGCCGCTTCGGCGTCACCTCCGAGTACCTCACGAGCGCCGACGAGATCCAGATCAAGATGGCGCAGGGCTCGAAGCCCGGCGAGGGCGGGCACCTGCCCGGCAAGAAGGTCAACGAGATGATCGCGCACGTGCGGTTCGCGACGCCCGGCGTCGGCCTCATCTCGCCGCCACCGCTGCACGACATCTACTCGATCGAGGACCTCAAGCAACTCATCCACGACCTGAAGACCGCCAATCCCGACGCCGACATCAACGTGAAACTCGTCTCGGAGGCCGGCATCGGCACGATTGCGGCCGGCGTCGCGAAGGCCAACGCCGACGTAGTACACATCTCGGGTCACGACGGCGGGACAGGCGCGTCGCCGAAGACGTCGATCAAGAACGCGGGCCTCCCGTGGGAACTCGGCCTCGCGGAGGCCAACCAGATGCTGCGGGCGACGGACCTGCGTTCGCGAATCCGCGTCAGCGTCGACGGGGGGATGAAGACCGGCCGCGACGTCGCCGTCGCGGCGCTGCTCGGCGGCGAAGAGTACATCTTCGGGACGGCCTCGCTCGTCACGTCCGGCTGTGTGATGGCTCGGCAGTGCCACGAGAACACCTGTCCGGTCGGCGTCGCCACCCAGCGCGAGAACCTGCGCCAGCGCTTCCCCGGCCAGCCGGATCACGTCATCAACTATATGACGTTCATCGCGCAGGAACTGCGCGAGATTATGGCCGACCTCGGCTTCCGCTCGCTCGAGGAGATGATCGGCCGACCGTCGCTTCTCACCCAGCGCGAGACCGACCACGAGAAGGCCAAGCACCTCGATCTATCGGACGTCATCGCGGAACCGTCCGGCGACGCGCGCCAGAAGACCGAAGATCAGGTCCACGAGGGCGTCGAGACCCAACTCGATCACGACCTCATCCGGCGGGCCGGCCCCGCGCTCGAAGAGGGCGAGCCGATCGCACTCAACGAGGAGATCTCGAATGTCGACCGCGCGGTCGGCGCGATGCTCTCGAATCGGATCTCCGCGGCGTACGGCGGCGACGGCCTCCCGGACGATACCATCCACTGCACGTTCGACGGCGTCGCCGGCCAGTCCTTCGGCGCGTTCCTCGCCAGCGGCGTGACGATGGATCTCACCGGCGCCGCGAACGACTACGTCGGCAAGGGGCTCTCCGGCGGGAAGATCATCGTCGAGACGCCCGACAACGCCGCCTACGAGCCCGACGAGAACGTCCTCATCGGCAACGTCGCGCTCTACGGTGCGACGGAAGGTGAACTGTACGTCAACGGCGTCGCTGGCGAGCGCTTCGCCGTCCGCAACTCCGGCGTGAAAGCCGTCGTCGAGGGCGTCGGCGACCACGGCTGTGAGTATATGACCGGCGGCGTCGTAGCCGTGCTCGGCGACACCGGACGCAACTTCGCCGCGGGGATGTCCGGCGGCGTGGCCTACGTCTACGATCCCGACGACGAGTTCGCCGCGAAGACGAACACCGGAATGGTCGCGCTCGAAGACAGCCTCGACGACTCCGACCGCCAGATGCTCCGCCGCCTGGTGGAGAACCACGCGACCTACACCGACAGCGACCGCGCGGCGTGGATGCTCGACGACTGGGGCGAGGTCGTCACCGACTTCGTGAAGGTGATGCCCGACGCCTACGCCGAGGTCATCGAGGAGCGCGCCCGCGACGACGTCCGAAAGGAACTGCCGCCCGCCGCGGCCGCGACCGCCGCGGAGGACGGCGACGCGCTCGCACAGACCAGCGACGACTGATCGGGTCGTCTCGGCCGTCTTTTTTGAATGACGAGAGTGGCGAACAGTCGGCACAGTCGCACCCCGGAGAACGGGGGACCTCGCGCCGACGTGCTGAACGACCGCGGCCCGACGCGAGGCGGAGCTTACGTCACGGCGGTCGTGGGGCCGTCATCCGATATAAACGCACGCCGCAGCGAGACGCACGCCACAACGAAACGCGCACAACAACGAGACGCACAGCGGCGGGCCACTCGACGGCACACTTAATGTTGCGACGGCGAAAGCGGCCCGTATGAACGGCGACGAACGCGCTGTGAGCGAGACAGTCAGTTTCGTGCTCGTCTTCGCACTCGTCGTCGCGTCCGTGGGGACAGTCTACGCCGTCGGCGTCTCGGAACTCGAAACGGCGCGGGACGCAGAGCGCGTCGAGAACGCCCAGCGCGCCTTCGACGTCCTCGCGGACAACCTCCGGGATATCACCGAGGGCGCACCGAGCAGAGGGACGGAAGTGAAGCTCTCGGAGGCGACGCTCCGCTCGGTCGACGACGCCTCGATGAACGTGACTGTCGATCCGGACGGTGCGTCACCGACGTACTGGGAGTACGCGCTGTCACCGATCGTCTACGACGTCGAGGCCGGCGGAGAGATCCGGCTCAGCAACGGCGCAGTGCTCCGGGACAGCGAGCGCAGCGGGTCGGCAGTCGTCCGTGGGCCGCCGCTCATCGTCGACGACGACCACATTCAGCTCACACTGATCAGACAGGAGCACGTCGGATCGGCTGTCACCGGCGGGTCACAGACGGTCCGGGTTCGGATGGCCGCGACCCGGTCGCGGCTCTTCTACGACAACGAGTCGGTCAATCACGAGATGGTTCGCGTGAACGTCACGACACCGTACACGGACGCGTGGGGGCGGCACTACGAGTCGGCCGGCTTCGCGTGCACTGAGATCAGCGAACCGGCGCCGGGCACCCCCGGACGCGTCTCGTGTACAGTCAACGATGTTGACCGTGTCACGGTCATCTGGGTGCGCGTGACGACAGCCTTCGAATGAAGGCGGGAACCGACAGTCGTGCTGACTGACCCGGATCAGTTCAGGTCGATCGTGACGTTGTTCTGCGTGACGTGGAGATACGTGATGTACGACGAGGCGTCGGTCGTGTCGTACCGGAGGACGCCTCCTGACGCGCTCTGGTCGATCTGGGTCGTCCCGCGGTCACCGGGGCCGTGGTCGACGTGGAGTTTGAACTCCCCGTCGAAGGTCGCGAAGTAGTGGCGCGTGAGGATTCGGAGCGTCTGTTCGTCGCCGTCGTAGTACGTCGTGTTCTCCCCGTCGTCGCCGGTGTGATTGAACGAAACCGGGTCCACGCTGCCCCCATCGTCGCGGGCGTCCCAGTCGATCGCAGTGTCGTGGCCGACGTTGCTCGATCCGTACGTGAAGTTCTGTGCGGAACTCGTGAAGTCGACGTCGATCACCGTGTCACCGCCCTCACAGGCGAGTTGCACCGGGCCGGAGTCCGACGGGATGCTATCGTTCGACCAGCGGTGAACGTCTTCGGACGTCGAGGCGTCGTCGTAGTAGACGTCCATCACCATCTGCTCGGTGGACGCACCGCCGTTGCAGTAGTTGTTGCCGATCCCGTTCGGGACCTCGATGGCAACTTCGTAGGCCTTGTCGCCGTCTTCGATGTAGAACGAGGCGTAGAGGTTGTTGAACGTCCCGTGGTCTTTTTTGATCGACGTCTGGAAATCCGTGACGGCGTGCCCGTCTGCGATCCCGCGGATGGTCACACTGCCGTCTTTTTCGGGATACGGGAAGACGCCCACTGCCCCCGCCGTCTCGAGGACGACCGTCGCGGTCCGGTTGCCATCGTCGGTGGAGACGTTGCCAGTCGTTCGCGTGCGGAAGTACTCCGCCCAACCCTCGTAGAACCGACTGTGGACAGTCACCGCGACGGTGCCACTGCGTACCGGGTTGTGATACTGTTGTGTCGCCCCGTCCACGTCCTCATCGTACGGCGCGCCGACGCCGTCGTCGGTCGCCGCCGTCTCGTTCGGGAATATACGGGTGGTCGATGCCGAACGACGGACGGTCGCTCGCGCGTTCCCGGTCACAGTGTCACTCGACCGAACGCGGATGACCGGCAAGGTGAGCGTCTGATCCCGATAGTGGAACTCCGGGGGCGACACCATCGTCGTGCCGCCGTCGCGGTACCGCCAGACGCCGCCGCCCTGATAGGCGATCTCCGTCTCGGCGGTCTGGTAGGTGACCGATCCGAGCGACGCGTTGTAGATCGTCTCGGTCTCGTTGTCGGTGTAGTTGCGATGCCGAATACGGAGCCACCCGCTCTCGGACTCGGAGGAATACTGACCCCCGCCGGAGCGCCCGAGTTGGACCGTCTGCACGGATCCTTCTCCGAGTCCAACGACGGCAGTGCGGGCGTCCAGAAGCGTCATCGCGTGTGCCGCTCGGTCGGCCGTCGCTTCCTGTTGCACGTCGGCCAGCGCCGAGGAACCGATGGCGACGACGACGCCAGCGCTGGTGATCGTCAGCGCGAGGAGCAATACGAGTCCGATGTTCGACGACTGCGCGCGGTGATTCATCCTTCGAGAGCCCCCTCTGTCGGCCCGGTGAGCGACAGCGACGCCGAGGCGTCGCCGTCGGCGACCACGAGCGTCGGGTCCGGACCGCTCGTGTCGAGTCGAACGGCCGTCCACCCCCCGGTGACCGATCCGTCTTCGATACCTACCGTCGTCGAGACAGTAAGCGTGGCGCTCACGTCAGATCGAGACGGTCGCAGCGTCAGTTCGTGTCTCGCCGGCTGGTCGGCCGGGTCTGAGACTTCCCTGACGTAGATTCGATAGGACTCACCGGCCACGCGCTCGGGGAGGTCGACGCCGACACGGACGGAGCGCGAGCGCGCCTGCGACTCCGACAGCCGATCGGCGTCGGCGATCCCCGCAGCGAGTTGCTCGGCGACGACGTCGAGTTCTTCGCGGACGACCTGTTCGCGCTGGTTTTCGACGTACCCGCCTGCGCCGACGAGCAGCCCCGAGATCAGGACGGCGGTGATCCCCAGCGCGATGACGTAGTTCACCGTGATCGAGACCGCGCGGTCGCAGGAAGACGTCATTCGGGGACCACCTCGATTCGCGCCTCGTAGTCGAGTTTCGGCGTCCGGTACGTGACGTGGAGGTCTGCCGCGTAGATGGCGGGCGTCGAGTAGGGGTCGCTAGACGCGGGGCCGACCCCGGGCTCGTCGACGACCATCGTGTACCGTCCGCCCGCTTCGTCGCCGTTGGTGTACGCGATTTCGAGGTCGTCACCGACGTCGTCGACGACCGAAAGGTTCGGGCACGGCGACCCGCCGACGGACGCATTCGCGACGTCGATCCGGAACGTGTCGCCGGAGAACGAACCGGGCGAGCAGGTGTCGACGACAGACCCGTTCTCTGAGACCTGCACCGTCGGTCCACTGTCGTCGTAGACAGAGATGTTCCGAGTCCCCGCGTCCGAGGCGACGTTCAGGTGGAACGCGTCGTCGCTGGGACCGCTCGCGAGAGTGGTCTCGTCGACGGTCAGACGCAGCGAGCGGAGTCCCGAGAGGTCGGGGTCGGACGCAACGGTCCAGTTTGCTACGCCGCCCGCGGTCGTGAATTTCTGTGTGACGTCGTCCTGCTGGATCCGCGTGCCGTTCGTGGCACCGACGAGATCGACGTCAGCACCGTCACCGACGACCGCGCGATGCTGTGCCGCGGCGTCGTCCCAGATCCGCAGCGTCGACCGGAGCGAGGTGTTCAGCGCCGAGTGCGAGGAGTTGTTACGGTAGTTCACCGATCGGATCGCGTCCTCACCCGCCGTCCGCGCTTTTGAGGCGTACTCGATCGCGCCAGCGGAGTCGACGCCAGCCTCGCGGGTTGCCAAGTTCCCGGTGTAGATGGCAGTGTTCAAAAGCAGCGCGAGCGCGACGAACAGGACCGCGAGGGCGAGCGCGCCCACGAGGAGGAGTTGAGCGCGGTCCACACGCTCCGAGGGACGCTCGGAGCTCCGCCCGCCTGACTGCCGCCTCAGATCCGCCATACGACGAGCTCCACCTCCACGACCGTGTACAGTTGTTGCGTCGGGTCCGCGTCGTCGACAGGGTAGGAGGCGTTCGAGAGCGTCGTCGAAGAGACCGACCCGTCGGGGTCGCGTAGGTGGTCGTCGTCCGAGAGGGTGACGAGCCGGCGCGCGCTCGAAGCGTGATCGCTCGGCTGACCGAGATCGACGATCGGTTGCGGCTGGCGCTCCCCGTCGTCGTCGATATAGTACAGCGTCAGGTCAAAGGCGATTCCGCGATCCAGAAACGTCTCGTTGAGGACGGATCCGAAGGCGGTCGGCGGACCGCTCCGAACGTAGCCGTCGTCGGTCGCTCCGTGCCAGGTGCCGGCCGACTCGTTCCAGTACAGCAGCGTCGGCAGCAACGTCCCCTCCTCGTCGGCCGACGCGAGGACGCCCTCGGCGACGGCGGCCTGTTGGTTCTCGATGTGCTGGCTGGACGTGCTGCCGGTCAGCGGCGTCACGGCCGTCACCTGGAGCGCGAAGACGAGACTGGAGACGAGGATCATCGCCGCCGTGATCGCTTCGAGCGTATGGGCCTGTGCGCGGTCCATCACCACGTCCTCACGAGTAGTCTGTGCGTGTCGCCCTCGAACGATACCGCGCGCCGCGCAGACGTGACAGAGGTCGTCTGCGGGACTGACGGCCCGGCCGTGAGCGGGTCGCCGTCGGCTCCGGTCGCGACCGCGCCGTCGAGCGTGCGAATCGAGACGTTGACCGACCGTGACTCGGGGAGCGCAAAGGCCGTCCGTGCCGTATCGGCAGTCGTATTGAACCGACAGGAGGTCGGCGCGTCCGTGCCGGTCGAGACCTGCTCGAAGAACGCGTTCGTGCACGTCGCGTTCAGAACGTACGGCTCGGACGGCTGCCCCAATCGATCCGTCGAGAGTGATGTCGAGAGGCGATCAGCCGTCTGGGAGCCGTCGACGCCCTGAAACGGCGCGAAGATCGTCGGGACGAACGCGACCACGACCGCGACGACGAGCAAGAAGAGGCTCACGCCGATCACGAAGTCGATCGTCGTCTGTGCGCGCGTCTCAGCACGCGCGTCGTCGCTCACGCTCGATCTGCGCAGCGTCATCCGACCACCATCCAGACGACGAGCGCGATCGTTTGCAAGATGACGACGAACTTCACCCCAGAGACGATCTCGGCGTCGCGAATGTAGCCGCTGATGAATCCCGAGAGTGCCGCCTGCAGCGTGACGGCGTGGAAGAAGAGCACCGAGAGCAGGTCGGTGTCGACGCCGCTCCCGAAGTTCATCCCCTGTCCGGAGAGGTTACTGCTCCCGCCCGAGCCCGCTTGCGACGCCAGTCCAGCCATCACGTCGAGGAACTGCGTCTTGAGGATGGCCATCACCCCGAGCAGCGTCAGATACGTCATCAGGATGATCGCCACCTGCATCCGGGTTCGGGATTTGCGCTCGCGCTCGATGTCGTCTTGGTTCTCTGAGGCCTGCGCCGCGGTTGTCAGGACTTCGGTGATCTGACTCGACGCCTCCTGTGCCTTCGAGATGAGTTTGACGGTCCGCGCGAGTCGCGGGATGTGGTACTTGTTGTTGAACTCGACGAGCGCGCTGCGGAGGCTCATCCCGTAGTTCACCTTCGCGTGCATTATCTCGAACTCCTCGGCGATCTTTCCAGAGGAGGTCGAGGCGACGGTTTCGACGGATTCGAGCAGCGTCTGTCCGGTGTCGTTCGCGCTGGAGAGTTTTCGGAGGTTGTCCGAAAGCTTCCCGATGACGGCGTTCCGCGAGCGCACGTTCCAGGAGTGAAAGGCGGCGAGCGGAATCCCGACGACGTAGACTGGCACGTACCACCAGATGAACGTCCCCCAGACGGGATTGTCGAGCATTCCCTGCCAGGCGAGTGGGGCAGCGCCGTTGACGACGGCGATACCGAGGAGCACCAGCGCCGCGGGCACGGTCACGACGAGCGTGTACAGTGGGTGATCGCGGAAGAACAGGTGCGGGCGCCGCAGTAGTTGCGCGGTCTTGTACGTGCCCTCCCGTGAGCGAATGTGGTCGAACACGCGGAACTCGCCGACGAAGCTCTCGATCAGCCCCATATGAATCAGCCCCTCGCGGTTCACCTGTTCGAGCCGATCCGAACCGTTTGTGGGCTGGAGATAGCCGTCGCCGGGTTCGTCCTGTTTGACAGTCGAGACGAGCACGAGAAAGCCGACGCCGGTGAGCGGCACGAGGCCGTAGACGGTGCCGTACAGGAGGCTCTGTTGGGCCTGCCCGAGCATACTCATAATCACGAGGATGATGATGAGAAGCAGCGGAAACAGCGAGAGCGTCATATACATCTCGCCGAAGAGTTCGAGCGTCTCCAGGACGGTCTCTTGCTCCTGTTTGGCCGTCCGGAGGTGCTTTTCTTTCTTGTCGTCGAGGAACTGCTCCATATTACCCCCGGAGTTGACGATCGAGAGCATATCCGTCAGGAACTGCGAGAGTTCCTCTGAGGGCGTCGTCATCGCCTGATCGCGGATCGCGTTTCGATAATCGGTCCCGAAGTACTCGGTCTCGCGGACGATGCTCTGAAACTCCTTTGCGACCTCGCCGTAGGTGTCGTCGGCGCGGCCCATCGCCTCCAGAATCTCCAGTTGGTTCAGCCCCCCGACCGAGAGAGCGTACATAAACGAGATGGCGTCGGGGAGCAGCATATTGATCTCGCGCTTCCGTCCGGAAGCCTTCGAGTACGGGACGGCGACGAGGCTCCCGAACCCGATACCGAACCCGATCGCGCCGAAGACGACACCCGAGACGATCGTAACCGCTGGCACAGTGAGCGCGTCCAGCGCGGCGGCCGTCGCTTCGTCTCCGGTAGGGAGGCCGATGCTGATGACGTCCGGCGAGATCAGACCAAACTCGAAAATCGCCCACCCGACGAAGGTTCCGAGGAGCCAGAGGAACGCCCCGGCGATGACGCCGATGGCGATCGCGTGGGAGAGATACAGCTCCACTGTCGCCGGCATCCGCGCCTGTTCCAGTTTCGTGCCGACGTCGTTGACGAAGTCGCCGTCCTCGTCGAAGAGGAACTGGAAGACGGGGTAGAAGATGTCGCCGAGCGCGTCGTTACTTCGGTCGAGTCCCTCCCCCTCGGCGTCGCCGACGTCGAGACTCATCGGTCCGCACCTCCTGTCTCGTCGTCCGCGTCTGTCTCCCCGGTGTCGGCGGCGCCGTTCGCCTCGGGGTCGTCCGTGCCCGTCTCCTCGGTATCGTCCGCGTCTCTCTCCTCGGCGTCGTCGGCATCGTTCTCTCCGGTTGCGTCCTCCACGTCTGTCTCGTTAGCGTCGGCACCACTACCCGGTCTATCGCCCGAATCATCCGAATCACCGCCTCGGGCGCGCGCGCTGTCGTCTGCGTTATTATCTCCCGTCTCGTCGCTCGGCTCGACGCCCTCGAACTCGCTGAAGTCCCACATCTCCTCGCCGTCGACGTCAGCGTCCGCATCGGCAGCCGCTGTGCCCTCCTCGAGTAAGTCCTCGATGCCGAACTCGTCGGACTCCCCGCGGGACTGGTTCGCGTCCGTCTCCTGGGGATCCGCTCGCGAGCGGTCTGTCCCGGCCGGGCCGTCGTCGCCACTCTGGTCGATCGAGTCGCTCCCGAAGGCGTCGAACGGGTCGGCAGCTCCGTCGTCCCCGGCATCGACGTCTCCGAGGGCTGCGTCGCCGTCACCCGTCTCCTCGTCCCCGACAGCCCGCTCGTCGTCTTCGAGGCGCTCCTCGTCGGAGACCGGTTCCGCATCTGGGAGCGCGTCAGCGGCGGTGTCGCCTTCGAGGACGCCATCGACGTCGGTGTCTCCGTCGTCGCCGTCGAGCGCCTCCGCCGGTTCGGAAATCGAGTCGAGTTCGGGCTGGTCGGTCTGCTCGTCGAGCGCGTCGAGTTCCGGATGCTCGCCGATGTCGGCGGTGACGTCCGGCGCGGCGTCGACGTCGACCAGTGCATCCGCGACGTCGACGTCTTCGAGGTCCTGGTAGTCCGGCCAGAGTTCTTCCGCCGCACGGTCGAGGATGTCGCGACAGAGGTCGCGGATGTCCTCGTCGGGATCGGGTCGGGGGACCATCTCCTCTTTCTCGGGGTCGACGTCGATCTCGACGGACTCCATCTCGCGGAGGTCTTCGAGGCTCCGTTCGAGGTCGTCGCGCGCCATCAGCGCGAGGATCGTCTCCTGATCGTTGATGAACGCCTGCAGCGTCGCCGCGACCTGCGTGTACGTGTTGAGGCCGCGATCGATCAGGTACGCCAGGACGACGCGGCGCTTGAACAGTTCCTCGTCGAGTCGCTCTCTAGTCCACCCGCGGTCGAACCGGACGTCTTCGAGCGTGTTCGACGAGCCCATCTTGAGGAACTCGTCGCCCTCGGCCTGCCACTGGTAGACGTCCTGGACGTTGATCTCGTCGTTCTCGGCGTCGTAGTGGTTGATCTCGGTCAGCGACTTGTTCCGTCGGACCTTGTCGCCGTGGACGCGGGTCGACGTCTGGATCGAGACGAGATCCAGCGCCGTGAACATCGTCTTCGAGACGTTGATCGGATCGGTCGTGAAGCGCTTGAGGACCTCACCGACGCTGTCTGCGTGGAACGTCGTGTACGTGGTGTGACCCGTCGACATCACCTGAAAGAGCGTCCGCCCCTCCTCGCCGCGGATCTCGCCCATCACGATGTAGTCGGGGCGCTGTCGCAGCGCGGCTTCCAGTAAGTCGAACTCGTCGACGTCGCCGCGGTCGTCGTCGCTGAACGAGGGGCGCGTGACGGAGGCGACCCAGTTCCGCTGGGGCAGTTCGACCTCGCGGGTGTCCTCGATCGAGACGATCTTGGAGTTCGAGGGGATGAAAAGCGACACCGCGTTCAGCGACGTCGTCTTCCCCGAGGCAGTCCCGCCCGCGAAGATCAGGCTCTTGTCGTTCTCGATGCAGAGCCAGAGGAACGCCATCTCCTCTAAGGAGAAGGTCTTCCAGTTCACGAGGTCGATCGGCGTGAACGGGACGTCCTTGAACTGGCGGATGGTGTAGTTGGTCCCGTGGTCGGACACCTCCCGACCCAGCGTCAGTTGGGCGCGAGAGCCGTCCGGGAGCGTCGCGTCGACCTGCGGACGGCGCTTCGAGATGCCCTTGCCCGACCGCTGGGCGAGTTTGACGACGAAGTCGTCGAGTTCCTCCTCCTCGTGGTAGACGTTGGTGATGATCTGCTCGTAGTCGGAGTGATAGACGAACACCGGGGAGTTGTAGCCGTCACAGGAGATGTCCTCGACGTTCACGTCGTGTTTGATGCCGTCGATCCGCTCGTAGCCGATGAAGTCCCGCCGGAGGACGTACAGCAGTTTCTCGACCTGGTAGTCGGTCAGCTCTGTCGGGTCCTCCTCGAGCACGGCCGGTTCGGGCCGCGCGGCGATCCCGTCGAGTGAGGGATCGGAGTGTGCCGTCGTCGACTCGGCGAACAGGCCGTCGAGACGGCCGCCGAGCGAGCCTTCACCGAGGCCGAGCGAGCGCGCGATCGACGCGAGCGGCCGTTCGGAGGCGGTCGCTGCCGACCCGGATCCGGCAGATTGGGCCGCGGCGTCACCGTTGCCGAACGCTCCCCCGAGGTCGAAGTCGAACTGCGAGAGCATCCCGTCGTCCGTAGAGCCGGTGGAATTCGACGGAAGGATCGAGAGCCCGGTTTGTCGTGGGCGGTCGGGAACCTGATAGAGGTTGTAGCGATCGAGGAGTTCGAGCGCCTGCTGTTCGATCACGCGGCGGCGGGTGTCGGGACCGTCGCCGACGACGCTCTCGTCGTCGTACTTGATTGCCGTTCGGAGTTTGCCGGTCAGAAACTCCACCAGGTCGGCTTCGATCCGGTTCTGGTAGGGCTCGACGACGTAGTACTTCTT
This sequence comes from Halobellus sp. H-GB7, assembly GCF_030848585.1. Classification (NCBI taxonomy): domain Archaea; kingdom Methanobacteriati; phylum Methanobacteriota; class Halobacteria; order Halobacteriales; family Haloferacaceae; genus Halobellus; species Halobellus sp. H-GB7. The sequence continues at coordinate 14,943 of NZ_JAVDDW010000001.1, read as the reverse complement.
CTCGTTCTCCTTCGTCGAGTGGAAGATGATGACGAACGAGTGCGGCTTGTCGACCCAGTAGCGCTCGACCTCGCGGAAGTGCGTCTTCTTCGAAAGCGGCACCGCCTTTTCGAGATCGTAGCGGTTGGCGACCGTCGTTGCCCCACGCGCGTCGGTGAAGAAGGCGTCCTCGTCGAACTCGGGGTCGACGTCGACCGTACGCTCGTCGACGACGTCTTTCAGCTCTGCGGCGCGCTGCCCGCCGCGAGCGAGCGCGTTCTCCATCACCTCGGGGTCGAAGCCGAGCGCGTCCTCGGCGTCGAACCGCTCGATTTCGCCGTCTTCGTCCCGCGGGCGCGAGCCGTCTTCCTCGTAGTAGTACTCGCGCTTGTAGTGCTCCCACATCCAGACGTCCTTGACCACGGGCGTCGTCTCCGGGTCGCAGAACACCTCGAACTCCGCTGAGATGCGGACCGCTTCCGCGATTGCGGCCTCGACCTCGTCGTCGGTGTCGACGGGGTGGAACTCGAGGTACGCCTCGGGATCGAGGCTCACGTCGTCCCACTCCTCGCGCGTCGGCGTCGGGATCTCGACGGTCTCGCCGTCGTCCCAGCGGGCGTTCTCGGCGTCGTCGCCGTCGTCTACCTCGCGCGGGTCGTAGCCCTGATAGAGCGTGGTGACGTCGCCGTCGACGCCGTACTCGTCGAGAAAGTCCGCCCAGGTGTACTCGCCGACTGCGACCTTCGGGCCGTCCTCGGCCGGCCCGGCTGCGGCGTCCTCGGTCGCGTCGCCACTGTGGTCCTGCGCCTCGGAGCCGCGCGCAGCCTGGTCGTCAGATCCCTCCGCCGGAACGTCGGCGGCGTCAGTCGCCGGGAGCCCCCCAGCTTCCTCGACTGACAGTTCCCCCGCGTCGTCGGCGGTCCGATCGACGATGTCCCCCTCGTGAGGCGACGGCGAAGCGTCCCCGCCCCCCTCCAACGCGTCCTCGCCGTCCGACTCGGAGTCGGCGGCGGACGCGTCGTCGTCGGTTGCCATCGTTCGGGGGTCGGCTTCCCCACTGAAAAAGACTTCTGCCGGACCGGGCGAGTATTTATGACCGCGTCGGCCTGAAAAAATGTGTTCGGGTTGTTACGTCCACAGTGGGAAGAACCGCCACGACCCCGGCCGACGCTATCAGGAACGGTATTTTGCCCGGTTGTTTTATGTGAGCAGTTTCGGTAAGGTGGTCTATGAGCCACGAGTCCGACGCCGATAGAACGACCGCCGTGTCAGACGACGACGTGCGCGTAGAGAAGTCGTTCGCCGGCGACGAGTTCCCGGTTCCGGCGATCAAGTTCCGGCTCGACTCCGAGAGCGACGAGCCCGTACACGTCCGGCTCGTCGATCAGATCCCCGAGGACTTCCCGATGGAAGGGGTCGGCTTCCATCCGGACTACGAGAGCGACAACTGGACCGCCTACAAGGACCACCGCGTCGAGTACGAGCGGACCCTCGACCCCGGTGAGGAGACCACGACGGTGTACGGGATCCGTCTCGAACAGGTCTCGGACGTCGAGGGATTCCTCGGCGAGCCGATTCTCGAACGCCCGCCCGCACCCGAAGAATCCAGCGACGACCAGACCGGCGCCGAGGTCGAAGACATCCTCGGCGCGGACCGGAGCCAACTCGTCCGCGACGCCCTGCAGGGCAACGGACGGCTGGCGACCGAAAGCGAGCCCAACGGAGAAATCGGACACGAGCAGCCGGTCGGACACGAATCAGAGCCCGAACAGGATCCGGTGCCGGACGCCGTCGAATCGTCCGCAGCGGTGGACGCCGACGACGCGCGTTCGGACGACCCGGGACTCGGCGCGGAGGCCAGTGCGGAGGCGACAGCCGAGAGCGTCACCGACGACGCCGCAGTAGAAGACGCCACAGGCGACACAGCAGAAGGAAACGCGGACGGCATCGAGGGAGAAGTGGAGGCAGGAGACGCGGACGGCGTCGCGGGAGAAGTCGACGCAGGCGACGCCACGGCTGAGAGCGGTGCGGGAACGGCGGCAGCGGAGTCGGAGGCGACCGCCAGCCTGGCGGACGCATCGGACGTGGCCGCGGGGCCCGGAGCCATCCCGCGCGAGATAGCGACTGATCTCACGCCCGCACTACGCCAGCGAGACGACGGCGAGAGTACGCCAGTGGAATCAGACGAGACCGACGAGGAGAGTGCGGAGCCGGTGGAGTCGGATGCAGAGGGCGAAGAAGATGCCGACGTCGACGCGGCCGACGAGGCACCCGAAACAACGGCGTCCGGAGAGAGTGACGCAGACGACTATCTCGACATCGACGAACACGTCGAAGAACACGTCGACGAGCCGGGCGTGAACGCTTCTGATGTCGCAGTGACCGCCGCAGCCGACGAGTCCGGGGCCGATGCGAGCGCCGAGTCCGGCACCGACGTAAGCGCCGAGCCAGCATCGACGCAGTCAGCCGATTCTCAGTCGGCGTCCGCCGCTGCGGAAGCCGGAACCGCAGCGTCCGGGGGCCTGGCGGCGACGCTCGCCGAGGAAATCCGTGCCGGGGAAGTCTCCGAGTCCGATCTCGATACGCTCCGCGGCGAGCTCGACGTCGGGCTGCCACGGAGCGCGGACGTTCGCCTCCGACGCGTACAGGCGCAGGTGGAGGAGCTCAACGCCTACGCCGACGCGCTCGCGGAGTTCATCGACGAGGAAGGCACCGGCGCGGAACTGGTCGAACGTCTCGACACGGAACTGAACGAGATCACCGCGGAACTCGACGATCTGCAGGCCTCGCTCGACGCCGCCGAAACGGACCGCGAGGAGATTCGCGCGGACGTGTCGAGCCTCCACGAGGACGTCGACGCGAACGACGAGCGGCTCACTGAGACGACGCAACGACTCGACGAGGTCGACGAGACCGCCTCGGCTGCCGCAGCCGGCCTCGACGACCTTCGCGAGCGGGCCGACGGGCTCGAAGAGCGACTCGACGCGACCGCAGACCGTGTCGCGGACGTCGAGGTGGGCGTCGACGACGTTGCGAGCGACGTCGATACCGTGGCAGCCGACGTAGACGACGTCGCAGCCGACGTCGATACGGTGGCAGCAGACGTCGACGAAGTAGCCGCCGAGATGGGTGAGGTCGCGGCGGACGTCGACGGACTCGCGGCCGACGTAGACGGGATGTCGTCCGATCTAGAGGGCGTCGCAGCCGACGTCGACGACGTCGCGATGGACGTAGACGAGACCGAGGCGCGCGTCTCGCGGCTCGACGAGGAGATGGGCGACGTCCGCGAGGACATCGCGACGCTCGACGGCGACGTCGTCGACGTTCGCGACTCGCTCGAAGCCGAGATCGACGAGCTTCGGGCCGATATGTCCGCGCTCTCGGCCGAACTCGATCGCTTCGAGTCCATCGAACGCGACATCGAAGAACTGCAGACGTTCCGCGACCGCCTCAACGACGCCTTCGGCCCCGGCGGTCAGTGAGCGGGTCGAATCCCCTCCGAGAGCCGTAACCGCGAAGCGCAATCTGTTTAGCGCGCCACCCCGTGCGTTCGACAATGACTGAGACGGAGGCGATTCGCGTCGCCGTCCCCCGCAAGGGCCGACCCCTCGAAGCCGTTCTCGAACGCGTCGCCGACGTTGCCGAGCGAAGCGCCGCCGGCAGCGCGGCCGACGTCGAGACCGTGGCCGACGAGATCATCTCGACGCTCCGCCACGAGAAAGCGGTCACGAAGGGCCATACCCAGCCGGGCGCGGACATCTACCAGCGGCTCGCGACGTACTCCGATCTCGAGGACGACTACGAGCCCGAGTACACGCTCCTCCGCGACGACCGCCAGGGGATGCCCCGTCGGATCGTCTTCGACAGCCTCACCGTCGACATCGGCGGCGTCCCGGTCCAGTTCGTCGGCCGCGAGGAGCCCTTCCGCGCGCTCCGCACCCACGAGTTCGGCCTGGGCTTCGACAGCGCGGATCTGGTCTTAGAGGAGGTCGTCGAACTCGAACCCGAAGGCGTCGGCTCGATAGCCGACGTCAACGCCCGGATCGACCCGATGAACACCGACGTTCGGGTCGTCTCGGGACTCGGCGACACCGTCTATCACACCCTGATGGCGCGTCCGGAGATTCTGCCACCGGGGGCCGACCTCGACCGCGAGTTCGTCGCCGGCTACGAGGGCGAACTGTGCATCTCGCCGCGGTACGAACGGCTCGTCGAGGCCGTCCTCGGTACGCGACCGCTCGACGGCATCTCCTTTGCCTACCCCGACGACGACCGCGAGGAGGAAGCGGCCATCGCGGACGTCGGTCTCGGCGTCTACCTGACGATGACTGGCTCGACCGCCCGCGATCACGGCCTCGTCCTCGGCGAGAACCTGTTCCCCTCGGAGACGGTCCTGATGGAGAACGTCGCGGAGGCCGAGGAACTCGACGCCGCCGAAACCGTTCGCGACGCGCTCGCGACCGCGGCCCACGAGACCGAAATCGCGGTGTGAGCGCGCAGATGGCGTGAACGCGCTGTGCGCTCCGGGCTTGTCGCTGGCGGGGTGACGCGCAGTTCGATTCGAGCCACATCGCTGGCGGATAGCGCCCGGTTAGTCCTCGCCGAGCGGCGTGGCACCGCTGTCGGCGTCGGTCGGCAGCGACTCGCGGACCTGGGTGTACACGAGAACGAGCGCGACGAGCGCCGCGACCGCACCGAAGGTGAACGGCGTCGACAGCCGACCGGCGTTGTACAGGAAGCCGGCGGTGAGCGGCCCGACCGCGACGCCGAGCCCGAACGCCATCGTCAGCACCGAGAGGGTGCTGCCCGATTGTCCCTCGCGTGCCAGGTCGCCCGCGAGCGCGAGCGACGGCGCGAACACCAGCGCGACCGCGACGCCCTGGAGGAGACGTGCGACGAGCATCGCCAGCGGCGTCGAGACGACGCCCTGCGCGAAGACGGCGGGGACGAGGATCACGAAGCCGGCGAGCAGGAAAGGCCGACGGCCGTAGGTGTCGCTCGCGCTCCCGATCGGGATCTGGAGCAGGACGTTCGCGATGACGACGGCCGCGAACTGGACGCTGAAGAGGAACGTACCCTCGTTCAGGCGGGCGCGGATGGGCGCTTCCAGCGGCGCGAACAGCGCGATCGTCATCGCCATGAAGAACGTGGCGACGCCGAGGACGAACACCGAGTCGAACCGTCCCGGCCCGCTCCGTTCGAGGATCCGAACCGAGAGGTCGTCGCCGGCCTCGGCGTCGAGCGTCGGCGGGTCGTCCACCACCGCGTAGACGAGCAGGAAGCTCACGATGGCCCCGGCCACGGCGACGCCGAACGCCGCGTCGAAGCCCGAGAGCAGGCCGAACGGAGTCGGGTACGGGCCGAATCGGATGACGACGCCGGCGACGATCGGGCCGAAGCCGAAACCGATCAACCGAAACGTGTTGAAGACGCCGAAGTTACCCCCGCGTTCGCTGTCCGACCGGGCGTAGTCGTTGACGAGCGCCACGGTCGCCGGAACCGTGAACGCGGCACCGATCCCCTGGAATCCACGGGCGACGAGGACCGCCCAGTAGTTGGTCAAGAACGGATACGCGACGCTCCCGATAGCGAACAACACCAGGCCGAAGAGGACGAACGACTTGCGCTTGCCCAACCGATCGGACAGACGACCGGTGAACGGTTGCCCGAAACTGTTGACGAACCCGAAAAGCGACAGGACGAACCCGATGAGTAGCTCCTCGCCGACGGCGACGCCGAAGAGGTCGCCGCCGACGAGACCGCCCAGCGATACCTGGCCACTCGCGATGTACAGCGGCAGCACGATGATGAGAAAGGAGTTGCCGAGCGCGTCCGCCATCCGGGCGAGCCCGAGCGCGATCACGCGCCCGTCGGTGTCACCGATCATCGTACGGCCCCGCTCTGTGTCCGCGTTCGAGCGACGACAGCTGGCCCCGAGCGTCTCCACATACTCGGGGCGACGGACGCCGCACGGAAGTCGCTTTCAGTCGGGACAGATCCGCAACGACGAGTCAGCCTGGACAGATCCGCAACAGGGCCTCAGTCGGCGTTCGCCTGCCACTTCCGCACCGTGTCGGGTCCGACGCCGTCGACCTTTTCGGCCAGCGCATCCGGTTCGACCTCTTTGAGCGAGGCGACGTCCTCGACGCCGGCGTCTTTGAGTTTCTCGGCGGTCTTCTCGCCGATGCCGCTGACGCTTTCGAGGTCGGAACCGCTCTCGCTCTGCTCGGCCTGGTACTCGCGATAGTTGCAGATCGGACAGCCGAGGTCCCACGGTTCGCTGTCGTCGTCGTAGGTGATCCGGAGTTTCGGGAGGTCGTGCTCCTCACAGGTCTCGTCTGTCACCTCGATGTCACCGCGGCGCGGTAAGGGAAGCGAGTACTCACAATCGGGATAGCGCGTACAGCCGACGAGCCGTGACCCCGAGCGGAGGCGTTTGATCGCGAGTTCGCCGCCCGCTGCGGCGTCGTCGCCTTCGTCTCGCGGCGTCTCCGACGCCGCGCTCTCACCACACTCGGGACACGGCCCGATCACCAGATCCTCCTGCTCGTCGGCCTCCTCGGCCTTACAGAGCGGACAGCCGTGGACGAACGTCTTGCGACCCGCGAGCATCTTGATGTGGTGCAGACCGTGTTCGTCGCAGGTCTCCTCTAAGATGAGCGGCTTGCCGGTCGAAGGCAGCGGGAGCGTGTAGGTGCAGTCCGGATAGGAGTCACACCCGATGAAGTACGAGCCCTGCCGGCTCTTTCGGATCACGAGGTCGCCGCCGCACTCGGGGCACTCGCCGACGGTCTTGTCCGCCTTCAGCGACTCCTGGAGGTGTTTTCCGACCTCCTCGCCGGACTCCATCAGCCCCTCGAACACCGATTCGAGAATCTCGCGGGACTCGTCTGTCACCCCGTCGAGCGTCGCCTCGCCGCGGGCGATGGCCTGCATATCTTCCTCCAGTTGGGCCGTCATCTCCTCGCTCACGATGCGGTCGGCGAACTCCTCGGAGGCCTCGACGACCGACCGGGCCAGTCGCGTCGGCCGCGGCGGGTCGCTCTCGATGTACCCGCGGTCGTACAGCTTCTGGATGACGTCGTGGCGGGTCGCCTTCGTCCCGATGCCCATCTGTTCCATCGTCTCGATGAGCCGCGACTGGCCGTAGCGCCGCGGCGGCTGGGTCTGCTTTGCGTCGAGGCGAGTGTCGGTGACGGTCAGTTCCTCGCCCTCGGCGACGTCGGGGACGAACGACTCGCTGGCGTTGGAATACGGGTAGACCGCGTGATAACCCGGGTCGAGGAGCCGCTTGCCGTTGGCCTTCAGCGAGAGGCCCTCGTCGTCGCCGGCGACAGTCGCGACGACGCGGAGGTGCTCCCAGGTAGCCGCCTCGGCGACGGTCGCGAAGAACCGCCGGACCACGAGTTCGTAGACCTCCCATTCGTCTTCTGTGAGTTCAGAATGACTGGGCAGTTCGCCGGTCGGGTGGATCGGCGGGTGATCTGTCGTCTCCTCGTCGCCGGCGGTCGGTTCGATCTCCTCCTGGTCGAGCAGCGATTTCGCGTCGTCGCCGAAGTCCCGCGTGCCGGCGAACGAATCCAGGAGCTCTCGGGGGTCGAGGTCGTCGGGGTAGACGGTGTTGTCCGTCCGCGGGTAGGTGAGATAGCCGGCGGTGTAGAGGTCCTCGGCGATGCTCATCGCGCGCTGGGCGGAGTAGCCGATCGAGCCCGCGGCGCGGATGAACTGCGTCGTGTTGAACGGCGCTGGCGGATCGTCGGTCCGGGTGCGCCGACGGACCGACTCGACCGACGCCGTCGACGACGACCGGAGCGTCTCGTAGGCCGCGTCCGCAGTGTCTTCGTCCCAGACGCGCTCGGCTTCGTTGCCATCCTCATCGAGGTAGAAGTACTGCGCCTCGAAGGAGCCGTCTTCGTCGGCGTCGTCTTTTTCGAGGTCCGCAAACAGTTCCCAGTAGTCTTCGGGATCGAACGCCTCGATCTCGCGCTCGCGATCGACGATGAGCTTCAGCGTCGGCCCCTGCACCCGGCCGACAGAGATGAAGTCGTCACCGAGCTGGCGCGCCGACAGCGAGAGAAAGCGCGTGAGCGCCGCCCCCCACACGAGGTCGATGATCTGGCGGGCCTCGCCGGCGGCCGCGAGGTCGAAGTCGAGTTCGTCGGGGTTCTCGAAGGCGTCGGTCACCTCGTTCTCCGTGATCGAGGAGAAACGGACGCGGTCGACCGGGACGTCGTCGTTGACCTCGCGGACGAGTTCGTAGGCCTCCTTGCCGATGAGTTCGCCCTCGCGGTCGTAGTCGGTCGCGATGACGACGCGACCCGCGCGGCGGGCGAGACGGCGGAGCGCCGCGACGATGTTCTCCTGGGTCGGGTGCTTGTCGATCGGTGCGTCGATCAGTTCGACCGGCTCGACGTCCCGCCAGTCGTTGTACTCCGGCGGGAAGTCGACGCCGACGACGTGGCCTGAGAGGCCGATACAGCGCTTGCCGCCCCACTTGTAGACGTTCACGCCGTTGAGGCGGTCGGCCTCGGCGGACCCGCCGCTCAGGATGTCGGCGATCCGCCGAGCGGCGTTGTCCTTCTCGGTGATTATCAGTTCCGGGCCCTGACTCATTGCCCGGCGATAAGCGAGGGGCCGGCCTAAAGCTTTCGCGCCGAATCGTGCAAAATCAGCGGACAGCGCGCCCGTGCGCGCGAAACAGCCGTTTCAGGCGCTCGCAGTGTGGCGGGCGTCGCAGATCCTCGAATCGAGACGAGGTCGTTACTCGTCGAGTTGCTCGCGGAGCTTCTGGTTCACGTCGCCGGGGTCGGCGCTGCCGCCGGTCTTCTGCATCACTTGCCCCACGAGGAAGTTGATCGCGCCGCCCTCGCCGGCGTGGTAGTCCTCGACGGCGTCGGGGTTCTCCTCGATGGCTTCCGCGACCGCGACGTCGACCTCGTCGTCGTCGGCCGTGCCGAGGCCCTCCGCCTCGATGACCGTGTCGGGGTCCTCGCCCTCGTCGAGCATCGTCCGGAGGACGATCTCCTCGGCGTTCTTCGTCGTAATCTCGTCGGCGTCGACGAGTTCGACGAGGCGCGTGAACTCCTCGAGGCGGTCGTCGACGTCGGTGATCGCCATATCGCGGTAGTTGAGTTCGCCCAGTAAGTTGTCCGCGACCCACGTCGCCGCGAGGTCGGGATCGAACTGGGAGGCGACGTCCTCGAAGAAGTCTGCGACCTCCTTCGTCGAGGTGAGTTTCGCCGCCGACTCGGCGTCGAGGCCGTACTCCTCGCGGAAGCGCTCGCGGCGGGCGTCGGGGAGTTCGGGGATGTCGATCTTCGTTTTCCAGTCGGAGACTTCGAGCGGCGGCAGGTCGGCCTCGCGGAAGTAGCGGTAGTCCTTTTCTTCTTCCTTCGAGCGCATCGAGACCGTGATGCCGCGTGACTCGTCCCAGTGGCGCGTCTCCTGTTCGACCGCGCGGCCGCGCTGGACGGCGTTCTTCTGCCGCGTCACCTCGTAGGCGAGCGCCTGCTCTGCGCCCTTGTGACTGGAGATGTTCTTCACCTCGGTCCGGTTGGCCGCCTCCAGCGACTCGACGCTGATCGAGCCGTCGTCGTCGACCTCGTCGGCCGGGACGAGCGAGATGTTGGCGTCGACGCGGAGCGACCCGTCGCGCGTGGAGTCGAAGACGCTGAGGTATTCGAGGACCTCTTCGAGTTTCGCGAGGAACGCGCGGGTCTCCTGAGGACTGCGGAAGTCGGGGCGGGTGACGATCTCCATCAGCGGCGTGCCGGCGCGGTTGTAGTCGACGAGCGTGTAGTCTGCGGTGTCGATACTGCCGCCCTTGTGCTGGAGGCTGCCCGGGTCCTCTTCGAGGTGGGCGCGTTCGATACCGATCTCGCGGCGCTCGCCCTCGACGGAGACTTCGAGGGTGCCGTCGGCGCAGATCGGGGCGTCGTACTGCGTGATCTGGAAGTTCTTCGGCAGGTCGGGGTAGTAGTAGTTCTTCCGGTGGAACCGGGTGTGTTCGGCGACGTCGGCGTCGAGCGCCTTGCCGACCTTCACGGCGGCCTCGACGGCCCCTTCGTTCAGGACGGGCAACGCACCCGGCAGGCCGAGACAGATCGGGCAGGTACGGCTGTTGGGCTCTTCGTCGTCCGCCGGTTCGGTCGAACACCCACAGAAGATCTTCGTGTCCGTCTCGAGTTGGACGTGGACCTCCAACCCGATGACGGTGGCGAGATCGCGCTGGGAGAGCGCCTTCGCGGTCATTGACGCGTGATTCGACGTAGCGGGGCTAAAGGCTAACGGGACGGTCGGATAGGTGGGCACCGAAAGCACCCTGACCACTGTCCGCTAGCGCCCATACCACCGGGAGTTTTTTCGCCGGACGATCAATAACGCTCGATTGGAACTGTGGGCCCAAACTCACCGCCGCGTTCGACGCGGGTCGGTCAGTTCATCGACGTCCGGCGGCTGTTGGCCGGGCTGGATCTCTACTACGGTTGGTTCGTCGTTGCCTCGTGCTTTCTCGGCGGGCTGCTGATCTACGGGCTCCTGTACTCGTTCAGCGTCTTTTTCGGCCACCTCGTCACCGCGTTCGGAATGTCGCACGCTAACACGTCTCTTATTTTCTCTCTGCAGTCGGTGATGATGTACGTCGGCGCGGCGGTGTTCGGGTTCACCATCGACCGGTACGACGTCCGCCGACTGTTCGCGCTCGGGTCTGTGCTGATCGTCGGCGGCCTGTTCGGGACGAGCATCTTCTCCAGTTTCCTGGGCGTGCTGGTGTGTTATGGGATCGCAGTCGGCATCGGATTCAGCATTGTGATGGTCATCGCATACGTGACACCGGTGTTCTGGTTCGAGCGGCGACGGGGCATCGCCACAGGGATCGCGACCGCGGGTGCCGGGGTCGGGATGATGGCGATGCCACCGTTCGCTCGTCTGTTGATCGAAGCGCTGGGCTGGCAGCGCGCGTACTTCGCGCTGGCGTTGTTAGTGAGCGTCGCCCTCGCAGTTGCGACGGTCCTGATTGCCGACCGGCCGGAACGACTCGGTATCGACGCCTCCGCGGAGTTCGTGACGACTGCCGACGACCGGTCTTACCCCTCCGCTCGTGAACAGTTGCGTGACGTCCGGTCTGTCGTGCTGTCGCCGTCGTTCGCCGTGTTCTTCCTGGCGTTTCTCGGATCGTATCTCGTGCCGTTGTCGCTGACGGTCAACTTCGTCGAGTTCGCCCGGTCGGTCGATATCGGAGCACAGGCCGGCGTCTTCGCAATCAGCGTGATCGGAGCGACCAACACCATCGGGAAGTTCGTCACCGGCTACCTCGCCGACCGGTTGGACACGACGCACGTCCTCGCCGGCAACGCGGTCGTGATCGGGGTGCTGACGGTTCCGATCACGCAGATACACGACGCGGGAGTGGTGCTCGCTATGTCGGCGCTGTTCGGGTTCGGATACGCCGGACTCGGGGCGCTGATGACGCCGGTGATGGCAGATCTCTTCGGAGCGGAGAATCTGAACGGACTGTTCGGTGTCGCGTCCGTCTCCTCAGCCTTCGCGGGTGCGCTCGGCCCTTATCTCGCGAACCTCTCGTTCGACCTGTACGGGACGTACATCCCCGTGTTCCTCGGGATGGCACTCATCAGCGTCCTCTCGGCGGGGCTGTTCCTCCTGGCCCGGCAGTGGGCCGAGACGGGGGTTCGTGCGTGACGGAGGGGACACGGCGCTATTCGACGTCTTCCTCGCGCTTCCGTAACCTATTCCCTCGGTCCCATCGACGGCACGCCCGATGAGCGACTCGCTGGCCGACGCTGCCAGGATCGACGTTCGCCGCGGGGTCACCTTTGCGGCCCCTGACGGCAGCCCCCTCCATCTCGATCTCTATCGCCCGGCGACGGCCGGGGTCGGGACAGCCGACGCTGCCCGCCGCGCCGCCGTCGTCCTCGTTCCCGGCAGTCGCGGTCGCGCCCCCGACAGCGGCGAACTGGCGCGGTACGCGCTCGATCTGGCCGAGCGCGGCTACGTCTGCGTCGTCCCGGCGTATCGCGGCAGCGACGTCGCGAGCTTCCCCGCCCAGATTCGGGATCTGAAGGCCGCGATCCGGTGGCTTCGCGCCGCCGCGGACGACGTCGGCGTCGACCCGGACCGCCTCGGCGCGTTCGGCCACGGCACGGGCGCACACCTCGCCGTCCTCGCCGCGGTGACGGCCGGAGAGGCGTCGTTTGCGCCACACGAATCGGCGTTCGCCGGTGTTCCGATCGACGCCGCGGCCGCATCCAGCGCACACGACGGGCTCGCCGCAGTCGTCGGCGTCGCCGGCACGTACGCACTGGAACACCAGCCCGAAACCGACGGTCTCGTGGCGCTGCTGGGCGGTGACCGCGAGTCGGCACCGGACGCCTGGGAGCGAGCGTCGCCGTCGACGTATCTGGGTGGTAACGGACAGCCGGGAGCGTGGGACACCTCACAGACGGACGCCGCGGCCGACGTGCCCCCAATTTTGCTCCTCCACGGCGAGGACGACGACGTCGTTCCGGCGATGGCCTCGGAACTGTTCCACGATATGCTGGAAGAGAGCGACGTCACCGCCGAGTGCGTGGTCGCGGCCGACGCCGGCCACGACGTCCACGAGACGCAGCGGCCGTTCACGCTCGGCTGGACCGAAGCGTTCTTCGATCGGCATCTCCGGTGAGAGGTTCGGCGTCCCGTCGCAGCCGGTGCTACCGGCGTCCGTCGAATCGGATATTCACGTCAACTATCACTTCCTGGGTAGGTGTCTGACGTACGTTTATGTGGCCGGAGACGGGCTATCTACCCTATGAGCAACCGTGTGGAGGAGCTCGAGTCGAAGGTCGCGGAGCTACAGGCCGCCGTCAACGGGCTGACCGAAGAGCTCGTCGAGACGAAAGAGCGCGTTCGGCTCCTCGAAGAGGAGGTCGAAGTCGACCTCGCGGCCGGGACCCGTCCGGTCGGTCACGACAACGTCGTCGCGTCGGAGCCCGAATCGGCATCGGAGCCCGAATCGGCGTCGGACGCCCAGTCCGAGCCCGAGGCGGCCGCCGAATCCGACGCCGAGGCGAACACCGCGGAAGACCCGATGGACCCACACCAGGAGTCGCCGGCGCAGGCGGAGTCGCGCCGCGAAACGTCCGCACAGCAGTCCGACGACGCGGACTTCATCGACGCCGACGCGGACGACCACATCCCGAGCGAGGTCGAATCGAAGGACGACGATACTAAGACGAACGAAACCGAGGGTGACGACGAGGCGGCGACCGAAGACGACGACATCATCGTCGCATAATCGGGCGCTCCGCCCGCTACGAGCAACCTATGCACATCAAAGAGCTCGTCCTCGACGGCTTCAAGAGCTTCGGGCGGACCACGCGTATCCCGTTCTACGAGGACTTCACAGTCGTTACGGGGCCGAACGGCTCCGGTAAGTCGAACATCATCGACGGCGTACTGTTCGCGCTCGGGTTAGCCCGGACGCGCGGCATCCGCGCCGAGAAGCTGACTGATCTCATCTACAACCCCGGTCACGCCGACGACAGCGACGGCGGCGGGGGCGGACCCAAAGAGGCCACCGTCACGGTCGTCCTCGACAACGCGGACGGCACGCTGGAGCGTTCGCAAGTCGTCAACGCCGCGGGCAGCGACGACGTCGGCGACGTCTCCGAGATCCGCGTCAAGCGCCGCGTGAAAGAGACAGAGGACAACTACTACTCGTATTACTACCTCAACGGCCGCTCGTGCAACCTCTCGGACATCCAGGACCTCCTCGCGCAAGCGGGCATCACGCCCGAGGGCTACAACGTCGTGATGCAGGGTGACGTCACCGAGATCATCAATATGACGCCCCACCAGCGCCGGGGCATCATCGACGAGATCGCCGGCGTCGCCGAGTTCGACGCCAAGAAGGAGGACGCCTTCGAGGAACTCGACGCCGTCGAAGATCGGATCGAGGAGGCCGACCTCCGGATCGAAGAGAAAGAGACCCGGCTCGACCAGCTCGAAGACGAGCGCGAGACGGCGCTGGAATACCAGTCGCTCCGCGAGGAGCGCGAGGAGTACGAAGGCTATCAGAAGGCCGCCGAACTGGAAGACAAGCGCGAGGACCTCGAAGCGACCCGGGAGCGAGCCGAGAGAACCGAATCGAAGCTCGAATCGCACCGCGAGGAACTCGACCGCCGGCAGGGTCGCGTCTCGCGGCTGGAGGACGAACTCGAAGCGCTCACGCGGGAGATCGAACGGAAGGGCGAGGACGAACAGCTCCGGATCAAATCCGAGATCGAGGAGGTCAAAGGCGAGATCGACCGGCTGGAGAACGCCATCGAGGCCGCCGAAGAGCGAATCGACGACGCCGAGAGCGAGCGGCGGAACGCGTTCGTCCAACTCGACCGCAAGCAGGAGGAGATCGACGAACTCGACGCGGAGATCCGCTCTGTCAAGGTCGAGAAGGCCTCCGTGAAGTCCGACATCGGCTCGCTGGAGACGGACCTGGCCGAAGTCCAGGCCGAAATCGACGACGTCGACACCGAGTACGACGAGCTGAAATCCGATCTCGCCGAGAAGAAAGCCCGGCTCGAAGAGCTGAAAACGGAGCAGAACGACCGCCAGCGCGAGAAGGATCGCCTCCTCGACGACACGCGACGACGGGCGACCGAAATCTCCGAGACCGAAGCGGAGATCGAGGACCTCCGCGAGACGCTGCCCGATCTGAAAGCCGAGGTGTCGGACCTCTACTCGGAACTCGACAAGGCCGAGAAGAACGAATCGAAGATCGAGGGCGTCGTCGACGACCTCCAAGCGGAGAAGGCAGAACTGAAAGACGACCTCGACGACGTCGTCGAGGAGATCCAATCGAAGCAATCGGAGTACGCCACGCTTGAGGCCCGCGCGGGCGACGACGGCGACAACTCCTGGCCGCGCGCGGTCACGACGATCCTCAACGCCGGGATGTCGGGTATCCACGGC